>JAZUSL010000042.1:0-40618 GCA_045606705.1 Bacteroidales bacterium
AGAACTATGGCATAAATTCATAGAAGGCGCAGTTGGAGGAGTATTGGCTTCTTTGACCACAACGCTTTGTAATATATTCTTTACTACGGCTAAGAATGTGGTGAGGATTATCCGGCAATCATGGGCTTCGTTGGTTGAAGCAACAAAAATACTATTGTTTAATCCCGACTTTCTTCCTTTCGGAGAGCGGTTTAGGGCGGCTGCAAAAATTATAGCAACAGGAGCCAGCGTTGTTGCAGGCACAATGGTTGGCAATTTGATTGCAAAAACAGGTGTTGCGGCAATTCCTGTTGTTGGAGATATTGTACAAACATTCTGCGGCACACTTGTTACAGGTATATTGAGTTGCTCGTTGTTATATCTTTTGGACAGAAATTCCGCCGTCAATAAAATTGTGCAAGTGCTTAATTCAATTCCGACTGTTGATGATATTGTAGTATATTATCGAACACAGGCACGGTTGTTGGAAGAATATTGCGCCAAACTGATGAATATAGATTTGGCTGCATTTCAAAAGGAAGCACAGTCTTATAGTGAGGCTGTGTCTGTTTTAGAGGACGCAGCCAATGAGCAAGAACTTAATTTTGCCTTGCGAACTGTATGTAAACGATTAGATATTAATTCACCGATTGGAAACCATAAAGACATGGATTCTTTTATGGCAGACCCTAACAGCAAATTAAAATTTTACTGATGTTTGAATGTGATAAGTGCGGAGAATGCTGCAGACATCTCAAAGGTATATCAATTTATGCTGAGTTAGATAGAGGCGATGGCATTTGCAAATACTTAAAAGGAAATCTGTGCAGTATTTATGAAGATAGGCCTTTGTTTTGTCGGATAGACGATTGCTACGAACAATTTTTCAAAGAGAAATATACCCGTGATGAGTTTTATAAACTCAACTATGAAATATGTAATAAACTTAAAAATAAAGAGCTATGTTTTTAAATTTACTGAATTCTACAGAAAAGGATAATTTCATGAAACTTGCCGTTGCGGTAATAAAGGCAGATGGCGTTGTTGAAGAATCTGAAAAGCAGATTTTGTCTGCTTATGCTAATGAAATGCTGATTCCTGTTTGCAACTTAGATGAACAATGTGATGCTGATAGTGTCATTAAGGAATTTGCTTTAAATTCGACACCTCAAACAAAACGAATTATCTTTTTAGAGTTACTGGCATTGGCGTTTGCTGATGGAAATTATGCCACTGAAGAAAAGACTCTTGTGCAACAGTTGGCAAATGCTTTTGAAATAGATAGAACATTTATAGAACGAGCGATTAATATAGAAGATGCTTATATGTCTGCTTATATGTCATTAGTAAATTTAGTAGAGAAAGGAGAATAGTTATGCCATTGCCATTAATCTTAGGAATAGCAGCTGCTGTTGCAGGAACTACAGGGGTTGGATTGGGAATTCATGGCGGGGTTAAGATGAAACAAGCCAATGACAAGTTAAAAGAGGCTCAAAAAAGGAATGACTCAAACAATGCTCGCCTTAAAAGGATGAATAAAAATGCTTGTAAGGCTATGGATATCTTGGGTAATAATGAGATGAAAATCCTTTCCGAATTTCAACTGTTCTCAGATTTGTTTGAGCGAATTAAGAACCGACCAGAATTTGCAAATATAAAAATTGGTAATGTCTCTATACCCAAATTTGAAGGTGAAGAAATAAAGAAAGCATCTGTTGGAGCAAGTGTTCTTGTTGGAGGTTTAGGTGGTGCTGCCTTAGGTACAGCTGGTGGGTTTGCAGCATCAGGTGCAACAACGGCTGCTGTTATGGCTCTTGGTACAGCTTCAACAGGAACTGCAATTTCAGCTTTAAGTGGAGCTGCTGCAACTAATGCAACTCTTGCCGCTCTTGGTGGTGGTTCACTTGCCGCAGGAGGTGGTGGTATAGCTTTAGGTACTACGATTTTAGGTGCTGCAACATTAGGAGTAGGTTTATTAGTCGGAGGTGTCATATTCAGTTGTACAGGTTCTAACCTTTCAAATAAAGCGGATGAGGCATGGAAACAAATGATTTCTAATGAACAAAAAATCAATGATATATGTAACTATCTTTATGATTTGCAAAGAACTGCTGAAAAATACAATGCAACATTATTACGTATGCGCTCATTGTATTTGAAGCAACTTACCAAGATGCGGAATATTATTGAGTCATATAGTGAAAAACGTGTAAATTGGAATAATCTATCAATGGAAGAGCAGCTTGTTATAGAAAATATGGTTTTAATTGTAGGGGTGTTGTACAATATGTGTAAAGTGCAATTAGTACAAAAACCCAACTGCTCAGACAAAAATATCATCAATAAGACAGAAATAAGCAAAGCTGAAAAGGACGCAAATGAAGTAATATTACAGATGCAAAAAGTTGCTTAATATGTTGAGGGTGACCCAAAAGTGTTTTTTACTTCGCGAGAATTGAATATTTGAAAGCCATCTCAGATAGGTATCCGAATAAATCAACCGCAAATTCGTAAATTTTCGACTTTTGGGTCATCCCCATTATCTTTGTGATGCGAGTTACTACATTGTGGCAAAGCAATGAAGAACTCAGAAAAACGAACGGTTGCTATCTTGTTACCCAATTTTCAAGCAATCCGACCAACCGATTTATTCTAAGCGAGTTATCTTTTCTTGCAAAAGTTACGAAAAAAAGTTGAAAATCAAAAGATTTTTTTTAACGATACTAGGAGACGTCATTTATAGACGTACGTCCGTACGTCTCAACGGGAGATACTGGTTTTAATTCAGTTTCATCCATTATTATCAAACCTCCTGTAGAGGCACACGGACGTGTGACTTAAATTAAAAATTGAAAGTTGAAAATTAAGGAAACCACACCATCGTTTGCAATTGGACCGATTACAATGTCGTAATCATGCTGATTTTTAAGGAGGATTTTCGTCGGTTATTTAATATAAATAGCGCCCATTCCTCAGAAGGTTTGTCGAATATCTTTACATTTAACAAACCGTTATACAGATATCTTTCGTCAAAATCATATTCAATAATGACGGATTGTCCCGATTTTGCAATCTTGACTCTTCTTTTTGCCATTAAGAATGCTTGTTCTTTTATGTCAGTAAGATAGAATCCTTTGTTTTTGTCATCAGTTCATAGTTCATAGTCATAGTTCATAGTCATAGTTCATAGTTCATAGTTTTGACTTTGCATCTTCTTGACTTGCTTAGGATATTTTTCGCTGAGATTCTCTTCTTCATATGGTGAAGACAGATGATATAACTGTGGTTCTTTAGAATATCCTGTCTCAATCTCTGGTCCCCAAGGTATCATCGCCGGACCTTCGCATGGCGGGATGTATTTCCATTCGCCCATCCTTATTGAAAGGTTATGATTCTGTGCCATCTGAACTACATACTTCCTGCCTTTCTTGTTTTTTCCCATCCATGCCCTTAGTTCGTTTCTGAATCCGTCGGGTGAAGTATATTCTTGATTTATATCTAAAAACTCAGCCATCACATTGAAGAAGTCTATCTGTGACACCAATGCCTCACTGACCTTGCTTTTCTTGATTTCTTTCGGATAATGAACTATGAACGGGACTCTCGTTCCTGCTTCGAAACTGCTGTATTTCCCACCACGAAGTCCGCCCATCGGGTCATGACCGTTGAGCAGTTCTTCTGCCTTGTCGTCGTATCCGTCATCAATGACAGGACCGTTGTCGCTGGTTAAAATTATCAAGGTGCTTTCTAACAATCCGTTATCTTCCAATGTCTTGATAATCTCACCCACGCACCAGTCGAATTGCGCTATCGCATCGCCACGCATCCCCATTCCTGTCGTCCCTCTGAAACGCTCGTGAGGAAAACGCGGCACGTGAACGTCGTTGGTAGCGAAATAGATGAAGAATGGTCTCTCCTTATTCTCATTGATAAAACCAAGGGCGTGACTTGTGATGGAGTCCGCTATGTTTTCGTCTTTCCATAATGCCTTGCCTCCGCCTTTCATAAAACCGATACGACCTATTCCATTTACTATCGACATGTCGTGTCCATGTGAATGTCTTTGATTATATAACAATTCTGGGTTGTCTTTACCTGTTGGTTCGCCTTCAAAATTCTTGTAATAACTTACTGAGATAGGAGATGTGCTGTCATAGTCGGCGACCATTCCGTTTTCGATGAATACGCAAGGGACTCTGTCGGCGGTGGCTGCCATAATGTAAGAATAATCGAATCCGATGTCGTCTAATGCAGGTTCCAAAGGAGCGTTCCAATTTTGTTTGCCGCTTTCTGCTCCGAGACCGAGATGCCATTTCCCGAATGCCGCCGTCGCATAACCTGCTTCCTTGAATAAGTCAGCTACGGTCTGTTGTTCTGGTGATATTATCATGGCTGCATCGCCGGCAGCCACGTCGGTACCTTGTTTGCGAAAAGGATATTCGCCTGTAAGTATTCCATATCGTGACGGGGTGCTTGTCGCCGCCACAGAATAAGCGTTGGTGAAACGTATCCCGTTATCAGCGAGACGATTGACATTGGGCGTGGCTACGTTCTTCGCTCCGTAACATTGCAGGTCGCCGTAACCTAAATCATCGGCATAAATGAGAATCACATTAGGACGTTCATCGTTCTGGACCTGAGCTGCAGCCGGAACAGCAAGCGATAGTGATAATATGCCGAGATTGATTTTTTTCATTAGATCAGATAATTTAGGAGATTTTAATAAATAGTTTTAGCTTATGATAATAGTATATTATACAAAAACATTATCAGATAGTATGTCCTTTCTATTCTCATTTTTTTATCGCAGAGTCGCAGAGTTTGTCTTTATGACCTCGCGACCTCAGTCAAAAAAAAGCAAGCAAATATAAGAAAAAAAGTCTAATATGTAAAGGGGAGTCATAGTTCATAGTCATAGTCATAGTTCATAGTCATAGTCATAGTTCATAGTCATAGTCATAGTTCATAGTCATAGTCATAGTTCATAGTCATAGTCATAGTTCATAGTTCATAGTTCAACAGCCAAATATTGCTTCAGGTTTTCTTCCGAGAACTCCGGATATTTCTGAAAATATTCATGCCAGATAGGAAGCAGTTCCAAGTCGCTGCGCAAGACTTTATGCGTATTGAAGATGCTTCTGAACAGCCAATTCATGAAGTCGCTGTTCAACAGATCTGCGACCTGCTTATGCGAAAGCGGAAAACCTTCTTTCAAAATAAAAAGATTGGCACTATTCAATATATATCGCTGCTCGGTATCGCAATGACATATTATCTTATTGGAAATAAAACGATAAACTATTTTCTCTTCGGCTTTATAATAACTAAGGTCAGCCACCTGACGACAGACTTCCAAATTCTTATCAATAAACAAAGACGGTTCCGCTATCTTATCTTTGAAAATATCCTTGCCTCTGAAAATCGGGACAAATCCTTCTCTATTTTCCTTACGACATATTTTGTTATTATTACCCGTAATTATTCCCAAAGCCCAATCGGCATTGTCTTTCAAAGTGATATGCGGCAAAGAAAAAACATGACGAATAATCTCACTTTCTTTTTCTTCTATATGAAAGTTCAAGATATGCTTAGGAATATCGAAGAAACTTCTCTGCAAACGTAAATGTTTCTTAACATTATAAATCTCACAAGAAACATCATTGCTAACTGCTGACGACTGACAACTGACTGCTACAAACGCCATCGCCTTAGTCATCAGTCCTTTGAATGGTTTGCCATAATCTATCAGTCGTTCGATATTGAGATTCAGCAACGACTTCCTCGCGTCTTCAAAAGTCGTTATGTTAAAGAACGAGTCCGGCAAAAGAAAACCCATCCTGCTATTTTCTTTTAACAATTGCAAAGAAGCGAAATAAAACAAAGACGATGTATCGGAACTATTACCGGAATTATATAATTCAGAATATCTATTCTTGTCTTTCTTATTAAGTTTCTTTCCCCAAGGAGGATTGGTGAAGATATAGTCGAATCTGAAAATTTGAGAATCTGAAAACCTGAGAATCTGAAAATCTGAAAATCTGAAAATCTGAGAAAAGGACAACGACTGTTGACTGTTGTCTGTTGACTGTTGACTTAAAAAATCCGCACAAACAATATTATCGCTTTCGTAACCGCATAAGTCTTTGATTCTTTTCTTAGTGATAAGTACCGCATTCTCATCAATATCGAAACCATAAACATTTTCAGGAGAGAATCCTTTCTTTATTGCTTCTATGATGAAATTACCTGAGCCGCAACAAGGATCCAAGAAGGTTTTATTCTTTACATCAACAACATCGCGCATCATATCTTCAACGATATATTGCGGAGTGTAATAGATTCCTTCTTTGTTCTTATAAGATTCTGAGAGTGAAGATTCGTAACAGTCAGATAATTCTTCGCCCGACAATTCAGAATTAACTTTAAGACATATATCTTCAGTAAGTTGATTATGATTATGAATATCTTTATATTGTTTATTAGCTCTCGAAGAAAGTTTATTTTTATTAAGATACTCTCTCTTAAAATCGTCGATACATTCTTGGGTGAGACAACCGTCAATAGTCTTCATGGAGCCGTCTTTAATCCAATTATGAATGCTCACGACAGAGACGTTCAGTTGTTCTGCAGCCGATTTTATGGAGATTTTATTTAATTCATAATTCATAATGCATAATTCATAATCTGTAGAGACGCGTCAATGAAACATATAATAAAAACATACATTGACACGTCTCATTAATGCATAATGCATAATTATCAATTTTCAGTTATCAATTTAATTATCGTGTCTGTAGCTTCTTCAATATTATAGAAATCTTTCATATTCTTTCTGCGGCGTTCAATCTGGTGAGCATCGAAGCGTCGTGGCATCAGTTCCCCTACTGCAAATCGTATCGCATTCTCATCGTTAACAATATAACACAAACCATTAACATCCAACCCTTTCACCATCTTATCATTGACAAGACAGAAACGTCCGTTGAATAATGTATTCAGCAATTTCAGTTTAAGTCCAGTCGCCTGTTCCGTCACCAGAATATTGATATGTGCATGACGTATCAAATCGAACAATGTCTGGTCGTCGGGGCTGTCGATAAGTTCAACATTAGGCACATCCTCTATCAACTTAACCAGATGTTGAGGTGGATTCATTCCTGCGACTTTCAGTTTCACATCAATTTTCTTGAATGTCTCGACAAGAAATTCTGCAGCAGAATAATTCTCTGCCACGGAAAGATTACCATGATACAAGACATAATCGCTGCTACCTTCCAATATATCCACTTCTGTATAAGCATTATATGCTGTCACCTTATAGACATTTCTATATTTCTCAGAAAAATATTCATAGTCTTTCTGAGAAATAGCCAAGATAGCCTTAGCCTTGTATAACACTGTCTCAAAATCTTTTAGTTTCGACACTTCCTGTTTGAGATACAACTTCTTCTTTGCGTCCACTTCCGCTTTTGAAAGATGTTCATAATATTCATGTTCAACATTATGCGCACGGACTATAACATTTCTATTCTGAAAATCCGGATGTGTCAAAATACTGCAGCAATGCAACCCTTCCAACAAAATAGGATAGTTGTCTTTACGCAGATTTTCGCGCAATTGTTCGCAATCTCTGGAACATACTATATAAGGCAAAGAATTGAATAACTTCGTCACCTTTGTTTCTCTTTTATAGTAATTTACGGAATGACAGAAACTTTCCAAATAATCAGAATGTTCGCGTCCATATTCGAAACAGTGCAAGTGAATCTTGACACCACGTTTATGCAGTTCTTTTATTCTAAAGAAGACATCAATCACACCACCGTAATTGGCTGGATATGGAATGTCGAAACTGACGATATGAAGATGTTGCTCAGATGTATTGCTCATATATTTTTATCAATGTTTGTTCTTCGTTTTCCCAACATAATTCTTGAGCTGCGAAGTTAAGATTATTTTTCCATGTTTTCAATGTCTCTTCATCAGAAAGCGTTTCCTTTATTTTTTCAGCTATATGCTCAGGATTATGTTCCTCGATGAATGTTCCGATATTATAATCTCTGATTATACGTTCTATCTCAGGAAGATGCGACGCTATTACCGGAACATTAGCCTGGATATAATCGAACAATTTATTCGGAAGACTGAAAAGATAATTCAGATTATTCGGTTTATCTAAGGTAAAACCGAGTTCAGCCAAACGCGTAATCGCCATCATGTCTTTATATGGCATACGAGGATAAAAACGCACCCTGTCGTCCCAATTATTGTCAGCGACTTTCTGTTTTAAAATCGGAAGCACATCGCCGCCACCTATTATTAACAGCATACAATTATCGAGATATTGCATTGCATCGACGAGTTCTTCCGAGCCGCGATGGATATTGATTCCTGAGCCTTGAAGTATGAGAATATGTTTGTCATCGGGAAGATTCAAAGTTTCTTTTGACGCCGGTTCGGGAAGCATCTTACGCATCGGAATATTTCTTATCACATGAACCTTGATGCCATATTTCTCACGGAAGAGATTCGCAATAGATTCATTCACTGTTATCATCTCCTTCATCTTAGGCAAGACGAACTCTTCAATGGTACGCCACACTTTCTGCACTTTCGGGCGACTTACCAATTCCGGAACTTCGGTAAAATACTCGTGACTGTCGTAAATGAGTTTTGTTCTCTTTATTTTTGAAATAAGAAAAGAAGCAAGCAAAGTATCTAAATCATTAGACAAGAGACAGTCGGCTCGATGGAAGAGCAAAAAGAGAAATAACCTTATATTATATTCAGCATAGAACAAAGGACCTTTCTCAAAGATAAGCTTCATCCTATGCGAACGATACGGACGCTCATCCATATCGGGACTTTTTCTCTGCTTACGACCGACCAACAGCACTTCAAAACCAGCCTTCTGAAGTGTGAGACACGACTTATTGACTCTCTGGTCTGTTACTAAGTCGTTGATTACTGATACTATTACGCGTTTCAATTCTACTTCTTTTTGAGTTTATAAAATTAATGTTTTTATGTCTAAGTTTTTCAAAAAAAAATTTAATTTTGAAAAAAAAAATTTATGAATAGCTATCAGACATCAGTAGTCAGCCATCAGCAATTAAGAGTATATAACACAATGGGATTTGATGTTGTGTCAAAACATTTTTATGAAATCAACTCATTGATAGAACTTGACGAATTAATTGAAAAGAACATATTTGATGATGAAAAGTTTCTGATATTAGGCGGAGGCAGCAACATCCTTTTCGGTGACGAATATTTCGACGGAACGATAATTCATTCTAATTTGAAAGGGAAAACAATCTTTGATAGTCAACAGTCAACGGACAACGGACAACAGTCATCATTCACAACGGTTCGTTGTATGTCGGGTGAGGTTTGGAAAGACTTCGTCGATTTCACTATCAAGAATAATCTTTACGGATTGGAGAATCTCGTCGATATTCCTGGCAGCGTTGGTGCGTCGCCGGTACAGAACATCGGAGCTTACGGCGTTGAGGTGAAAGACTGCATCGATTGTGTCTATACCATCGACTTAAGCAACGGAAGCAGAGTTTTATTCAATAATGAAGATTGCCATTTCGCATATCGCGACAGCATTTTCAAACGAGAAGAGAACAAGAAATATTTCATCGTAGCCGTCGATTTCAAGTTAAAAACAAAAGGCGAGTTGAAGTTGGAATACGGTAACATCAAAACATATTTAGAAAATAACGGCATCGTCTCCCCTACTCTTTCTGATGTAGCCAATGCTATAAAGACGATTCGTGCCGAGAAGTTACCGGAAGTCGGCGTTGTCGGCAGCGTCGGCAGTTTCTTCCAGAACCCTATCGTTGAGTTCAAAGTATTTCAACGACTTAAAGAAACATATCCCGACATGCCGTCATATCCTAATGACAAAGGCGTGAAGATTCCGGCGGGATGGCTGATAGACAAAGCCGGATGGAAAGGTCATAAAGAGAACCATGTCGGCGTTTGGGACAAACAAGCCTTGGTTCTGGTACATTACGGCGGCGGCACGCCAAAAGAAATCCTGAACCTCATGAAAAAGATCCAGGATAGCGTATTTGAGAAATTCGGTATAGAGATAAAACCCGAAGTTAACATTATTTAATTGACGATTTTATATTTCATATCATCAAGAGTTATCATATTATTTTTCAAGGCGTAGTCTATACCTCTTTTCATTGAATTTGCGACTTGTTCTCTAACGGCAGCAAAACCGAACAACTCTGATGTTTCTCTAACGAGTCCTTCTTCATCGATAGCGAACTGATCTCTGACGACTTGTGAAACAGCTTGCGCCACTTCTTCCGGCGCTATCTCTGATGCTTCCCTGCCCGACGCCGTCCTATAACCAGAATAATTGTCGCGTTGTTCTTCATCTTTCCAATAAAAGACATCGTCAGTGCCGCTAGAAATCAAATCCATCTGCGTAAATATCTCTGCGAGATAAGCATTTACGCGAGGACCTTTACGGACATCATAACTATTCAAAATGCGTTTGATGACAAGTTGACGACTTACAGGTGCTTCAGTTTTTATTATTTTCTGTATATTTGTCATTACCGACCTAGTATATCTTCCTTGAGAAAACGCACTAGTTTCCACATGACGCATCTCCAGTTTTGTCATACGATATTCATTGGATGTTACGGAGCAATTCTCTTCCGGTAAAATTTCAGATGCTACAACATCTGGTCCTTGCGAATCATCCGTATCGACATCATAAGAATCTTCAGATAAAGTTTCATTGGTACGTTCTGCCATTATTTGTTCTATCTTTCTAATGATTGCATTAAGCACCTGTTCCGGCGTATCCCACCATTCGACAGACCATATATTATAAGTCTGCCATCCGAGCAACGAAAGCACAGCAGGAGTTGTAACGTTCCTGTCACGTGCGCTGCCAGAGATGATATAATTATATCCGTCACATAGCAGACCTAGCATATAACGCTCCGGATTTTCCGGATCTATGACACCAATATCGATGCGATATTCAGATGAACCGATATTGGTATTTACCTCATACCCCTTCATCCTTATAGCGTTCGCCACCGATTGTACAAAAGCATCTTTCGTCTTTTGTTTCGATGAATATTCAACATGTGCCAACGCTACTTTTCCACGTTCGGCATATTCAAGAAACGACCTTAGATATTTAACACCTTTAGCATTAGAACGATAGAGATCGATATCTTCACCTCGCAACGAAGAGAACACCTTCATCTCATAACGAGCGCGAGAGACCGCCACATTCAAACGACGCTCACCTCCGTCACGATTCAAAGGTCCGAAGTTCATCGCGACCTTACCGAACTTGTCTCTACCATAACCGACAGAGAAAAGAATGACATCACGCTCATCGCCTTGTACATTCTCCAGATTCTTTATGAAAATAGGTTCATGCATCTTGGCGGTGAGAAGTTCCAGTTCAGGATTCTTGCGCAACATATCATTAAGAGTATCTTCTATCAAGGTCTGCTGGTTAACATTAAATGTCACCACTCCAATACTTTGCGATGACGTCTTTTTATCGGACAGACGTCTCTTTATTTCTTCTACAACCGCTTTTGCTTCTTCCTTGTTGTTACGTCCAGAACCTCTTTCATAAATGCCATTGACATATTCGAAAGAAACTTTTGTCGCCATATCGTCATTTGAAGGGAATGTCATCAGTGAATTCTTGTAGAAATGACGGTTGCTGAATGTTATAAGACTTTCATGTTTGCTGCGGTAATGCCATAACAGATGTCTTTGAGGTATTGAAAGAGCCAGACAATCCTCAAGGATACTTTCCAGGTCTTCGTTTTCTGAATGTTGTTCGCTGAAGTTTTCAGTCATAAAGAAACTTGTTGGTGGCAATTGATGTTCGTCACCTACAACGACGACACTCTTTCCGCGCGATATTGATGCTATTGCCTCACACGTCGGCATCTGCGATGCTTCATCGAAAATCACCAAATCGAATTTAGGCCATTCGGAACCTAAGTATTGAGACACCGACAAAGGACTCATCAACATGGCAGGACACATCCTCGACAACAATTCCGGTATTGTTTCAAAGAATTTTCTTATCGATATTCCCCGGCATCCATTTCTTATGCACTTCTGCAAGAAACCGACATCAGAATTATACGACGCCTCTTTACGTAGAGCTGGCAACATCCGTGTTATTCTCGCCACCAGTTCACGACGTGTCATATCTTCAAAATCGCGGCACAACTTACGGAATCGATTTATCTTGTCTTCAAAAAGCATTGACTGGAAGAAACTTAAGTTTTCATCCTTTGAGATATAGTAATTGGCGCAATGTTGATAAAGACTTTTCAAGTATACCTTTACTATTTTCTCACTTCTTTCCTTAAAGATTTCACATTTGTCAATCTCAGCAGCATCAGTCTTGTCATCGATATTTTCAAAATACTCAACAACAGAACGTAAGGAATTATAATATAACTTTTCACGGACAATATTATATGCTGTTTTATTACGCAGATTATCTATATTATCATCCCAACGCGACAATACGCCATCAAGTTCCAACAACCAGTCTTTCTCATTGCTGTCAATGATAGTCACAGTTTCGCGTTCCAACAGATATAATGTATCATAAAACTCAACGAAAGCCTTATTATAATTTTTCAATGTCTCTTTATTCTTCTCTTTAAAATAATTCCATCCGTTACGTAAAGCGTCGGCCAGTTGAGTCATCATATCACAACCTTTTTGCATAAGCACGTTGGACGCATCGACTATTCTGTTTAATATCTTATAATAAGAATCAAGCAAGTTGACATCTGCATTCTTTAGTTCACGAGTGACGTCATATAAATTCCCGATATAGTTGAGGGATTCTTCATAATCCTTTCTCATTCGATGAATAGTGTCTAGCTCATCGAACAGACTCATCACCATTGTATTATCAACAGCATTAATATTTTTTGAATATGCCGTTATTGTCTTAAGTACCGACCTGCGTTCTAAGAATTTAGGCAGGAACCATTTGTTTTCAGCGACGATCCAACGTTGACGCAGAGACACATAATCCAATTCCATTATATGTTCATTATAATCCTTCTGCAACACCGTCAAATGTTTGTCGAGTTCCGATTTCTGCTTAATCAATTCGTAGAGATTAATGAGCAGGTTGTCTCTAAAATTGATTATGAATCCTGACGGCAACATGATGCTGTCTTCATTTAAGATGAATTCGGCTATAAAATTCATCGATCTATATTGTTTGCGAGAGAAGTCGCCTTCCATATTACGGAACACCGACGACATCATCTCCGCAGCCGATTTCAGATGATTTATCAAAGGTTTCACCTCACCTATCAGATTCTTTGTCTTAACTCTAAGATTCGGTGAATATTCCATTATGTTTATCTCGCGCAAAGAGTTGGCGTTTTCTGCTACGGCAGCAGATACCGCCTTGAATTTTTCCATAAGTTCCAGATGTTCTCTCTGACGCTCAGGTGTGAGTTCTTCGATATAATTTTCTGGAATTTCCACCACAGAATCTTCTGATATGTCAATATCATAATATCGAGTGAAACATTCATACACCGACAGACCGCTCTCATATTTCTCATGCAGACTTTCGATGTGGCAATTCAGTTCTTCCTTCAATTCATCGAGATGTGTCGCTTCGTTCTCGAAAGAGTCGCCTGCATTACGATGAACCACCTCTGTGGTTTTTCGTAGCTGTTCCATTACCAGACTTTTCTTGGTCTTGTTAGAGTGCAATTCCAGACAGAAAGGAGCGAGACCTATTGACGCGAGACGTTTCTGCACTACTTCCAAAGCCGCCATTTTCTCTGCCACGAACAAGACTCGTTTACCATGGAACAGAGCGTTTGAAATGATATTGGTAATTGTCTGTGACTTACCTGTTCCGGGAGGACCATGTAAGACGAAACTCGCACCTGACGCCGCATCTTTTATTGCTGACAATTGTGATGAGTCGGCACTGATTGGAAGTGCCACCTCTCTCGATGACAAGTCATCTTCATCATTGTCGTCATCTTCCGCAAACTGTTCGTTCAAGCGACCAGTGACAAGACTTGATATCAAAGGATGTTGCGACATCATTTCCCTGTTGTTACGCAAGTCGTTCCAAATCACAAAACGGTTGAAGTCGAATATGCTTATCGTCGATTCCTCAACAACATCCCATCTATCCTGTTCCATGACTGCCTTACGCATCGCCGCCATGACATATTTTATATCCAGACCTTTTTCGTTATTTACAGCTAACGTAAGGTCGGGGATTTGTATTCCATAATTTTGCTTAAGATATTCAAAGAGTGTTTCGTTGAGCAACACGTCTTCATCTCTACTTATTATATAATAGCCTTTATTAGACGACTTTCTCTCCAGGCGTATAGGATAAAGCAGAACAGGTGCGAAATGAGGTTCAAATGATGATGGTTCAAACCATTTCAAGAATCCTAGCGCCACATAAAGGGTATTGGCTCCACTCTCTTCGATAGAGAGACGCGAGTTTCTGTACAAACCGGTCAATGTCTTGGGCAGAGTCTTCTGATCCTGGTAAGACCTCATTTTGTCATTCGCCAATTCTCTTCGCAACAATATCATCACAGGATCATTTTCATCAATTTGCTCAGCGAGGTTATTACCTGTAACAGGATTTTCCCAGTCATCGGGACGTTCCAAAACCAGTATCTCCTTGTCTTTCTCCAAGAGCATAACAATTTCATGCAAAGAAGGTACCATGACACGAAGAGTATTCTTCCTGAATCTGAGATTAAGCAGATTATTACGTGTACTCAAATCAAGCAGGCGGCGTTCCCATAAGTCGAAACGATTAAACTCTTCATCTTCCTTAATAAAGATAAAAGTCTCGCCCACATCACCTGGAGTAAGATGAGGAGAAGGTTCCGGTTCAGGATTATCCACTATATATTTCTCTCCATCGAATATTCTCTGAGGAATAGGTCGAACACCAGCCAAACGAGCTCGAGCTATATCAAGAACAAATGCGAAGTCTCCATCATTCTTAATCTTGTCGTTTGCCGTAACAACAGCCTTGTCAAAATCGATATTGTTACCATCATTAGCACATGTCGTTTCGACAAGAATTATCTCGTTGATACCAACAGCTGTTCTTTTGGTAATCACGGTCGGATCATCATTAATGCTGTCGGCAAACATATCATTTATGAGCCAACATCCTGCAAAGGCATGTTCTTCCATCATAACCAGCAATGGATGCATACCTACAGCCTCAAGGCATGAGCACATCAGCAACGCCATGTCAAGGCAGCAACCTCTCTTGCCACGGTCTTCGCTCAGCAGTTCCTCGCAAGTCCTTATTTTCTGACCCAATTTCGTCAGCGTCGATGTAGGTGCACAATATGTTATCTTCTGTTCCGCAATAGCCTCATATATCGCGCCTACAATTAACTTAGGTCGTTGCGGCACGTCATGCATATAAGCCGTCAGCGAACTATTACCCGTCCATGAGAACAAAAGTTCCGATGCTCGCTTTATGATTTTGTCGAGAGCTATATGTCGTGGCGTCACGAAGGCAGCCAGATACTGCGACATAAAAGAATTACCCCAATATTGACAATAATCCAACACGGAGATTTCATCATATTCTTCCGCAAGTACCTCTCCATCGTCAGACAAGACCGTCACCTTCGTATTAGCCACAACCTTTTCTGTAAGATTACAGATGAATGAAGTGTTTATAGGAGGCTGTATGTCTGACCTCTGCCACGTCTCACCCGCCGAAAGACTGATGATTTCCTCGGTAAAACTCTCCGCAAACTCAGGATCGAAAGAGAACTGTACTTTGAGATTTTTATAATTATTTTCGGAAGTATTTCTTATGACAACACTTTGAATAACAGCAACATTATTCTGAATCAAAGCATAACTTGCTAAAGGAAGCTGGGTAACACTGACGCTTAGCATATTATAAAAGAATTGATTTATGTACACCTACAAAGTTAAGATTAATTAATGTAAAACAAAAATATATCCCGAACTTTTTAATAAAAAAAATAGGGCAACTAATCAGTCACCCTAACATCAGATTCATTATTTTTTTCAAATCTATCTTTTTACAACAATTATTAATTTCTGTCCTGGCTGTATGCTGTTAGGATTTTTCAATCCATTACATGCAATTACATCATCCATCTTGGCATTATTTTTCTTGGCTATATTGGCAAGTATCTCATTTTTCTTAACGGTATAGACCTTACATTGGATATTATTTTTCCTAGGTTTAACCACATAGACCATTCCTGCACCGATATTGTTATTTTTCAGATTATTCCATTTTTTAAAGTCAGACTGTGTGCAACCGAACATCTGGCAAATCTCAGAAATATTATCGCCTTTTTTAACCTTATATGAAATTCTATATTCTGCATCTGATTCCACGACCTTAGTGACACCAAAGGAAACATTCTTGGTATATATCGTCTTAGGTTGATATGATTGTTCTTTCTTTTCAGGTTTCGATTCAGGTTTCGGTGTCGGTTTGATTTCAGGTTCCGGCATCGGCGTCTGAACTACTTCTATTTCAGGTTCTGACTGGACAATTTCTTCCTGTGTCGACATCGTATCATGAACTATAGTTTCCTCAATTTGCGTTTCTGGTTCCGACGATGTTTTTTTCTCTTTATTTTTATTGATGAATATAATACATGTCACTATAATTAGCAAAGGAATGAGTATGTATAGAATCTTCTCCAAAGAGAACTTACGTTTTGATTTTTCTTTCTTTTCTGGATCCGGCGTTTCCTCTATTGTTAAAGGTTCTGATTCAGGTTCTTCCTGTCTTTTCGGATTATATGAAGTAAACTCGCTTTTCTCCCATGGACTATTATCTATTTTTATCAGTTGCAACGTACAATTATCGTGTCCGCCAGGACGACCGTTCTCGCCTTGCATAGCGTGTTCTATAAGTTGTTCTCCTTTTTGTTCGAGGGAGTTTTCCTGTTTCAGCGTTTGTTCGATAGTTTTATCGGAGATCATTCCGTTAAGTCCGTCGGTACATAACAGGAAGATGTCGCCATTCTTTGGCTGGAGCATGTCTATTGTCGGATCAACCTCAGAATCATGTCCCAAAGATTTCATTATAATATTTTTTCGCGGATGGGTTTCTGCCTCTTCATCGGTTATCTCACCTTCGTCTACCAGAGATTGTACATAAGAATGATCTTTGGTGATGCGGTGCAACTTTTTTTCCTTTCCGAGATACAGATATATACGGCTGTCGCCTATATGAGCTATGAATGCATTTTTATCTTGCAACAACAATACGCATATTGTCGTCGCCATACCTATATATTCACGATAGACGGAGGCATAATCCAGAATCTTTTGATTGGCATATTGTATCGCGTCATTAATCGCCTGCGGGACGTTAGTATATTTTTCTTTTTTAAAGAATTCCACAACAGAGTCGACTGCTATTGCCGAAGCTTTCTCACCACCGACATTGCCACCTACGCCATCGCAAACAACGAAGACATCACCATTAGGTGTCGTTGCCATACCGCAGCAATCTTCCTGATTTGATCTCACATTGCCGATGACACTCTTTGCAAAAATGTTTTCAGGTTTTTCAGTAGATAAAGTCATACTTACTTAATTATATATTGATATTACGGAACTAAAATGCAGGAGTGCAAATTTAATAAAAAAACAACCCGACTAACTGAAAAACCGAATTGTTTTTTTGATCTCAACAGAATATCTTACAAAGTCTGTCGACTTACTTATTTCTTCACAACTTTCCTAACGATTGTCGCGTCACCAGTTATTCTCAAATAATAAACGCCTGATTTATATTCGTTCATATTCAAGATATAACTGTCATTATTAACATTTATCTTTTCCACGGTCTGTCCGTTTGGATGGAATATTGTAATTTCTTGCATTCACGCACATTCAATATTCAACTCGCCGTTTGTTGGATTAGGAAACATTTCAATTTCTTGTGAAGAAGAACACAGTTCATCGATAGGAGTATCGTCGCCTAACAATGCTCTTATCATCCATGAATAATCCATACCGTAATCTGACATATGTCCCCATCCATTAACATCTACCCAATTACTATTGCTTTCATTCATATAAGAGCAAGCCGCAGCGGGAAATGCAAGTTCATCACATTCCATTACGATCCAAATATTTTCCGTGCCATCTAACATTACAGGATTATCAAGTTCAACCTTAACAAAATCATTTGAACCGGTAACGGTAAATTCTTGCGATGTCGCCAATGTTCCTGGAGCATTATCACCACCGAGATATATGCTTGCCGTTATTGTAGCGGAATCGGCGCCAGCGTTACTTTCAGAATCATATACCGACACCTTGGTTATTTCGTAACCGGCGTATGAATCATCTGCAGGAAACATCACAGCCCAACGGAACACCAATCCCGCACCTATATTTGTGAGATAGTCTCCATTGTCATAATGCAGCCAACCTCCGGAAAAGAGTTGCGGCTTTTCAGATAGTTCCCACGAATAGTCTATGATTTCATCAGCAAATAATACATTTGGCATCATAAGCACAAATAACAAGAGATAATTCAAAAACTGTTTCATATTAAATAATTTTAAAATCTGCACAAATTTAATAATAATTTTTTAAAAAAAACGGGTTCCATGTTTAGAACCCGTCTTCAAAAAAAATAACACCCTATTTAACTAATTTTCATATCAGTCCTTAAGGACCTTTTGTATAGAAGTGCCATTATCCGTTGTTATTCTCAAATAATAAACGCCTGATTTATAATCGCTCATATTCAAGATATAACTGTCATTATTAACATTTATCTTTTCCAATGTTTGCCCGTTTGGAAGGAATATTATAATTTCTTGCATTCCTGCACATTCAACATTCAACTCGCCTTTTGTTGGATTAGGATAAATCTTAGCGTTCATAATGCTGTTTTCAGAGATACCGACTGTCACGCTGACTGTTATTTCAGCAGAGCCTTCGCAACCGTCTTTTGTACCGACTACAGAATATGTCGTTGTTTCTTCAGGACTTACAGTGATAGATGCCGTTGTCTCACCATTTGACCATACGTAAGAATCGGCACCGCTTGCTGTCAATGTAACGCTTTCACCTTCGACAGAAATCTCAGTTTCTCCTTCAATTGTAACAACCGGCAATTCGCGGACTGTCAATGTCAAATTGATGATACTGTCGCAATCGTGAGAAGTCTCAAGTTCGAGAGTTTCGTTATAGACTCCAGCGTCCAAATTCGTGAGGTTGAATCCGTTTTCCTTATAATCTTCACCTTCGCAAATCTCAGCGGTTATCTCTTTGGTGTAAGTAGGATGAACTGTAAGTGTCATGATCACCAAACTATCGCAACCGTGAATTGTCTGGAGCATATTTTCCTGAGTATGGACTCCGGCTTCCGGGTCAACGAAATGAAACGCTCCATAATGGAAGTCGTTACCTTCACAGATGGAATGTGACAAGTTACGTTCGTAAGTAGGATAAACGGTAAGATTCAAAACCACGTTACGTCCTTCTTCGTTGATGTAAGATTCCACATAAGTTCCAGGAGCAGGATTGTTGATATTGAAACCGTTTTCATTATAACTCTCGCCCTGACATAATTCCACGTTATGAATAATAGGTCCAAGTCCTTCTATCTCACATACGTTAAGTATAGGACGTGTTGGAGTGCCGTCTTGTTTTTCTGTTACGAGAGCTAAAAACAAGATGTTATCCAAATCGACATTGACGCCGTTAGGAGCGCCTATAGATTCAGGAATCTGATAAGTGTAGTTCTTTGTTATAAGAGTTCCTGCTGTTGTAGGACTTATGGCTTCGCCCCATGTTGAAGTGACGACATCACGCAAGACATGTTGGTGAACATATTGTCCGTTCATTATTTGTGACGGATTATATGAGCTACCCGACTGCGAGCCTAAGATACTATCCTGCAACATCATCACGGTAAGATAGTTCGTAGATTGTGCGCTGTTTGCTGTGTAATATACTTCAACGGTAATCTCTGCTGTGCGAGTGGCATGATCCAATGTCACGAAACCTGCCACGTTAACTTCAGCCGACTGTGACAATTGTGTATTAGTATATTGATTCCATTGATTCCTCGGTATATCTACTGCTGTTGAACGATTGACGTGACCTGCCGGATACGCTGAAATATAGAAGCCATTTGCAATAGCAGTACCATCAGTAGTATTCATATTTGGATATGATATAGGCGAATAATAACCCGCATGGATATTAACAGCCCACACTCTGCCAGGATTGTTAGCCATGATTTCATTTGCGATACGATGACCGTCAGGACAGTAACCACAGTTTCTTCCGGTGAATTCCTCTATGAGAACATTTCTGTTTTGAGGCTCTGTCGAGACGTACTCCTGAGCTTTTAAGAATGAAGGAATAAGTGCAAGAAAAGTTAATGCTAATACGATTTGTTTTTTCATACAATAATAAGTTAATCTGACATTATTAAAAGAATCCGAGAATCCGAAAAATTTCTCAATTTCTCAGATTCTCAGATTCTAAAGTTCTTATAAGACAGTGATACGTTTTACAGCAACGCCGTTTTCTGTAACGATGCGTACCATATAGACGCCTGCTTCGTATTGAGCCATATTGATGATTTCATTGTCGCTATCGACTTCTTGATCATACATCACTTGACCTAAAGCATTTGTTATAGTGATACGTGACATCGATTCAGCAGTGATATTCAGATCACCCTTTGTCGGGTTAGGATAAATCATCATGCCGTTTACGCCGTTTTCATCGATTGATACGAATTCAACGGAAACATAATCTTCATCACTGCCGTAAGCGTTAGCAGGATCTGATTCACATTCTTCGCCGTTTTCGACATAAACTGCCGTCACTTGATAATAGTATGTGCCGCTATCTGTCAATTCGTCGAAGTAAGCGCCTTCTGTTGTTTCAGCTATTACTTCAAAGTTATTTGTTGTTGTGCTGCGATATACGTTGTAGTGATCTAATGAGCGAGTTGCTCTTGCTGCACCTGCTGTTTTCACTTCGCCTCCTGTTGGTGTGAATCCATTGTCAACGATAGGTGTTAATGATGAAACTTCACCCTTAGCGTTAGATACGAATGCACGCATCATCCATGTGTTGCTCAAACCGTAAGATACGATGTCTTCCCATACTGCACCGTCCATTGAGATCCAACGTCCGTTTGCGTCGCCTGTGTTAGCGCATACTGCTGCTGGGAATGAAGCACCTTGGCTTGTTGTGAATGTTACCCATACGTTCATTGTCGGGTCTACTGGCAATGCTGCTGAGAGGTCGAATTCAACGAATGCGCCTGTACCGCTTACTGAATATGGTTGTGAGTGTACCAATTCTTGAGGAGCGTTAGCGCCACCGTAGTAGATCTTGATGTCACCTGATGATGCTGCATAGTCGAACAATGATACCTTTGTGAAGCTTGCGCCTTGGTATGCTGCCAAGTTTTCTGCAGGGAACATGACACCCCATTGGAATGATGCAGGACCGCCGATAGCGTCTTGGTTAACACCATCGTCATAATACAACCATTCGCTGACAGGTTCTGAATATGGCCATACGAGGCTTACACCTGACTTGCCGTTTTGTTCTGCTTGCTCAGCATAGAGGTTTTCTGGAGCGTCGCATTCCATTTCAGCAACTAATGTCACACATTCAGGACATGACATTGCATAGTATGAGGTATCTATTGCTCCGCCGTGTACCACTCTGATGCAGTATTCATATTCGCCTGCTTCAGGAAGGACTTCTGTGAATGTGTTTGTTGTCAAAGGTTGTGGTGTAAGGAGTTCACCATCGCGATATAACATCACGCCGAGGAGGTCGAGGGCGACATCATCATTATTATCGCCGCCTTCTTCAAAGTAACCGCGAATCATCCATGTAGCGTCTAAGCCTGCGCCTACAGCCACATCGAACCAACCGTCGCCGTCCAAGTATATCCAACGACCATCAGGATCGCCAGTGTTGACACATTCTGCTGCTGGGTAGTTTGTACCATCGTTGGTGTTGAATACAATCCATACGTTTTGACCTGCTGGGTTAACATCTTCTGTCAATTCAAATTCAACGAAGCTATTAGAACCTGTGAATGAGTATGTCTGGTTAAGCACTGACTCGCCTGGAGCGTTGTCGCCGCCTAAGCAGATGTCGAATGTACCGCTTGTATATACTCTGTCGTATGCAGAAATCTTTGTTAACACACCGAGGTCAGCGATGTCAGCTGCACGGAGTTTGATACCCCAGCTGAATGTTTGTGGTCCACCGATGCCGTCAACACATACGCCGTCGTCATAGTATGCCCAAGTACCTTCTTTTGCTTCTTTAGAACCTGAAGTGATTTCAACATCATCAACTAAGAGGACGAATTGGTCATAGCAACCGAAGTGACGTATAGCAACCCAAACATTTTGACCTGCGTATTCGCTTAAGTCAGCTTCATATTTAGTCCATGTTGTTTGGTCGCGTTCGCCTCTTGCCGCGCCCTTAGCATCGACCTTAGCACCGATAGTCCATTCTGAAATTGTTGTGAAGTCTGATGCTGATGTGTTGCCTGCTGTTGATACTGCTACTCCGAAATGTTCTGACGAATAGTTTTCATCTTGTGAACATGCCCACAATGAGAACTTAGTTCCATTAGCTACAGTTATTTGTTGTGGAGCTACAAAGTAATCATCTGGTTCCATTGAAGTCCATGATGCGTTGCAATATGATTCGCTCATCATGTGACCTGTTCCTGAATGTGAAGTAGCTGCCAAAGTACCGTGGTCGCCAGCATAAGAGGTATGATACCATGTGTGAGAATCATTATTCGCATCTATTGTTGTCCAACCTTCTGTATCGTTATCGAAACTCCATGACATTTCTGTGACGTTATCGTCATCATCGTCGTTATTGTTACCGCCTGGCAATGTCCAGTTGAGGACTGCGTTACCATTTGAATATTCGGCTGCGAATTCTGTTACACCTTCAAAGTTAGAACAGCTTGCGTGTTCCCAAGTGTAAGACATAGGCTCACTTGAACCTGTTGCATAATTAGCTATAACAGTTGTCGTATATTGTTCACCGACGATGAGATTTTCATGTTGATAGTAAGTTGTTGTAACTTCAGCTTCTTCATATCCGTTAAGCATAACAGTGTAAGATGTCAAGTCTCTTGTATTGTTGATCAACGCTACGTCATCGACGCGTAATAAGAATTGGTCGAAGCTATCGAAGTGACGGATAGCGATATAAACTTTCTGACCTGCATAATGACCGAGGTCTACTCTGTATTCATACCATGTACCATAACCCGCTTTAGCGTCTCTTACAGTTTTGCCTGTTGACTTAGCTACCATTGTTTCTTCCCATATTGTTGTGAAGTCGTCTGCTGAGGTATTACCTGTTGTTGAAACTGCAACTCCGAAGTGTTCTGCTGCGAAGTCCATATCTTGAGCTGCTGCCCAGAATGTAAATACCGAGTTAGAACCGATATTGACTTTTTCAGGGGTTACGATATAATTATCTGGTTGGAGAGGACCATTATCCCAGTGGTAAGAACCTGACACTATATGACCAGCGCCAGTGTGTGAAGGAGCTTCTGCTGCTGCATATTCTTCATAGATTGTTGTGGTATGGCACCAGTCATAGCTATCGCCGTCAGCATCTATCAATGTCCAGCCTTCGAGACCTGTTTCGAATCCGAATGAGAACTCATCACCTGTTTCGCCTGTTGGACGTTCCCACATTGCCCATCCTGTTGGAGAGACATAGAGGTTGTTTACCAAAGCTGTGATTTCTTCGAGTGCGCATTCTATTGAAGTTGCATCCCATATTTCAATGATTTCACCATCTGCACTTGAAACGAATCCTGGCAATGAGATTGTCAATCTGTATGTGCCTTTACGGAATTCATCCCATGTATATGAACCTGTTTCATCTAAGTTAACTATATAATCGTAGCCCATTAGTGGTTCGCTTAAGTTGATGAACTCAACGACTGTTCCTGTTGTAGCGTCACCGCTGTTTGTAGTGACATTGACTTCTACAGATGTTGTCATGTTCTTGTCGATAGTATTAGACCAAACAATGATTGATTCGTTATTATCTTGGAACGACTCAGCTGAATTTCTGTTGCCTTCATATACTACAGCGACACCCCATTTATAGACACCAGCTTCCAATGTTCCCCAGTTAGTATCAACGAATGTTGTATCTACTATTTCTGAAGCGAGGAGGTCAACTGTTTCTTCTGTATATTCTCCTGTGAGATGATTTGTTCTATACACCTTATATGATTGCAAAGCGCGGTCGACATTAGCTCTATTATTTACAGGAACGCCTACATATTTTGGAGTTACGTTTTGCAATGCCATGAAAGTACCTGTTGATGAGCCGCCTTCAAACTTAGGAGCGTTGCTTGATGTTCTCAACATCGCTGTCTCGCCCTTGCTGTTTTCCAAGTAAGCTCTGATCATCCATGAGTAGAATAAGCTGTATTCTGTCGATGCGTGACTCCATGTTGTACCATCCAATGAGATCCAGTCGCTGTTGATGTTACCTGTGAAGGCACTGCCTGCTGCTGGGTATGTGATGTTAGGAGTGTAGAATGTAATCCATAATGGTTGTGTGCCGTCTAATGTTATAGCTTGGCTGAGTTCTATCTCAACGAAATCGGCAACTCCTGTCAATGTAACTTCTTGGGTTGATACTAAAGTACCAGGAGCATTTGTTCCTCCGAAATAGACATTAGCTGTATATGTACCTGCATAATCAGGTGCTGCATCATAGACTGCGAGTTTAGTGACTGAATAACCAGCATATTCTTCTGTATCAGGGAATGACACACCCCAATAGCATGGTGACGGCTGACCAGTACCGATTGATGATGCGTATGTACCATCATCATAATGTAACCAACCGCCTGTGAATGGTTCTGGTTGTTTGAATAATGTGATATTGTCGAGCCAGAATGCGTCTTGTCCGCTTTCCATGCTGACATCTTTGGTATATCTCCACGAGTAGGTGTGAGTACCTGCACTTACTGGGAATTCTTTATATGTCCAATCTACTTCACCTGATGCTGTTGTCATCTGTACGTTATCAATATAGAAACCTGCGAGGTCCCATGCTTGTTCTGAAGAAACTTTATGATAGTAGCTCATAACGCCGTCTTCTGGGACATCTACTGTAATTTCGATTATTGACTGACCGTAAGATACGCCTTCGCATGTAGATTTTATTGCGTAGTTACCTTCGTAAGCTGTCTCTGTTATCACCCATGGATAGTCTAGTGTAACATCATTGTTAAAGTCAGCTTGGCTGAAGTCGCCCGTTTCGAAGTCGATGAGTTCAAATTCTGCTGCTATCTTATCCCAGCTCCAGTATACATTGACGCTTGAATCATCAATTTCTTCAGCGTTAACTTGACAAACAGGATTATATGTCTCAGTGATATTGAAATTAACATCTGATGTCATTGTGTCGTAAGTTATATTTACACCTGACACTTGAGCATCTTGATAATTGCTTACAGAAGCGACAGCTGAATAAGTACCTACGAAGAGACTTCCTGTGTAATAACCGTTTTCGTCTGAAGTGAATATGCCGGTCATTTCCTTACCGAACTCATTATTACCTGTGAATGTCACTGTTACTCCGGCTATCGGTGTTACGCCATCTTGTTCGTAAGTGTAACCTTCCACTGTACCTTCGCCTGTCATGTATGCTTTCACTGCATTTGACTTGTCTGATTCACCTTCATCATAAACGGCAGTAACTTCAAATGTGTAACCGTTCATATTGTAAGCGAGGTCATCGACGAAGTAATAAGTGTCTGTCACGAGTTCCTTATTAATTTTGACACCATCTTGATAGATGTTATAACCGCGATGTGAACGTGTTGGGATAGATTCCCACATCAACAAAGCTGATTCGCCTGGATAAAGATTTGGAGTATCCAATGTCAAACCTCTAGGGATATTGAATGTTGTTGTGAATGACCAGATAGGACCTTCTGTCACGCCTGATGAGTTACGAGCCTTAACTTGCCAGAAGTAGTTCATATTGTTATTGACATCAACGAGAGTATATCCAGCAGCGAGGTCTGATGTCCAGTCGACTATAACATTTGTTGGAGGATATGCACCACCGACGAGCAACTGATATTCTGTTGTATATTGACCGAATGTCCAGCGTAATTCTACAGGACCGGAGACGTTTGTCGAGAAGTCTTCAGGAGCGACAACGATAGGCATTTCCGGTACAGGGATAGTTTCTGTTTCGATGTTAACGCCGAACTCTGCACTTGAAGAAGATGCAACGACATAATATTTACCAGGTCTGAGAGTTACATTTTCGATAGCGTCGTCGCCGCCGTAAACCGGAGCATCTCCGCGGTTATTTTCGAATGCTACTCTACCCTGTTCACTGATTTCGTCAATCATAGCTGAAGGTTCGCCAGTGAATGTTGACTGAGCTGTTCTTGCCATCTCAACATCTCTGTTAGATTTACCTTCTCTGATAATCATAGCCAAACCTGGCTGAGCGCCGTTGTCGTTCCAATTTTCCCATGTTCCTTGGTTGCATAACAAAGCATTACCAGTGTTACCTTCACCTGAAATTGTTCTTTGGACTGCGTATGGACCTGAAGACAATGAACCTGTCATACCAACAGAAACCCAGTATGTTCCAGCTGGAAGTTCTATATTAAGGTCTGTAGCGACAACTCTCATAATAGGACGTGTAAATTCAGGCCATTTGTCTGTTCTGTAGATACCTGTCCAGTTGCTGTACGACATGATGTTATCTGTCATATTACCCCAGATTACCTGACCGCCTTCCATTGGGTTAGCGTCATAGATTTCAACAAATAAACCTGTAATTGTTGACTGATCTGTTGGAGAATCTGTCTGGTATGCATAAAATTCCATTTCATTGACAGTGAAATCTTCGTCATAATAGAAGTCATCAGCTGCCTGATACCATTCTTTATTGATATTAGCACCAAAGTTATAATATGCCTTTGAGACATCTGAACCATCTGGACCTTCACCTGGATTTGTTATCAACTCTGCCTGATTGAAATAGAAGAAGTCTATCTCTGTTTCACCTGCTACAGGAATTCCTACATAGTTGTTGTCTTTGTCAGGGAACTGTGCGCCATATAGGTCTTCAGTATACACAGCGATCTTATTGTTTGCGCCTTCAACATTTGCATTTAACAAGACATCTTCTGTGACATTGATTTCAAATACAGCGTCGTTAGATTCTGGTTTGTCACCTGGCAGTCTGTAGTTGTTATATATTTCAGACGAATTAACCATTGTAGTGAATGGGAATGAATTAACGACTTGTGCTGTCTCAACCACGTCGCCTGTTGCTGGGATATAAGCTTTTGCTGTGATTTCACCTGTAGATGCCAAACGATTTTGTTTATCCCACATAGCAGCGATATTAACACTGATGTCGCCTTCTGCTATTTCTGCTTCTGGATTTGATGTGACATAAACGTCAACGCTTTGACCCGGATCGATAGATACAGGAAGTTCAACGTTTAGGTTTTCATCAAGTTTCAAGAATGAAGTATTTGACAAATCGAGAAGTGTTACTTTAACAGGTGTTGAACCGGTATTTTTCATCGCTACTTTTTCAGCATGCATCTTAGCTCCTAAAGGACGAGCTCCCATTGCGAATGGTGATGGGACGAACTCTATTCCTGGAGGATTGCCGACTACGAATGTAGGATAATATCCGTTGTTGCCATAAATGTCAATCAACCATTCGTTACGACCTTCAACGCTGTATGAGTTCAAGGCGTCAATAAGATTTGTCGTACCAGCGATTTCATTAGCTAAAATAAAATTTGTCTGCTGATTTGGATTTTGTGTAAATGATGACACATTAGAAATTATTGCTGAGTTTGCTGCTGTACCGTAAGCCTGACCATAAACACCTTCTAAATAATAAGCGTTTGTGACAGCTGCATGATCGCCTTCGTTGAAACCTAATACAGCTCCGGTGTATTGTGTATCATTGCTTGAACTGACGACCTGACCAGCGTTATATACATTCTGCAAAACACCCTGACCTTCATTGCCGCCTTTCAATCTACCGATGATACCGCCGATGTAATTGTTACCTTTCACGGTACCGAGGTTATAACTGTTCAAGATGCTACCGCCGCTGCTGTAACCTGAGATACCGCCGATACGATCATTTGTTCCGTTGATGTCACCTTTGTTAACACTGTTAGCGATAACGACGTTAGTTCTTGGATAAGCGACGATACCGCCGATATAACCGAGACCTGTGATTTCACCGTAGTTGACGCAGTTGTTAACGATAACGTTTTTCTGGAATCTGCCGCCGATACCGCCAGCGTATGCTGTTCCTGATGATGGAGCGCTGACTGCACCGTAGTTGACGCAGTTTGTTATGATAAGATAGTTGTCACCATTAATGTTGAAGTCAGAGATGATACCACCAACATTATTACCCTTACTTGTAACTGTAGCTCTGTTGACACAGTTGTCGATGTAGATATTACCTTGTTCTGTACTTCCAGAGAGTTCGATTACAGCGACAACACCACCTGTCTGCCAGTTATTTGTTTCAGCCTTACCGGTAATAGTAAGATTCTTAACTGTTGCGCCATGACCCAAAGTCTTGAAGAAACCTTGGTCATAGTTACCAGAAAGGTTAATGTCAACAGCGTAGCCGTTACCGTTGTATGTTCCTTTGAAAGGAATGACAGCGCCGTCACCTATACAGAAGTTGACTCCATCGATGTCGTTCATCTGGATGAAATGTTTTCCTGTAGTATTGAATCCTAACTTCATGTTGTCTGTTAACATCTTCAAGTCATCAACAGAATAAATCTGATAAGGATCCTCTTCTGAACCTTCGCCGCCGAAGTCAGGAGCTGTTCTGTAAGAACAGGATTTCCACATACTTACTGATTCACCACAATTACCTCTTACATAGAAATTGTAAGTTGTATTAGGATTCAAGCCAGTAAATGTGTACTGTGTTTCTGTGATATTTGTTGCTGTAGGAGTTGTATTTGCGTCTGGTTTGCTACCATCGGGTGACACATAAACATCCCATGCTGTCTGACCAGGGAATGGTTCCCAAGCGATAGTCGCTGTTCTTTGTGTTGATTCCACACCTGTGATTGACAACACCTTGTAGCAATCAATTGTCATAGGAGTGATGTCGAACTTAACATTTGTTCTTACAGCAGAAATACTTCCCGTACTTGAACCTTGGTGTACCAAGAAAGCATCACCGTTCCAGTCGCTTCTCGAAAACATAGTCGAGTTAGGAACATTGGTGTATTGCCATCTCAAGCCTGAAGCATAGCTTTGTCCTTTCTTCGCGATAACGACGACCAGATTCTTCAACCCTTCATACAAATAAGGTGTATCGAATTCAAATGTCTGCCATCCGTCAGTTGCACCAATGGTAAGAGCTGTATGCTGATATACCATTGTAAGATCCGCTTCCGGAGTCCAGTCAGTATTGCCACTATAAGCACTCTTATCGGTCTCACCGATATAGATTCTCAATTCGTGTACATACTGTGAAGCTCCAGGAGTTGTACAATAAAATGCTAATGAGTTAATCATACCAGCTTGACCTATCTCACTTGCAGGATAAATCAATTCGGTATAACCGTTAGAATAGTAATTTTGGAACGGATTATCTCTCGAATCCAAAGTTCCGTCGCCGACGATATATTCATCAGCCCGTAATGCCTGAGGCGCTACCAGCACCAGAAGCATAAGAAAAGTTAGAAACTTTCTCATAATGATAAAATTTAGTTAGTAAAAAAAAGTTTAATTATATAAATATCAAAATATTCAAAATAGTAGATAAATCATTTAGAGACTCCCAACACTTGTCAACATTTATATGATAAAGAACGTAAAAAAAATCACAAAATGTAATTGTAAAACGAACTTACAAATATAGTAAAAATATTTAGACGTTTAACCTAATATTTACATTTTATTTTTTTTAAAATCATCTGTAATTATTGAGAATTTCGTTATTTTTGAACAATCAAATTTTATTATCATGAGGTACACTTTACATTTTAGATTTATCGCGATTATTATCGCGCTGTGTTTCACCTTATCGACTGAAGCACAAAACAATCCGTGGAAGAAAGTTTACAATCTTCCTGCAACAAATGCATTTTACATCACTAACAGCGGCAATCTGCTTCTGGCAGATTATCTCTTCGACATGAACGGCGGCATCTATGTCTCCACCGACAAAGGACAGTCGTGGGTCAAGACCGACCTTCAGGATTACATCTACAACTATTTCGTAGAGAACGACAATTACGTCTTTGCAGCCGGAGGTTCAGGTTATATAGCTCGTTCTGCCGACAGCGGTCTCACATGGGAACTCGTCAGTTACGCTGAAGCAGTGGAAGACGAACTCGGCGAAAACTTGGATTACACAGTTTGTTACGCCATGGCTATCCATGACGGCAAACTATTCGCAGGCGACTTCTCCGGCGGAGGCATCGTTTATTCGGAAGACGACGGCAACACATGGAACAAAACCGACATCGAACCTCTCACCTTCGAGATTGACGGCAAAGAAGTAGTAGAAAGCATCTACAACCTCGTATCTTACAACGGCAACCTCTACGCTTATGGTGTTTATTTCGTTTATAAATATTTACCGGAAGAAAACTCTTGGGAAGAAATCCGTAACGACAGCAACTTCTTGGTCATCTCGACAATATATCAAAACAAATTGTGCATGGGACGCTCAGTGCCAAACAACAGCACAGAAGTTCCTTTCATCATCACTCTCGACGAATCGGGTAATTGGGGAGAACTTCCTCGCCCTGAAGGTACCGACGACAACAATATCAGAGCGATGTACACCGACCATAATTTCCTCTTCGTCGGAATGCAACAGACAGGCTTATATTATACCGACGACGAAGGTCTCAACTGGTACGCCATCAACGACGGAATCCCATTCAGTTCAGGATATTACTTCACACCTATGTTCTTCGGTTCCGATGACGAGTTCATCTATCTCGCAGCTTACGAACCTCCTTACTCAACAACAGAAAACAGCGGTCTCTACCGTCTCGCAAAGACCGACCTTCCTACTTACGTCGGAATCAATGATATTGAAGATGAAAAAGATGTCGTCTTCAACGGAACATCTCTCGTATTCGAAGGCAACGTAGAACAAGTGATGATTTGCGATATCAACGGTCGTTTGGTTCAATATGACATGAACGGCAATATCGTAAAAGTTGATAATCTTAATAATGGCGTTTATCTCTATAACGCTGTCGTTGACGGCACGAGAGTCAGCGGTAAATTTATTGTGAGATAACACTACAATCAAAGCATCAAAAAAGGGACGCTCAACGGCGCCCCTTTATTTTTTATTGCTTAACGATTTTCTTGACGATTGTCCCCTCTCCTATTATTCTCAGATAATAAACTCCAGAATCATAATCATTCATATCGAGGATGTAACTATCGGTGTTTACCTTGATATTTTCTATCGTCTGTCCGTTTGGCAAGAAAACCGTAATCTCATGCATTCCTTTGCATTCTATATTCAACTCGCCATTTGTAGGATTTGGATAAATCTCAACATTCTTCATAGAGTTTTCTTCAACACCGACAATGACGTTGACTGTTACCTCCGCAGTATCTTCACAACCGTTCTTAGTTCCCACAACAGAATATGTCGTTGTTTCATCAGGACTTATCGTAATCATTGCTGTAGTCTCTCCCGATGACCATACGTAAGAATCAGCGCCGCTTGCTATCAGTACCGTTGTTTCGCCTTGCGATATTTCAGTATTACCTACTATTGTCACCTCCGGTTTCTCAACTACGGTCAAGGTGAGTAAGAATGTGACGCCGTTATATTCATTTTCATATTGATGAACTCCCACTTCAGGAGATTCTATATTAAATCCATATTCCGTATAACTCTCGCCTTCACATATCTGCGCGCTGATATTCTGTGTGCCATCTTCGCTTTTTATCACAGATAAAAGATGTCGTGCCTCACTGCCGAAAGCGCCGTCACCATCAACAATGACATTACCTTGAGCATTCTTAATCTTATAATATCCGTCACCGAACTGACAGCATATTCCATTACCTCCATCGTCTTTGATAACGAACATCACGCAGTCGCCGTCAGAAACCATGACTTTCTCCGTATGCAATTCTGTCGCCGTTGAACCTGACAAATATTGATAAGGACCGCCAAAAGCAATTATGTTATAGTCTGTATCTAAAACCTCCCAAGTAGTCTGCATTCCGTATTTATCCTGCATAATCTCTATGGTAAGTTCCTCCTCATCGTCAACGATTGTTGCTATCGACATATCCTCGCTGCTTACCGAGACAGACTCGCTTGTATTGAAGTTTGTACCGTTCGCCTTAACAATCTTCACAGTGACATTATGATCACCTCCCGACATAGAGACAGGAATCTCTACCGTTGACACATTATATGAAGGTATATTGCCTTGCCATGAATAATCCTGTGCAGAACCTCCATCAATCGTGACTTCAAAATCCAATGAAGTCAAAGCCTGCAGACCACCATTGGCGATAGTGACATTCAACTTCTTTTCATTGGAACATGAAACAGCATTAGGAATTATACTTGTGATATAAGGATAGATATTTTCACTTGTTCCCATGAATGCATTTAACTTATTAGCATTGAGAACAGGACGCGTTGGTGTGCCTTGATATTTTTCGGTAACGAATGCCAGGAACCATATATTATCGATGTCAACATTCACAGGATTAGGAGTTCCTATCGACTGAGGGATGTTATAAGTATATGATTTTGTAATCAACGAACCCGATGTTGTTGGAGATATCGGGTCGCCCCATGTTGGTGTAATCACATCACGGAACACGTCATAATGATGATATTGTCCGTTTATATATTGGTCTGGATTTGCATTACCACCTTGCTGAGCACCGACAATGTCGTCTTGCAACATGATGACGGTTAAGTAATTTGTATTCTCAGCACTATTTGCAGTATAATAGACTTCAATATTTACAGTAGCGGTACGAGACGCCTCATCAATTACGACCTGACCGCCAATATTACAGTCGGCACTCAAAGCCAATTGAGCATTAGTATATGTCGCCCATTCTGTTCTGCTTAATCCTTCTTCCGTAGAACGGTTTACGACAGCCTGAGGCCATGAGTCGATGCCAAATCCGTATGAGATTGCTTCACCATACGAAGTATTGAGATTCGGATAAGAATAAGGAGAGTTACCTCCCGAATGAAGATTAATAGCCCACACCCTACCCGGATATGCTTCCATAATAGCGTTGGCAATTCTGTGTCCGTCAGGACAATTAGGACACGACCGTCCTGTAAACTCCTCAATGATGACATTTTTATTCTGAGGCACAGTCGATACAAACTGCTGAGCACTCAACTGCAAAGCAGCCATCATCAATATAAAAGCAAAAATTCTCTTCATAGTTTTTATTTATTATTTTAGTTTGTAATCATTCTAATTTCTCAGATTTTCAGATTCTCAGATTCTCAAATTTTCAGATTCTCAGATTCTAACAACCCTCTCCACAGAAGTACCTTCCTCAGAGACTATCTTCAGGAAGTAAATACCTGAGTTGTATTCGCTCATATTAATAATGTGTTGGTCGGAGTTGACATTTATCTTTTCCAACAACTGACCATTAGGCATATAAATCATGATTTCCTGCATTCCTTCACATTCGATGTTCAACTCATTTTCTGTAGGATTCGGAAATATCTTTGCAAACGACGCATAATTATCTCTCACAGAAATATCATCATCTTTTATCGAAATAAGATGATATGCCTCAATGTCGAAATGTCCGTCGCCGTCAATTACCACATCACCATTTGAATTTAAGATTCTATAATAACCCTCGCCATTACCGTTATTTATTCCGTTACCTCCCGCATCGGTGATGATGAATTTCACGCAGTCGCCTTTTGCGAGTGTCACCGTCTCCTGATGTAATATCGTTCCGACTTCACTCAGATAATCGTACGGTCCTCCAGATGCCAAGACAGCGTAATCTGAAGTCATAACGTACCATTTGGTCTGATGTCCGTATTTATCCTGTGTCACTTCAATGGTAAATGTTTCTTCATCATTTTCAATGTCAAGTTCCAACCATTCGTCAATATTAGTTTCTATCGTCTTTGAGAAGTTATATTCAACGGAATTGACTTCTATTATCTTAGCTGTAATAGTGTTTGCGCCGACAGCATTTGTCATGTCATATTCCACTACAGTTTCGCCAAACGATGGAAGATTTCCTTCCCAAGAAAACTCTGAAGTATTTCCATTAGTCACGACTTCAAACTTCATTGATGTGATTTCTTGTTTTCCTGAGTTAATTACATTTAACTTCAGGATATTATTTTCTGAGCATGAGGTATATGAAGCAGGATAAGCGGCAGTTATTTCCGGAAGCAGTTCTTCATCAGTATCGATGAATGTCGGCAACTCATTCACATTAAGTATCGGACAAGTCTGATAGCCGTCGTAAAATTCTGAGACGAAAGCCACGAAAGAGATGTTTTCTATTACGGCTTCTGTTCCGTTAGGGTCGCCAATAATTTCTGGTATTGTGTAGTTATAAGTCTTTGAGATAAAAGTACCTTCTGTTGTAGGACTTATCTCCTCGCCCCATGTAGGAGTTATGACATCGCGGAGTACGTGCATGTGATGGTACTCACCATTAATATATTGTTCCGGATTATAATGACCGCCTTCTTGGTCACCGATGATGTCGTCTTGAAGCATCATCACTGTAAGATAATTAGTCGCTTTCGTACTATTTGAAGTATAATACACCTCCACGTTGATAGTTGCTTCTCTTGTCTGTGGATTTACGACAACCTGACCATCGACATTACATTCTGCGGTTTGGTTAAGTTGTTCCATTGTGTATGACGACCATTGTTCACGACCCACAGCATATTCTGAAGTTCTGTTGACGTAACCTGCCGGGAACGAATACAACTGATTAGCCTCCACCATTGCAGTTCCATCGTCAGTATTTAGATTCGGGAATGACGCCGGTGAGAATGAACCCGCATGGATATTGACGAGGAACACTCTTCCAGGGAAAGATCTTGCTATGCCGTTAGCCACCACCTGACCTTCAGGGCACCATGTACAATGTTTACCCGTGTATTCTTCAAGGAAGACGTTTCTGTTCTGTACTTCTGTTGTAACAAACTGCTGAGCACTCAACTGCAAAGCAGTAATCATCAATATAAAAGTAAAAACTCTTTTCATTAATTATATTTATTGTTTTGGTTTGTAATCATTTTAATTTTTCAGATTTTCAGATTCTCAAGTTTATATATTAGTCGCAAAGATATGAAAAAAATAACAGAAATTGAACGACGTATTAGCATTTGTTTATTAAAAAAAACGTTTTGTAAAATTATTTTTAATTTGCAAAACAAAAGTTATTTTTTTGCGTTTTATGGAATGAAACTTGAGTGTTCAGGCGCAAAACAACATCTATGACAATAAAACAATATATTTCCACATTTTTCAAAGGTACGGCGATGGGGATTGTCAATGTGATTCCTGTTTCCAGCGGAACCGTCTCACTTATTATAGGTGTATTTGAACGCTTCATCAATTCGATAAAGTCATTGAATTTGAAAGCGTTCAAATTGTTATTCAAAGGAGAGTTCTCTGAATTCGCGAAACGTACTGACATAAAATTCCTGCTGACATTGATAGCTGGCATTATGGCAGGAATGATACTAACAGCAATATCGTTGAAAGCCATCTTAAACAAATATGAAGAAGAAGCATACGCGTTTTTCATGGGATTGATTATCGCTTCCATAATTTATGTTCTCGGAATGATAGGAAAGAAAACTCCCAAGATGCTCATCCTGATGTTTGTGGCAGCAGCTGTTTCATTCTACCTTTCAATAAAAAGCAATCCTTATCCAAACGACAATTTTCTTTATCTTATACTTTGTGGCGCAGTAGGTTCTTTAGGAATGATAGTTCCAGGAATCTCCGGTTCACATCTCATGCTCGTCATGGGCAATTATGAGCTGATAGTTACACAAGCTCTTCCTCAGATTGCAAAACTTTCCACATTTGGACAAGGTATGATGATATTGTTACCTTTCATTATTGGAGCTATAGTGGCAACCATATTTGTATCACGACTTTTGTCATGGCTGATGAAAGAATATCGTAATGAAACATTGTCAGTTCTGTCAGGTTTCATGATTGGCAGTCTGCCTGTCGTCTATCCTTGGAAAGAAGTATTACCTGGAATGTACGACTATCATTTCCATCTTCCACCGATGAATATCGAACTCATCTCATCTATAATAATGGCAATTATAGGAGCTTCTTTGGTTTTGGCATTAAGTCATTATTCCAAGAAAAAAGAAGAAAGAATGGCGAGAAGAGCGAAGAGGAGAGCACTTAGAAACTGAGAACTCTAAAATCTGAAAACCTGAGAAGGGTTTTTAAAATTTGAGAATCTGAAAAACTGAAAATCTGAAAATCTTTTTTTTGAATCTGAGAATCTGAGAAGAATCTGAGCTATGAGCTTTGAACCATGAACTATGAACTATGAGTTGACGGCTGATGGCTGATAGCTGACGGCTAATTTTCAATTCGAATAGGACGCATATTCACGCAGAGACGCAAAGGACGCAGAATAACTCTGCGATAGTCTGCGTCTCTGCGTGAGAAAACGAACGTCTCTACTTCAGATTCTTATATTAGAATTCATTTCATACTCATCTACCAACAATCCTAATGTGTTGTAAACTCTGACAACTGAAAAATTTTGTCCTGAAACAAATTTACTATTTATGTAAACTTATCTCAGGACAAGATAAAGTTATTATCGTTGACGTTAAAGTTTATTTAAACGGGGAATTTATAGATGTCCTTATAATTTTAAAGATAATGATATACCTGCAGAATCAAAATAAGGATATTCTGTGTAAGAACTGCAAGCTATTGATTTACCATAAAAAACACCTAATGCGACTTTATCACTAATATCAAAATCTATTTCAGCCATTCCGCTAATACAAGGATCTATCAGCATTTCTGTGACATCGTGGACCTTAAAAATGTTGTTATAGGCATATACCATCATACCTCCTGACAAGGATAATTTAAGGTTGACCAAATCCCAACATTTAAGTCTTCCTCTGACACCTAGTTGAAATGCATTGCAAAAATACATTTGCTGAACGAATGTCGGTATATCTTCAACATCCATTGCGTCGTAAGATGACAGAGTTGCTGTTAAATCCAAATTTTCAATAAGTCCGTAAGAATAACCCACGTTAAGATTATAGCCTAAAATAGGTTTTGAATCATTTGTTACGTTACTTGCCGACAAAGCCGTTTTAACTTCTATACGACTGACACCTTTATTTGACTGTGATAATCCCCAAAATGGAATTAACATTAAAAGAAATACTAATTTTGTTTTCATATTTTTAAATTTATTTAACAAAACGACTTGTTTGATGTTTTATTGTCCACAATCTATTCTTAATGCTATTGGACCTAATGTAGGAGGATTACTAGGATAGTTATGGTTTGTCGCATTAAAATAAACTAAGAAATGATAGTTAATGAGACGTTTACAACCTTGGTATGCCCTATAGATATAATTTTGTTTGTTTCCATATTTGTGGGATGATCCTATTGAATAAATAATATTAGGTTTGTTTTTCTTAATGTAATAATTATCAGTTCCATTGTATCCTGTACAATCTAATGATAAATAAATGTCCCCACCAGTTCCTTCTTTACTGATTTTAGATAATAATGAAAAATATATACCTGCTTTCTGATAAACGACTTTACATTTAATATTATTACCATAGAAATTGTATGCTTTCGGCTTGTTCTTTGAACTACATCCTCTATATTCATCTCCTGTATCTATACCATCTAAAATATCAAATACATCATCATCAGTACTAAACCCTCTAACTCTAGACGTACCATTTGCATTATACACTAATATTGTATCATTACTTGCATCAATTTGAAATATTTGCTCACCTATTCTGATTCTTCCATCATTATTCAATAATGTAGCTAAAAGGTCATCTTCTATGTTTATAGACTCTCTCTCATTCTCAGTTTTAGAAACTCTCATTGATGAGAATGATAGTATTGTTTCAAAAGAGTTTATGGCACTATCTGCGCCCAATGATAGTTGGTCGATTGCATTCATATAATCATCTCTTGTTTCAAAATACAGCCATTTTGAAGCAGTCCTTTCGCCAAAATTATAACTATCATCTAATTTAACACTTATCCCATTAATATCTTCAAATTGTTCAGAGCTTCTAGTTTGTTTTTGATTTGTGATTTCTTTACTAACATCATTATTTTCTTCGATTTCATCTTTTTTACACGATTGCATTGTTACTAAAAAAACTGCTAAGATTGTAATAGATGCTAATTTAATTTTTTTCATTTCTATTAATTTTTTAATTTGTTAATACTTTTTTTACATTGAGTTTCAAACTATGAGCGTGAGCTGACCGCGTATAATTCACGGCTCATAGCTGATTGCCAATTTTCAATTTTCAGTTTTCAATTTTCAACTTGAAAGTATCCGTAGTACTGCTCACCGTTACTCAAAGTGATGTCCATTCTGTAGTATCCGGCATCATTAATAATAAAGGTGGCATAATCAGGTGTCGAGAAGATATTCTCTCTATCGATATAGACACCGTTAGAATCCTTGATAACGATATGGGCTATTCCCACATTCTCGTTAAAGGTGATTGTTAATAAATTTCCGGTAATGTCGGCGGAAATGGAATTGGTGCGGAATTCTGCACCGTTTTGGATGCTTGCATGAATTGAAATTATTGTCAATTCTTCTGCAATTTGAATTGCTTTTGCATCGAAGAGTGTCAAGGCAAAAACAAAAAATAATACAATTATTCTTTTCATTTTTTTGTTTGTTTGATAAGTTTGTAGCAAAGTTAAAAAGTCTGCGATTTTTCGCACCAAAAACCTATATCACAAAAAATAAAGAAATAAGTAATTGATAATCTATCGATTATTCAATAATATTGATTAAATTCACATTGGAATTAACACCTAAGATAGAACGTATTTTATTTATTCTACTCCAAATCGTATTATAGCTCTTGCCTAGAAGAGCAGCAATGCTTGGTTCACTAATGTTTAATAATAGAAGACAAATGCAATATAGGTCTTCTTTTTTTAATCTAGGATATTTGCTTGACATTTTATGAATGTAATTGTCCAAATACATATCGGCATCATCAAGTAGCATTGTCAATTCTTTATTTGAAAGGGGAGTAAGATTACATAATTTTAAATTGTTATTTTTTATGTTATCAATATTAGATAATATCTTTTTACAGTTATCGCAATTACGATAACTTTTAATACCATTTCTATTAGTTTTTTCATATTGAGATTTTGTCTTGGATAATTCTTCGTTCTGGTTGCGCAAATTCTCGTTAACTTTTATGATTTCTTCTATTGCCTTTTCTTTTTTGTCAATCTCTGATTTTTGATTTGAGATTTTTTTCTTATTATAATACGTGATAGAGATTATTGTGATACATAAAAATAACACAATAAACAAAAACAATATAGTATATATTGAGCGAATTTCGTTTTCTTTTATTCTATCATAATCTTTTTTCTTTTCAATGTAATTGTTATAAATGCTCTGCAATTCTGATACATTAACACTTCTGTTGCTGTTATGAGCAAAATGTGTTATGGATATATTATCATAATAATTCTTAGTCTCACTATCTCCCAATAATTCATATATATCGCTAAGATAATTTGATGATGCAAGAATAATATTATTGTCTGAACAGTTAATAGATAACTTTAAATATATGACAGCAGTATCATAAATCTTTTCTTTATAGTACATTTCACCTAAGATATAATAGTATGTAGCCTTGGGAGCATAATTATCCATCTTATCAAGATTGTTCTTGATTAAACGATATGCGCTGTCTTTTTCCCCCTTATCAAACAATATCTGAGCGATGTTCTTTTCAAGGTCTAACCTGTTTGTCAATGCTGGATTCATTTTTATAGACCTATTATAATATAACAATGCGCTGTCTGCTTCGCCCAAGAGTTGATAAACATTACCAATGTTCTTATATGTATACGATATGGAAGTAATGTCTTTAATGATATTTAGACAATTCAAAGCCTTTCTATATTTCAGAATTGCCAAGTCGCAGTAGTTTTCATTAAGAAACATCCTTCCGAGACGAGTGTAGGTTAATGCGAGGAAAAGGATTTTTTCGTAATCCTCTTTGTTAAGGTCGCAGAGCCGCAGGGTCTCAGGGTCGCAGAGTGTTAGGGTCACAGGCTCGGAAAGACAATCACTTTGCGACCTTGCGGCTTTGCGGCTTTGCGACATAGAATCACCAAAACTTTGCGACCTTGCGACTTTGCGACCTTGTGACCTTAGCTTTTTGTCTTTAGCCCTCAGACGCCACAGGGGTGACGTCTCTACAAGAG
>JAZUSL010000043.1:0-28240 GCA_045606705.1 Bacteroidales bacterium
GCCAGGATCAAACTCTTCTTTGTAATATGTTATTCTTTTGAAAAATTTCTGTCTCGACTCGGATCTATCTGTATTGAATTGATAAGGTTCTTGTACTTCTTACCTTTCAGACTTTGCTTGGATCATTCTCTCAAAGAACTTTTTCAACTTTATTTTCTCGTTAGAGATTTTGTTGTTGAATTGGATTGCAAAGATACGGATTTTTTAATTCCATGCAAGAAAAAATATTTTTTTTCTTAAAATATTTTGTATTTGTTGAAAATCAATTGTTTATTATGTGTTTTATTATAGAATTAATAATAAAATACAGTCTGTTTTATGCTTTTTTTTTGTTTTTATTCCTCATACTGACTAAAAAATATCACTTTTTCTGTAATTTCTAATTTAATTAGATTCATCAATGTGAAATTTACAAGTATTCTTTCAGCTTCTTTTTTATTAATTTTAGCTTCTTTTATAAATTCTTTTATTGTTATTTTTTTGTTTTTGTTTAAATATTTTAATAGAAACATTTCAGAATCCGAAAAAGTTATTTTGATTTCTTGTTTGTTATTTTGATATTTCCATATTTTTAATAAAATGTTATCGGCAATGATGTTTTGATCTTTTATTCGAATATATACTTTATATATATTATTATGGTCGGGAGCTTTGTGTTTGTGGTATTTGCTTTTTGGAACGATTACTTCTAAAACTGTTTTGCCGTTAATGTTCCATTCTTTTGCTTGAAAATGTACATTGGGATTGCAAAACATCTCTGAAGCTGTTTGTATCATGTGTTTTTCTTCTTCACTTCTGATTCCTGATATTACTCCATTATCTTTTACACCTATAAGTAAACGTCCACCATCAGTGTTTGCAAAAGCAACTAATGATCTTGCTATTTTTTTGCAATCAGATATTTCAAATTTGAAATCAAGCATCTGATGTTCGCCTTCTTCGATTAACTTTTGGATATGATTGGACATTGTTATTATGATTTATAAATTGCTGCAAAAATAATGAAAAGTGAATTACAATTTCTGAGTTTGATAAAATACGTTTTTATTTCCACGCGCGCGTAATATTAATAAGGTGTAGTAAATGAAAGTTGATAATTGTTCTATTGCTACAGATAGCGTGTTTTTTTTTAAAGTGTAGGGTAGAGGTGTTTGATTAATGTTTTTTAGGCGATTTAAGAGGAGATAATTTTTATGGTTAAAAAAGGTAAAATGAGAAATAAAAGTGTCGCAAATCCAATATTTACAAATATAAATCAAAGTTTACAAATATAACCGCGTAATTTTAATTTAAACACAAATATTTGATAATTAGTTATATGCATATATGTAAAATATATTTACAATAATAACCATGAAATAAATAATTGTAATAATGTTAAAATTTACAATATTTAATAAAGTATAGGTTAATCTTAATAAAAACAATAGAATAATATAAAAAATATTAAGAATTACTTTAAAAATAACCTAAGACAAGTGATTTTGTGTATAGTTAAAAATAATTAAGATAAATAATTGTATAATATATATTTATATGAATTATTTATAGTGTATGCTAAATTAAAATCAAATTCAATTTGATTTTACAAAAATAAAATACACTTTGATTACAGATGTAAGAAATTTATTTTTACTTTTGTAAAATAATTATAACCTAAAATGTAAAATTTATTAGGGGTTGTAGTTATGTTTGATATGTAATTTGTATTATAGAAATGGATTTAATAAAAGATAGATTAGCTCATATTTTAAGAGCAAAAAATTTAACGGCAACTCAATTTGCTGAAATGATGCAAATACAACCTTCTAATGTTTCACATCTTTTGAGTGGGAGAAATAAGCCAAGTTTAGATTTTTTAATAAAACTGAAGTCGATATTTCCTGAATATAGTTTTGATTGGATTATCTTGGGTAAAAAACCTATTACTGCTAGTGAATCTAATATTAAACTTACTAATGAACTTTTTAATAATGTAGAAGAAGTCAGATTCTCTGATAATGGTACATCAGAAAATCATGAAAATCTTAATGATTTTAAACATATAATAAATGATATTAAAGATTGTAATGTAGAGAAAAATTCCATTTCAAAAGGATTAAAGCAGATAATTTATATTTATGATGATCATTCGTTTGAAATATTTGAAAAAAGACCTTAATTTTCATCCTCATTTGTTGTATAAAACTGATTATTATTTATTATAATGATTTATTTTTCGTATCTTTGTAATTTATAACAAAGATGTAAATTTTATGTCAATATCACTGATTTATAATTCATTAATTGAAACATTATTTAAGTATAAAAATATTGTTATAGTATCACATGTTAATCCTGATGGGGATGCAATAGGTTCTTCTTTAGCTTTTTACCTGTTTCAAAAGCATTTAGGTTTAAATTCTAAAGTGATAATTCCTAATGATTATCCTAATTTCCTTTCTTGGATGCCTTATATTCAAGATGTTATTATTTATGATAAAAATCAAGAAGAAGCTAAGTTTTTAATGAGTGAAGCTGAATTATTCTGTTATCTGGATTTTAATACAGAGTCACGTACAGGATTGATGCATAATGATTTATGTTATTATAATAAAACTCCTAAGGTATTGATAGATCACCATATTGGAGCAGATCCTTCTAAATTTGAAGTATGTTACTCTCAAACAAATATTTCAAGTACATCAGAGATGATAGCTGAAATAATTAAATATCATGGATTTGAGAATCATTTAGATAAAGATATTGCTAGTTGTATCTTAGCTGGGATGATAACAGATACAGGCTCTTTTACTCATTCAATATTTAGTAATACATTTAGTATATGTGGTGAAATAATATCTTTTACTAATGTGGATTACATGAAAATTCATCAGAATATTTATGATAATTCAACTGAGGATAGATTGAGATTATTAGGTTTCCTTATTAATAATAGATTAACAGTATTGAATGATTATAATACGGCTTATATTTATGCTTCTAAAGCAGATTTGGAATCATTTAATTATCAGGTTGGTGATACAGAAGGCGTTGTTAATTATCCTTTATCTATTTCTAGTGTTAAAATGTCTGTTTTAATTACAGAACGAGAAGGTTGTATTAGATTTTCATTTCGATCTAAAGGGGATTTCTCTGTTAATGATTTAGCTAAAAAATATTTTGATGGAGGAGGGCATTTTAATGCTGCAGGGGGTACTTTATATTGCTCATTGGATGAAGCTGTTGGTAAGCTGCTTTCGGTTTTGCCTGAATACAAAGAACACCTTATAAAATGAAATTATTATTAAAATATATAAATTTAATACTAATAATTATTACGTTATTAGTTTTTGAATCATGCTCAATTGAGACATATGTAACAAAGAAAATTGCAGCTGATGAAGATATATTATTGTATATAAATGACAATAGTTTAAATGTTAAACCCAATTCTTCTGGACTTGTTTTTATACCTATAAGAGAAGGTGATGGTATTTCTCCACAAGATGGTGATAAAGTTGCATTTCATTATGTAGGATATTATCTAAATGGTGAACAATTTGATACGTCTTATGAAAAATCATATCCTTTAATTGTAGAATTAGGTAATAATATGATTATTAAAGGTTTGGAAGAAGCATTAAGGCTGATGGATAAAGGTTCTAAGGCAAAAGTAATAATACCATTTTACCTTGCTTATAATGATATGGAAAATGCTCCAGTGCCTCCATACTCTAATTTGATTTTTGAAATAGAACTAATGGATTTTACATCTAATAAATAAATGACTAAAATATTAAGTATATTATCTATATTTGTTTTAATGTTGTCATGTGCTAACAATAATTCTCAAAACAATAATCAAGTTGTTGATAAAAAGCAACTTAATGACTTATTGATTGAAAAAAATATTGATATGTTGTCACTTGAATCACAATTGATAGATGAATATATCATGCGGAACAACCTTGATGTCATTAAAACTGGTACTGGATTAAGATATCAAATTCTATATGATGGAGATGGTGAGTTTGTTAAAAAAGGTGATGTAGTTACGATAGAATATGAAATCAGATTATTAAATGATGAAATTATATATTCATCTGAAAAAGAAGGAAATAAGACTTTTGTAGTTGGTAGAGGTGGTGTTGAAAGTGGACTAGAGGAAGCTGTTTTAAAATTAAAAAGATTTAGTGAAGCTATTTTGATTTTACCATCACATTTGGCGTATGGTATTATTGGCGATGGTGATAAAATTCCTCATAGGTCTGTATTGATTTATAAAGTAAAAATAATTGATATTAATAATTAAAATTAAAAGCAACATGAAAAAACTATTTTTATTTACTTTAATCTTAGGTGTATTATTTACATCTTGTCAAAACAAAAAAAGAAATTATTATGATGGATTTGAAAAGTCAGAAACAGGTTTGTTTTATAAATTTTATACTCAAAATGAAGGAGGCACACCTAATTTAAATGATTTGGTTGAGTTAACTATTTCATGTTCAGTGAATGATTCTATAATTTTACCTAGTCATAGAAATATAATTAAGGTAGAACCAATGTTTAAAGGAGATTTGTCTCAAGGTTTGTTGATGATGCATGTTGGTGATTCTGCATCATTTATAGTTAGGATAGACTCAACTTTTTATACATTATTCAATGAGCCTGCAATTCCAGATGGATTTTCTAATGATGATGTAATGAGATTTGACGTAAGTGTTAATGATTTTTATTCTGAGGCAGAAATGCAAAGGAAACAATATGAATACATGCTTAAATACATTGAAGGTATTAAGACGAAATTTCCTCAAGAAACTGCACAATCTGAATTAGAATTAAATAGATATTTAAATGATAATAAGATTAATGCAACACATACTGAATCAGGTCTTTATTATTTTAAGACAAAAGAAGGTAATGGAGAATATCCACTTCCTGGTATGGAGGTAAATGTCCATTATACTGGAAAATTATTGAATGGAACTGTTTTTGACACTTCATTAGGTGGTGATCCATTCAAATTTTTATTAGGAGCCCGCAGAGTTATTCTTGGTTGGGATGAAGGTATTCAATTGATGTCAAAAGGTGAAAAAGGAATCTTATATATACCATATTATTTAGGATATGGAGATAGAGGAGCAGGAACAATACCTCCTTTTGCTACCTTGATATTTGAAGTAGAATTGGTTGATTTTTAATTTTTTTATAATATATATTCTTCTTTATATTTTTTATAATTTATTATTTAAATTATAGAGAAGAATTTTTATTGTTTTTTACTGAACATATAAAATTATATATTGTTTTATCAATAAAATCAAAGATATGAGAAATAAATTATTGTTTTTATCAGTATTATTCTGTTCTTTATTTATAGTTTCATGTAATAAAAATGATTATAAAAGGACTGAAAATGGTGCTTTAATGAAATTTTATACAATTAATAATGATAAGGAAATGCCTTTAATTGGTGATATGGTTGTTGTTGAAGTTACTCAGAAAGTCGCTGATTCAGTATTGTTTAGTTCAGAATTATTGGGAGAACCATTTGAGATGATAATAGAAGAACCTTCATTTGAAGGTGATATTATGAGCGCATTGTTAAGTATGCATATAGATGATCATGCGTCTGTGATTTTTCCGATAGATTCGATGTTTGTCAGTATTGGAGAGTCTTTACCTCCATATATCGATGCTGGAACTTTAACAGAGATGGAGATTGTTTTAAAAGAAATAGTTAGAAAGGAAGTTATAGAAGAAGAATTACGTCAAGAAACTATTATGAGGAAAGAAAATGAAGAATCATTGTTGTTGCCTTATTATAATAATAGTAATTGTACATTAACAGCGGATAGTCTGATAATTCTCGATATTAAAAATGGTAAAGGTAGATATGCCAAAGCTGGTGATATTATGAAAGTGTATTTTACTTTCAGTACATTAGAAGGAGATACTTTGCTTGATTTTTCATCCGGAAAACCATATGAATTGGTATTTGGAGATATGGCGTTAGGTCAAGGTTTTTATGAAGGATTGGGATTGGTTGCTAAAGGTGGCGAAGCTGAATTTATTATTCCTTCTACTTTGGCATGGGGTGCTGATGGTTTTCAAGGAGTTATTTTACCTTATACACCGTTTAGATTTGATTTAAAAGTTGTTGATATTATGACTTCTGATGAATATGAAGAAGAACAAGCAATTATAATGGAAAAAGAAGAATCTGAAAATGCTATACGTCTTCAAGAAGAACCTATGAAAATAGCTAAATATGTTGATGATAACAAAATAAGTATAGAACCTAAAGAGTCTGGTTTATATTATATTGAAACACAAATTGGTACAGGTGATTCCGTTAAAAATGGAGATATGGTTGTTGTACATTATACTATATATAATATAGATGGTCAATTGATTGAAAGTAGTTATGATTATAATCAACCTATTCCATTTGTTTTTGGACAAAATCAGATGATTCCTGGTATTGAAGAAGCTGTTGGTTATATGAAAGTAGGAGGGAAGTCTAGAATAATTGTTCCTTCTCAATTAGGTTTTGGAAATATAAAAATAGATGATAATCTTCCAGCCAACTCAACTTTGATTATTGATTTAGAACTTGTTGATCTTCAGAGATAGAATCGTGATAATTTGTCTTGCCAGAATGATAGATATCGATAACTGTTATGATGGCAAGACAACTCCATACAGGTATAGCAAGTTTATCAGTATCCAAGAAATTGTTTAATACTCCGTGAGTGAAATAACTTATTATTGCTAAAGTAGCCGCGAGTACCAATATCTTGGATTCTTTGTTTTTTGCTTTTTTGTATGTCATTAATCCTTTATATATTGATACGATAACTAAAAGAATCACAATTAAAGAGCCGATTACCCCCATATCTGCTAATGCCCCAATATATTCGCTGTGAGCATTACCTCCGTCACCATGGTTTGTCGTGATGATTGTTTGATTCATTGAAAGCTGATATGGAGCATATACAAATTGATAAGTTCCAGGTCCCCATCCAAAGAAAGGCCTTTCTTCAAATAATCTCAATGCAGAACTCCATCTGTTTAAGCGTTCGAGGTTAGATGCATCGGTAGAGATATTTGTAATAGATTGGATATGTTCAACAAAGTTGTTTGATGAATCTTGCTCGTTACGTTCCATTACATCAATAATCTGATGTCTGAATGTAAAGAAGAGAGCGGCTAAAGTGATTACTATCGTTAATATATATTTGAATTTAATTCTTAACAGGACGCAGCATAGAACGCCTATTGCGGCTATAATACTTAACCATGCAGCTCTACATGCAGATAGATATATTCCTATACAAATCACAACAAAACAAGCTATTATTATAATTCGTTTAGAAGTTTTTATATTAGGTAATAGTATATATGCTGCGCTTAAAATTAGATAAATAGCTAAAGCTGCTCCGTAGGCTGTATGGTCGTTATAGAATGGCGACATTACCCAGTGAGCGGAATTACCAGAGAAACCATAAATTGCATGGTTTATTGTTGTATAAATAATGACGATAATAAGACCAGCTATATATAACCAGATGAATTTATTGATGTTTTCTGGTTCTTTAAATAGTTTTGCGCAAACAAAATACGAGGGAATTACAAACCAAATCCTTGATAATAAATATTTGGCTGATACTAATGGTAATTCACTGGTTATTGTTGTTACAAGTATCCAAATGAACATTAAGTATATTACGATGGAAATAGGATGACGTGCTATCTTATTATCGAATTTTTTCTCGTATAATAACTTTGCGATGAAGAAGAATAATACGCCAAATAGTAAAGGTTCAACGGGAACTGATAATGAGAGTCCTATGTTTAATCCTAAACCTTCGAGATTTATTGATAATGGTGTTAAGAATGCAATTAAAAATAATACTTTGTCATAAGAGAATAAATATAACATTAAAACTCCTAAAAGAATAGGAAGAGTATACATATAATATATATTCTTCTTAACAACTAGGAAAAGACTGAGTGCAACGAATAATGTTACAATCAAATAAAAACTTGCTATTTTTAGTTTTTTATTCAAAACTTTGAATATTATTCTTTTACCTCGATTTTTTCTATAGCTGCTACTACTAAAATAGATAAAAGGAAAGCTCCAATACCGCTTAACGCTACAATAATCCATCTTACTGGAGTCGATTTTTTATCGGCGACAAATGGGTGAGATACAACGTTTGAGAATGTCATATTGGCATTATAGAAACGTAACTCGAGTTCATAATTACTTTTAATATCTGTTAATGAATTAGTTTCGTTTGTTATATACTCAACGAGTAACATAGCATCTGTAACATTATCTAAATCTTTACCATTATTAGTGAAATATGCGCTAGAATTATCTTTGGAAAGGTAGGTGTAACTTAAAACATCTCTGCCATCTGTTATCTTGTGAAGTTCTTGTTTTAAAGAATCAATGAAATGTAATTTATCATCAAGTTGTTTCTTATACATATCAACAGCCTCTTTACGCTTGATTTTATGCAATGTACCAACTTTATTATCGTAGAGACGTATAATTTCATTAACCATATCACATGCCATTTGAGGATCTTTGTCCATAACCTTTACTCTTACAGCGTCATATGGAGTCTTAGAAATTGATACTCTGTCTTGATATTCTCCTATAAGGTTTGTTTTCCAATGTTTATCAGCTTTGTCGATATCATAATGCTTAACTAAGTCGAACTTTTCTACAACTGAATCCATAATGTCTTGTGATTCCATTATCTGTAACATCTGCTCAGTGAAAGTTTCATCTGAGTATGAAGAAACGTTACTTGGATACAAAATCGTTTCAGATTTGTATCTTGGTGTTATAAATGTCGGTCCTGAGAAAATAGCACCTGCTACTGCTGCTACAATTGTTACGGCAATTATATGCCATTTCCATTTTAAAATAACTTTAAAAAGTGATTCGTTGTTAAAATATTTATCCATTTTAAATTTGTTTTGTTCTGAATTGTAGTTAGTTATCAGAATATAATCCGTATATTGCACAGATTTTAAATCCACTTCAAAGATAATAAATAAATCAAAGTATCCAATGATTTTTTATTATTTTTTAATATGTTTTATTGATGAAGTAATGAGTATTTTTAGTTCTTTAAAATCTAACATGTTGGTTATGAACGCAATTAAAATACCTGCAATTAGAGAAAACACAAATGAGTAAATCCAATATACGTTAATAGACTTTAGTAATGATGTTGAAACGACTAGTAGTGTAATAAAAGAGACAATACTTAACCAAAAAGAGACACCAAATTTTAAATTAAAAATACTTTTAGCTATCAATAGTTGTATTACACATGTTGCAAATTGTACGCATAAACTTGTGCATGCGGCGCCTCTTGCCTCAAAAATAGGAATGAAAATAAAGTTTAATGTGAGGTTTATTATTACACCAATAGCAGCGACTATGTTTAATTGTTTAAGATTTCCGTTTGCTGTTAGCAATGTGCCAAATATATAAGTGATTGATATTGAAACGAAACTTCCCATTAAAATTTGCAATATTGTTGACGATTCAGATATTCTTAGGTTGTATGTTTCAATAGATTCGTTTTCCTGAATAGTATATAGCAATTCCATTAAATTGTGACTATAGAATATACAAACTACAGCAATTATGCAAGTCATTGTCAACATTAAACTGAATGATTGTTTTACCAACGATTGCAAATCTTCACCTTTTTTTATCACTGCAGCGAAAAGCGGGAGTAATATCACAGAGAATAAATAAGATATGTTGTTGCCAGCATCAAAAAGTCTGTATGCTCTGGCGTAAATACCAGCTTGAATAGCTGATATTTCTTTGGGTAAGATGCGTTCAATCAGAACAGGTTCAAGTCTATTGTAGAAACTCATTAATAAAACAAGAAGTGCGTAGGGGAGACTTTTTTTAATTATCATTAAGATAAATGGAAAGTTGAATTTGAATGTTAGTCTTCCTGTATGTTTTAAAACGATGTAAATTGCTATTATTAAAGTTATTACATATGATATTGTTTGAGAGTATACGAACCAGTAAATATTAAAGTTGCTCTTTGGAAATATTCCTGACCAAAGCAGGAAGCTGCATATCAATATCATTAGTACTCTGTCTAAGACAGATAACATGCTGTCTGTCTTAAATAATAATAAAGCAGAAATATTTGAGCGAACATACAGCACAAAAGATAATAAAACCTGGTTAAGTCCTACAATAGCAAGTAGTTTTAATTGTTCTGTATTGTAACCAATAATTAATCCTATTAAAAATATTATTATGAAATATCCTATACTAAGGAATATTTTGGCTTGACTTATTCCGACAAAATATTTTGAAAGAAGGTTGTTGTTTTGGGCTATTTTCTTGCTGTTAAAATTTGTTAGTCCGATATCGAGTATTATATAAAATAGGTATGAGAAATTAAAGATAGCAAGATATGTTCCGTATGCAGCATCGCCAACCATATTTTGTACTGTTCTGTCAACACCTAAAATCCAGAATGGTTTTACTAAAAGGTTGACAAACAATAAGAAAATTATATTTTTTAGAAAGCGATTGTTCATTTATATAAAATGTCGAAACATTAAATTTTAAAGTGTAAAGATACGCCTTTTTCTTAATTTATTTTATCTTTGAGAAGTTTTTATTTTTATTTTGTTTGTAATAATAAATAATATGAAAACAAGGTTTATAATATTAGATATTTACGAATATTAATTGTAGATTTGCAAATAAAAATATGTGAGATGAACCAGGAAAAACATAACTATGCTGAAGATACATTAGGGTTGCTTGATGAGGAAAAAAGTTTGTTGTTACTAAATGATGATGTAAATACATTTGACTATGTGATAGAAACACTTATGAAAGTTTGTGGTCATACTTTAGAACAAGCAGAAACATGTGCAATGATTACTCATTACAAAGGTAAATGTGTTGTTAAATCAGGTACTTATGAAGAATTGGATCCTTATTATATTAGTTTGCTTAATCATCATCTTTATGCTAAGATACAATAGTTATTATGGGATATACAAAGAAAGAATTAGCAATAATTGATGCTGCATTTGCAGTCTTCGTCCGTTCTATAAGTAAAGTGATGGATGCGGAACAGATCGGTTTTATTGATAAAGCATATAAATTGGCATTAGATAAATATGATGGCAAGAAAACCATATCTGGAGGTTTGTATATTCTTAGTCTGATTGAGATGGCGGATATAGCTGCAAATGAAATAGGTTTGAGAAGTAAGACAGTTGTTGGTATTTTTTTACATAGAATTACCTCCGAATCTGATGTAACTATTGAATATATAAGAGATAATTTTGGAGATAGAGCCGCGCTAATTGTGGAGGGTTATGATAAAATATCCAATATTCAAACTAATAACGTATCATTTCAGTCTGAGCAGTTTAGAAAATTATATCTTTCTCTTATTGATGACATTAGGGTTGTACTGATAAAGATTATTAATCGACTCTATTATATGAGACATAGGGAAGATATTGATGATAAGTCATTTAAGAGATATTTGAAGGAGGTAAAATATCTATGTATTCCAATAGTACATAGATTGGGACTGTATGAGATAAAGAAAGAACTTGAGGAGAAGGTGATGATTTATGAATATCCTTCTGAATTCGAAGATATTAAAAATAAAATAAGGGTTTCATCTTCAGAACAAGAAAAATTAATGGAAAACTTCTTGACACCAATTCGTAAAGCTCTTGATGATGAACATATTGAATATCATATAAAATGGCGTACCAAGTCTATTCCTTCTATATATGAAAAGATGAGGACTAATAATCTTCCTTTTGAGCAGATTTATGATATTTTTGCAGTTAGAATTATTATAAAAAACAGTAAGTTTAATGAGGAAAAAACGGATTGTTGGCGGGTATATTCTATTGTTACAAATATTTACCAGCCTAACCCGAAACGTTTGAGAGATTGGATTACTTCTCCTAAAGTTTCAGGTTATGAATCGTTGCATACCACAGTTCAAGCTAATAAAAATTGGATTGAGGTTCAGATCCGCACGGAAAGAATGGATGAAATAGCGGAGAAGGGGAGTGCTGCTCATTGGCAGTATAAAGGCAAAAATAGTAAACAAACTACTGATGAGTGGCTTAATCAGGTTCGAGAAATTCTAGAAAGTCCTGAATATGGTAAATTAGACGACAGATTATCGGGTAGTTGTAAGTCGGATAAGATTTATGTTTTTACACCAAATGGCGATTTGAAACAACTTCCTATAGGTGCGACTGTGCTTGATTTTGCATTTGATATTCATACTCAAGTTGGAAGTCGGTGCTCAGGTGCAAATGTAAATGGTAAATTACAACCGATTCGTTATGTGTTAAATAGTGGTGATAAAGTTGAGATTTTAACGAACAAAAGACAGGTTCCGAAGTCTGATTGGTTGAGTGTAGTTACAACGGAAAAAGCTAAAAATAGAATAAAACGCTATCTGAAAGATCAAGAAATGAAAGAAGCTGAAATAGGTAGTGCATTGTTCTACAGACGGTTAAAAAACTGGAAAATACCTTATACTGATAAGCTTCTTACTGAAATCTTAAAAGAATATAATTTATCTTCCGGAATTGAATTTTATCATCAGATAGCTACTGAAGAAATTGATGTCATTCGCTTAAAAGAATTTATATTATCATTAAATGAGGATAAGGAAAATCATTTTGAAAGAACAGAATTAGAATCTGTTAAAGATAAAAATACTGATGATAAGATAGGAGAGGTGTCAATTGGTAATGATTTGAATGATCTTGCCTTTAAGGTCGCAAAATGTTGCAATCCAATACCTGGTGATAATGTAATTGGTTTTATTTCTATAAATGGTGGCGTTACATTGCATCGTGTTGATTGTAATAATGTTAAGGCTTTAAAGAAAAATTATCCATATAGGATGATTGATGTAAAATGGAATAAGGATAATGCGGAGTTTTCAGAAGTTACAATTGATATTGTTGCTAATAATGAATTGGGCTTACTTGGTTCTGTTTCTAGTGTTATTAGAGATTTGCGTATAAATATTTTGAATGCAAATTTTGATACAAAAGAAAACAGATCCGTGGCAAAACTTGTATTACAAGTTAATAACACGAATCTGCTTGAACAATTGTTACGAAAACTAAAATCTATAAAAGGTGTCTTAGAAGTTCGTAGAGTTTCTTGATGTTTATTCGGTCATGATTTCTATGATAACCTTGTCGGTTTCTCTCATTCCTTGGCTCGCAAGTTTACCTACGTTTTTGATGGTTTTTTCAATTCCGTCACCTACGATTCCGTCTCCGCTACAGAAGTTCTTCTTGTTCTTGCACATATAGTAACCCATTAATCCAGAATCAACCGCGGTTGCTATTTTTGCAGCGCATGATGCTTTTGCTCCATCGCATATAACACCTGATGTTATTGCTAATGAGTTTGACAATGTTTGTGATATTGTTTCTAAATCTTCGCCTAATAAATAAGCTACACCACAACCAGCTGCACAACCAGCGCTAATAGCTCCGCAATATGCAGACAAGCGACCAATCATTGTCTTTTGATGGATAGCTGTAAGATTTGATACAACCAAAGCTCTGTAAAGTCTGTCATCATCAATATTGTATTCTTGTGCATATGCTAAAACCGGCATAGAAGCTGTAATGCCTTGATTGCCACTTCCTGAATTGATGATAACAGGCATCTCGCAGCCATTCATTCTAGCGTCAGAGCCTGCCGCTGCCCATGCTCTTGCTTTTATTCTTACATTATTCGCGTAGTGGGTGAGGAGAAGTTTACCTATGTTGGCTCCCCAGTCATTTTTTAAACCTTCTTCTGATATTGCTTTGTTATATTTCAACTGACGTCCAATAATATCTTTTATATCTTCAATGTCAACACTATTGGCAAAATCGTATATACCTTCCATACTCAAGATGGAACGGTCAGTAAGTTCTTTTGAAGGGGTCGCAATGGTGTCACTCTTAAATAATACTTCATTATCTTTTTGAATATGAACTATATTTGTGTGGAAATTAGCTATTCTTACTGAAGCAAAGTGCTCGTTTTTATGTAATCTGATTGTGACATCAAGTTGTTCTTTTGAGTCGATGTGAGCTATGGTCATTGGAATTGTATCCAAGAATTTCTTAGCTTCTTTTTTCTGTTCTTCAGTTACACCTGCAATAACTTCTAACTTTTTATCAGGATTTCCACCAACAACACCGATGGCAACAGAAGCTTTCAAACCTTTCATACCGTTAGTGTTAGGTACGATAACACTTTTAACGTTTTTTATAATATTGCCGCTTGCCAAAATATCAACATTGTCAGGCATTCCACCTAAAATTTCTCTTGCTTTTGCAGCTGCATATGCAATACAAATTGGTTCTGTACAGCCCATTGCAGGGACTAACTCTTCTTTTAAGATGTTGATGTACAAATTGTAGCGACTATCTGTTTTGTTCATTTTGATATTATTTTTTGTTTTTGCAAAGATACGTTTTTTATAATAAATCCATAGGTTTAATTACCTTTTGTTATTTCCATTAATTCAATTTCAATATTTCCGTTTTCTGGTGTTAATTCAATCCATGTGTTATCTTCACTGAACCATTTGTATTGTGCTCCGATTCTAATTATGTAATCGTTAACATCTTGGTTATTAGGTATTCTGATAATTAAACTGCCGCTATTGCCTTTTGCGCTTCCATATGAAACAAACATTGTGTATGCGTTATCGGAAAGATTTTTGGCTTTTATTAATATATAATTGTTTTTTCTTGTTGTTACGTCTATTGGATTGAAAGTGAATCTTTTAGTTTGGTTTGATAAAATTTGTATGCTGGTGTCAACTAATTGTTCCAGTTTGTTTTCTTGAAGAATTGTGCTAATGCGATTTATCATTTCTGTAGGGTAGGTGTAACCTGTATCTAATGACTCTGCTTTTGTGTAAAATTCTATTGCTTTATCATAGTTCTTGCCTTCAAATTGAATGTCGCCGTTGGAAATGTATTGGTTGTATTCTGCTGAAATCGAAGCTAATTTCGCATCGTTAAGTTGGTTTGCGTTGTTAAGTCCTTGCGTGGCAGCGGCATCATTTTCTTTGTATCTTAATGCATTATTATATTCTTTAATTGCTTCTATGTAATTCTTTTCCTTCATAAACACTTCTGCTTTACTCATAGCAGTTTGGTAGTATTCTTCCCATTTTTGTTTTTCTAAGGCTAATTGAGCTTCAAATTCATTGATTCTTTTTTGTGTGCTTTCTTTCTTTTCTTTTGCATCTAACTTGTCGGGAATTAAATTATAAGCTTGTGTGTAATAGTCTAATGCATTGTAGAAATCCTCTTTATCAACACAATCGTCACCATTTTTTACTAACGTATTGTATTGTGCGTTAATTTCAATTTCTTTGTTTCTGTTATTTATTGTATTGGTAAGTAAATCAATTTTTTGAGTTGCAAATTCATCACCTGGATTTGATTTCAATGCAGCTTGGTATTTTGTTAATGCCGCATCTATTTCGCTATTGTTTTCCAAAATTTTTGCCTCTTCTATAAGTGCTAAGTATGTTTTTAATGATTGATATTCATTGCTATTTAGAGTTTCGTCAATTCTGTTTATCATATCCAATGAATATGAATCATCAGGAATTATTGCGAGGGCTTCATTGTATGCAATCTTTGCTTTTTCGTATGACTTTTCAAGATATAGATTGTCTGCTTCGTTTATCTTTGAATCATATCTGTCTGCGACATCTTTAGTTTTTTTTAAGGTGTCAATTAATTCTTTTAATTCGGAATCATTGGGAAATATTGCTAGTGCTTCTTCGTATTTTTCTATTGCTTCAGAATATTTTTTTCTTAAAGTAAATTCTTGGCCTTCTCTCTTAAGTTGTTCTAATTTAGTGTTATTGCTATCATATTCTTTTTTCTTTGATCTAGCATTGCTATATTTCTCGTTGGTGGCTGTGTGATTTGGATATAAATCTAATGCGGCTTTATATTGAAGTACAGCTTCTGTATATTTCCCTTGAGACATAAAATCATCGGCAACCATAATTATTTCATTGAATGATGCCAATTTATCTTTTTCATCGTTGATGATTTGTGAAACGCTCTTAATCTGTTCGTTTACATATTCATCTTTTGGAAATAATGATTTAGCTTTTTTATATGAACTTAAAGACTTTTCGTACTCACCATTATCAAGATAATTGTCGGCTTCATCTATGTATTGATAGAATATTTCTTCTTTTTCGCTTTGTTCTCTGATTTTTTGAATGGTTTTATTAAGTTTACTTTTAGCTGTAAGGTCGTCTTTTTTAATGCGTAAAGCTTCTTGATAATATGACTTAGCCTTTATATATTCTTGATTGTTATACTCTTTGTCTCCTTGAGTGATTAATGATTGATATGATGGGGTTTGTTCTTGAGCTTTTATATCAAGATTCGTTGCTACTAGTATGCTGAATGTTAGAGATATAATTAAAAATATTTTTTGCATAAATATAATTTTGTATATCAACGTTTTATGTGGTTATATATTGTTTGTTTAAATCATTTTTCCGTCTTTCATTGTAAATGTTTTATCTGACATTTCTGCAAGTTGTGGATTATGAGTAACTATAATGAATGTTTGACCTGTTTTTTCTCTGAGGTTGAAGAATAGCTGGTGGAGTTCTTTTGCAGATTGGGAGTCTAGGTTTCCTGAAGGTTCGTCGGCTAGAATTACAGCAGGATTATTAATAAGTGCTCTTGCTACAGCGATACGTTGTTGTTCTCCACCTGACATCATTGATGGTTTATGATCCTTTCTTTCTGTAAGGTTAAGATATTCAAGTAATTGCATCGCTCTTTCTGTTGCTTCTTTTTTTGAGATGCCAGCGATGAAAGCAGGAATGCAAATGTTTTCTATAGCAGTAAACTCGGGTAGCAAATGGTGGAATTGGAAAACAAAACCAATCTTTTTATTTCTGAAATCTGCTAGTTTCTTTTGGTTTAATACATTAATATCTTGATTGTCAATTGTTACTCTGCCACTGTCTGCTTTGTCTAATGTTCCTATAATTTGAAGTAGTGTTGATTTGCCTGCACCTGATGCACCGACAATGCTGACTATTTCTCCTTTATTAATTGTCAAGTCGACTCCTTTTAATACTTCGACTTTACCAAAAGATTTATGTATATCATTGACCTTAATCATGGTTGAAATTTGCGCAAAATTAGTATTTTTTTTTGAAAATTTCAACTGTAATTTATATTAAAAATAGGAGACTTGATGCCTCCATTTATTCTATTTAATTAATTAAAGTGATACTTTAAATACAATTTTGTGTCTATTTGTTTTTCTGTAGTTTTGCTCTTGTAAAAGGTTTTTCTCTGTCAAATAGGTATCTATAGGTTATATGTGTTTTGTATATACTTGCGCCGGCACTTTCAGCTATCTTCATCATAGGTGGATTGAAGTCGCCTATCCAGTTTAGTTGCAAATCTTTGTATTTAAATCTTTTTTTCTTATGTTGTGACTCTAATGAGCATACTAAACCAGCTTCTAATCCTTTACCTCTATGTTCAGGTACTATGCCGAATACTAATGAGATTGCCCTGTCGCAAGTCCTTGCAACTTTAACCCTCCAAAAGACTCTTAATTTGTTGAATAAGTTCATCTTACCATTTAAACCTTTATATATTTGGTTTAAATCTATCATTAAAAGGAAGAATCCAATTGGTTCTTTTTTGCCATTTTCATCAATGTGATATGCAAAGTGCATTAATCTTGGGTCTATGATTGGTTTCATACTGTTTAACAAACCAATGGCATGTTGTCTTGTCAATTTGGTAGAACCTGGTATTACTCCCCATGCCTTATTGTATATTATTAAGAAATCATCAGCATATTTGTCGATGTTCCTTTTGTCTAATATTTCAAAACTGTATTCAGGTTTTCCATAGAATCTTTTTGCCTTTTCGTGTAATATTGGATCTAGTCCTTCTGTAGAAAATACACGTCTATATGTTAGTTGTTTGAAATACACTTTGAATCCGTAATTTTCAAATAAATTGCTGTAATACGGGTAGTTATAAGGCATGTTATATACTGGTTCCGTAAATCCTTCCTTCAGACACCCCCAAAAATAATCTCTGTCACCAAAATTAATAGGTCCATCCATGGCTTCTTGACCATGTTCTATATTCCATTTTTTTGCTGCGTCAAACAATATATTTGCAGCTTCTTGATTGTCAATGCAGTCAAAAAAACCGCATCCTCCTGTTGGTTGTCCGTTCTCTTCTTTATTGTATGTATTAGAAGTCTTTTCGTCGTAAAAAGCGGCTATTCGTCCAACAATTTTCCCGTTTTCATCCTTTAGTATAAATCTTGCTGCATCGCCATGGCGAAATAGTTTGTTCTTATTTTTGTCAAAAACACTTTCAACTTCATTATCTAATGGTCGTACGTAGTGAGGGTCGTTTTTATATAATTTTGCAGGAAAATCAAGCCATTGCTTAATTTCTTTCTCTGTCTTAACTTCTGTTAAATTAAATTTTCCCATTTTTTTATATTTTGTGCAAAAATCTGAAAAATATAAAATAGAAGAACTATTTATTAAACTTTTTTTGTTTAAAATCAATCAAAAAGTAAAAGCCTTAAACGAATATTTTGATTTTATTCAATAATGGTGCTGTTATTTTCTTTATTGATTTTAAGATATTCATCAATTATTTGCTTCGATTTTTCAATATCATCAACACTAACTCGTATAATGCTACTGTTGTACATAGAACCTGATACCCATCCTGCTGACAGACTCTCTTCCAATGTGTTACGTATAATACATTCGATTTGATTATCAATCAATAATGAGGCTATATAATTAACTTCAATGTCAGATCCTATAAATATATTTACCAGATTGTTTTCCATTTTTTTTCTGTTTTTTGACTTACAATATTAATAAAAAAATCTTAAATTTGTTCAAAATTATTTTAAAATATGTTGCAAAAGAAATTTGAATATTTTATTGACTATTTCGAAAAAAATATGCCTGTGGCAGAATCAGAACTGAATTATGATAATCCTTATCAATTGATTGTTGCAGTGATACTTTCTGCGCAATGTACAGATAAAAGGGTTAACATGACAACTCCTGCTTTTTTTGAACGATTTCCTGATGTATATAGTTTGTCTGATTCGAGTGTGGAGGAAATATATTCATATATCAAATCAATTTCGTATCCTAATAATAAATCAAAGAGTTTATTAGGAATGGCGAAGGTCTTGGTAACAGAATTTGATGGGGTTGTTCCCGATAATGTTGATGATTTGCAGAGGTTACCTGGTGTTGGTAGAAAAACAGCTAATGTGGTGGCTTCTGTTGCGTTTAATAAACCAGCAATGGCGGTTGATACTCATGTTTTTAGGGTTTCAAAACGTATCGGTTTAACTGTAAATGCAAAAAATCCATTAGATACGGAGAGGCAATTAATAATGTATATTCCAGAAAATATAATTCCAAAGGCGCATCATTGGCTGATATTACATGGTAGATATGTTTGTAAGGCGAGGAAACCAGACTGTGAGAATTGTGGCATAACAACGATTTGTGATTATTATGCAGAGAAAAGTTAAAAATAGTTAAAATCCTTGACAAGAAAATCAGAATTATTTATCTTTGTATCATCTTTGATTTATGATTAAAACGTATCGGAATTCGTGGTAGGATAAGTTTAGTCGTAAGTTTTTGCTAATAAATTAAGTTGTTGGATTTTAATTAATTAAGAGTATGGAAAAGAACATTACAGCGGAGGAGATTGAAAAAATCAGAAAAGAGAAGTTAAAAGCTTTAGAGGCAACAATTGGTAACATAGAGAAAGCCTGTGGTAAAGGCAGTATTATGCGTCTTGGTGAATCGTTATCAGAAAAGATAGAAAGTGTTTCTACAGGTTCCTTGGGTTTGGATTATGCCCTCGGAATAGGAGGTCTGCCTAAAGGAAGAATTATAGAAATTTTTGGACCGGAAAGTTCTGGTAAGACCACATTGGCGTTGCATGTTATTGCGGAATCACAGAAACAAGGAGGCATTGCGGCATTTATTGATGCAGAACATGCATTCGATCGTTTCTATGCAAAGAAATTAGGTGTTGATGTCGAGAACCTGCTTATTTCACAACCTGATTGCGGTGAACAGGCTTTGGAAATTGCTGAAAATCTTATTCGTTCAGGTGCTATCGATGTTATTGTGGTTGACTCTGTTGCTGCTTTGACACCGAAGAGTGAAATAGAAGGCGAGATGGGTGATAGTAAAATGGGTTTGCAAGCTCGTTTGATGTCTCAAGCAATGCGTAAACTTACAGCGACAATAAGTAAAACCGGTTGCGTTTGTATTTTTATCAACCAACTGCGTGAAAAATTAGGTGTTATGTTTGGTAATCCCGAGACAACAACCGGCGGTAACGCTTTGAAATTCTATAGTTCAGTAAGACTAGATATCAGAAAAGTAAGCCAAATTAAAGACGGCGAGAATGTTAGTGGTAATAGGGTAAAAGTTAAGGTCGTTAAAAATAAGGTTGCGCCTCCATTTAAAAAAGCCGAATTTGATATCCTCTACGGTGAAGGTATATCATTGACAGGTGAAATTATCGACTTAGGAGTGGAAACAGGAATTATTAAGAAGAGTGGATCTTGGTTTAGTTATAACGAAACTAAATTAGGTCAGGGTAGAGATACTTTGAAGCGTCTGCTTGATGAAAATCCTGAGTTGTGCGATGAGTTGTATGAAAAGATAATGGAAGCATTGAATAATACAGAACAAGATTTATAATTATAATATAATGGATAAATTAGTTGTAATCCTCCTAACCATCTTACTCCTGGCAAGTTGTTCAGGGAATGTTTCAAATAATGATTCTGCTAAAGAAAATAAAAGTGAATCTAAGGAAGTTGCAGATAACACATCTAATGAAATTAACGAAATTAATAATTCAATAGTTGAAGATTCATTGAATGCTGATCTGTATGTACAGCGTGCAAGAATAAGTCTCGCTAATGAACAAGTTGGTTCTGCTATTAAAGATATTAATACGGCATTGTCTATTGACAAGAAAAATATTGATGCACTTTTGGTTCTTGCTGATGTTTATTATGCTTTGGGTGATGAGGATAATATCATGCTTACATTAAATAAAGCTTCTGAATATGCTCCATTAGATCCTCGACCTGTCGTGAAATTATCAGAGCTGAGTTTCTTGCAAGGTAATTCGCAATTGGCTAATGCATATATAGATAAGGCTTTAGAATTGGATAGATATAATCCTAGAGCATATTTTATGCGTGGTATGATTGCGTTGTCTGTTAATGATACAACGGCAGCAATGAAAAATTTTATGACAGCTCGTGTTCAAAAAGATGACTTCATTGAACCTAAAATCCAAATTGCACATATTTATGCTGCTCAAGGTGATACAATAGCAAAATCTTTCTTTGAGGAAGCAATTGCTGTTGCGCAAGAAGATTATTCATTGTATTATGATTACGCTATGTATCTGCAAGATAATGGTTTTCCTGGATTAGCATTGACTTATTATGATAGGTTGTTGGAAGTAATGCCGAATAATCCTACATTCATCTATAATAAAGGATATGTTTATTTGGTTTATTTGAATGAAAATGAAAGAGCTTTGGAGTGTTTTAATAAGGTTCTTGAAATTGAACCATCGTCTATTAATGCCTTGTTTAATAAGGGTAGGACATATGAACAAATGGGAGATTATATCAATGCAAAAAATATTTATCGCCAAATTTTGATTAATAATCCTGATTATCAATTGGCGGTAGATGCAATAAATCGTATAAGTGAATAAAAAGAAAGGAGGCAATCGCCTCCTTTCTTCTATTATATTTAAGTCTTATTCAGAGAATAACTTGCCTAATTCATTGAGTCTGTTGTTGAGTTTGTCGTTAACAGTGTCGAAATCAGCTATATCATTTAATTCTGCTTTGATTCCGAAGTAGAACTTGATTTTAGGTTCTGTACCAGATGGTCTGACGCTAATTTTTGTTCCGTCTTCTGTGAAGAATTGTAATACATCCGATTTTGGTAATTTTATTTCGGTTTCTTTGCCGGAAATGATGTCTTTGCTAATACCGATTTTGTAATCTTTTATTTCAACTATTCTGGAACCTAAGATTTCTGTTGGTGGTTCTTCTCTAAATTTACGCATCATGTTTTTGATTTCTTCGGTGCCACTGATGCCTTTCTTTGTTAATGATATAAGTCCTTCTTTGTAGAATCCGAATTCTTTATATATTTCCTTTAGTATTTGATATAGGCTCTTGTTTTGTTCAGCTGCCCATGCTGCAATTTCTGCAATCATGAAGCATGCACTATTTGCATCTTTATCACGTACAAAATCGCCAATCAAGAATCCGTAGCTTTCTTCACCGCCACAAACGAATGTCATTTCCGGATTGTTCAAGATGGTGTCGGCTATGAATTTAAATCCTGTCAAAACATCGAAACTTTTTACATTATACTTATTTGCAATATCAATCAAAAGTTCTGTTGTAACAATAGTTTTGACAATATATTCTTTGCCAGAAAACTTGCTTAATTCATTCCAACGTCCTAAAATATAGTAGGTTAATAATGCTGCTGTTTGGTTTCCGTTCAATAAGACAAATTCTCCATTGTTATCTTTTACAGCGATTCCAACTCTATCAGCATCTGGGTCTGTTGCTAAAACAACGTCAGCATTAACTTTCTTGGCTTTTTCGATAGCCATTGTTAAAGCAGCTTTTTCTTCTGGATTAGGAGAAACAACGGTAGGGAAGTTGCCGTCTACTATCATTTGTTCTTCAACACAGTCGATGTTGTTGAAACCGGCTTTCTTGAATAATCTAGGAATGATTTGTCCTCCTGTTCCATGAATTGGAGTATAAACAAATTTTAAGTCTTTGTGTTTCTTTATTAATTCTGGTGACAATGATAATCCTAAAATTTTGTCAATGTAAATATCGTCGAATCTTTCATCAAGATATTCTATAAGACTTTCATTTGGTGTGAATTTTACCATTGAGATATCGGTAATTTTTTCCACTTCTCCGATAACATTTTTATCGTGAGGACTAACTAATTGCCCGCCATCATTCCAATATGCTTTGTATCCGTTGTATTCTTTGGGATTGTGAGAGGCTGTTACAACAACTCCAGCTTGGCATTCTAATTCACGAATTGCGAAAGAAAGTTCTGGAGTTGGACGTAAAGCGTTGAAAAGGTATACTTTAATGCCATTGGCAGACATTACGTCAGCTGTTGTTTTTGCGAACTCCTTGCTGTTGTTTCTACAATCGTGTGCGATAGCTACTTTTGGTTGTTCAATGTTAGGGAACATCATTTTGATGTAATTGGCGAAACCTTGTGTTGCCATGGCAACTGTATAGGTGTTCATTCTGTTTGTGCCAACGCCCATAATGCCTCTTAATCCTCCTGTTCCGAATTCAAGAGTCTTGTAGAAACTTTCTAACAATTCATTAGGGTTGTTGTCGATTAAATCTTGTACTTGTTTTCTAGTTTCTGTATCGTATTTTTCAGATAACCAAGATTTTGCTCTTTCAATGATTTCAGGTGTGATTTTTTCCATAGTTAAAGTTTTAATTATTAATTGTTTGTAATTTCTTCTATGCATTTAATTAAACTATCTCTCCAAAAAGGTATTCTTATTCCAGTATATTCTTTTATTTTTGTTTTGTCTAAAGCACTGAAAGCAGGACGATTGGCTTTACTGCCATATTCTTTTGTAGAAATTGGTCTAACTTCACAATTTTTACCGCCTATATAGAATATTGCTTCGGCAAAATTATTCCAAGGAATTACACCTTCATTAGAATAGTTGAAGATTTCTTTAATATTTTTAAGATTTGCGCGACGAATAAGTAGCATTATCGCACATGCAAGATCATATGCCCATGTCGGGTTGCCATTTTGGTCATCAACCACATTTACGAAGTCTCTTTCTGTCCCCAATCTTAACATGGTTTTTACAAAATTGTTCCCATAAGATGAGTAAAGCCAAGATGTCCTTACTATTATGTATTGACAACCAGAGTTTATTATATATTGTTCGCCTTCAGCTTTTGTTTTTCCGTAAACGCTATTGGGAGAGACGATGTCGTTTTCCTTATATGCGCGTTCTGAAGTTCCGTCAAAAACGTAGTCTGTTGAAATGTGAATAAGTAACGTGTTGTGCGACTGGCAGATATTTGCTAAATACTTTACGGCAGTAGCATTTATCAATCTGGCGCTATCTTCTTCATCTTCTGCCTTGTCTACTGCAGTATATGCTGCGCAATTGATACATATATCGATGTTATTGTTCTTAAAGAAATTTATGATTTCATTCTCGTTGCATATGTTTAGAGAGTCGACATCAGTAAAGACCCAATTTATGTCGTCTTCATATAAAGCAACTTTTCTAAATTCATTTCCTAATTGTCCGTTGCATCCGGTAACAAGTACATTCATTATAATATGGTATTAATATGTCGCAAATTTATATAAAAAAGAAATACCAAGCGACTCTTTAAACTGCAATATTGGACTTTGTTTTGTTATTTCTTTTCCATCAACAATTTCTGTTATGCTAAACTTGATATTGTCATCATATATTAAATGTATATTAATAATTGCAGAAACTTGTTTGTTTATTGTGAATTTTATGCCTGTTTCCCAGTCGACATCGATGTTCCATCTGTTTGATCTATTGGAATCCATATAATTATTGTACAAGTTTAATGTTGAAAATATTGAGATGTTATTATTAAAGTCTTGTTTGTATTTTACTAATATGTTGATTCCCAACTCTCCAAGGTTATTCTTTCCTTTAACCCAAGTGCTGTCTCCGTTATAAACATTCCAATATCCGGCTTCAACACCGTATGCTCCTAAATCAGCTAGTCTCTGGTCGGTAACGAATGTCATTTTTCCAGCAATGGGACTTATATATATTGATAGATAATCTTTTATATTATAGTTGTAACCAGCGGATATGGTCAGATAGGCGGGTGCAAAGAATCTTGAAATAGGAACAGAGTCGTTAGGGTAGGTGTAACCGTTCGAAAATTGTGTCTTAAGAGATGCGATTGATGTGAATGATAGGTTGTTGTTATTATTGTTGGTCATTGTCATGGATAGTTCGCATCTGTCTTCGCTTTTTTCGTAACGCTTGTCTTTGGTATAGTTTGACATTCCGTAAGCAAAAATGCCGTTAACAACATAATTGAATAATTTCCTGTTGTAACTATATGTGAATCTTGACGATATTTTCCCGCTTCCATTGCTTTCACCACCTGCAGCCCAATGTGTAATCGCTAATTGATTCAATGTTATTCCAACATTGCCATCAAATTTATGGTACAATAAAAAATCGTTGTCGGATTCGTCTTTGTCTTGGGCGTAAATCGTATCGCAAACCACATATGTATATGTATTTATTATGGTATCAATGATATAAGTGGTGTCAATCCTTGTAATTGTATCGAATTTTATGGTATATGTCGGTATATTTAAAATAGTATCTTGTCCCTGAATATTTGATGGATTCATAAATAATGTCATCAAAATAGGGATAAAATGCAAAAAAAAATGCTTCAAAATTAATTTGAATGCCGACATTTGATGAATATTAATTGCCCGTTTAACATAGTGCAAAAATAAAAAAAAATAATCTTAAAAATGTAATGAAATCAATAGAATAAATTATCTTTGTAAAAAAATATATATGGCTATAGAAATAAAATTATCAAAGGTAAAAGACGATTTGTTTTGCAAGAGCAAATGGTGGGGAAATCCTGATATTTCTGATAATTTTGAATTTGATGATTCTCTGATGTTTGTATGTCAGATTAGATGTGAAGATCTTGCTGATTATGATGAAGATAATATGCTTCCTCATAAAGGGATGTTATATTTCTTCTGTGACATAGCGTATTATTTAGGATTTTATGATGATTTTGATCCTCAACCATCTGCATTTTGGGATAAAGATGCAGTTAAAGTGTATTATATAGAAAACGTTGATGAAAATTCTTTTAAACAACTGATTTTTGATGATGATTATTTCCCTCAAATTAGTGAGAGAAAGATTGAATTTGGAGTGGTGGAAGATAATTCTCCTGGTAATAAATTATTAGGTAATCCATTTATGCTTGAATATGAGGATATACCGTCTCCATGTCATGGATGGATGAATTTATTGCAGATAGATTCTGACGATGATGACGATTATAATCTTATGTTTATGGATATGGGATTATTGTATCTGATTATTAAACCAGAAGATTTGATAAATAAAGATTTTACTAAAGTTAGAGGATATTTATATTCAACTTAAATTAAATATATGAAAATTAATATTGTAGATGATTTCGATGGTAAAATTCATGAGTTTGAAATTGCTGATGAGTTATACGAAAAAGTATATGTAAAAGAAGATAAAGATGCGTTGTATGAACTTGCATTATTTTTAGAATCGACTCAGGAAGTGTCAGATCTACCTGTCGTTGATATGATGGAAGATGCATGGGATGATGGTGATGGATCGGAATTGGCAGGCGAGTGGCTCGATGATTATTACGTAGATGATGATGATGGAAGATATGATGCATGGTCATAAAAATGTAAATATTATATGTAAATAAATAAAATTGTTTGTTTAATAGTAGTTCTAAATATTTATTTTAAAGTTATGTTGATACAGTTATTATTTGTTTTAGTGTGTATTATCGTCGGTGCTCGTATCGGTGGTGTAGGTTTAGGTGTTATGGGTGGTTTAGGAGTTGCTATCCTTACATTTTTCTTTGGACTTCAACCAACAGCGCCACCTATTGACGTAATGCTTATGATTGCAGCTGTCATATCTGCAGCGGGTGCTATGCAGGCTGCAGGGGGACTTGACTTCTTGGTAAAACTTGCTGAAAAAATATTAAGAAAGCATCCTCAATATGTGACTATTTTGGCACCATTGGTAACATATTCATTTACGTTCTTGGCAGGAACAGGTCACGTTGCTTATTCTGTTTTGCCGGTTATCGCTGAGGTCGCACGTGAAACAAAAATACGTCCAGAGCGTCCATTGGGAATTGCTGTTATCGCTTCTCAACAAGCAATTACCGCTTCTCCAATTTCGGCGGCTACGGTTGCTTTACTCGGTTTACTTGCAGGTTTTGATATTACTCTTTTTGATATTCTTAAAATAACGATACCAGCTACTTTAATAGGTGTTCTTGTGGGTGCTTTCGCTTCTATGAAAGTTGGTAAAGAACTTGTCGATGATCCGGAATATCAAAGACGTCTCAAATCTGGTGAACTTGATAATCATTCTGTTGAAATGACTGATATTAAAAATCTTTTCAATGCTAAACTATCGGTAATACTTTTTATCGCGGCAACAATACTTATTGTCTTGTTTGGTTCGATAGAGGGAATGCGTCCTACATTCAATGGTGATACATTGGCAATGCCGGCTTTGATAGAAATATTAATGCTTTCAACTGCTGCCATAATTTTGTTGGTGACAAAAACTTCTGGCGCTAAAGCTGCTCAAGGAAGTGTTTTCTCCGCCGGTATGCAAGCTGTCATAGCTATTTTTGGTGTGGCTTGGATGGGAGATACATTTATTAATGGTAATATAACTCAATTGACAAGTTCTATTGAAGGAATTGTTACTGACATGCCATGGCTTTTTGGTTTGGCTCTCTTCGTGATGTCTATATTGCTTTATAGTCAAGCAGCAACAGTACGTGCTATTATGCCTTTAGGAATCGCATTGGGACTTAATCCTATGTTGTTGATAGCTTTGTTCCCCGCTGTAAACGGTTATTTCTTTATACCTAATTATCCAACAGTAGTTGCAGCTATAAACTTTGACAGAACAGGAACAACCAAAATAGGTAAATACATTTTAAACCACTCGTTTATGATGCCAGGACTTGTTGCTACAATAGTGGCGATAATGATGGGACTGATATTGATACAAATTTTTTAATCAATGATATTATGTTCTAAAAATGAAAGAGGCCGTCTAACAACAAAAGTTAGGCGGTTTCTTTTTTTTGTAAAAATCACGAGGAAGGAAGATGGTTTCTTACGAGATTGTTTTTAAAGGTACTGAGACATGTTAAAGAACGTATAATTATGTATATATCGACAAA
>JAZUSL010000044.1:0-14683 GCA_045606705.1 Bacteroidales bacterium
GCCGAAACGAACTCGGTATATACCATATCCGCACCGAAGCGCTTGCACATCAGTCGGAAAGCCGGATCGGTCACATCTTCCATCGGAGCCAACACAATGGGTTGCTCGCCTAAGTCTATATTTCTGATTTTCATTGTCTGCTGCTTGTTTTTCACCACAGATTACACAGATTGGCACGGATTTTTTCATTTATCTGTGTTAATCTGTGTAATCTGTGGTGCATTTCTGCTGCAAAAATACAGAAAAAACTGCTACCTTTGCACACAACTTCAACAAAACGTGTTATGTACGATATAAAAGACTTCGAAATCATGGCTCCTGTCGGCTCCCGCGAGTCGTTGGCGGCCGCTATCCAGGCAGGTGCCGATTCCATTTACTTCGGTATCGAGAGTTTGAACATGCGTGCCCGTTCGGCCAGTACGTTCACCATCAACGACCTGCGTGAAATTGCCCAAATCTGCGACGAGCATGGCATCAAGAGCTATCTGACTATCAATACGATTATCTACGATGAGGATGTCAAGCTGATGCGAACCATTGTAGATGCAGCCAAGGAAGCCGGTATCAGTGCGGTGATTGCAGCCGATGTGGCGGTGATGTCTTATTGTAACGAGGTAGGACAGGAAGTGCATCTTTCTACCCAGCTGAATATCAGCAACGCCGAAGCCTTGAAGTTCTATGCCCGCTTTGCCGATGTGGTGGTCTTGGCCCGTGAACTCAACTTGAAGCAGGTGCGTGAAATCTACGACGTGATCCAGAAGGAACAAATCAAAGGTCCGAAGGGCGAGTTGATTCGTATCGAAATGTTCTGCCACGGTGCACTTTGCATGGCCGTATCAGGTAAGTGCTATTTGAGTTTGCACGAAATGAATGCTTCGGCCAATCGTGGTGCTTGTATGCAGATTTGTCGTCGTGCTTATGAAGTGAAGGACAAGGATAGCCAGGTAGAACTCGAAGTGGAGAATAAATACATCATGTCGCCGAAGGACTTGAAGACCATTCATTTCATGGACGAGATGATTGAAGCGGGTGTTCGTGTCTTCAAGATTGAAGGTCGTGCCCGTGGTCCTGAATACGTTCGCACCGTAGTGGAATGTTACAAGGAGGCTATCCGTTCGTATTTGGAAGGCACATTTACGGATGAAAAGAAAGAAGCATGGGATACTCGCTTGAAGACTGTCTTCAACCGTGGCTTCTGGAATGGTTATTACCTTGGTCAGCGTTTGGGTGAATGGAGCCGTAATTATGGCTCGGAGGCAACAGAACGTAAGGTATATGTAGGTAAGGGCATCCGTTACTTCTCGAATATCGGTGTGGCAGAGTTCTTGGTAGAAGCAGCCGAAATGAAGGTGGGCGATAAGTTGTTGATTACCGGTCCTACGACTGGTGCACTTTTCTTGACTCTCGATGAGGCTCGTGTGGATTTGAAGCCGGTTGATGAAGTAAAGAAAGGCCAACGAGTATCCTTCAAGGTACCGGAAAAGATTCGTCCGAGTGATAAATTGTACAAATTGGTCGCTCCAGAAGACTTGAAGAAAAAGTAACTTCACTTTGTCACTTACGTCATACCATTTGTATATCAGATAGTTGCAGTGCCGAATCCGTGCACTGCAATTTTCGTATTACACAGAAATTTCAACTGGAATTAAGTCCTCTTCACATAAACCTTAGCACTTCCCCGGCCGATGAAATCAATGCCCGATGTCATGTCCTGTCGGAATTCCTGCAACTCCAAGGTAGCTGCGGTGCGTGCGAGTCCGGTCAGTTCCATGTAGTCTGCAATTCTCATGGCTCCGTGTTTGTCCAGATAGTCCAAGGCAAGCGCAAGCCTTTCCTCCTTAGAATACGGAGAGCGGCGAATACGGGCAATTCCTTCTCGTTGCAACTTGCAGTCCTTCCTTGCTTTCTTGATCAGTTCCTTGTCTGCCCGAAAATTCACCCCTTTCAGTTGGAGGCTTCGGGAATTTCTTTTTGGCTCTGTACCGTCCAATGTGTCCAGTTCCTTGTCTTCTTCCAATCCTATGGTAGCCTTGAAAGTGCCGATACCGTTCAATGTCACTGAATTGCCTTTTCCTAATAACGTGGCTAAATGGTCGGCTGCTGACAGTAATATTCGGATAGCATCCGCTTCGCTGATACCATTGTTGGATTGGTGGAGTGATTGGATGAAAGGATTGAAATCAAAGTGACGGACGGTCTTCAGTCGATAGTAGATTTTCTTTTCGCCCGTTTGGTGGAGGTCGGGCATTTCTTGTTTGATGTATTTGGGCATAATCTCAGAATTTAGTTGATGAATAATGGTTTTTATACGGATACAAAGTTAATCATTTCTTCATCCAAAAGCAAATTATAACTTCTGATTCTATGGTTATAAGTTTTGATTATGCGATTATAAGTTCTGATTGACGGGTTATAAGTTTTGATTAACTTATAGGTCTGGAAGATTTTGCTTTTGGATGTTTGGTGTTTTAAGGTATAAACGGGTGGACTAAATGTAAAAGATAAACACTTATGTAAAATAAATGAATGTAAAGGGTTACTTTTTCTTTAAGAGAAACATAAAGAGATAAAATCGTTTAATTTAAAGTTGCGCCCGACACATATAGGGTATAGTATTATGATTAGAAAAATGTGTTTAGTTTTTGCTATGTTGATGGTTTCTTCTATGGTTGATTTTGTTTCATCTCAATTTGATTCATCAATAAATCTTAGTTCTATTTGTGCTCAAGCCCGGAATAACGGAACTTATTCTCGGACTAATAAATCGGTATTGATTTATACGCAATCAGGACACCCCAAAGGTAGTTATGCTATTTATTTGCATAGTGGAAAAAAGTATATAAATTTCAAGAATAGATGGATATGTATTCAAGGGAAACAAAGATTCGCTTGTGATGGAAATTGGTATGTTGTTAAATGACTAATTACTAGTGATGCGTTAACTTCGCATCAATGTGGTTTAAATTATTAATATATAGTTGTTTACAATCGTTCTTTGATTTTTTGATTTGAAATTATTGATGGTAACTTTGCAGTCAAAACCTCAAAGTTATGCATCTCGGCAAATTCGTATTCGCTCAAATAGTGGAGTTTCTACCTCGTTATGAGTTCGAAAAGTGTGTTAAAAGATACAAAGGCGACTTTCATACAAAGAGCCTAAGCTCATACAATCACTTACTTCAACTCATCTTCGGACAAATCACCTCCTGCACCTCGTTGAGAGATATTTGTCTGTGCCTCAAAGCGCACCAAAACAACCTCTACCACTTGGGGATCAGGCAGCAGGTGAACCAATCAAGCCTGTCCAGAGCCAATGAGAAGAGAGATTACCGTATCTTTCAAGACTTTGGATATCACCTGATAGAACAAGTCAGACCATTGTTCGCGAAAGAAAGGACGCCTCTCATTGATTTGGAGGAAGCGATATTTGCATTAGACTCTACATCCATTTCGGTGAGTATCAACCTCGCAGCGTGGGCGTCTGGAAAATACAGTCGAGGAGCGGTCAAGATGCACACTTTGCTAGATTTGCGGGGAAACATACCGACATTCATCCACATTTCAGATGGCACTTGGCACGATAGTAATGCTATGGATTATATCCAATTTGAATCCAATGCCGTATATACGATGGATAAGGCGTATGTGGACTTAACTGCACTGAACAAGATGGACTCCATCGGAGCATACTTCGTGACACGAGCCAAATCGGTAATGCGTTATCGTATTATCGAAACAATGGACACTAACGAAGATGGCATTCTTGCCGACCAATTAGTAATGCTAACGGGACACAAGTCATCACGACTGTATCCTAAACCGCTGCGAATTGTGCAGTATCGTGATGCTGAGACCAACGAAGAACTAACATTTATGAGCAACAATATGGATATTAGCGCATTAGACATCGCCAATATCTATCGTAACAGGTGGCAAATAGAGGTCTTCTTCAAATGGATAAAGCAAAATATGACCGTAAAACGAATGTGGGGTTACTCTGAAAACGCAGTGCGAATACATCTGTGGACGGCAATTATCTCCTACCTGTTGATGGCGAAGATAAAAGCGAACCTGCAGACCGAATACAGCATTACAGAAGTTGCTCGAATCTTGGGCGTATCAGCATTAGCTAAAACACCTATTCGAGAGTTGCTCGCAAAAGACCAACCAATAATCGAAAACCAAAATGTCAAAGAACTAAAATTATTTTAATAAAATTTATTGCATCAGTAGTAAATTATTAACAAGAATTAATAAAGCGCACATTCGCATTTCGTGCCATGGACTCTGAATCAATTGCTCGATTACTTCAGGTTGCGCATTATTGTGTTTTTTTGCGATAAGTCTTATGTTGGGAACTGTCACCCCAAGAAATTTGTCACCCTCGCCATACTGACCTTTGCCTGTCTTAAAAAAGCGAGGAAGTATGATCTTCTTTTCTTCATCGGAAAGTGCGAGTAATGAATCGTATATATTTTTCATGCGAAAGAAATTTAGAAAGACAAAGATATTGAAAAAAATATTTTCAACAAACATTAAAAAATCCTCAAAAACTTTTTTCACTATTCTATGTTTTTTTATTAAATTTGCACCACTTGAAAATTAGTAAACATTTTTACTATATATAATTTTACTTAATAAACGAAATATGTTTTTTAACGTACCTTTTTTGAATAGGAAAACTACCGATAGTAGAGACGTCACCCCTGTGGCGTCTGATAATATCACCCCTGTGGCGTCTGATAATGATGTGGCGGAGGATAAATTTAAAGGTCATCTTTATGAAAGATTGCATGAAGACTATCGTATAAAAGAAGGTCTGAAGGCTTGTATGAACTGCGGCGTATGTACTGCGGTTTGTCCGGCAGCCGAGTTCTATAAATATAATCCAAAGAATATCGTTAACATCGTTCAGCGTAAGAATGAGGAAGAACTGGAAGCGTTATTGAAAAGCGATACTATATGGTATTGCGGGGAATGTATGTCGTGCGTGACGCGTTGTCCTCGTAGCAATGCTCCCGGATTGATAATAATGGCACTTCGCAAACTCGCGATGGAGACGGGATATTATATGGAGTCGGAGAAAGGCAGGCAGCAATATGTTCTGGTCAAGGATTTGTGTGGCAATATCTTGAATCATGGATATTGTGTTTATCCTCGCAATTTCGGTTACGAAGAACATAAGGAATTCGGCACCGTAGGAAAATGGATTAACGAAAATCTTGATGACGTACATCATCGTATGGGTTCTAACTTAGATGGCGACGGTCCTGGCGGTTTGCGCAAAATACCTCAAGAGAGTCTTGACCAACTGAAAAAGATATTCGACGTTACAGGAGCCACCGATCTGATGAATAAAGTCATCAACGACGCTCATCTTCAGGCGCAGAAAGACAATCTCACCGATGAAGAATATTTCAAGAAAGTATATACAGTTAACAACAACGAAAAACATCTTAATCAAGGATAATCATGATAGTTGAAGGAAAACAAAAAATTTGGGCGGATTATCAAAAAGATATACCTGACGATCATTATTTCTACGTAAGAAGCTGTATTCGTCAGTCATTTTTCCCGGCATCGGAAGTCACGTTTTTAGATATAACAAGAAATAAGTTAGGCAAAGATTTCTATGAGAGCGCATATCACACGACATGCGGCGGCATCGCTTATCACAGCGACAGCATACCTCAAGAAACGGCAATGACAATCATAGCCCGTCAGTTTGCTTTGATGCACGAATGTGGGTACGAAAATTACGTGTGTTCGTGTATCACATCATTCGGTTGCTACACCGAGACTTTAGAGACGTGGCATGAATTTCCAGAATTAGAAGCCAAGATTCGTCAATATCTGTGGGACTCATGCAAGAAAGAATTCGCCAAACCAAAATATCTTGCTCACGCCAGCGACATCATATATAAATTCCGTCACGAAATAGCTAAGCAAGCCAAGTATAAACTCGTCAATGCCAAGACAGGTAAACCTTTGAAAGTTGTTGAGCATATCGGATGTCATTACTCGAAGATGTTCCCTTCCAAAGGATTCGGCGGTGCGGAATATCCACACGTATTAGCGGGCATGATAGAAGCATGGGGAGGCGAAGTGGTCGACTATCCGGAACGTCGCCAATGCTGCGGATTCGGATTCCGTCAATATCTCGTACAAGCCAACAGAGGATATTCCATGTCGAACACATACAAGAAATTCGAGTCGATGGAACCTTACGAACCAGACCTCATCATCACCAATTGTCCGGGTTGCCCTTACTTCTTAGACAGATGGCAATATGTTATTGCTGAGCAAACCGGAAAGACTTATGGTAAAAACGGTTACGGTATTCCAGTTCTCACATACGAAGAACTTGCAGGTCTGGTGATGGGATACGACCCGTGGGACTTAGGCTTGCAGATGCATCAAGTCGCTATTGAACCTCTTTTGGAAAAGATGGGATATGAGTATAATCCTAAAGACAAATACAAAGGAATTAACGGCAAGAACTTAGGTACGCCAGAAAATCCTATTAATATTAAATTAGTATAAGCTATCAGTCTTCAGCCATCAGCTTTCAGTATAGCTAAATTACTGATAGCTGACCGCTGACCGCTAAAAAAGACAATTATGAAAGAGCATAGAATATTAATCATCGGTGCCGGTCCTGCGGGATTAGAGACCGCATATCAACTGAAGAAAATCGGTTTAACACCTATTATTATAGAGCGTAGCGACAAGATCGGCGGACATCTCGCACAGTGGGATCGTCTCTTTCCTTCAAGCGATGATGCTAACGAACTTCTTGACAAATTAAAGGAACAAACCAAAGACATCGAGATAAAATTAAATTCCCGTATCACCAATATTGAAAAGGAAGGCGATGTGTTTCATGTAAGTCTCTCTAACAACAAGACATACGATGTAAATGCTGTTGTAGTTTGTACAGGATTCGACCTTTTCAAGGCAGAGAAAAAACAAGAATACGGCTACGGCATATATAATAATGTAATTACCAATGCTGAATTGGAGTCGTATTTCAAGACACATGACGACAAGCGTATCAACGAACCGAAGCGCATAGGTTTTGTACATTGTGTTGGTTCTCGCGATGTAAAAGTCAACAACACATATTGTTCGAAGGTTTGTTGCGCGACAGCACTGAAACAAGCATGTGAAATAAAAGACGAATTCCCAGATGCAGATGTCTATTGCTTCTATATGGACTTAAGAATGTTCGGCAAAGGTTACGAAGACCTTTATCTTAAAGCACAGAAAGACTTCGACATCAAATGTGTGAGAGGTCGCGTTTGTGAAGTATCTGAAAATATTGAAGGCAAATTAGTTATTAAGGCAGAAGATACATTATTAGGAACGCCGATGAAAATGACCTTGGATTTGTTGGTTTTGATGTGCGGCATGGAAAAAGCTGAAGGTGTAGAGAAGATTCAGACTATGCTCAACCTCAGAAGTAACAGCGACGGTTTCATTGAAAGCAGCGACTCTTTCACAGGAATGAATCTTACCAACGAAAAAGGAGTCTTCGTCGCAGGAGCTTGCACCTCGCCAAAAACATTACCCGACACCTTGGCGGAAGCACGAGCCGCAGCAGTGGAAGTCTTCAATTATTTAAATGACAACGGACAACAGACAACGGACAACAGTCTTTGACCATTTCGTTAATTGTTAATTGTAAATTATGATCGATTTCGGTTTCAGCATATCAAAGAGTTCGCATATCCAGATGGATAATGTAGACTTAAAATTATTTAATAAACTCGAGGCGTTAAATCCCGACATCAAGACTTGTATGGCTTGCGGATTATGTACGGCGACATGCACAGCAGGCAACTTCACCGATGTCAGTTTCCGTCAGATAATCCTGATGCTTCAGAGAGGCAAAGAGAAAGAAGCGTTGCAAAAAGTCAAGAAATGCATGATGTGCGGAAAATGTATGTTGGTATGCAGTCGCGGCATCAACACAAGAAATATATTGCTTTCTATCACAAGAATTTATAACGAGGAACAAAGCTTATGAGACCTGTATTCGACCCATTTGTATTGCCGTTCGTCTTAGGCACCACATTCGTACTCTTATATTGTTTTATCGGTATGATACGTATCATCTGGCAACTTCCGAAAGAAGACAGACGTAAGTTCGGACGTTCTCTCATCACGCCGAAGACATTATGGAAAAACATAAAAGACCTTTTCGGGGACTGTCTGTTTCATGTCAAGATATGGAAACGCAAGCCGATACTCGGATATATGCACTCGTCGATTGCTTTCGGATGGTTTATGATAATCGTTGTCGGTCACTTCGAAAGCGTGACGTTCTCTCCGCTTAAAGGTGCTGAACTTACGCCGTTGCAAGATTTGGCGTCGACGTTATACATTCCTATTTTCTTCAGATTCTTCGCAATAGAGGAACTGAGTCTCAAAGCGCAAATCTATAGTTTCCTGATGGATTTCTTCTTGTTGATGATAATAAGCGGTATCTTCATCGCTGTGGTTAAGAAGAAGAAACCTAAGCAAGTAGGTTTGAAACGTGTGACGAAATTCGGTATCAGGGAAGATTTGGTACGTATCGCCTTATGGACGATATTTCCGTTACGTTTCTTGGCGGAATCGTCGGTGGCAGGCTTCGCCGGAGGTTCGTTCTTAACCAAATTCTTAGGATTCGAGTTGTTGTTCGGAGGTAATTATAACGAGACATTAAGCATGATTTTCTGGTGGTTATATTCCATCGACTTGGGAATATTCATGTTCGTCTTACCTTTTACGAGATATATGCACATCCCCGCAGAGGCATTATTGATATTGTTACGCAACGCCGGACTTAAGACCACAGAGCCACGTAAAGGTTACGCTTTAGCAGAGATTTATTCATGTCCAAGCTGCGGTTTATGTATCGATGTTTGTCCTATGAGCTCTACCGGTGATAACTACAAAAAGACTGCTGTTTATTTCATGCGTAACGTAAGAAAGAAAAAAAGAAGAGAAGTCAAGAAGATGACAGAAATTTGTCTTATGTGTGGTAAGTGTGTAGAAGTGTGTCCTTTAGGAATAGATTCGCTTAATATTAAGATAGCTCAACGTAACAAGATATATTATAAGGTGAAGTCTGATTTCTCATATTTGGAAAGTCAACAAACATCGTCAGAACTCTCAGATTCAAAGAAATCAAATCTTTCAGATTCTCAGGTTCTCAGATTCTCAGATTCTAAAATAGTGTACTTCGCCGGTTGTATGTCGCATCTCACGCCTAAGATAACACGTTCTATGGTAAAGATTTTTGAGCAGGCGAATGAGAATTACGAATTCCTTGATATGAACGGAAGCATCTGTTGTGGTCGCCCGATGATGTTGACAGGAAAGATTAATGAAGCTAATGCGTTGATAGAAAAAAATACAGAACTGATTAAAAAATCTGGAGCAAAACGATTGGTGTTGTCTTGTCCTATATGTTATAAAGTTTTTAAGGAAGAATATAAACTGGAAGACATAGAGATTCTACATCATACGCAATATATTAATGAATTGATAGAAAACGATAAGATTAGTCTCGACAGAAGCGACAAGCATTATGTTTATCATGATCCTTGCGAGTTGGGACGTGCCTTTGGCGTTTATGATGAACCTCGTAATATCATCGATAACATCGGATTGCTGACACCTGCAAAATCTGAAAGAGATATGTCGGTATGTTGCGGAGGTAGTATCGGAAGTTTGACGATGACACTTGAAGAGCGAGACGAGATAACCTTAAGTTCTATAAAAGATCTTATGCATAATAATCCAGATGAAATCGTAACGGCTTGTCCTTTATGTCAGAAGACATTCGCAAGAAAGTCACCGATTGAGGTTAAAGACATCGCTGAAATCGTTGCTGATAATTTTGAATAATTCTGGAATAATTACGCATTGATTAATTATCTTTGCACAAATTTAAAATGTCATGTCTATATTATTTGAAAGTTTGGTTTTCGGACCTATAAGCAGTCGTAGATTAGGAAAATCCTTGGGAATAAATTTGATGCCGGAGATTGGTAAGATTTGTTCCTTTAATTGCATTTATTGCGAATGCGGATGGAATCCTGAGAAAAAGAATGTCGCCAGACTCCCGAAAAAGGATGTTTTTGAAAAAGTCTTGGAAGAGAAACTGAAAGGATTGGTTGGTACAGATAATGAACCCGATAGTATCACATTTTCTGGTAACGGTGAACCGACATTGCATCCCGATTTCGCTGAGATTATAGATATAACCATTAGATTAAGAAACCTTTATGCTCCCAAAGCGAAAATCAGCGTCTTGACAAACGGCACCATGTTGCATAAGAAAGATATTTTTGAAGCTATTTCCAAAATTGAAAATAATATTATCAAGATAGATGGAGGCACTTATGAATCAATTAAGTCTATAAATAAACCAAACGTCGACTTCGATTTGGAAAAATATGTTGAGATGCTACAAACGTTTAATGGTGATTTAGTGATTCAAACTTGTTTTCTCAGAGGAGAACATAATGGTGTTAAAATAGACAATACAACAGAAGAGGAAATTAGTCTATGGGTTGAGCATATCAAAAAGATAAAACCACGTAAAACAATGATTTACGCCATTGAAAGAGAGACGCCAGAGAAGAATTTAGAGAAGATAAGTCTTGATGAACTTGAACAAATAGCAGAGCCGTTACGTCAACTGGGTTTTGATGTTGAATGTTACGGAAAATAAAATTTTAAAATTTAAAAAAAAATAATTGCTGCTATTGAAAAAAACAGTAAATTTGCCCATCGAAAAAAAGTATTAAGTCATGAATAAAAAATTAACAATTATCAACATCGCTTTAGCACTTTTAGCAATTCTTTTCGGATACTTGGTATACAACAGCATCCGTCAGCCAGTTGTCTTTGCAAATACAAAAACTGAACGTGAAATTAAAGTAGTTCAAAACCTTAAGGATATCAGAAGTACACAAGGTTTGTTCAAAGAAAATTATAACAGATATACAGCAAACTTCGATTCATTAATCGAATTCATTAAGACTGGTGAACTTCCTGTTGTTAACATTATTCCAGACCCAAACGACACAACATTTACTAAAACTATTAACGATACAGTTGGTTATATTAATGTTTTGGATTCATTGTTTGGAAGCAGACCAAACTTCAATATTGATGAATTACGTTACATCCCATTCTCATCACCAAAACAAGAATTTGAAATTCAAGCTGGATACATCGTTCGTGGTGGTATGAACGTTCCTGTTTTCGAAGCAAAGGCTCATTACAAAACATACTTAAATGGCCTTGACCCACAAAGAATCAGAAACGAAGCAGCTCAACGTGAAGATGTAAATAAATATCCAGGTATGAAAGTCGGTTCTATGACTGAACCTTCAACAGACGGTAACTGGGAAAACCTTTAATGACTTGATATGACTTCGTATCTATATCCATACTTACAGGAGTCAGTATCTCTAAACGAAAATTCAAAAGATAATTATATTCTGACCATCCAATATTCGTTGGATGGTCTTTCTTTTGTTGTTTTCGATAATAATGAACAGAAATTTCTTTGCCTAAAGCATTATAATATTACAGACAAAGAAGTCTCGCTAAATTCTTTACTAATAGAGCTTCAAGCAAAAGAGAATTGGAAAATCAACGACTTTAAAAAAGTCAACTTCCTGATTGATAACAATAATAATACTTTTATCCCGAAAGAATATTTTCAAGAAGAGAATAAAGAAACTTATCTTGAACTGCTTGCAAGAGATAAGGTGAATTATGTTCGTGCCGATGAACTTATTTCTGTCAATTCTGTTAACGTATATTCTTTAAATGAAGATGTAACGACATTGTTGTCACAATTCGGCGAAAGAATAAAAGTTTGCCATGTTTCTACGATATTGGCGGAAACTCTCGTTAAAGAATTTTCAGAACGTAATTCGGAAACAAGAACTTTTGTTAATGTTAAAAACAATACGTTTGAATTGACGATTATCGATGGTTCAAAACTTATTTTTCATAACTATTTCAGCTTTAGTACTAAAGAAGACTTCTTGTATTTTATCTTGTTCACTTTCGAACAATTGAAAATAGATAATGAGACCGTCCCGTTGTATTTTATGGGACTCATTGAAGAAAAATCTCCCATAGTGGAACTTTGTTCTCGTTATGTAAGGAATATAAGATTTTTTAATAGAAACAATAATCTTAACTATTGCAAGGAGTTAGACTCCATCCCTTATTTTTATTATTATATTTTATACAGTTCCATATTATGCGAATAATAAGAGGTAGATATCAAAGACGCCAGATTACTGCACCGAATAACTTGCCTGTTCGCCCGACAACAGATATGGCGAAGGAAAGTCTTTTCAATATTTTAGAAAACCACATAGACTTTGAAGATATTATTGCGCTGGATCTTTTTGCCGGTACAGGTAATATATCCTATGAATTGGTTTCTCGTGGTTGTCCTCGCGTGACAGCTGTCGATGAAAATAACAATTGCGTTAAGTTTATCCGTGACACAGCGACAAAGTTAAACATGGAGGAACTTCTGGTGATACGTTCCGACGTATTCCGTTTTATACCAATGCATAAGATGAAATACGATCTTATCTTCGCCGATCCTCCTTACGATAGTCAGCATTACGATTTGCTTGTGAAATTAATCTTTGAACATAATCTTCTTAAAGAAGACGGAATGTTGGTTATTGAGCATAACAAATATATCGACTTCAAAGAGCATCCACGTTTTGTTGAGCAACGTAGATATGGTAAAGTAAATTTTAGTTTTTTCAAATAATTAATAAAATTCAACTGATATGAAAAAAAGATTATCATTATTAGTATTATCTGCATTTTTCTTGATGTCATTTAACATAAATGCACAAGATGCCGATTCTCAAAATTTTGAAGGCGCAAATTGTACAAGTATCATGGTTGGTAAAGATGCTTCTACTGATGGTTCTGTTATGACATCGCACACTTGCGACAGTAAATATCGTACATGGGTTCGCTGGGAAAAAGCTCAGGAATATGAAAAGGGCGCAATGCAAAAGATTTACAGAGGCACGATGCATACACAAGATCCATATGACAGCAAAGGTTTGATTGAGGTTGGCGAAATACCACAGGTATCATCAACATACGCGTATCTCAACACAGCTTATCCTTGCCTAAATGAGAAACAATTAGCAATTGGAGAAACAACTTTCTCAGGTCCGGATACACTTGTCAATCCAGATGGTATGTTCAATATTGAAGAGTTGGAACGTATTGCTCTTCAACGTTGTGATAACGCAAGAGATGCTATCAAACTTATTGCTGAACTCATTGCTGAATACGGTTATGGCGACTGGGGTGAATGTATAACAATTGCAGACCCTAATGAAGTCTGGTGTATGGAAATTATGGGCGAAGGCAAGAAGAAAAAAGGCGGTATCTGGGCAGCGCAAAGAGTCCCTGATGGTGAAGTGAGTGTCTCTGCCAACATCCCAAGAATCAAATATCTGAATAGAGAAGATCCTGACAACTTCATGTGTTCTGATAATATTGAAAAGGTAGCTAAGAAACATGGTCTCTGGGACGGTGACGGTGAATTTATTTGGTATAAGGTTTTTGGTAGTGACTATTCTAACGGCAAAAATTTCCGTGAACGTGAATGGTTCATCCTTAATTCGTTAGCACCATCATTGGGTCTAAGCATGGATGATGAAGACCTTCCTTTCTCTGTTAAACCAGAAGAAAAAGTAGATGCTCGCAGAGTTATGGAATTGCTTAGAAGCACATATGAAGGAACAGAACTTGATATGACTCGTAACTTGAAGATTGTTAATAGAAAAGGTGATACAATTGTAAGTCCTGTCGCAAATCCATGGATGGGAAGTACAGACATTGCTACTTATAATATGATTGCTCCGGGTACAGTTGAATTCCAACGTACTGTATCAGTCTCATGGTGCTCATATTCATTTGTCGCTCAACTCAGAAACTGGATGCCAAATGAAATAGGAGGTATTTTGTGGTATGGCGTTGAAAATCCTGGTCAGAGCCCAAGAATACCAATCTTTACTGGCTCAACAAAATTACCATCTTGCTTTGATGAGTGCGGACATGACAACTTCAATGAAGAGACAATTTTGTGGCGTTATCGCAAGGCAAATAAATTGGCTCAAATTCAATGGGGATATACTAAAGATATTATGATTGATAATATCTTGAGATACGAAGAAAAAGCCATGAAAGAAATTCCGGCTTTGGAAAAAGAAGTCATGGCATTGTTGGAAGAAGGCAAGAAAGAAGAAGCTCAGAAGTTAATGAACAGATATACAGCCGACTTTGAAGCTGCTACTGCGCAAACATGGAAAGAAATGGAACATAAGTTCTGGGAAAGATTCTGGGTTAACTTCTGATAGAATCTGAAAATTTTAAAAACGGAAAACCTGAGAATAATCTGACTAAAAGTCGAACAATTCTCAGGTTTTCTGTTTTTCAGATTCTTACTTTTAAATCTGTTTGTTTTATGGTATATAATAATAAAAAAGAGGCTGTCTAACAACAAAAAGTTAGGCAGTTTCTTTTTTTATGAGCAAAACTCTGGATTATTAACATATTTGAAGATTTTTCCGTGTGGATTCTGAGATTTCGTCAGAACATACCAAAATGCGCATAAAAACGT
>JAZUSL010000045.1:0-17739 GCA_045606705.1 Bacteroidales bacterium
AACACAGAAGCCGCAGACCGATAGAGCCAGAAGCGGTGTTCGGGCAGATCAAGTCCGGCGGAATGTTCAAGCGCTTCAGACTGAGAGGGCTTGCCGGAACCAACATAGAGTTCGGGTTGAAAGCCGTTGCTCACAACCTGAAAAAGTTGTCGGCTATAGAAGACTTCCGTCGGCTTTTCGAGAGATTTTTGTCACTTTTTGTCGATATATACATAATTATACGTTCTTTAACATGTCTCAGTACCTTTAAAAACAATCTCGTAAGAAACCATCTTCCTTCCTCGTGATTTTTACAAAAAAAAAGAAACCGCCTAACTTTTGTTGTTAGACGGCTTCTTACGGGAGAACCATTTTTCAGATTTTCAGGTTTTCAGATTTTCAGATTTCTTAATATTCCCAAAGATTTTGTTCAAAATCAATTATGGATTGTTTGATACGTTCTGATTCCATGAGAGCATCAACGCCTTGTGCATATTCTCTGATGTTACGGTCGAACATATTATCTTCTTTGTAAATATAGCTGTCAAACATTCTCTTCAAGAAGACTTCGTCATAGCTGAGACGTGCTGCAGAGTTACTTCTGTTGTAGAAAGGAGCTTGAGCAAGTACTTCTCTTGCTGAGTCGTAGTTGATCCAGAACATTGGTTGTGGAACGCTTTGTCCGTCTTCGAGGTCAATCATCTTGACTGGGCAGATAGCGATAATCTTAACCATGAGTTGTGATCTTTGTTTGTCAAAGTACCATTCTTCCTTGATACGGCAGCGTTTTACCTGTGAAGGGTCGAATTGTGAGATGATAACAGTGTCGTATTCTTCATATGGAGGATAAGGTCTCTTGAATGTTCTATAGAGAGTATCAGTTTGTTTGTTCATTATCTGACTGTATGAAACAGGGTTGAGCAATTCGCCTGTCGGTTCATCGTTATAAGCTGTGATTCTACCTTCTTTCATTGCGTCGGTGATGACGGTGATGAAGTTTTTCCAATTTTGGTGAGCTGTTGTTGGATAATAGAAACCTTGGTTCATTTTTTGACGGAAATCTATTTCGCGCCATACTGTTTTCTTCCACATTACGTCAGCTTCTCTCACTGTAGGGAGTGGCATAGCAGTTTTGGTACCTGTTGCGTTTTCGACATAGAGTCCATCGGTATAAGTCTGGTCGACAAAATATTGTGCCGATGCTTCTGGTGCGAAGAATAATGATATTCCGAAGAGGCCAATTATTACAAATAACTTTTTCATTATTATATTCCTTTCGATTATTTAATTTCAATGTTAATAGGATTCAAGGTGCGTGTTATTCCGTCAGGACCTTTAGCTTGAATGTTTTCGAAGAAAAGTTTCTGTCCTTTTTTTGCGGATCTGATCATATCGTTGACTTCTTGGTTGAAGCGACCGCCTTTGATGGTTCCTGATGATTTATAGTCACCGCCAGAGATTGTTGCTAATGTATATGAAACGATATTATATTGGAAGTCACCGAATTCAAAATCACCCATATCAGGGATAATACCACCGGAAGCGAGTAATTCATCTTTACCTATTTTACCGCTTGAAACGCTGCCGATTTTAGCTTCTGGGTTAGGAACACGTTTTACGCGGAAGTTGTGTGTGCCCAGAACGACTTTTTTTCCATCTATTTTTGTTGAAGCTGTGATGGTCACGTTTTTATCACCAGCATTTACTTCTACTAAATATAAACCGGCTTGGTTACCTTTAGTGATTTTTCCTTTACTGATTTCAACATCAATATTATCGTTAGAGATACCAGGAGCAGATACAGAGATAGGGTTCTTCAATCCTTGATAAAGTATCATCATTTGAGTAGGAGCTACTGTTGCTGATGGTGGAGCCACCGTATATGAAGCGTGGAATGGATATGGAACTATTTCACCTGTTTCTGGATCAGCGAGTTCTACAATACCAGCGAAGTTTTGTTCGCCTTCTTGTGTTGTAGGAATCTTGATAGAAACAACTCCGTTTTTACTTGATGCTTTTTGAACGGAATTAGCGTTTGCATTTGAGAAATCTCTGACACCTCTTGCATATTTAGCATCGAATTTTCTTGTGGTATCGGAAGCAGCGATGAAGATGTCGGCTTCATAATCTTGACCTTGTAATACGTAAGTTGTCTTAGGGAAAACCTTTGCTTCCAAAGCATTGAATTTATAGTCCGTTGCACCGATTCTCTTGAAAAGTTCAGAGATTGCGTCGAACTCTGTTGTCTGGATTTCGCCGATAATCTTATTTAAGATAGCTATATCAGCAGCTAAGATAACATGGTAGAAGTTTTTTTCTTCCCAACCAAGTTTATTGTTGTTGGCATCGTAATATTCACCGTCAGTTCTTAAACCAATTTTATTATCAAAATTAGTGATGCCGGCTTCTTGTAATGTTCCAATGATATATAAACGATATTCCTCCAATTTGTTACGAAGTTCTGTTGCCTTACCTTCGTTAATCATGAGATTGGTTGATTCATCGTATTTATCTTTTGCGCTTATGTTCTTAAAATCGAACTCGTGAGAGATACGTCTGTGTTTGTTTGCGTCGGCTTTTTCAGGGTTGCGGAGAATAGCTTTCTTTGCATCTTTAGGATTGAACAACTCATCTTTAGTGATGTCTTCAGTTACCAATACTAAAGGAACTTTTATTTCAGACTCGATATAGTTAATAATCTCGTCTGTCTTAACGCGTATTTCCTGAGCCTTATTCCAGTAGTCGCCAGCTTTTTCAGGTTGTTTTTCGTATTGTTGTTCGAAAGTGATGTAATAGTCTTTTATTTTGTTTTCCACACTTGCGTTGGAACTCTCGATGCCATCGTTCACGATAGCGAAGGCGTCGAGAATGTCAACGGAGACGTTGAGTGCTAATAAGGCAGTCAAAACAAGATACATCATAGAGATCATCTTCTGCCTTGGAGTTTCTTTACCACCTGCCATTTGTTATTGTTTTATTTAGTTAATGAATTACTGAATAAAATTTAAGATTTGACATTCATTGCTGAGAGCATATTGCCATATACATTGTTCAATGCGCTCATGCGTTTTGATAAGTCGGCTATTTGGTGGTTAAGAGCTTCTGTTGATGAAGCTGACATATTTACCTTTTCAATATATTCTGCCATAGTCTTGTTCAACTGTTTATTAGCTTCAGCCACGATTAATGTGTTTTGTAGTTGAACTTCTAAGGAGTTTGCTGATTCAGCTACCTTACGCATGACTTTAGTATATTCGTTTGTTGCTGCAACAGCATCGCTAATGTCGGCCATTTTTGCTGCGTTCTCACTGAGTTTGTTGATACCTTGACCTAGTTTTTCTAAAGCATCGGCACTGATGTTAGCATTAGCAAACATATCGCCATATTGTTGTGATGATGTATTGTTGTTTGTTCTGAGATTTGATTTCTCATTACTTGCGATGCCGTGATATGCTTCTTTGAATTCCGGATATACGAGACTCCAATCCGGTTCAACGTGTGGTGGTTCGAATGCCGACAGGAAGAAGATAACAGCTTCTGTCAAAAGACCTATGGTTAACATTGCGTTAGCACCTGGCCAGTGAGTAAGTTTAAACAAAGCACCAACGAGAACGATAGATGCACCGATACCATAAACAACACCCATTGCTTTTTTATACTTTCTACTTGCTAAGAAATTACCGAATTTACCCATTTCAATTTAATTTTAATCTTTATCTTTTTTGTTAATTATTTCTTTCCTTTATTGTACGTATGTTATACGTTTTCTAATTAATTATACACTCTTGATGCCTTTGCAGGATTATCGCCTTTATTACGTCCAAGATATGGTTGAACACAGCGGAAACCAATGTAGCATTTTGCTGTATCTTGATATTCGTAAGCACGTGTTGTGACTTCCAAATAATAAGCGATGTCTTTCCATGAACCGCCACGAACAACTTTTCTCTTCATGATTGGAGGGTCTTTTTCGGCAGCATTGTATGTGTAGTTTGGATTCATATCCCATGAAAGGTTGTATGAACTTGGATCGAATGCGCTGTTTGTCCATTCGGCTACGTTACCAGCCATGTCATACAATCCCCAGTCGTTTGGTGGATAATGACCGACTACTAAAGTTGTCAAACCGCCGTCGGCTATGTAGTTACCGCGTAATGGTTTGAAGTTTGCCAAGAAGCAACCTTTTTCATTACGTGTATAAGGTCCGCCCCATGGATATGGATTGAGGTGGTTGCCTCCACGTGCTGCCCATTCCCATTCAGCTTCTGTTGGAAGACGGAACTCTGACAATGTGACATCACCTTTTTGTGATTTCAAATAGTTGTTTAATTTTTCTGTACGCCATACACAGAATGCTTTGGCTTGGTTCCAGTTGACACCAACAACAGGATAGTTGTCGTATGCAACATGCCAAAAATATTTCTCTGTCAATGGATCGTTGAAAGCATATGAATAATCGTGTAACCATGCTAATGTGTCAGGATATACGTTGATTCTTTCTTTCTTAATATATGTTGAACGGTCGCTCATGCCTTGAGGACGGTTTGCCATACTAGCATTACGATAGTCTGCATCTTGTCTGAATTCCTTCTTTGCTGCTGCTTGAAGGTCAACCCAGTAATATTCATAGAATAATTTTCTTGTGTCAATTTCTTTTCTGCCAAAGAAACGTTCGTGTTCTGGGAGATATAATTCTTCCAAGGTTTCTCTGATGTCTTGGTCTTGACTGTTCCATTCTATTTTTTCTTCCCAATTCAAATATGGCGGATCGTAAACTTCACCAGTCTTAGGATTTTCCGAGATGAGATAAAGGTCTGGCTGAACTTCTCCCAACATTGTTCTTGCGATGGAGTCTCTAACCCAATATACAAACTCACGATATTCGTTGTTTGTGATTTCTGTCTCATCCATATAGAATGATGCTACAGATATTGTTTTAGGTTGTGTTAATGATCCTGACGCAACATCTTGTCCTCCAGCTCCCATCGCATAACTTCCCATAGGAATGAATACCATACCGTAAGGGTCTGGTTGATAGAATTGTTTGGATTTTTTTCTTACACCTACCAACTCTCCTTGGTTTGTATTGCTGCAACTAACGAGAGTGAAGATGATTAAACTTAATACCAATAATCTTTTCATTTTACTTTATTTGTTACTATTTTATAAATATCTAATGTTACGATAAATTCTTGGTGATTTCTCTAAATCCAACTTTAAAAGATAACTGATACATACTTCGTGTGAACCTTGTACGGCTATTCCTAAAGTGTTGATGTCATATGAATAAGAAATCTGTATGTCGTTAATTTTAAAACCAGCCATCGCCGCTACCGACTCTTGGTATCTGTAGTTAACGCCAAACCAAAACTTATTATTGTATAAAAGTTTTGCACCGGCATTGATTTGTGTTATGGCGATATTACTCATCACGCATAATGATGGCATTAAAACAAAAACAGGATTATTGAATTGATATTCATATCCTGCTGTAAGATAGAATGTTCTGTCACCCATGAAACTTGCGCTAGTGGAAGAACTTTCTAATAATTCTTTACCTTTCGATTCAAAAATATTTGTTGCGGACAAACCGATGTAGAATGTTTCTGGAATCTGCCAAAACAGACCGAAACCGGCGTCAACAAGCATCGAACTTTGTTCTCCTGATGGAAGTCCAGGGTCTTGGTCAACGGTAGGAATAAATTTATTGAAATCTACTGCTCTGTTTATGAGGTTAAGTGATAAACCAATACCAAGCGTACCTGAACCTAAATCAAGGTGATAGGCATAACCCATATTGACATTGGTGTTGTCTTCAAAACCATATTGATCTTGCATCACTGCCAACGAAACACCACCTCTTAATACTTTTATCGGCATGTCTCCTGAGAATAATAATGTCTTAGGAGCAACAGAGTTACCTTGCATATCTTTGAAACCGGTATATTGGTCACGGTAGATGCCCATAAGATTAAGTCCTTCGCTAAGACCACCGAAACCTGGATTGATACCGGCATACGAATTACTGTAGTTTGTAAACATAGGCGCTTGTTGTCCCATCATCACTATTGATGTAACAACAAAAATCGTCATCAGTATGTATCTTAGTTTCCGCACTTTCTAATGTTATTTTACTTTTAACTTTATTTTTTCTAGTTTATTGTATGATTAAAATAATTAATCATCTGAATAGTCTGATGATATCGTTGCCATTGGCTAATAATAGCAATCCGAGTAAGATTATCAATCCTGCACTCTGTGCTATTTCCATGAATTTGTCACTAGGTTTTCTTCTTGTTATTATTTCATATAATAAGAATAGCACGTGACCTCCATCAAGGGCAGGAATAGGTAATATATTCATTACCGCCAATATGATAGACAGGAATGCTGTCAGACGCCAGAATTGTATCCAGTTAAATGTATCAGGGAAGATACTTCCTATTGTGATGAATCCACCGAGACTCTCATATGCTTTATTTTGTGGATTGAAAACTACTTTCAACTGTTTCCAGTAATCGCTTAATTCTTTCCCTGTCTTATTGAATCCTTGTGATATAGCTTCGGCAAATGTATATTCCTGTGTCTTAAGTTCTAATGTGTTTAATGCGTAAACGCCTAATTTAGCGTCTTTTGAGAGTTTTACATCAAAAAGTAAAGTGTCGTTTTCGCGAAGTACTGTCAGATTAACTTCTTGACCTGCGAATTGCGTAATATTATCTGTGAATATATTATAATAAGGTGTAGGAATATCGTTTATCATAATTATAACGTCGCCTTTTTGTAACCCAGCATCTTTCGCTGCTGAACCTGCTACGAAATTACCGATAACAAAAGGAATTCTGTATGATATAAATTGACCTTGATTATTTACTATTTTTTCTGTTACATCGTTAGGCAATACGATGGTAACTCTTTCTCCGTTTCTTTCAACTTCTACGTATTCAGGGTTTTCGAGCAATAGTTCCATGGTGACATCTTGGAAATTCTCAACATGATTACCATCAACCGAAATTATTTTGTCGCCGTCTCTGAAACCAAGTTCTCTTCCCAAACTATCGGTTACGATTCCATAACGATTTACTTCTGATGTTGGAAGATATTGTTCTCCTTGTGAAATGAGCAGTCCTGTGTAAATAAAATATGCAAGGATGACATTCATTACGACGCCTCCTACCATAACGATGAGACGCTGCCATGCAGGTTTGCTTCTAAATTCCCATGGTTGTGGTTCTTGTTGCATCTGACCGAGATTCATCGACTCGTCAATCATACCAGCTATTGAACAATAACCTCCGAGAGGAACCCAACCGATGCCGAATTCAGTGTTGTCTTCTTCAGTTCGCCAATCGTCTTCTGGTAAAGATGCTAGGTCTATTGGTTCATAAGTATATGATTTCTTTTCGGTGATTGGGTCGATCTGTTCATGGGTTATGAATCTGTCGGGCACGTTTTTGCAGAAGAAAGCGAAACGCCATTTGCCGTGGACTTTCTTACATCTGAAAATAGAAAAACGGGGATTGAAAAATATATAGAATTTCTCTACCCTCGTTTTAAAAATTCTTGCTGTAATAAAATGACCGAACTCGTGAACTATCACCAAGATAGTCAGTGCTAAAATTAATTGTATAATCTTTATTAGAATAGCCATTGATACTTAAAAAATTTAATCTGCAAAGATAAATAAAAAATGTTATCTATTTGCGCTGGTTTCAAAAGAAATATAATCTTCCGGATTTAATGGTGTTCCGTTGTGCCACAACTCAAAATGTAAGTGTGGACCTGTTGACATGCTGCCACTATTTCCATATATTGCGATGGCGTCACCTGCATTGACAAAGTCGCCTTCTTCTTTCAATAAAACAGCGTTATGTTTATATACGGATATTAGATTCCCATTATGTTGAATGCCAATTGTATAACCATTATCAACAGTCCAATCTGAATATATTACAGTGCCGTTTGCTGTCGCTTTAATGGCTGTGTTTTTATCAGTGACGATATCTGTTCCGTAATGTTTCTCAGCCCTATTGAAATGGTTTGTTACAATACCTTCCATTGGTGAGTAGAGTGATATCAGATTGAAAGTGGAACTTGATTCTTTGAGAATTTCAGTATTGAATAAATTGTTACGTGTCTCGTTTTCATATTCCAGTCGGAATAAACTATCGTTTTTTGATCTTTTGTCGGTAATGTTGCTGAAGTCGGTTCCACTTGATTTTGTTAGTAAAGAGTTGATACTGTCTGTTTCGAAGTCATCACCCATTATTATTTTTTTCAAGTTGTTGATGTATAAATCTTTTTGTGCGAAGACTGTTTCTAAAGAATCAGCACGTTGTTCCATTTCATAAACACGACGGTTTAGACTAACGTCGGTATATCCTGGAATATATTCTCTAAGAGGAGTGAAAGCTATGAGGTAAATAACTAATACTATCAATATTACGGAAGAAAACAGTACTATACTAAAGATGTTCATCAATGTGAGTTTGAAATGTATCTTTTCTTCGTAAGTATCGTTATTATAGACAACCAGACGATATTTTTTCCTTAGTCTGTCTTTGACTTTTTTCTTTTCTTTTGCCATAAATTATTTAGAAATAATTAGTTAGATAGGTTGTATAATTCTGGATATTTTGCGGTTATACCTCTATAGAATTTTTCCATTATTTTCCAGTCTTCATCGTAATTTCCTGATGGATAAAACATAGGTCCGAAACCTAGTTCTTTTTTCTTATAGTCTAAAAAACCCATTACAATAGGAACGTGAGCTTTTACTGCAATATAGTAAAATCCTCTTTTCCAACTATGTACGAGTTTCCTTGTTCCTTCCGGTGTAAGGACGATGTTTAATGTTTCATATTGCTTGAATAAAGCCGCAACTTGGTTTACGGTATTGTTGCTCCTGCTCCTGTCAACAGGGATGCCTCCTAGTTTCTTCAATAGTGGTCTTAAAAATGGATTGTCGAAGAATTCTTTTTTTATCAGGAATTTGACAGGTTTGTCTATAGAGCAATATGCCAATCTGCCTAAAATAAAATCATCGATGCATGTATGTGGTGCCACAGCGATGACACATTTATTGATATTTTCCGGGATATTGCCAACTACTTTCCATCCCAAGACCTTCAAGGTGAACTTACCAAATGACTTCCATATTCCCATAATCAGATATCCAATTGTAAACCTAGTGATTCTTTAATATTTAGAAGATTGGGATTTTCATTTGCCATCTTCTCGAATTTTTGTTTGTCAGTATATAAGACAATTTCATTAGGACGTTCCACTACTTCTTCCTTAAGTAAGAATTGGTTGTTGTGTAGTGCGTTCTTAAGAAATTCATGCAGGCTTTGCATGTTATTGATATCTTTGACAACTAAGATATTGTCTATCTTAAAGTGTATCTCTGAATTCCCGACTATAGTAGGTTCAGCGTTTTTAATTCCAGCAATAAATACCGGTGATGAGTTCTGATGCAAATTTATATAGTCGTTCCATGCTTTTGTGACTTGTTCTTGTGTGAAAGCATTGTTCCAGATCTCTTCTTTAACGTCTTCTTTTTTAGATTCTTCTGCCGTTATTGAAATGGTTCTTGGTCTGCTCATACGTCCGACTCTTACTGTTGTTACTGATGGTGTAGTTTGTTGTGCAGCTTGCTGAACCGGTTGCTGGATAGGTTGTTGTTGAACTGGTTGCTGAACTGGTTGCTGAACTGACTGTTGAACTGACTGTTGAACTGGCTGTTGTCTGTTGTCTGTTGTCTGTTGTCTTTCAAGGAAGCACATTTTCATCAGGCATATTTCAACATGCAAGCGTTTGTTGCTGCTGTTTTTGAAATTCAGGTCGCATTGATTAGCTAGGTCTAATGATTTAAGAATGAAATATTGAGAGCATCTTTGTGCTTGTTCTGCATATCTCATTTTTAATTGTTGACTTACCTCCATCAAGTCGATGACGCGAGTATCTTTGCCTAGAAGCAAGTTTCTGAGGTGACTAGCGAAGCCTTGTATGAAGTGTTGTATGTCAAATCCTTTTTCTACTACATCATTTAGAAGCAATAGGATGGAATTATTGTCTTTTGCCAAGATATAATCTACGACGCGAAAATAATATTCGTAGTCGAGGACATTAAGATTGTTGATGACATCTTTATATGTGATGTTGTTCCCTGAGAAACTCACCATTTGGTCGAATATGGAGAGAGCGTCACGGAGTGCGCCGTCAGCTTTTTGAGCGATGATATTTAGAGCTTCGACTTCGGCAGTTATATTTTCTTTGGCGGCGATATTTTGAAGATGTGTTCTAATGTCATCGACAGTAATGCGTTTGAAATCAAATATCTGGCAGCGTGATAAAATGGTTGCGAGAATCTTGTGTTTTTCTGTTGTCGCCAGAATGAATTTTGCGTATGCAGGCGGTTCTTCTAAGGTCTTCAAGAATGCGTTGAAAGCTGCTGATGAGAGCATATGAACCTCGTCGATGATGTAGACTTTATATTTCCCCACTTGAGGTGGAATTCTGACCTGATCAACAAGGTTTCGGATGTCATCGACGGAGTTGTTTGAAGCAGCATCGAGTTCGTATATATTGAATGAATTTGAGTTGTTGAAACTTCTACATGATTCACATTCATCGCAAGCTTCCATATCGGAGGTAGGATTCATACAGTTGATGGTCTTTGCCATAATTCTGGCACATGTCGTTTTACCAACACCTCTAGGACCACAGAATAAGAATGCCTGTGCCAAAGTATTGGTCCTTATAGCATTTTGTAATGTCGAAGTGATGGCTTTCTGTCCAACAACACTATCAAAAGTTACCGGTCTGTATTTCCTTGCTGAAACAACAAAATTATCCATGATACTCGATTTTATTTAAGCTGTAAAAATACGAGTTTTCTTCGAAGAATTTATAGAAAAATACCTTTTTTTTAATTTTATTTTACAGAAAAATATTATTTATAATGACTAAATATTTATTTTTGCATATTCGGATTTAATTTCGAAAATAAAAGACAAAAAATCGAGTTATATTCCTTGATTAATATTAAAATTATTGGAAAAGTGTTGAAAAACGGTAGAAGAAATTTAGTAAATATTTTATTTGTATTACTATCTGTTGTAATGTTAACTTCTTGTTCTACAAAGAAAAACAAATGGAACAGAAGAGTTTATCATAATTTGACCAGTCATTATAATGTATGGTGGAATGGTAACCAGAGTGTCAAAGAAGGTGAGAAATCGTTAAAGGAAACTGTTAAAGATGACTATACCATGATACTCCCCGTTTATAATTATGGTACAAAAGAAAACGCTATCTCGCTAAATTCTCATATGGACAGGGCGATAGAAAAAGCATCAATCAGTATTCAGCGTCACTCCATGCGCTTCAATGGAAAAGAATATGTGAAATGGATTGATGACTCGTATCTGATTATGGCACAGGCTAACTTCTACAAACAGGAATATATCCCTGCAAGACGTACATTCGATTATGTCGCAAACTCATATAGAGGTGATGCAATAACTCATACCGCTAATTTATGGTTGGCAAAAACTTATATAGAAACGAAACAATATCCTAAGGCAGAGGCTTTGCTTCAATCATTGATAGTAGAAACTTCTCAGAACGACAAAATGCCTAAGTATGTTAGAAACAACCTTGAACTTGTTCTCGCAGATTATTATATTAAACAGAAACAATATGATAATGCCGTAAAATATCTAAAAGGTGCATTGTTGAAGAATCTTGATAAGGAATCTCGTGTTAGAGCAATGTTTATCTTAGGACAGATTTATGAATACCAAAACGATAATAAAAGGGCTAGCGAACAATTCGAAGCTGTTATTAAGAAACATCCTAATTATGAAATGACTTTCGAAGCAAGGATGAATCTTGCCAAATGTCACGACACAGGTGATACTGCGAGTATCATGAAGATGTTTTGGAAAATGCTAGACGATGTAAAAAACATTGAATTTAAAGACCGTATTTATTTTGCGATGTCGGATGTCGCACTTAGAAATAACAATGAAGATCTTGGAATACAATATCTCAGAAGTTCCGTAGCAACAAGTAAAACCAATCCTCGTCAGAAAGTGAAGTCTTCGCTTAAGGTAGCATCAATGCTTTTTGATAACAAAGATTATATACTTTCACAAGCATATTATGATACTGTCGTCATGACGATGGACCGAACTTATCCGGAATATGACAGTCTTCTTAATCTCTCAGTAATGCTTAGCGATTTGGTTGCTAATCTTACAGTTTATCAGTTGCAAGATAGTCTGTTACGTTTGGCTGATATGGATTCAGTTTCAAGAAATAAAGTCATAGAGCAGGTTATTGAGGAGTATAAAGAAGAGCAGGAACGTCTTGAAAAAGAAAAGGAATTACAAGAACAACTTGCTTTGTTAGGTGTTGGTGATGAGGTTGCAAAACCAGGAATGTCGAGCCCGACTTCTTCAGGCGGAGGATGGTATTTCTATAATCAGCAGTCTCTTACACGCGGTGCAACTGAGTTTAGAAATAAATGGGGAAATCGTAAATTGGAAGACTTTTGGTTTATCAGCAATAAACAAAGTATGACCGGTGAGGAAGAAAAAAGCCTTGACGAACAAATCTCTGAATATTTCTCAGAAGAGGAACTCGCCAGTATGTCGAAAGACGAGATACTTCAAAAGTTAGAGGAACGTAAAAATTCCGAAACCGCAAATACTGATACACTACAATATAAACCTACCGATATTGGATATTATCTGCAACAACTGCCTTTTAGCGATGAACAAAAGCAGGAAGCAAATGAACAAATACTTCAAGCATTAAATAATATAGGTTATATCTATTACGATAATCTTGAAGACTATAATAACTCAATAGAAGCATATCTTGAACTCAATGAGCGTTATCCGGAGAATGAACACGAACTTTCTTCATGGTATTATCTTTATAAAATGTATTCCGCAAGAGAAGAAAAAGACAATGCCGAACATTACAAGAATCTGATTCTAGGCAAATATCCGGATTCACCGCAAGCAAAAATTATCATCGACCCGGAACATTTTATTAAGGAACAAGAAAAAGGACAGGAAGCATCAAATCTTTATACAAAAACCTTTGATGCATATAAGAAAGGTCAGTATCAACGCGTAAGAATGAATGTTGAAAAAGCTCGCGAATTATGCCCTGATGATACTCTCTTCATGCCCCGTTTTGAATTTTTGGATGCAATATCAGTAGGTCAACTTGAAGTTGTCGATTCAATGGCATTCGCTCTCTACAGACTGGTACAGAAATATCCGGAAAGCAGTATTAAACCGCATGCAATGGAAGTGTTGTTGAAAGCTAATGAGATGTACAATCTAGGACTTCCTGTAGAAAGTGCACGCCAAAAAGAAAAAGAACCAGAGAAAGAATATCCTTATCAATATAATCCGAAAGAACCACATTACGTGATGATAGTATGCCATTCAAAGAATGTGAGAATCAATCCGTTGAAAGTACGTATCAGCGACTTTAATAAGGAAAGTTTCAGAATGTTGCAATTGCAGATCAAGAATGTGATGCTTAACAAACAAGAAACTATTGTAACAATTGAAGAGTTTGAAAATGCGACAAAAGCAGCCGAATATAAGGCAGCTATGTTTATGAATGACTATATCTTCGGTGGTATTAAGGAAGAAAATTATAAGGTACTTCTTATCTCAAAATCGAATTATCCTATTTTCTATAATAATAAGAATGTGGATGAATATATTGAATTCTGGAATTTAAAATCGAAATAAAATGTTAAAAAACAATAGTATGAGCAACAACGAAAGTCCTGCAAGAAATATTATAGGTAATGGTACTATAATAAAAGGTGAAATAGAATCTAATGGCGATATACGTATCGATGGTAGAGTAGAAGGTGTATTGAAATCTAACGGAAAAATTGTCTTAGGACAAAATGGCAGTGTCGAAGGTGAGATGTTCTGTAAACAAGCTGACTTGTCTGGTTGCGTCAATGGAAAGATATTCGTTGATGAACTTACATCTTTGAAGTCGACATCGCGTATTGAAGGCGAACTTACTACAAAACAATTATTCATTGAAATAGGTGCTATCTTTACAGGTAAGTGTGAGATGGGCAAAACAGACACCCCAAAAATTGAAGCTAAGAAATAATGAGGTCTACAAATACTAGATTTTTGATATCGCTGCTGTTACTTGTTGTGGTGGTAGCTGTTGTTACAATGATACTCAAGAACTCTTTACCACAATATGTTACGCCGTATTGGATCCTAATATTATTATTCTTTGCTATTGTAAATATTGTGATATATTTCATGACAATGAAAATAAGAAAGAAAAATGATATGGGAAAATTTACTAATTTCTATATGGGGACTACGGTAACTAAACTACTTGTGTATCTGGCTGTCTTGTTGACATACATTATGATATTTCCTGAAGATAAGAAAGCGTTTGTGTTTACATTCCTAACTTATTATCTTTGTTTCACTTTTTTTGAAACATATTTTTTAACGAAAAGTAAAAAATGGTAATTTAAAATCTGAGTTCTATAACTCTCAGATTCTTGGATTTTAATATCTCAGATTTAAAATAAAAACTATGAATAACGAGATTATTGGTTATGAAAGGATTGATAAATTCAATCCGGAGAAGTTGGAAAAATTGCAAGAACATTATGCTGCCATCTTGGAACTCCTTGGCGAAGACGTGACACGTGAAGGCTTAGAGAAAACACCTTTACGCGTGGCAAAATCCATGCAGTTCCTTACGCAAGGATATAACATGGATCCTAAAGAGATTCTGCTCTCGGCACGTTTTAAAGAAGATTATCGCCAAATGGTAGTCGTGAAAGATATTGAACTATTCTCTCTTTGTGAACATCACATGATACCATTCATAGGTAAGGCTCATGTCGCTTATATCCCTAATGGATATATAACAGGCTTGAGTAAAATAGCACGTGTCGTTGAAGCTTATTCTCGTCGACTTCAAGTTCAAGAAAGATTGACAACACAAATTAAGGAAGCTATCAATGAGGCTTTACATCCTCTCGGCGTGGCTGTCGTTATAGAGGCACGGCATTTGTGCATGAGCATGCGCGGCGTCCAAAAGCAAAGTTCTGTCACAACGACATCCGACTTTACTGGCGCTTTTGAACGTAGCGAGACAAGAGCAGAATTCCTGCAGCTTATAGGTTCTAACTTACACTAATAATAACTCAAAATAGTCTGTAATGCTTATTCATATACAACGTATGACTGTCATACGATAGGCAGATAAATATTACAAACAAAAAAATTATAATTATTATGTATCAATTTAATGAAAATCGTAACCCGCAAACTATGACACAAGCAACGACAAAGTCGTTCGTGTCTACAGTCTTCATGTGGATGTTTGCAGCCCTTGGAATTACAGCTGCAACAGCATATCTATTTGGAACCAACGTCAATTTGATGAGCATGTTGATCAATATCACTCCTGAAGGTGGTGCTAGCGTAAGTGCATTAGGATGGATTGTGACATTCGCACCTATAGTAATAGTTTTCCTTATGTCTGCTAGAATTAATAAGATGTCGGTACAACAAACAGTTCTTTGGTATGTGATATATTCTATACTGATGGGTATGAGTCTCAGTTTCATCTTCTGGGTATATACCGCAGCGTCAATATTCAAGACATTCATCATCACCGCAGGTATGTTCGGAGTGATGGCGGTTGTTGGTTATACTACTAATACCGACCTTACAAAATTCGGTTCTTTCCTTTTTATGGCATTAATAGGTATCATCATCGCTACTTTGGTTAATTTCTTTATGCATAGCGCTCGCCTTGATTATATCATTAGCATCTTAGGCGTTCTTATCTTCACTGGACTTACTGCATTCGATGTCCAAAAAATTAAGCAGATAGGAAACGCAGGTATTAATGATGGCGAAATTATGGCAAAAATCACAGTGCATGCAGCATTGACGTTATACCTCGATTTTATAAATCTTTTCTTATATCTGTTAAGATTTTTCGGTAACAGAGATTAATATTTACTATCATCATTAAAACTACTATAAACTTTAACTTTAAATGAAAGCTTACGTTTTTCCTGGACAGGGTGCCCAATTTGTTGGAATGGGAAAAGATCTTTATGACAAATTCCCAAAGGCTAAGAATATGTTTAATAAAGCAAACGACATCCTCGGATTTTCTATCACAGATATTATGTTTGAAGGAACAGCAGAAGATTTGAAACAGACAAAGGTTACACAACCTGCAATATTCCTTCACTCAGTAATATTGGCAAAAATGTTAAATGATTTTAAACCTGATATGGTTGCTGGTCATTCTTTAGGAGAGTTCTCTGCTTTGGTTGCAAATAACACACTTCAGTTTGAAGACGGTTTGCGTTTGGTTGCAGCTCGCGCTAATGCGATGCAATCTGCTTGCGAGGAGAATCCTGGAACTATGGCAGCGATAATTGGTTTGGATAATGAGAAAATTGAAGAAGTTTGTGCTATAATAAAAGATGAAATCGTAATACCTGCAAACTATAATTGTAACGGACAAGTCGTCGTTTCTGGTAGTTTGAAAGGCGTTGAGATCGCTTGCCAACTTCTTAAGGAAGCTGGTGCTAAACGTGCTCTTCCATTACAAGTGGGCGGAGCATTCCATAGTCCACTCATGGAACCTGCACGAGTAAAACTCGCCGCAGCAATACAAAATACAAAATTCAATGAAGGAATCTGTCCTATTTACCAAAATGTAACAGGACAAGCTGTCACATCACCAGATATCATAAAGGCAAATCTTATTTCACAATTGACATCTCCAGTTCGCTGGACTCAAACCATGGAAAATATGATTGTTAATGGTTTGACTGATGTGATTGAAGTTGGACCAGGTACTGTCTTACAAGGATTATTCAAGAAAGCAGGCACAGAACTTCAATTGTCAAGCGCAACGATAGAATAAACTTGACAAAAGAATAAAGATTATTAATTAATAAGGTGTAGCAGGGATGTTACACCTTATTTAATTTATGAGTGTCGTATAAGAAAAGTCATACATATTCACACAACAAAATTACAGTCGGCTAAATTCGTAAATACGCAGTGCGTTAGCGTAGTTTTCTATGGTAATAAGGAGTGGTTCTTCGCTTTCTTTTCTTCGTTCTCAGATTCTCAATTTTTCAGATTTTCAGATTTTACTTTGGGCGTTCCGTCTGCGCCGTCGGGCTTTCCGCTATATCTTTGCACCCGCCCCCGCTCCCGCCCCCGTCCGCAAAGGATGCCGCTCCAATCCCTAACGCTTTGGGCTCTGCTGAAAGATAGGATTACCGCCCTACATTAATTAATAGGGTGTATTCTTCAGCGGCATTCGCATCCCAAGTCCATAGTTCATAGTTCATAGTCCACATCTCTAAAATAAACCGCCCTCAAACCAATCTCTTTTTTCGTGTTTTTTGCAATTTTGTGATATTTTTCATCGAGGAATGTGTCAAAAGGGATGTAAAAAAGTCGCAAAATGGCGTAAAAAACATGATTTTTTCATAAAGATCCCGAAAAAACGTCGTTGTAACCATAAGACAACCATAGGGATAAAAATAAAATGAAAAAATATTGAAAAAAGTTTTGCAAAAGTGTTGGAGGGAAATGAAAAGTGTGTATCTTTGCACTCGCAAAACAAGGGGAACGGTGCTGAGAGACAATGAGAGGGTTTTGCGAAGTTCTTTGAGAGAATGATCCAAGCAAA
>JAZUSL010000046.1:0-52698 GCA_045606705.1 Bacteroidales bacterium
CTGTTGTCGTGAACGTATGTGTTCTCTACTACTGATTCTTTATCATTGCTGCCTTTATTGATATACAGACCGCCGCCGTATGAATACGATGAGGAATAACTGTTGTAATTTTCATTGCCGTATATCTCGCAATCAACTATATGGCCGTCACTCATATAAACACCGGCTCCGTAGATATTACCGCTGCTTGTATTCCTGAGGAGATTGTCGTGTATCTTACATTGTTCCAATCTTCCGCCATTAAGATAAACGCCACCACCATAGACACTTCCCGATGACGTAAACTCTCTGCCGTTATTCTTTATCGTACAATTTCTTAAAATTCCATATTCCTGAATATAAGCTCCCGCTCCATTATATGCTCCGCCACCGTTCTGAATCGTGATGCCGTCCCATACCGTCGCGGTAGATTCCGTATAGACCTTATCCTGATATAATACTCTCTGTGTACCTTGTCCGTCCAATATCGTGACATTAGTCTCCGTATCTCTTTGTTGCAATGTAGTTTCAGTTCCTGCAAAGCCGCCATAAACGTTAACGCCTTCCGCCATTATAAAAGCGTTTGTGGAAGTGCCGTCGCCGTAATATGTTCCGGCAGCCACCCAGATTTCTGGATAAGAGGCATGGTCTTGTTTTATCATCTCTGCCATCAAAAGAGCTGCACCGAGATTATCAAGAGCGTTTTCCCATGAAGAACCATCTCTCAAACCTTCAGCATCTGCATCGACATAAATCGTTGAGAGTTCTACAGATGGAGTAACGAAAGTTCTATTCACATAAACACTCTCTGTAGTCTCACTACATAAAGCCTTCGCTCTTATGTCATATTGTGTGGAAGGTGTCAATCCTGTCAAAGTGAAAGGACTTGATGTAACGTTTTCTATAACAACATAGACATCGTCGGTCTTTCTCTTATATTCAAAAATCAAGTCCGCATTATCATCATCAACTTCAAAGGTAAATGTAATCTGCTTTGCATGAACTTCCGTAATTACAAATATAGGAGGAAAACAACAATCTTCCGTGACACATATATTCGAGAACTTTATATTATTACGAGCTGTTAACAGACTTCCACTTACAGGATTAGAAGGATCATAGTTTGTTCCATCAGATGATACATACAATGATTTATTATCTGAGGTATTATGATATTTGAATTTAGAAGCATTATATTGATATGAGCCTGTATTATCGTCAAAAGTCACTACAAGATTCGATATTCCGTCATATACAAAAGGATCGTCCAATTCTATCTCAAACCATTCTTCAGTATTGTTAAAAGCAATCTCTCCGCTAAATACCAACGACATATCTCCTACAGGCACATAATCCGTTCCCGACGCAAAAGATGCTTTCTCGGTATTTCCCATATAAATATCAATATTTCTCGTAATAGGATTTGAATACGTATATTGGAAATAAATTTTGTCTATGACAGAAGCGCCACCCATCTCAGAAGCGAGATATATCTGCTGAGTATAACTATAATTATAATAGGTATTTGTCGGGATACTGCTATGCGAATTTGTACCCTCACCTATTATAATCTCTGTATTAGGATTAACATTCTGTGATTTAAGATTAGCCGTTGTTATTAAAACCAAACTTAGCGCTAATAGTAAAATTCTTTTCATAAGCATTTATTTTTTGGTTTAAGGTTTAAGGTTTAAGGTAAAATCCCACCTTATACTTTAAACCTTAAACTTTAAACTAATTATTCAATAACTATCTTTTGTATCTTAATTCCTTTATCGTCAATCTTACGGATGATATATACGCCTGAACTGAATCCGTATGTAGAAACATTACTTACAGCATCAGCATTTTCATAAACGCGACGTCCCATCAGATCGTAAATTTCAATCTGAGCATCGCCGTTTATGTCATTTATAATTATCTCACCATTATTTATATATGCGAAATTGCTTTGAGCTTCGGGCTGTGAGCTTTGAGCTATCTTTAACACAAAACGTTCCGCATTGCTATTTCCGGAATGGATGAATGTATATGATTCAGTCTGAAGATTTACTTTCTCTCCCGTCAGTTTATCTTCGAGAATAATAGCATCAAAAGAATCTCCACATTCACTCAAGCTGATAGTATATTCTGCAAAACCGCCCTCAAAATTCAAAGGCAACGACTCCTCATCATCGATGTAAACCACGCTGTAACTACCTACACCTTTATTAATATATAGAGACGGTGCAGATTCATTTAAACTGAACATCTTGAAGACATCGTCATTGTCGCCAATAACTACCGCTATTTCATCTTGTCCCGAAGCTCCATTAACTCTTATCTTGAAGATATTTTCGTCATTGTCTTTTCTGAAAGCTGATTTTGATTTGGTTCTTATATCATTAGTCATCACGAAATCACCTGGAGTTAACGCCTTCACGAAGAAAGCCTGACAAGGTGCGATGTATTGTGAACCACCGTTTGTAGCAACGCCGCCAAGAGTATAAGTGATGTAGTTATTCACATCATCATCATAAATCCATACTGTCTGTAGTTCGAGCATATCGCGTGTCCATCCTTCTGCTTCCCAGTCGATATAACTCGGATAAGGATTTCCGAGGAGGTTGAAACCTGTATATCTCTCAACGACAAATTCGCCGTCGGAGCTACAAGAGAGCGGATATGTTACATCACCATTATTCAAAGTTCCGGAGAATTTCTTATAGCCTTCATTCTCGTATGCTACGAGATAACCTCTGCCTATATTGAAGTTCAATCCGTTGTCGGTATAAAACTCATTAGTTTGAGAATCATCTTTCTTTTGATTATACCATGTAGAGTTAAATTCCGACCAGGAATAGAAGTCGTAGTTTTCTTCTGTCGGGATAAAACTCTCTATGGTTTGCTCAGCGACCGGAGAAGAGATGAAATGCCAGTCGGCGTTCCATTCGCGAGTGATGCTGCTGTTGTCGAGGTAGCAGTTCACTTTAGATATTACACCATCGCTGTTATGAATCAAAGAACCAATGCCGTTGATGTCTGCGTCCACTATCAAAGCGTTCTCATCTGTATTTGCGATATCGCCTATAATTTCAAGAGTTCCTGTTGATGTTATTTTCAAAGTGACATTTGCCAACATCTCTACATCTTTCACTATATAATCCAAAGTAGCGTCGAGGTCTTCAGCCACTATAATATCATCTATCATTTCTGGATTTGACGACGGAAGTTGGGTAGCGTTCTGAGGTTCAGCCCATAAATCACTAATAAGCTGCCAGTTGGATATTTTATTCCAATCTTTGTCTGTTCCAGTGAATTTATATGTTACTGTATAATAATCAACGACGCCAGCATTAAGGTTTGTATCTGAAGAAGAATACGTAATCAAGAAATCACCTACGACATTCAATTCCGTTCCTATTTCATGGTCATAAAAATGAAGTTCTATCTCGTCATTTGCATTGCCATAAACCGTAAGGAATAAAAGATACATACTTCCTTGTTTCCTTATGAACGCCCTGCCTCTGACTTCATCGCCACAGAATGCTCCAATCTCGATGTTTTCGTCAGCGAACTCACCGTCGATTTTAAGTTGTCCGTAAACAGTCATATTATTTCCATCGAAAGAATCTACAGGTTTGTCAAAATAATAATTCTGAGCCTTTGCCGAAAAATTAAGACCCAGAATTATCAGTAGAATGAAAAGAGATTTATTATTTCTTTTATTGGGATTTCTGCGAGATTTCATTGTAAGATACCCGACACCCAATAATGAAAGTGCAATCAGTCCGTTTCCGAGAGGAGCCAGCGACTGATAATCCTCACTTAATCCATGTGCATATGGCAATCCTGGAGCCTGAATATCATCTACATTTCTGTAATTATTATTTTCATTATAAACGAAGAAAGCATCTTTTTGAGAGTAAAGTTCCAAATTAGCAGAGAGTTGCAAGAACAATACAAATAATAAAGCTTTAATAGTACAGTAAAATTTTCTCATAATAATCCAATTCACGTTTTAACGTACAAATTTATATTATGAGAAAAGGAATGTCAATACGTAATTTTACGTATTATTAACAATGTGTCACAGTTTCACCACACCATGACTGATCGCCCATTTCAACAGCTCTATAGTAGTATTGATACCAAGTTTTTTAAATATGTTAGACTTATGCATTTCCACAGTGCGTGAACTGATATTAAGTTGCGATGCTATTTCTTTTGAAAGCAGTCCATCGCAGCATAAATGCATCACTTCTTTCTCTCTATCAGTAAATTCCGACATCAACGAAGCGGATAGTTTTTTAGAATTATTGACCGCTTTGATTATCTTCGACATATCAACACCGTAATAATTTGAGCCTAAAGAGACTTCATAAATAGCATTTCTTATCTCAGTCACGTCAGACATCTTAGGAACAAAACCGTCTATTCCCAATTCCACCAATCTGAAAATAGTTTCTTCTTCATAATTAGATGATACTATAATTATTTTTATGTTGGAATATTCCGATTTAAGCTTCTTCACTGCATCCTCACTCGACATTCCCGGCATCTGAATATCGAGCAATATCAGATCTGTCTCAACTTTTGGTAACATCAAAAACAATTCATCAGCGGTTGGCGCCTCACCAACGACTCTTATCTCATCTTTATATACAGACAAAGATGATTTGATTCCTAACCTTATCAAAGGATGATCGTCAACAATTATTACATTCATCATTTCTTAATGTTTTTTTCAGTTCAAAAGAAAACTCACTGCCGACACCGACAACGCTCTCTATATTCAATTTGGAATCACATTGACTCAACATCTTGTTGATAATGTCAAGTCCCAAACCACTTCCCTGCTCTCCATTGGTTCCCAAGGTGGTAAACGAACGTCCCGACAAAAGCTGTCTTCTCTTTTCCTCATCAATGCCTACACCTTTGTCTTTGACAACAATTCTTATTCTGTCGCCTAAATCCTTAAAGCAAATTACAATTTCTTCACCTTCATGACTAAACTTCAAGGCATTACTGATAATATTACGTAAGACTGTAGAAATCATTCTCATATCAGAGAAAACAATATAATCATCCAATCTCACGTCACATTCTCTTATCGCAATCTTCTTTTTCTGAGCTATAGTCTTAAACAATGGAACAATATCATTGAAACATACATCTCTCACGTCGAAGTGTATGGGCTTATATTCTATTATTTTAGAGTCGATTTTAGTCCATTCAATCATATTTCCAAGCAGTTCCTCCAAAGAATAAACAGAATCGTACATGGCACCTATATACATCTTGACATCATCGGAACTTATATCATCATAATTCTCAACAAGGTGATTAAGCACCATCTTCTGTGCGACAACAGGATTCTTCAAATCGTGCGACAAAACAGATATAGATTTATTTTTTATTCTATTCAGTTCTAACAATGCCGCATTCCTTTTCTTTCCGGAAAGTCCAGTCTTAATCAAAAGAATAATGGAAACTACCAACAATGCGATTATAACTTTAGTTAATCGCAACAAATTCCTGTTGTATTGATAGTTGTTCTTATAAAGTTCTATTTCAAGGTCTTTCTCGCGAGTGTTGTATCTAACCTGAAAATCATTCAGCATCTTCTGATTCTTCTCATTGAAAATAGAATCTTTTATATCTACATATTGTTCAAAATAATCTATCGCCAATCGAGGGTTTATCTCTTCATATACTTTATATAACGATTTGGAAATATCTTTTATCAATAACCTATTCTCAATAGACTTAGCATATTCTAATGATTTCTCGTAATAGAAAATCGCAGAGTCAATCTCGTTTTCAAGTTCATTCATATCTCCCAAAGAATGCAAAACTATCGACATTCCGTATTTGCTTCCTGCTTTCTCGAAATATGAATAAGCTTCTCGCTCGCATCGTATCGCTTCTTGCAGTTGACCGCAGTTCATATAGACATTGCCTAACTGATTCAGGCGAATCGCAATCTTATTCGGGCGACCGACTTCCTTGTCAATTCTCAATCCTTCTTCTGCGGCAAATATTGCATCTTCGCAACGTCCCAACTTCATGTATGCTGTTGAGATATTTCCTAAACGAGATGCCAATTGTTGTCTCCGGTCATTACACCTCCCGATTACAATCAATTGATTTTCAATATCAATACTCTTTTCAAAATAAATAACCGCCAAACTATCTTCATCGTTCACCATATAGACATTAGCAATATTATTCATTATAGAACTTTGAAGATCCAATCTGTCTAACAAAAGAGCAACATCGTAAGCCTTAAGATTGTAATCAAGAGCCTCTTCCATATTACCCATACGCTGATTGGAAAATCCCATATAGTACAGACTATTGAAAACCAAGACAGTATCTTCTACCTCTATCGATTGCTCATATAAATCCTTAGATAAATCAAAACATTCTATATATTTCTCTTGCTCAAACAACTTTGCCACTCTGTTAAATATTGTGTCAAGATTATCAGAGTTTTCCGAATAAGAATGTGAAACTACAAACAATAAAACAAGAAGTAAAGCCAGTCTTTTCATGACATTATAATTTGGTTGTAAAGATATGAAAAAAATTTTTGTATGCAATACACAACACCGCAGAGTTTTCGAGCACACTGGAAAGACGCCGAGGAAGATATGAGGATTGATGCAGATGGCAAGTATGTTAGATATTCCATAAATAAGGTATTAGTAAAAAAATATTTTGCATCAAAAAATTCTGTTGTCTGTTGACTGTTGTCTGTTGACTTTTCCTTATCTTTGCGCTATGAAGAAAAAAGTTAGACAAGCTGAATTTTTAGAAGACGTCAGCATCATCGACGCTGGCGCTGAAGGCATGAGTGTTGCCAAACCTGATGAGAAAGTTGTGTTTATTCCTTTCGGTGCGCCAGGCGACATCGTAGATATACAGGTTTTTAAGAAAAAGAAAAACTGCTTCGAAGGCAAGATCGTCAATATGAAACAAGCCTCCGACAAACGCGTCGAGCCGGTGTGCCAGCATTTCGGTCTCTGCGGCGGTTGCAAATGGCAACACATAGATTATCAATGGCAACTTCATTACAAGCAGAAACAAGTCAAAGATAATCTCGACAGGATCGCCAAAGTGGATTATCCTGAAATCTCCCCTATCTTGGGTTCGGAAAAACAATATTTCTATCGTAACAAATTGGAATATAGTTTCTCAAACCGCAAATGGCTCATCGACGGCGCTCCAGCAGGAACTCACGACGAAGAAGCAGTGAAAGGTTTCGGTTATCACCTTCCGGGCTTGTTCGACAGAGTCATCGACATAGAGAAATGTTGGTTGCAACAAGAACCTTCAAATGCGATTCGCTTGTTCATCAAAGACTTCACCTTAGAACATAAACTATCTTATTATAATGTACGCGCTCACGAAGGTCTCATGCGTAACGTCGTGATCCGTTGTAACGGCAAAGGCGAGTTCATGGTCATCGTTGTCATCAACGAAGAAAACGACTTGATAAGAAACGTCATGATTCCTGAGATGCAGAAACGATTCCCGGAAATAATCTCCATAATGTTGGTCATCAACAATAAGTTCAACGACATCATCACCGACCTTCCTTTCGAGAATGTCTATGGAGAAGAATGTCTCGTCGAGACGATGAAAGCACCTCGCGAAGGTTACGACGACTTGAGATTCAGAGTCGGACCGGTATCTTTCTTCCAGACTAATGTCTATCAAGGCGAGAGACTTTACAGAGCCGCTTTCGACTTGGCAGATGTCAAAGGCGACGAACTGATGTACGACCTTTACACAGGAACCGGAACGATAGCTTTGTATTTCGCTCGTTTCGTGAAGAATGTAGTAGGCGTGGAATATGTTGAAGAAGCCATCGCCGACGCAAAGATCAACAGCGAGTTCAACAATATAAATAATGTGAAGTTCTACGCTGGCGACATGGCGAAAGTCTTCACCGACGAATTTATCGAAGCCAACGGCCGTCCTGATTTAGTCGTCACCGACCCGCCACGTGCAGGTATGCACGAGAAAGTAGTGGAACAGCTTCTCAAGATACAACCGAAAAAGATCGTATATATCAGCTGCAACCCTGCGACACAAGCCCGCGACCTTCAACTATTGGACTCATCATACGAAGTGAAAGCCGTACAGCCTGTCGATATGTTCCCGCATACACATCATGTGGAGAATATAGTGTTGTTGGGATTGAGAGTTGAAAATTGAAAATTGAAAATTAGCCGGCAGCTATCAGCTCATGGCTCACGGCTTTGAAGGCTATTAATGACAATTATCGTAAGATTGTCGTCTCACTTGATGATGTTAAATTGCCGTCACAAGAAGGCATAGAGCATGTTCTGGCATGAGAGTTTGGTAAAATCTGAAAACTTAAGATTGTTTTGTCAAAAGACTACAGACAAAAGTCTGAAGTCTTTTTATATTACCTTGAGTCTTAAACTCCTAATTCTCTCCGTATTGTTCCTTAAGTTTATCTAACTTCTTTTTCAGCTCTTTAGTTATCTCTTCTGTTCCTACCTGACCGTAAATGTTGTTGAGTTCGTTTTTGTCATTGCGCAGATCATATAACTCCCAAACATCATCTTCATAGAAATGAATGAGTTTGTGCGTCTCGGTGCGTATTCCGAGATGTGGTTTTACGTGATGTTCGTCAGGGAATTCGTAATAATGGTAATATATTCCATCGCGGTTAGGCTCGTATTTCTCTCCTTTTAATATAGGTAAGAACGAACAACCATGTATGTCATCCGGAATCTCGACGCCTGCCAATTCAAGGAAAGTAGGGGCATAGTCGATGTTTTGTACCATCTCGTCAATCTCGCCTTTTACGCCACCTGGAAATCTCGCTAACAACGGTGTCCTGAACGATTCTTCATACATCCAGCGTTTGTCGAACCAGCCGTGTTCACCCATGTAAAATCCTTGGTCGGAGGTGTATATGACTAATGTGTTTTCTAAAAGTCCTTCTTCTTCAAGATAGTCAAGGACGCGACCAACATTACGGTCGATGGAAGTTATCACGCGGAGATAATCACGCATATACTGCTGATATTTCCATCTGTCTAATTCTTCTCCTGTTGGATTCAGCTCCTTAAACTTCTCTATCACGACATCGTAATGTGCGTCCCAGGCTTTCTTCTGCTCAGGATTCATGTTGTTATACATCCAGCGTCCCCAGCCTTCCAAGTTCGGATTGCTGTGAATCAGACTGTCTTTGTCGGCGAGTTTCAGGTCGTAAACCAAATCCATGTCTTTGCTTATCGACATCTTGTTTTCCTTGGCGGCGAGACGACCTTCATAATCGTCGTAGAAAGTCTCCGGTAACGGGAAATTAATGTCTTTAAACAATTTGAAGTCGCAGGTATCTGGCATCCAGGTTCTATGCGGTGCCTTATGATGTAACAAGAGGCAGAATGGTTTCTCCTGATTACGTTCATTTTCCAACCATTCCAAAGCTACGTCTGTCGTGACATTCGTGGCGTAACCTTCACGTTGTATCTTCTCGCCGTTACGGATGAAAGTAGGATTGTAATAATCGCCTTGACCTATCAAAATATCCCAATGGTCGAAACCGGTAGGATCGGAGTTGAGATGCCATTTTCCGATGATGGCAGTTTCATATTTGTCTTGAATCAGTTTTGGGAATGTCTGCTGACTTCCATCGAAGGTGCAGCTGTTGTCGGTGAATCCGTTTGCCATGCTATGTTTGCCTGTGAGCAGACATGCTCGTGATGGCGCACTGATGGAATTGGCGACAAAGCTGTTGTTGAAACGCACGCCTTCGTTGGCGATGCGATCTAAATTCGGAGTATGGATGAAAGTAGTGTCGTATGCGCTAATCGTCTGATATGAATGGTCGTCCGACATGATGAAAAGGATGTTCATCGGTTTCTGTTCCTTTTCGTTACATGCGGTTATCAATGGCAATAATGCCGAGATTCCTAATATTTTTTTAGTTGTTTTCATTTTGTAAAGTTAATTATATTTTGAAAATATATGAGTGATTATTGTAAAATCCATTTCCAGATTGGCATTATTTCTATTGTAATATCGTTTTTGATTATTGTCTTTTCCTCATCGTATGTTATGATATATGCTTTATCAAGATGTTCAAAAGAATGTAATTTCAGCAGTGCATTAACTTCTCTTTCAAAAGTCTGAATATCTCTCATAGAATAACACGACTGTATTGCTGTATGATGCTCTGGAATATAGAAGTCAACCTCAATGTTTTTGTTGTAAAAGAAAAGTTGTTCATCGCCATATTTTTGATAAAGATATATAGCGCAGAGATTCTCTAAAAGGAAAGTCTTGTCGTCATTAAGAAATATATGTAGAATACCATTGTCGATAAAATAGTGCTTTTTTGTCGTCTCTCTTTCTGAAAATTTTGAGACATAATTTGTTAATGAAAAAATCAGGCAGGCATCACGAAGAAAAGTTACTGTCTTTTTCCATATCAAAGTTGTTTTTGCAAATATAACTAAATTTTCATTGCTAATGCAAATTTTATTATCAAAATTTGCATTGGTGAATATTATTTTATGAGTTTTTGTCGATGATGCATATCTTGTGTATAATCCAGAATTGAGTAATGTCATAAGAGAAATCAACATCTTCTCAATTGACGGCAGAATGATATATTATAATAATGTCTCTCAAAATGAGACGACGATAGATTTGACAACATTCAATAAAGGAGCTTATATCGTCAGGATGATTTTAGACGAAGAGGTCGTTGTGAGAAAGATCGTTAGAAATTGATAAATTGAGAACTTGAGAATTTTTTGATTCGTTTTTTAACTTTGCCAATTCTCAAATTTTGGCAATTATTTCCAAATTTTCAGATTCTCAGATTCTCAATTTCTACAAGAATCTCTCCCGATTTTCCTTCAAGATAAATATCGGTGATATAATCCGTATAAAGTGAACGTTCTTTATTTATCTCTATAATTGTAGCTCCGTGTCTTTTCGCTATTCCAGGAATCGTGTTGGCAGGAGAGACCTGTCCCGAAGTTCCTATTATTATAAATACGTCGCAGTCGTTGGCGGCGTCGATGGAGTTCTGGTAAGCGTCGTAAGGAATGCCTTCGCCGAAGAAGATGAAATCGGGTTTCAGGAGATGACCGCATCTCGGACATAGAGCTGGTTCTTCTGTTATGTTAATTTCTTTTAACGGATAGACTGCGTCACATTGTTTGCAGACGAATCTCGATGAGTTTCCGTGAAATTCATGCACTACTTTGTTTCCTGCGATGCGGTGAAGGTCGTCGATGTTCTGCGTGATAACGCATTTCAGTTTGCCTTCCTTTTCCCATTTCGCAAGAACTTCATGACCAGGATTTGGCTTTATCTCATTGTTGTTAAAGAAGTCGAAGAAAATTTCTTTGATGACTTTCCACGATTCTTTCGTATTTCTGTAATAATAATCGATGTCTAACGAATCAGGATCGTATTTGTTCCATATTCCGTTCTCGCCTCTGAAAGGAGGGATGCCGCTCTCGGCAGAAATTCCTGCACCCGTGAAAGCCACGATTTTAGTAGCCTTTGAAATTATAGCGGCGGTTTTTTCTATTAAAGACTGTTGGTTGTTATTCATGATGAAAATTTTTCTCAAAATTAGTTATTTTTTTGAAGATCTGATATATGGTTGGGATTACTTTTTATGATAATTCAAATTTTCAGATTCAAAAAATCCATGGTCTTTTGCCGTTAGATATTTTTCAATACAAAAATCCGAATGCCCAAAGTGGAATGACGTTCAAATGACCGTATTCGATATCGTCCTTTATGACAAAAGCGTTCTCTATTCCTTGTATCTGTTTTTGTTTTTTGTCTTTCCCTCCAATTTCAAATGTGTAGTCTCTTATTTTGAAATCGGCTTCTTTTGAAGATGTTACCGGATATAACGCATTCATCCAGATTCTCAGATTTTCAAATTTTTATAAAAATTAACTTCTAAAAAATTTGTTTTTTTCAATTATTATCATAACTTTGCACATTGTGAAATTAACGAAATCTTATTTACAATGGCATATATTTCTTTTGACAAGCAGCATTTGGTAAACCTTGAATTTACTATGAACAAGGAGATTCTGCGTTCTAATCGTTCAGGTGCCTTCTGCAACACTACAATCATCGGTTGTAACACGAGAAAGTATCACGGACTGTTAGTAGTGCCGCAACCGCAACTTGATAACTACAATCACGTACTGCTTTCGTCCATCGACGAGACGGTCATAGTGAACAAGGAAGAGTTTCATTTCGGAGTTCATCAATATAAGGACGGCACCATCATGCCTTCCGGTCATAAGTACTTACGCGATTTCTCGGCGGAACCGATCCCGACTTTGTTGTATAGGGTGGGAAGTACGAAGATAACGAAAGAGTATATCTTCGCGGAGAACGAAAACCGTATTTATATAAGGTATAATGTCGTTGAAGCCGCTCAGCCTTTCACATTGCGCATTCAGCCTTTCTTGGCGTTCCGTAACGTACATAGCCTGACATTCGAAAACCACGACGCTAATCGTAAATATGTTCCTTTGAAAAACGGCGCATCATGGCGTATGTATGAAAACTATGATCCGTTATGTCTCCAGTTTTCAAAGAATGCTGAATATACTCACGCTCCTCTTTGGTATTATGATGTGTTTTATCTCAGAGAGTTTGAACGTGGCTACGACGCAGTGGAGGATTTGTACGTTCCTGGTTTCTTTGAAGTTAATCTGAAACAAGGCGACACTTTCATAGTATCTGCCGGTCTCGAAGAGAAGAATCCTACTACTTTCAAACGTAACTTCGAGTCGTTGATAGAGTCGAGGATTCCTCGCGACAGCTTCGAACATTGCCTGCAGAACTCGGCTCAGCAGTTCATCATCAGAGAAGAAAAAGGAACTCGTATGTTCGCCGGTTTCCCTTGGTTCGGCAGCTGCGGTCGCGATACTCTTCTCTCAATACCGGGATTGATACTCACAACAGGCGACAAAAAGACTTTCAAGGAATTGCTTAAGTATTTGATTGATACAATGCAAGGTCCTTTCTTCTCTAACAGATATTACCAGAAATCATTATATTATACAGCCGTTGATTCTCCTCTTTGGTTCTTCCTCATACTTCAGAAATATGAAGCTATGCTCGGCGCTACAAAGAAATCCATCTGGAAAGATTATGGCGAAGTGATGTCTAAGATATTGAACGCCTTTATCGAAGGAACCGACTTCAATGTAAAAACTTTGGAAAACGGACTTCTTTACGCAGGCAACGAAAATCTCGCTCTTACATGGATGAACGTCTTCTGTGACGGTAAGCCTTACACTCCAAGAACTGGTCTCGATATAGAGATAAACGCTTTGTGGTATAACGCATTACGTTATGCTGTCGAGGTCTTGAAAGATGCTGACAAGAAAAACGCCGACCTTAAAAAATGGAATGATGTAGCCGATAAGATTCAAGATTCGTTTACAAGATGTTTCTACAATGAACAAAAAGGCGTTTTCTATGATTATATAAATGATAATGAGAGAAATGATGAAGTGCGTCCTAATATGTTGATTGCTATTTCATTGCCTTATTGTCCTTTGAACGATGACTTGAAGAAGAAGATTTTCGATATCACTCGTTCTGAATTGTTGACAAACAGAGGATTACGCTCGTTATCACCACGTTCTGAATCTTATAGAGAAGTAACGATTGGTAATCACAGAGAAAGAGAGACTGCATATCACAACGGAACTGTATTTCCATGGTTGATAATGCCTTACGTTGATGCCGCCTTAGGTCTCTATGGAAAGACATCATTGCCATATCTCGAAGATTTGTATAACGCCTTCGAAGAAGTCATCGCTGAGAATGGTATCGGTACTATATCAGAGATTTACGACGGTAATCCGCCTCACGAATCTAGAGGTTGTATCTCACAATCGACCAGCGTGGCAGCGGTATTATATTTAAAATATGTTATTGACGGATTGAAAAAATAAGGATTATGAAAGTGTTGATGTTTGGCTGGGAATTTCCTCCTCATATCACCGGAGGTCTCGGCACAGCTTGTTTCGGAATGACAAAAGGTCTCGCCAAAAACGGCGTCGATGTTCTTTTCGTGGTTCCTAAAGCTCATGGCGATGAAGATGAGACTAACGTCCGCCTGCTTAACGCGAGCGATGTGACTGTCAATATTGATAATGAAAAAGATAGATCGTATTGGGATAGAGTCCAATATATGGAAATAGGTTCCAATATCATTCCTTACGTAGGTCCTGAACGTTTCGAGCAGATTGTTGAAGAACAACGTGCTACGAATCATTTTCAGAGTCCGGTGTTCTTGCCGAGATATGAGTTCTCAGGTAAATACGGCGCAAACCTTATGGAAGAAGTAGCTCGTTACGCGCTCATCGGTTCTTCTCTCGCTCTCGAACACAAAGACGAATTCGATGTCATCCACGCTCACGACTGGCTCACATATTCCGCCGGTATCGCAGCGAAAGAGACGACAGGAAAACCTCTCGTAGTTCACATGCACGCAACAGAATTCGACCGCTCAGGCGAGAATGTCAACACTCTCGTTTATTCTATTGAGCGTCGCGGCATGGAAGCAGCCGACATAGTCATCACAGTCAGTGACCTTACAAGAAAAATCGTAGTTGAGAGATACGGCATCAATCCTGATAAAGTCATTACAGTGCATAACGCTGTGGAACCAAACGACAAGAAACGTTCTGAATATGAGACCTGCGGCTTAAAGAATAAAGTCGTCACTTTCCTCGGACGTATCACCTATCAGAAAGGACCGGAATATTTTGTGGAAGCAGCGCATAAGATTCTGCAATACGACCCGACGATACATTTCGTTATGGCTGGTACCGGCGACCTTCTCCCTAAGATGATTCGCCGTGTGGCTCAACTCAAGATGGGTAAGAACTTCCATTTCACGGGATTCCTTAAAGGCAACGACGTCGATCAGATGTTCGCGATGTCGGATGTCTTTGTCATGCCTTCAATATCAGAGCCTTTTGGTATCGTTCCTCTTGAAGCGATGCGCCTCGACGTTCCTTGCGTAATATCAAAGCAGTCAGGTGTTTCGGAAGTCGTCCAAAATGCTCTTAAAGTAGATTTCTGGGATATCAACGGTCTCGCCGACAGCATCTACGGTCTCTGCCATTATCCAAAGTTGAGCGAACTGTTCAAGCAAGAAGGCAAGAAAGAAGTCGATAACCTCAAATGGGAATTCGCCTCCAAGAAAATCAAAGCCGTATATGAAAAAGCAATTGAAATAACACGATAAAAAAACTAAAAAAATATATATTATGAGTAAGTCGATTTGTTTTTATTTCCAAGTACATCAACCATATAACTTGCGTACTTATCGTTTCTTCGATGTAGGAAAAAGACATTTTTATAATGACGAATATAGAAACAGAACAGAGATGCGCCGTAAGGCTGACCAATGTTATCTTCCGATGAACGAGATACTTATGGATCAGATTAAACGTTATGGCGATAAGGTGAAATACGCATTCTCTTTCTCAGGACAGGCGATAGAGCAGATGCAGCAATATACGCCAGACGCTCTCGAAAGCTTCCAAGAACTTGTGAAAACCGGTAACGTTGAGATTCTTGCCGGCACTTACGCTCACTCTTTAGCAGCCTTGTTCAATAAAGATGTGTTCAAGAAACAAGTCACTGAACATAAGAAGCTTATGAAAGAAGTTTTCGGCGTGACACCAAAGACATTCATCAATACAGAGTTGCTATATTCAAATGAGATAGGTGCTGATGTTGCAGAGATGGGATTCAACCTCATGGTGACAGAAGGCGCAAAACACGTACTCGGATGGAAGTCGCCTAACTATATGTACGCCAATAATATCAATCCTAAGTTGAGACTTCTGTTGCGTAACTACCGACTCAGCGACGACATCTCATTACGCTTCGCAAGCGATTGTCTCACAACAGATAATTATGTTGAAAGACTTAACGAGATTAAAGATGGCGAAGTCGTTAACGTATGCGTCGATTACGACAACTTCGGTTACAGATATGATGATTCGACCGGTATCTTGAATTTCATGAGATATTTGCCAGAAGCTATTTTCAACAATACAGATTTTGAATTTGCGAAGCCAATAGAAATGCTTGACAAGTTGCAGACTATGAGTATGTTCGATGCTCCGATTCCATTGTCATGTATGGATGAGGAACGCGACCTTTCGGCATGGATGGGTAATGTGCTTCAAGACGACGCTTTAGAGACATTATATTCTTTCGCAAACAAAGTGAAACGCAATAAGGGAGAAGACGTTATCCGCGACTGGAACGCACTTCAAGATGCAAATCACTTCTATAGTCTCTGTACGAAATATAGTAATGTGTCGCCATACGATTATTATATCAACTACATGAATATCCTGACAGACTTCAACGAAAGAGTTTCGAATAAATAATGATAATAAACTATGGCAATGAACTATGACAATGAACTTTTGTGCTCATAGTTCATAGTTCATAGTCATAGTCATAGTCATACTCATAGTTCAAAAAGAGACGTCATTTCACATTCAATGACGTCTTTTTTTGCATATACACTGTTTAACGGATAATTTTTATTTAATTTTATCCTTTATAAAGGATAATTGTTATATTTGCAAAAAATATTGCTTTATGGATAAAACTGTCTTAAAGAGAATCATTATTGAATATCAAAATGTTGCTTCTGAGATTTCATTGAAGGTGAGGGATTTTTCTTTCTCTACAAAAGGTAATGACGTCCTGGTAGGTTTGAGGCGCTCCGGAAAGTCGTATATGATGTTTCAAAAGATACAGCAGTTGATAAATGAGGGACATAAAAAAGAAGAGATACTTTATATAAATTTTGAAGACGACAGACTGCTCGGTTTTGATACTCAGGATTTTGAAGTGTTAAAACAATCTTACGAAGAGTTGTTTCCTTACGAACCGATTTTCTTCCTCGATGAGATTCAGAATATCCCTAATTGGGAGAAATTTGCCAGAAGATTGGCTGACCAGAAATATAAGGTTTACATAACAGGAAGTAATGCTAAGATGTTGAGTGGCGAAATTGCGACAACGCTCGGAGGTCGTTTCTTTATGCACAATATCTATCCTTATTCTTTTAAAGAATATCTCAATGCGTCTAATATCGCTATACCAGATAATCTTGATTATCAGAATAATTCTGAAATAATAAGGACATTTGCGCAATATTTTACATTTGGAGGCATGCCTGAATTGCATGATGTACCTCCGATTGAAAAACGACTTTGGCTTAGCAGTTTGTATAATAAGATTTTTTTCGGCGACTTGATAAGCAGATACAGTATCAGGAATGACATGGCGTTGAAGGTGTTGGTGAGAAAATTAGCGGATAGTGTCAAGCAACCGACTTCTTTCAACAGAATGGCTAACGTTGTTTCTTCAACTGGACAGAAAATAAAGACTGATACTGTAATAGAATATCTTAAATATTTAGAAGAGACATGGTTGATTTTCTCGATAGAAAACATTTCTTCCAAGTTGAATGACAAGGTTTCAAATAAAAAATACTATTTCATAGATAATGGTATTTTAAATCTTTTCCTTACAGACGGCAATACATCTTTGTTTGAAAACATGCTCGCAATACATCTGCGACATCATTACGCTCATGAATTGTTTTATTATTTAAAAGACGTAGAAGTCGATTTTTATCTATATGATTCTCAGATAGCGATACAAGCCTGTTATAATATGTCGGATATTTCAACTCGCAATAGGGAAGTCGGTGACTTGATAAAATTCGCTAAAGTTTTTCCTTGTAAGAAATTATATATCGTGACTAACGACGAAGAGTATGAAATGGAAGAAAGCGGCTTTAAAATTAGTGTCGTCCCGTTATGGAAGTTTTTGATTTTGGATTGTCGAAAGACAAAAGTCTAAAGTCTAAAGGGAAGAGGTATGAACCACCTTCCTACCAAGTTCCTGTCAACTTCTTAATTATATTAAACCAGAGAAACTGAAAATCTGAAAACCTGAGACGTCAAAACTATGCGTCCTTGCGACTTTGCGACCAATTATCAAAAAAACTGTTGTCTGTTGTCCGTTGTCTGTTGTCTTTTTCTTATCTTTGCGTCATGGTATTGTTGAACAAATATAAACCAGGTGGTCATAAGATAAATCATTCTCTTCTATGGGAATATGACATGAATAACTTCGATTGGCAAAGTTCTAAGACGATAGTGGCGCAGCGTGTCATTGAATTGGGAACTCCTGAAGATTTCTACGCTGCATTTGACCTCTATGGCGGCATCGACGGATTTAGAGAGATAATAAAGACAATACCACATCTTAGCGATATAGACATTAATTTTGTCTGCGTTATTTTTAACCTTAAAAGAGAAGAACTGAGATGCTGCACAAAGAGACAATTGATTTAAAAACGCTGGAGCTTCTGTCAGAACTGCAGAAAGAACCTTTGATGCAGACTTTCAATCTCGTTGACAGCACTGCATTAGCGCTCCGTTTGGGACATCGTAAAAGTATTGACCTCGATTTCTTTACGTCGGAATCTTTCGACTTGGAAGAATTACGTTCCATGTTAGTAGAGAAATATGACTTTAAGATTTCTTATGCTCGCTCACAGACTCTCAAGGGATTCATCAATAGAATTAAGATTGACCTGATAAAATTCAATTATCCTCATTTGTTTTCTTGTGATGTTATTGATGGAATAAGATTAGAAAGTGTTCCGGACATCATAGCGATGAAACTTTTGAGTATCACAGACAATGGTTCTCGTATAAAAGATTTTATAGACATAGCATTCCTGTCATCATATTATTCATTAGAGGAAATGTTGGATTTTTATGTCAAGAAAATACCGAATTCCAATAAGCTCATGCCCCTCAAAGCATTGACATATTTCAACGATATTAATTTTAATGAATCCGTAGTTATGATGAGTGGTAACTTCAACTGGCAAAAAATCGCCGACCATCTGCATCAGATGACAGAAAATTCAGACAAACTCATTCCTCATAACCAATAGGTGGTCATTATCCGAAATTTTCTTTCTTTTTTCACGATTATTTTTAACATCACTAACTACTTTTTTCTTATTTTTGCAAAGAGTAGGAAACTATTCTTTATTTTTCTATATTATATTTATAACTTATTGACTTATAATTTGTTTATAAGTTATGTTCTTTGTTATGTGAGTTGAAAATAATTGAATAATAATTAAAATATTTTAATGAAAACACCAAATTATCTTTTTGAAACAAGTTGGGAAGTCTGTAACATGGTAGGCGGAATCTACACAGTGTTATCGACAAAGGCAGATGAACTAAAACAAATTCTTGGTGATAACTACATTACAATAGGTCCTGATATTGTAAAAGAAGCACACGAGACATTATATTTTGTTGAAGATCAAACATTATTTGCTGAATGGAGAGAAAAGGCTGCTTCTCAAGGACTTAAAGTCAGAATAGGACGCTGGAAACTTAACAGTATGCCGTTGGCAATATTAGTGGATTACACTTCCTTGTATCCTCAGAAAAATGAAATCTTGTCACATCTTTGGGAACAATATCGCCTCGACTCAATTCGCGGTCAATGGGATTACATCGAACCTGTTCTCTTCGGTTATGCCGCCGGTCAGGTGATTGAGAGCTTTATCAAATGGAACGTGGAAAATGATGAGAATATCGTCGCTCATTTCCATGAATGGATGACAGGCTCAGGAGTTCTTTACCTCAAAGAAAACTGCCCTCAGATAGCAACGGCATTCACAACTCACGCAACATACCTCGGTCGAGCCATAAGCGGTAACGGCCTCGCATTGTATAACGACTTGACAACATTCGAGCCTAATACAATGGCGGCAAGATTCAATATAACTTCACAACAATCAATGGAATATAACGCTGCCCAGAATGCAGACGCGTTCACGACAGTAAGTGAAGTGACAGCGGAAGAATGTAAACAATTCCTCCATCGTGAAGCTGACGTCATTACAATCAACGGTATCAACGACAGTTATGTCTTGGATGCTAAATCTTCTGCAGAAAAGAGAAATTCTTCAAGAACAAAGATTTTGAGCATACTCGAAACATTGTCGGGAACAAAAGTCGCTGACGACGCTTTCATGATTATCAATAGCGGAAGATACGAATTTAAAAATAAAGGCATCGACTTATTCATCAACGCTTTAGGTAAACTCAACAGAGAAGGTAACCTCAAGAAAGATGTCGTTGCTGTCATCGCGGTTCCTGCTAACATATCAGGCGTTTACAAAGAATTAGAATATCGTCTCGAAGGTAAGAAAGAAATAAAAGGTCGCACTGAACTTCCTTGCACTCACCATATCTTCGGCTATGAATATGACGCTGTCCTTAACTCATTAAGAGAAAACGGATTGCAAAATAATGAAGGCGATAAGGTGAAAGTCATCTTCGTTCCTTCATACCTCAACGGTAACGACGGCGTATTCAATATCAACTACAACGATTTCTTATACGCATTCGACTTGTCGGTATTCCCATCATATTATGAACCATGGGGTTACACTCCAATGGAAAGCATCGCTCACGGAATTCCTACAATAACAACAGACCTCGCTGGCTTCGGTCGTTATATCAAAGATGAAAATCTTAATAACGAATCAGTTTCTATCGTTCATCGCGAAGAAGGTAACGGAATGATTGTCACTGATGAGATTGTGAAAGTTATCCTTAACTTCATTTCTAAAGATGCAAAAGAATTGGAAAAATTAAGAGAAAACGCTCTCGCTTTGACAAACGAATTTTATTGGAATAAATTGATAGAAAATTATTTGGAAGCTTACGATATCGCTCTTGACAAAGTTCATGGTCGCGATTATCTTAAACAAGCCAAGAAATATAACGAGATATTACGTAACTTCAACTATCAGAAACAAGATACTCCTAACTGGAAGAGAATCACTGTGGAACCTGTATATTCCGAAAATATGCAGAAGTTGCAAGAGCTCTCACAGAACCTCTGGTGGTGCTGGGACATCGACGCAACGGAATTATTCTCATCCATCGACCCGCAAGCATGGAAGACTGTCGAACATAACCCAATAGCTTTGATGAAGAATCTCTCTAAAGCTCAAATCGAGGCTTTGGAAAACGACAAGGCTTTCGTAGAGAAGTTGAATTCTACTTACGCTCGCTTCAAAGAATATATGTCGGTGAAACCTGCTGACAATCATACCATCGCTTATTTCAGTATGGAGTACGGTCTGACAAAGAGCCTCAAGATTTATTCTGGCGGTCTCGGTATCCTCGCCGGCGACTATCTCAAACAGGCTTCCGACTCTAACTCAAATCTTTGCGCCATCGGTCTCTTGTATCGTTTCGGTTACTTCGCACAAGATCTTTCAGTATGGGGCGAGCAGCTTTCAGAATATATTCCTCAGAACTTCTCATATCTCCCTATGGAAGTCGTCCGCGATGAAAAAGGCGAGGAAGTCATCATCAGCATCGCATTCCCTGGACGTTCGGTCTATGCAAAAGCATGGAGAGTTCCTGTAGGTCGTATCAGCTTGTATCTCCTTGACACAGACATCGATCAGAACTCGGCAGAAGACAGAGGCATCACCGGTAAACTTTACGGCGGCGACAGCGAAATGCGTATCAAACAAGAGATGTTCCTCGGTATCGGCGGTATCAGATTGATGGATAGAATCAATATCAAACCTACTATCTATCACTGCAACGAAGGTCACGCTGCATTCTGCGGTTTGGAAAGACTAAGCGTTTATATCACACGTCATAACCTTGACTTCGACGTCGCTAAGGAATTGGTGAGAACATCAACATTGTTCACGACACATACTCCTGTTCCTGCAGGTCACGACGTATTCGAAGAACACCTTATGAGAACTTATCTCTCTCATTATCCAGGTCGTATGAATATCAGCTGGGACGACTTCATGAATCTCGGTAAGATTCGTCACAACGACCCATACGAGAAATTCTCGATGAGCGTATTGGCAACAAACCTCAGCCAAGAAGTCAACGGCGTAAGTAAGATTCATGGTCGCGTCTCAAGAGAGATGTTCCAACAAATGTGGCCGGGTTACTTCGCAGAAGAAAATCATATCGGTTACGTCACAAACGGCGTTCACCTCCCGACATGGGCTGACTCTTCATGGCAAAGACTTTACAAAGAAGTCCTTGGTAAAGACTATGTTGATGTACAATCAGATCCTGAAGTATGGGCTAAGATTAATAATGTATCAGACGATACAATCTGGAATATCAAGAAGAAATTGAAACATAAGCTCACTGAATATCTTAAGGTGAAAGTCGTTGAAGACATGCAACGTCGTCAAGAAAGTCCTTCTTTGATTATCAATACAATAGAAAACTTCAACGAAAACGCTCTCATCATCGGTTTCGCTCGTCGTTTCGCTACATACAAACGTGCTCATCTTTTGTTCAACAATATAGATCGTTTGGCAGAATTGCTTAACAATCCAGAAAAACCTGTAGTATTCTTGTTCGCTGGTAAGGCTCACCCAAATGACAAGGCTGGTCAGGATTTGATTAAGATGATTATCGAGACATCAAGAAGAAAAGAGTTTGCCGGTAAGGTCATGTTCCTCAATAATTACGATATGGAACTCGGTAAGATCTTGACAAGTAGCGTCGATATTTGGATGAATACTCCTACACGTCCTCTCGAAGCATCTGGCACAAGTGGCGAGAAAGCCGTCATGAACGGAACACTCAACCTTTCAGTTCTCGACGGATGGTGGGCAGAAGGCTATCGCAAAGAAGCTGGTTGGGCACTCCAAGAAGAAAGAACATACAGCGACCAACGTTATCAAGATGAATTAGACGCTGAGACAATATACAACCTCATTGAAAACGAAATCGTTTCATTGTATTTCGACAGAAATGAAAAAGGCGTTCCTACACGTTGGGTACAATATGTCAAGAACGACTTGATGCAGATAGCACCTAATTATACTATGAAACGTATGCTCGACGATTATTACAACCAATATTACAACAAGTTGATCGAGAGAACCGACTTCATGCGTGAGAACCGTTATGAGAAAGCATTCGAGATTGCAGCATGGAAGAAGAACGTCTTGGCTAACTGGGATAAGATTGAAGTCGAGTCGATTAAGATTCCGGATTCAAGTGTCCGCTCATTGACATTCGGTGATGTCATCATCGCTGAGATTACTTTGAAGACTCCAGGATTGAATAGGGGAAACGTAGGCGTTGAAATAGTATTCGGCGGTAAAGACAAGAACGGCAACGACAAGGTAATGCAGGTTGAGCAATTACAACTCGTTGAAGCTGGTGAAGGTTGGGCAAGATATTACATCAATCTTCCATTGAACAAAGCCGGTATCTTCGACTACACATTCAGAATTTATCCAAACAACGATCTGTTGCCGCACCGACAAGATTTCGCTTTGGTAAAATGGATTTGATTCAATTGACAATGTACAATTAACAGTTGTGTAAAATAGTTAAGGGGCGTTAATCGCCCCTTTTATGTTTCTATCTTTCTAGTTTCAGTTTTAAAATAAATTCTTAAAATCCAGATCTTCTCCCTTTACCGTGATTTTTGCATTTTCATAGAAAGGCATGCGTTCGCCATAATGTCGTTCCACGTATTCTAATAATTCTTGCTCGCTCTTGCCTTCGATGAGCGGTCTTTTCTTCTTGGAATTAATCAATCTGTTGACAGCGGTCTTGGGCGACACCTTTATAAATATTGTAGTGCCGTTGGCGTTCATCCATTCCATATTGTCGTAAAAACAAGGCGTTCCTCCACCAGTGGCGATTATCGCATTTTCGTAATTAATCGTCTCTTTCAAAAGTTGCGACTCCAATTTACGGAAGGCAGTCTCGTCATATTTATGAAAGAAATCCTGTACCGAAATCTTATATCTCTCTTCGAAAAGACGGTCTAAGTCGTAAGTCTCCCACGAAAGCAATTTTCCTAATTGCTTTAACGCCGACGACTTTCCGGAACCCATATATCCGATGAGGAAGATTCTTTTCAATGCATAATTATTTATGAGACGTGTCATTCTTACCCGTATAAGTACGACAATTTTTCCGCAAAGATAAAATTATTTTTGAGTTTTCTCGCAAAAAAGGAAAATAAAACACCACAAAAAAGGGAAATGTGCGTCGGGAGAAGTCAGTTGTACGAGAAAGAAAAACAGGTTCCTTTACGAGAACCTGATTTGTTGATAATTCTTACTGGCGGTCAGATGGCTTATACTCGCCCTGACGGGGTAAAAATCATACCATTAGATTGCTTAAAAGACTGATGCTTTTAAGGTGTTAAACGACTTGTATATTTTCTGTTAAAGTATGAAAGTACAATTATGAATTTATAGCTTAAACCTAATTTTCAACTTTCAACTTTCAATTTGAAACTCTACGTGAGAGACTCTTGGCTTTAGTCTTTTGTCTTTAGTCAAAAAACTTCTCAGATTTTCAGATTCAATAATTTTCAGTTTCTAATAACGAAAGTCCACGCCGCATCGCTCTTTAAGTCGTTATATTTCAATGGTGTCGTGTCGATAATCATCTTGCCGTCTTCATATCTCCATGGTAAGATTTTCTCGCAGCCTAACATTCTAACGACTGCTCTTTCACTTGGTTGAGGTATTTCTAAAACGAGTTCGTCTTGTGGAAATTCTATTGCGATAGCATATAAGTCATCGCCTTTTGTTGTGTAACAAACGTAAGGCTGCTCGCACTTATATTCTACCCTGAAACCATCGAGAGGTTTTAATATAGATTTAGGCATATCTTTGGAAGAGATATAAAGTCGCATCAAAGCGTCGATGTTTTTCTCTTGATATTCAACTTTGATGTTATAAGGTTCTCCAGCTTTCAGTTTAATCTTACCTGAAGTGGAGCTCCAGTTTTTCGCCATGTCGGCATCACTCTGTTGTTCGTTAGCTTTTGCAGGATTATAATCGATAACGACTTTATCATCAACAGTAACTTTAACATTATCATCGACTTCAACTTCAAAAGTATATGTAGCATTCTTTTCAGGAATAAAAATTCCGTTCCAAGTTGCGCTGAAGTTATCGTAGCTTATCGCTTTATCCGGAGAGTTGCGATGCCAATTGAAGTCTATCAAGGAATCAGTTCTGGTGATTGAGACTTCTTTCATCTCGTAGAATTTATGATAAGGACGGGTTCCGTAAATAGCCTCGCCGTTAATTTCAAGCCATTGACCGAGCTCCAATAATCTTTCTTGTTGAATGAGAGGAATTTGTCCATCTGCTGCTGGTCCTACGTTCAATGTCATTCCACCGCCGGCTGCCACTGTCTTTGCGAAGTGACGAATCAACTCTTTTGAAGTGAGATAGTTGGAGAGCGGCTCATTGCGATTCAATCCAAAAGAGCGACCTATGCCGCGACATTCCGCCCAAGGTCTGTCGGTCTGAGTGATGCCTGCGCTGTATTCAGGAGTGCGGAAACCATATTGCGCGCCGTGACCCCAGCGGTCGTTGACGATAGCCTCCTCGCCTACTGTGTTATAATACCAAGCTATCAACTCTGCCGAATGCCATTGCTCAGCGGAGTTACGCCATTCGCCATCAGCGAAGATGATAGAAGGTTTATATCTTGTAACCAATTCCTTAAACTGAGGAATCATGTGATTGTCAACGTAATTAGTAATGGAATCATCTGGGTCAATATACCAGCGATGCAAAGGATTAGTCCATTCAGGAAGTGAATAATAGAATCCCATTTTAAGACCTTCGGCACGCACTGCTTCAGTAAGTTCTCCGACGATGTCGCGCTTCGGTCCGCCAACGACGCTGTTCCATTCCGGAGAATATTCGCTGTCCCAGAGACAATAGCCGTCGTGATGTTTTGTCACGAGAAGCACATATTTGGCACCGCTTTTCTTGAATAACTCTGCCCATTGTTCAGGTTTAAACATCTCAGCTTTAAAGAGTTTGTCGAAGTCACGATAAGTGAAGTCTTCGCCGTAGTTTCTTTTTTGGAAGTTGATGCGTGTTGTGTCGCCGTTCATCAAACCGCTGTAATACCATTCGGCGTAGCCTTCGTTAGTGGCGTAAGACGGAACAGAATACACGCCCCAGTGGATGAAGATTCCTAATTTAGCATCGGAAAACCATTGAGGATAACCACGTTGCTGTAATGATTCCCAAGTAGGTTCAACTATTTGCGCGAAGCAAGATAATGCCATGAAGCATATTAATAAGGTAAGGAGTTTTTTCATGATATATTTTTTTAATTTAGCAATCAGTTTTCAGTTATCAGCCGTCAGCAATTTTAACTGTTAATTGTTAACTGTTAATTGTCAATTGTTAATTGTTATTAGATTCCGTTTTTCAAAAAGTTTCTTAAATGAATATGTTTTATTCCGTCATAATCGTTATTGGTAATTAACGGAGTCATAGAAACGACATATTTAGGATAATTATCTTGTATTTTCTTCAAATTACCAAATTCTCTCTTACGGGTCTCGTCATTTACAATCAAATATGAAACTTGAACATAAATCTTTTCGCCATTAGGTTTTGTACACACGAAATCAATCTCGCTCGATTGCAATTGTCCGACAAAAACTTCATATCCCAATCGTACAAGATTTTGATATACCACATTTTCAATGACTTTCTCAATATCACCTTCACGAGTTCCGCCTGCAATAGCATTTCTTATTCCGTTGTCTTCGAAATAATATTTCTCATTACTGTCGAACAAACGCTTTCCATGAACATCATAACGATTCACCTTATTGATTACGTAAGCATCCGAAAGGTAATTCAAATAATTAAGTATTACAGAAGCTGAGATATTTTCGCCATTGGATTTCATATACTTACTGACATTATTAGCAGAAATTATCTTTCCGGTATTATCAGCCAAATATAAAACCAGATTCTCTAGAAAATTAACATTTCTGATATTGTTTCTCATTATCACATCTTTCAGAAGCACTGTATTATAAATATCTTTCTGATATTCACGCACATCATCTTCATGCAATCCAATCTTATTCAAACCGGGCATTCCGCCTAAATTGATATATTGTGTCAGAGAATCATCGTTATCATCAAGAGAATGGAATGTCAGGAATTCTTCGTAGCTCAAAGGTTGTATGTAAATTTCCTTAAATCTTCCTCCGATTATCGTACTTAACTCACCGCTCAACATCTTAGCGTTACTTCCAGTGATTATGACATCGGCATTTTCTTCGGTACGATAACCTCTCACACTACGTTCAAATTCCGCAATATCCTGAACTTCATCAATAAGAATATAATTATGTTTATCCTTAACGAATTTACTTTCAATATAATCGTTAAGATTCTGATAATTTCTGATGAAATCGAACTCGCGTTTTTCCTTATCGATATAAATTATATTGGAGTTTGGCTCTTTTATTTTTTCCTGATAAAATTGTTTTAAAAGATAACTTTTTCCGACACGTCTCTGACCTGTCAGAACGATTATCATCTCTTTTCCTAAGTATTTGAAAATCTTATCAAGATAATTTCGCCTTATGATTAATTGTTTCATAACTTATACTTAATAACATTTGCAAATATACAAATTTTATTAAGTATAGGTGATAAAAATGTATAGAAAGAAGAATTTATTAAATATAGTTGATGAAAAAATTAAATACAACTAATTTTATCAAGCATATCTAAATATCAGCTTTCGACATCCGTTTATCACTCAATATTCTCAACCTCTGATATAATCATATTACAATCATCTGATTTACAAACATTCAGTTCTTCTGCCGGAGCACTTTCCTCTTCACACTTACACTTAAAACCCTCTGATATTTCAAAAGAGAGATTACAATTTTCTGTTGGCAAGCCACATGTTCCATGACATTTTATGGCGAATGTTTTATTCTCATTTTTATTATAAGCAATATAGTACATAATACTCATTGGATTATCAAAATCGTCATCCAATATGTATTCCATCTTTATCAATTCCATATCATCAAGATAGAAGAATTCAAAATAAGTGATTTGATAATTGTCCGAATCGTGTACAAGCTTTATAAATTCAGGAAAATGCGCCGCAACACTTTTCATATCCATTCTAGTATCATGACTTTCTCTTACAGTAGAATATTCACGCATCTTAGCGTTTCCAATAGCATATAACTTTCCTTCCTCATTAAATTTCATTCCAGATGATTTAGGATCATTGCTTTTTACATATTTTCTCACAGATTCATACTTACTTAAATCAGAACCTTGATAATAATTATTTTTATTGGTCAAATTTGCGGTTCCACATGAAGTATTACATATATAATACAACACAACCATAAGCATCACACTTGCTTTTAATAAATATGTTTTTTTCATAGGATTATGTATTTAAATTCATTGCAATAATAATAATAATAATAATAATTCACAAGTTTATTTAAAAATAAATTATAAAAAAAGTACTAACATATTGAATGTTAATAATTTTTAACATTAAAAAACTTGACTAGTATTAAAAAAGATTATATATTTGCGGAGTAATTTTAAAACCGAAAGTTATGGCAACATTTTTCAAATCATCACCTATTTTATATGGCAAGTCAGCGGAACGATTCGATAGAGAAGCTGACAAAAACAAATCATTGGAAACACCGACATTGTCAGAAGAAGAGAATAAGGAATTCTTGAAATTTCTTGAAAGATCCCAAAATTTCAAATTCTGATAATCGTGGAAAATATTTCATCGTATGAACCATATATAATGCTTCCTTTCAGCAAAGAAATTTTGGAAAGTTGTTCAGATTTCTCTTAAAACACATATTGCACTCCAATCTGATAACCGACAAACATTCTGTGAATGTAATCGTTGCCGTCTTTGCTCCAAAAGCAGTTGTTCGGTAATATAGTTCCTGAATTTATTGAATTGGAATTGAAATAGTTGACACTAACGCCAGCAAAGAAATTATAATGTTCTAATAAAGTCAATGAAGGTGAAAGAAAATATCCGAAATTATTAGATGTTTCAGACTCCAATCCTGTCATTGTCGCTTTTAATTCATTATTGATTTCAAACCATTCTGTTATCGGGATATGAATACCGTAACCAGCTTCTGCCACGAGTTTATTACCTTTTGTTATTTTCTTGTTAAAACCAAATCCTAAGATACCGTATGTATATTTACCGCCAGATCTTAAAGAAACGACTTTATTGTTCAAGATGTCGTGAGTAAGAGCGACTCCCATCTTACCGTTCCTGATGATATTGATAAAAGCTATCGGGAAATTACTTTCTTCAGCAATATTAAGCAATGTAGCGAACTGAACACCCTTGACTTTCTTTGCTTTATTCATAACAGCTGAGAGTTGCATACCTTTCACATCGCCAGCTATATTTGCCACACTTGATAATTGCAAGCCGATGAAACTTCCGTTATTTATGTTAGTGACGCCACTGATTTGAAGTCCCATAGCAGCTCCGTTATTTATATTTGCGACACCGCTGATTTGAGCACCGATATTGGCTCCGTTATTTATATTTGCGACACCGCTGATTTGAGCACCGATATTGGCTCCATTATTTATATTAGTCACGCCTGCAATCTGCATTCCTACTCCTGAACCTGAATAATTAGCTACGCCAGCAATTTGAATTCCTTTATATGATTGCATCACAGTATTTGAAACACCAGTGACAGCAATACCATAACCGTAATTTCCAATATGATTAAAAACACTAGCGATTTGCAATCCAGTAGCGTCATTTGCAATTATATTGCCGATTCCAGCCAATGCGAGACTTCTTTCATTCTTAGAAATACCGACCAAAAGATTTATTGAGAATCCGTTTGTATATTCTTTTGCTTTTTTGACATTAGTAGAACTCAACGGAAAACCAAAATTAATCTGAGCAGGACGGAAATTTTCTTCTTGAGAAAATGCGCTAAGAGACAATAACATACATATTGTTAAAAATAACTTCTTCATTGCTTTTATTTTGATTTTGTTAACATTATTATATTCTCATTTAACGAGAAGCTATCGCAAAGATAACTATATTTTCATTATATTTGCATTATGGAAGAAATAAAACGCATAAAACTCTTTGCCGGATGTGACGACGCTTCGATTCAGAAATTATTAAGTCAGCCTTGTCGCCGGCAATCATATTCTGCCGGTAAAATAATGTTCAACGCCGGCGACCCATGCCGCTCTTTGATGATTCTTGTTGAAGGCGAGGCTGAAGCTCTGATGACGAGCGAGGAAAATCGTGAAGTCGTCGTCGATAACTTAAAAGCTCCTATATTGATGGCTCCAGCTTTTTTGTTCGCCACTCCCAACGTAATGCCTGTTGAAGTCAGAGCGTTGACAGATTGTGTAGTGTGGCATATCAACAGAGAGGCTTTTTTAAACTTCATGCAAAGCGAACCGACTGTGCTTCGTGCTTTCTTGGAAGAGCTCTCAAACCGAGGTAACTTCCTGAGCAACAAGATGCGCACGTTTGCTATGAAAGGATTGCGTAACCGCGTAATAGAGCATCTCGAGAATAACGGAAGCATTGAATCTGTGTCGGCAACGGCGCAACAACTCGGTGTGACAAGACCTTCGCTCAGCCGTATTTTGTCTGACATGCTAAACGAAGGTCTCTTAATAAAAGATGGAAAATTTTATAAGTTGTTATAAAATTCCGAATATCTTCAGATCTTCTTCCACGGTAGTGATTCCACTTATTCCGAAATTTTCAACGAGTACCTTGGCGACATTCGGCGAAAGGAAAGCGGGCAATGTAGGTCCGAGATGTATGTTCTTCACGCCGAGACTGAGCAACGCCAACAATACTATGACCGCTTTCTGTTCGTACCACGCGATGTTATATACGACAGGTAACTTATTGATGTCGTCCAATCCAAATACTTCTTTAAGTTTCAAGGCGATGAGTGCCAAAGAATAACTGTCGTTACATTGTCCTGCATCAAGTACGCGAGGAATACCGCCGATATCGCCGAGGTCTAATTTATTATATTTGTATTTAGCACATCCCGCTGTAAGTATCACGCAATCTTTTGGCAATGCCTTCGCAAATTCTGTATAATATTCACGGTTTTTCATGCGACCGTCGCAGCCAGCCATCACGACAAATTTACGTATCGCACCGTTTTTCACAGCGTCAACGACTTTATCGGCTAATGCAAACACTTGATTATGAGCGAAACCTCCGACAATCTTTCCTGTCTCGATTTCTTTTGGAGACTGACAAGTCTTTGCCAAAGCGATAATCTCGCTAAAATCTTTTCTACCGTTTTCATCAGCCACGATATGCTTCCATCCAGGGAATCCTGTGCTGTTGGTAGTAAAGACCCTATCTTTGTAAGAAGCGTTTGCAGCAGGTGGCACGATGCAGTTGGTGGTAAATAAGATAGGTCCGTTGAAACTCTCAAATTCCTCACGCTGTTTCCACCATGCGTTTCCGTAATTTCCTTTCAGATGAGAATATCTCTTCAGTTTTGGATAATAGTGTGTAGGAAGCATCTCGCTGTGCGTATAAATATCGATACCTGCATCCTGACTTTGCTCAAGAAGTTGCTGTATATCATTTAAGTCGTGACCGCTGACCAAGATTCCAGGACGAGTTCCAACACCAATATTAACCTCCGTAATTTCCGGATTGCCGTATGTTGTCGTATTAGCTTTGTCTAACAACGCCATCGCCGACACTCCCATCTCTCCAGTTTTAAACACCGAAGCTGTGAGTTTGTCAGCATCGTTGCAAGTCATTATCAATCCGAGAGTCTGTAGTATGTATTCGTTGATGTCGCCATCTACAAAGCCGAGACGCGATGCATGTTCGAGGTAAGCAGCCATGCCTTTGAGTCCGTACATATTGAGTTCCTTGAGCGAGCGAATATCTTCGTTGTTTTCACTTAGAACGCCGACAGTCATAGCTTTTTCGTCATATTGTTCGCGTGTTCCGTTCCATTCGAGAACATCGAGTTTTGGAAGAGTGACGCCTTTCGACCAAACGCGCTCTTTAAACCAGTTTCTAATTTCCAAAGCTTTGTCGATACGTGAGTAAATACTTTCAACATCGAAGTTGGCGTTAGTAATAGTACAGAATAAGGAGTCGTTAACAAAAGCGTGTATCTTCTTACGATTGTCGCAATATTTTTATCGCAAGTTTTATGATTCGCTATCACACCGATACCTTTCAACATATAAATAAGGAGGTCTTGCGCATGAGCTACCAACGGATTTTTTCCGCATACTCCTGAGATCTTACAGCCGACACATCCAGCGGTTTCCTGACATTGGAAACAAAACATTTTTTCGTTCATAACATTATTATATTAATTGATTTAATTTCTGACTGCAAAACTACGATACAGAAAGAAGTTAATGTGTAACAAATGTTACGTAAGAAAAGTTTTTATAAAAATGTAGGGAACGAATTCCTATTTTTAAAATATCTCCATCGCTATATGGGCACAGGCTTCAGCGTCGGCGAGGGCGTGATGATGATTTGTCAGGTCGAAGCCGCAATGTGCAGCGACGGTATGAAGCTGATGATTTTCTAAATCAGGAAATACCTTTACTGAAGTCCTATATGTACAATAAAACTGATAGTTAGGATATCTCATTTTATAATGAGCAAAACAGGCTTTCAGACATCGCTCATCAAAACTTTTGTTATGAGCCACTAAAGGAAGATTTCTCACATATTTAGATGCTTCACGCCAGACTTCTGGAAATATAGGTGCTTCTTCCGTGTCTTCCTTTTTGATTCCATGAATTTTGGTGTTCCAATAGCAATAATAATTCGGAACAGGTTTTATGAGACTATAAAATGAATCCACAATCTCCCTGTCTTTCACTATGACGACTCCGACGCTACACGCACTTCTGATGTCACCGTTAGCCGACTCGAAATCTATAGCGGCAAAGTCAGGGAGATCGGGAATTATGATTTGACTGTTAGACGATTCCGACATCTCATTCTTTTATTTCAGCATGGAAAATATCGATCTCGTCATCTTCAAACATACATTCTGTAGTGTAATATTGACCCGGTTTGTCGTCATCTTGGAACAACAACAATGTCACTTTCTTGAATTTCAGAGGCTGCTGACTTTCCGACACTTGTTGTACTTTCTCGTAAGATATGCCTTCCATTTTCAACATCTTTAATAATGCTGCCAAATCCAAATCGACATTAAGGAAAATATCTTCGCCTTTTTCAGTCCAAGCGATACTGATAACACCTGTAGTGTATAATTCAAAGTTTTTAATTTCAACAGTTTTCATAATATTTATTTTTATGTAGAGACGTCACCCCGTGGCGTCTAAAAATCATTTTCTAATCAATTCATTCAAATCTTTCTGCAATTGTTCCGCATTGACGAATCTGATAGATTTCATTCCCATATCGATTGCGCCTTTCACATTATTAATGTTATCATCAATAAAGACCGATTCTTCTGCTATAAGATTATAGCGTTCCAATAATGTCTGATAAATTTTCGGATCTGGTTTGAGAAGCTTTTCGTCGCCGGAACAAACGATATTGTCAATAAGCGAGAAGATTTTATATTTCTTTTGCACCATCGGGAAAGTCTCGTTCGACCAATTTGTCAAGCCGTAGATGACTGGATATTGTTCTTTAAGATTTGAGATAAGCTCATACATTCCTGGAATCTCCTCTCCCATCGTCTTCATCCATTCTGAATGATAAAGTCTGATGGCATCTTCAAATTCCGGAAACTCTGCTATACGTTCTTTGACAGCAATTTCAAAAGGCTTTCCTTTATCCATCTGAGCATTCCATTCTGAATTGCAGACGTTTTCTATGAACCAGTTACATTTCTCTTCATCATTGAAATATGAATCGAAAAGATAATGCGGATTCCAATCCACGAGAACGCCGCCAAAATCGAAAATTATATTTTTTATCATAGCTATTTATGTCAACGGACAACAGTCAACAGACAACAGACTTTGTCCACGTTTTTTTAGTTTATTATTTATGTCAACAGTCAACGGAATTTAAATCTGAAAAACTGAGAATCTGAGAATCTGAAAATATTCTTTTATTATGATTTTTAACCTTAAACTTTAAGCATTAAACCTTAAACCAAATTCCCTTAATCGCTAACTGTTAATTATTAATTGTCAATTATTTAGAAAGGTGTTTTTCTATCAATGCCGCTACCTTATCGCGCAGGCTTTCAACGCTCTGTTCTGCAGATGGCATAACTGGCTCTAACACTTCAATATCAATTTTCTTCCAGAATTTAGGAATGATGCTGCCACCATAACATGCCGATTCAGAACCAGCGATAGCGACAGGTACGATTGGTACATTCAATTCCTTACTTAAGATGGCGAATGTCTCTTTGAACTTCTTCATCTTATTGTCGCGAGAACGAGTGCCTTCAGGGAAGATAACGATGTTCTTGCCTTTCTTCAAGACGGCGCACATCTCTTGTAACGATTGACGTACGTTTTTATTAATATCCATCAAGATAACATTATTCTTTCTTGCAAAGAACTGAGCAATCTTAGATCTCCAGTGTTTCTCTTTTGCGAAGAAGAACGTATCTTTATTTATTTTACGAGAAAAATTATATGTAATTAGGAATCCGTCTATTGCACAGCGATGGTTTGCAACGATAATACAAGGCGTATTAGGCAATTTTCTACTTCCCTTAAATCTGAAACGATAACATATTCCAAATAATATCTTAGTAAAAGTATATGTACACCATTGTGTTATGCCTGGTTTTTCCAACTTAACATCGACTTTGGTTGCAAGAATATCTTTCCAAGTAATAGTTGTAGTATTGAAAGTATGTTCGTTATTTTCGATGTAATCGGTAAGTTTCGCCAAAGTATTGAGGTTTTCAATTTGTTCCTCGTTCATATTGATACCGAATGTATTTTCTATGTAAGCGAGGAGAGAAACCTTACTTAACGAATCCATTGAAAGATCTATTTCGAAATGGTCATTTTCATTTGCGATCATCTTTGTTTCATCCTCCACAAAAGACTTCAACATCTTATAGACTTCGCTCTTGCCTTCAAGAGATTCCTGTTCGGTATGCGTCTTTGGTTTATCGATGAGATGTGGAAGCAAGAAACGCTGCACTTTTCCGAGGCGCGTCTTAGGAAGTTCTTCCGACAAGATATGATATTGCTTGATACGTTTATATTGAGGCTGTTCGGCGTTGAAACGCTCCACTTCATTTTTAATCAGAGCGTCCATATCATCTAAAGAACTCTGTCTGACTGCTGTCATCTCCGGACGTACTGCGGCATGTAAAATATCTCCACTGAGGAAGATACCGATTTCTTGTACGTATTTACTTTCGTTCAGAAATTCTTTTTCAAGGAGTTCAGGGTTGATATTCTTACCGTTTGAAGTGACGATAATTTCCTTGATACGACCTGTGATCTTCAATCCGTATTTATCTAATAAACCCATATCGCCTGTGTGAAGCCAGCCGTTTTCAATTATTTGTGCAGTCTCTTCCGGACGGTTGTAATAACCTTTCATCACGTTATCGCCTTTGACGAGGATCTCTCCGTTTTCAGCTATTTTCACTTCTATGTTAGGAAGCAGTTCGCCAGCATAGCCGACCTTACGTCTTCCCGGACGGGTGAATGAAATCATAGGAGCCGTCTCTGTCATGCCATAACCTTCAAGGACATACAACCCTAAAGTCTTCAAAATCGTTGCTGTCTCGACGGAAAGAGCGGCACCGCCTGAGACGAGATATTTCAGATGTCCGCCGAATTTCTTATGCACACTGCTGAACACTATTCTTGAGACCTTATCACTGCCGATAAGTTTCGTTATCTTATAGAGAAGACGTGTTACGAAAGATGCGTTGATTTTGTTCATTATACCTTTTACGAGCATGTCGTAAAGACGAGGCACACCTATTATAATTGATACCTTTCCAGCATTGAGAGTCTTGATGATCGACTCGGCGTTCATTGCTTCAGCGATATGTAAGGTTCCACCCATATATAAAGGTGCGACGAGACTACCGAGAAGAGGAAGAATGTGGTGCAATGGAAGTAACACCATCACGTTGCTGTCTGGTTGGAAAATCGGAACCTGCTTACTGACAGAATCGACGTTAAACATAACGTTGTTGAAAGTGAGCATAACGCCTTTCGGATTTCCTGTCGTACCAGATGTGTAATTGATAAGCATCACATCATCTTTTCCGCGTAAAGGTATATCTGTTGCAGGAATATTATCATCATCAGAAAGAAGAACGTCGTCTTTTGTCATGAGGCGTGCGCCTTGAAGTTCGAGGTCAGAGAACATTTCTTTCTTATCGTCAGAGACGAACACTATATCTGGGCGACAATCGTTGATGACGTATTCAATTTCTTTTTTGGTTGATTGTGCATCCAAAGGAATTACGATTGCCTCGCAGCGCATAGCACCGTAGAAAGCGAAACACCATTCAGGTGAGTTTTGTGCACATATCAATACTTTCTCAGGAGATTTTTCTGAAGCGAAAACGTTAGCGTAACATTGTGAGTATCGTAGTAATTGCTCGTAAGTATATTTTACATCTTTATACGTGACGGCAAATTTATCTTTTATTGAGATCAACATTTTTCTGAATTTTCAATATCTCGCAAAGATAAGAAAAATACCATGACTATTGACTATGACAATGACTTTTTTTAGGTCAACAGGAGAACGGTCAACGGACTACAGACTCTGCATAATATCTTTTATTAAATATTAGGTATCTGTTGACTGTAAGTTTATTTGTAATTCCGATAGACATATCAACATTATCAATTTGACAAATATCACAAAACATCATTATCTTTGCATCGTTAATGAATGTATGAAAATCAGCTCAAGGCTCACTGCCCACAGCTCAAAACTTTAAAAAAAATGGAAAGACTACAAGATAACGTAACTATTATAACCGGCGGCGGTAAAGGAATCGGATTCGGCATGGCGTCGGCATTTGCTAAAGAAGGTTCCAACTTGGTGATAACAGGCAGAAACGAAGCGAGATTGTTAGAAGCCAAGAAGAAACTTGAAGAAGAATATGGAGTTAAAGTACTCGCTCTCGTAGCTGATGGTGCCGACGAAAACAAGATTAAGGAAGTGATTGCCAAAACTGTTGAGACTTTCGGCAAGATAAATACTCTTATAAACAATGCTCAAGCTTCGAAGTCGGGATTGTCGTTGATAGAACATACAAAAGAAGATTTTGATTTAGCCATAAATTCAGGACTTTACGCTACATTTTTCTATATGAGAGAGGCATTTCCTTATCTTAAAGAAACAAAAGGTTCTGTCATCAACTTCGCTTCGGGAGCGGGTATGTACGGCAAACCTGGACAGAGTTCATACGGAGCAGCTAAGGAAGGAATCAGAGGTCTCTCGAGAGTTGCTGCCACAGAATGGGGACCAGACGGAGTAAGAGTCAATATGATTGCTCCGCTCGCGATGACTGAAAGTCTAAGTGAATGGAAAGAAGCTTATCCAGAATTATTCCAGAAGACGATACAAGGCATTCCGTTAGGACGTTTCGCCGACCCTATGCAGGACATCGGAAGAGTAGCGGTTTTCCTCGCATCAGACGACGCATCGTATATCACTGGCGAAACCATCACATTGCAAGGCGGTTCCGGACTACGCCCATAACTAAAGAGACGCATCATATTTCTTCATATGGTGCGTCTCAACAACGAATCTAAAAGGGTAGATTATTTTTGAGAGATGTTTATTTATTTTTCAATTTCAATCACCCTATCCCCTACCGTATAATAAATATACATCTCGTAAGGGTCATATCGCATATAATTATCTTCTATGGAATATTCCTTACCTTTCTTCATCATTTCTTTACTGACATATTCATTCATAAAGAAATCATATATATAACCGGCATAAAGTTTTCCCAAAACGACTGCGAAATTATAGAAACCATCGATATTAACACTCTGAAACTCAACATTCGCAATGACATTATTAACAGAATCCATTGTATAATAGCAATCAGCGATATAGTCATCATAATTATGTTCCGTAAAAACCAATGCTGACTTTTCATCATTAAGCACTTCAAACCATGAAGCGACATTGATTCTTGTTAACGGTATCAGTTCGTAATTTCCGTCCATTCCACAACTGACATACTGATGAGCAAGAATCTCTTGTATTTCAATGTGTGACAAATCAACTATCCAATGTAATGAATCTGGTTTATTACCACTATCTTCCCAATATTTCAGTTCCAAATCGTAATCGTTCAATGTTTCCTCGAAAGAAGCAATCATCACATCAAGGAAAATATCATCATCTATTTTATTGAGAATCTTTATTCTGGAGTTTATTGCATCTCTTATCTGAGTCTCATCCAATTCTGCAAACTCTTCACTTTCAATATCACAGTCGTTTCTAAGATTAGTTTTCAACAAATCATCTGGAACATAAAAAGCCACCGAAGCGCCTTTAGATTTATTTACGAAATCATAGGCAACATCCTTATGCGAGGCGCAAGAAACCAAAGTCAGCAATAACAGGAATAGCAGAGTTCTCATAAAACACTAAAATAAAGCCAGTTGCACACCATCATCCTCCGAGAAGAAATTATCATCAGATTCATTATTTGAAGGTATTATTTCCTCAGCATTATTTTCTTCAACGTTAACATTTTCTTCATCAACTTCTTCCGGTTCTTCCTCTTCAGATTCAAAAGGTTCGAGGAATGTATAAGTAGCCACGTCATGTGTAGAGAGACGTTTACCTTTTGCTTTATAACTCTTCACGCCGATATATTCAGCCACGTTAAGCTCCTCGTCTTCATATTGTTTTCCGGAAGGACTGTCATTAAACGAGAGCAACAATCGAGGAAGCTTATCCATATTCATGATGAGATATTCCGCATTTTCATTTTCTCCTATGAAAGAGATTCGTCTGTTAAGCGGGGTATCTTCTTCTATCATGAAACGTTTGATATACATCAGCTTCGTCTCGCCTTCTATATAAATCACCGAGAAGACGGTATTAGGTTCGAACTTCATGATTTGCGTCATGTCGTCATCGAAGTGCGTTGAGAGGTCGTAATTTGTGAGACGGAATTCGCCGTTTGAATAAATCTGGAGAATCTTGTCATCGCCGGAGAATTCCCCGATTAATGTTCCTCGTTTGTCGGCATTGAGACGTTTTACGGTGTCATCGTACCAAATCTCGCGAGCCGCCAAAGTAGAAACGCCATCATCACGCTTAACAATCTTGTTTATAGGATGTTGAGTAAGTCTGTTACCACGACTTGCACGACCTTTAATAGCGAGTTCAGCGAAGTTATAATCGAAAGATGTCTTCTTCAGTTTAGGTTGTGGACGAAGCATAACCTTGATGACTTCAGCTTCGCCATTAGGATTTGCCGAGAAATAAACGACTTTCGATCCTGGCTCTCCCATAGTCAAATCGTAATCCTTGTCATGTGTTATTCCCTTGACGGAGAAACGTTTCACATAATAAGGAGAACCTGCCTTACCAGAACGATATACCATATTATAAACAGTTCTGTCATCATTCTTATGGAATACATCAGCATGGATAATCTTCTCCGGTCCCACGAAACATTTAGGTTGCAGTTTAGTTACCATAAACGTACCGTTTTCACGGAATACTATAATATCGTCCAAGTCGGAACAATCTGATACAAAAGTATATGCGTCTTTGTTTTGTTCTTTCTTAAGACCAGCCGAAGTACAGATGAAGCTTTCTTCTTTATTGACGTAAAGTTTCTCGTTATTAGCCGCTACCGCTACGGCAGATATATTATCGAAGTTACGGATCTCGGTTCTACGTTCGCGACCTTTACCATGTTTTCTCTTTATCTCATTAAAGAATGCTATAGTATAATCAACGATATGGTCGAGGTCATATTTCACTTTTTCTATCTGATTTTCAATATCAAGGATCTGTTCTTCCGCTTTCTTGATGTCGAATTTTGAAATCTTTCTTACAGGTTTTTCACAAAGACGAAGTACATCGTCGCGTGTTATCTCCGCTCTCAACATCGCGCGGTAAGGATCAAAAGCTCTTTCAATTGCAGTCACTTGGTCATCCCAGGAATCGGCGTCCTTTTCCAAGATCTTATAGATACGTTTCTCGAAGAAAATCTTTTCCAAAGAAATCCAATGCCAGTCTCTTTCAAGTTCGTCGAGTTTAATCTTAAGTTCCCAACTCAACAAGTCGAGAGTTCTGTCGGTACTTTCTTTGAGGATCGCCGATATTGTCGTGAACTCCGGATGTTCGTTACGGATGACGCAAGTACACAAGCTGTTGAGCGACATCTGGCATTGAGTGAAAGCATAAAGAGCATCTATCGTTTGGTCGGGAGATACGCCACTTGCGAGATGGATGACGATTTCAGCATTACGGGAAGTATTGTCATCGACACGACGTATTTTAATCTGTCCCTTCTCCCCTGCTTTTGTTATGGATTCTATGAGACTTCCTGTCGTAGTTCCGTATGGAATCTCAGTAATAACAAGAGTCTTCTTATCGAGTTGACTTATCTTAGCTCTGACTTGTACCTTACAACCACGTTCTCCGTCGTTATATGAACGCACATCGATCATGCCACCTGTTCTGAAGTCAGGATACAAGACGAATTCCTCATCGCGGAGATATGCGATGGAAGCGTCGATAAGTTCGTTGAAGTTGTGAGGAAGAATCTCGCATTTAAGACCTACGGCGATGCCCATAGCACCTTGAGCAAGCAAGAGAGGGAATTTAACTGGAAGAGTCACAGGCTCTTTATTACGACCGTCGTATGAGAACTTCCATTCAGTGGTTTTTGGATTATACACGACATCGAGAGCGAATTTGGAAAGACGAGCCTCTATATAACGAGGAGCCGCCGCCGGGTCGCCGGTCAAGACGTTGCCCCAGTTACCTTGAGTGTCGATAAGCAAATCCTTCTGACCGAGATTCACCAAGGCGTCACCTATAGAACTGTCACCGTGAGGATGATATTTCATGGTGTTACCGACGATGTTAGCGACTTTGTTATAACGTCCGTCTTCCAATTCTTTCATAGAATGCAAGATACGACGTTGCACAGGTTTGAACCCGTCGTTTATCTCAGGTACCGCTCTGTCGAGGATAACACTCGAAGCATAGTCGATAAACCAGTTATCAATCAAGCCTTTAAGAGGAATAACTCTAAAACCGTCGCCGCTCTGAACGCGAACACCTGATTCTTCTATCTCGTTTTGTCCTTCTAATTCAATATCCTTGTCTTTGTTTTCTTCCATAAAATATGCTCTCTATTTGCCTTAAAAGTCTTATAACTACTAAAAATAGTTCCTACAAAAATAATAAAAAAACTTTTGCAGACTTTATGTTTTTTTCATGAATTCTTTAAATCGCTGAAGACTAATCACTGATAGTTGACGACTTAAAATTTCATTTCCAGAAACGTAAAATTAATATTTCCATCAACAATGCAATCAACGCCACAATGACGAAAATCTTCCAAACGGCAGTATCTTTGACAATGACCGCCATCATATCATCAGAATTCATTTCATCATCATCTATCATTGCTAAAACATTGAGACCATTATCTCTCAATAACTTATTCAATTCTTCCTTATCATAGAACGACATCATCGATTCTTTACGATTGTCATTCCATGCCACAGTCTTTACATAATCATTATTTTTATATATATCATAAAATCCTGACGACGGCAAATCTTCAAAGAAATTAAGATAATTACGTCCTCCCCTATTCTCAATCAAAGGGAACATTTCATACAAACCATTATCAGTCCTTAAACAGACTCTATCATCAGACGACAATGAAACATCGTTAATATTCAACATCTTGTCAACTCCTAAAGTATAGGACAGTTCAGACACATTACCTCCTATCAAAGCCATCTTATACATAAGCGGAACAAACAAAGCATGATTAGCAACATCGGAATACTCCTCTGACAACGAAGTTGACATCACGAATATTTTACCTTTGCCATTATTAGTCATCATCAGAAGCGGATCACCATTCTGTAACGCAATAATATTCTGAACATTCTTGCTTGTTTCAAAACGAACATGCTTATTTATCGCAGGCAATTCCGCATTATCAGGAAACTTCACAAAGACATCGTCAAAAAAAGAATTACGTTGTGCTACATATTCAACTCTGGTTTTGTTTTCGTCAAAATCATTACGTCTTATTCCAATATTATTATAAATTAAATAATTATCAGTATTCTCATCATTGAAGATTAATAACGTTCCACCATTATTCGTAAAATCCAACAACATCTGCTGCATAGTCTCGTTAAGAGTCGCATCTTCATCAACGACAATCATCTGAGATTTGTTTATAATATCATAATCAATATTATATGGATTCATCGAATGATAATTAACGAGAGCATCGCCATTAAATAGTAAATCAAGACTGTTAGCTGACGGCTGACGGCTGACGGCATAATTTCAATCACATTTATCGAAGGACGTACTTTCAAGACTAAATTATATTCGTCATCAAAACTGATAGGTGAATCATTGATTGCGACTTTCGCTTTTCTATCGCCTTCTTCATCAATAACAAACTGCATATTGACATCCGAATGAGAATTAGCTTCGATATCGCAAGTCGTATATGCGACAATATTTTCATCCAAAGAAAAGTTAACCGGGAGACCTTTTATGTCGTTAGATGTCTCATTAACTATTCTGGCGTTTAGTTCGTTTGTCATATTTTTCTGTAGTACCGGCGACTGCAACCAGACTGAATCAATATAAATATTATTCTGGAAATCAGACTTCAAAGGGAACACGACAATCTGGATTGTGGTATCATTTTTCAACTCATCGAATTTCATCGTATATCTTTGGAAATCGGAATAAGCGAATAGTGTTGCAGAATTAAAGTTATTTTTCTTTTTTATAAATGAAAGACTATTATATATTTCTTCAAAAGAAGTTGGAACTGATTCTGTTTTCATCTCATTAAGGCGCACCAACATTTCATCTTTGTTCATAGGATATTCATTCTTCGGATCTCTGTCGTTTGAAAGAAGGATATATTTCTGAGCTTGATTAAGATTCTCAACGAGTTTCAAGGCTGAAGTACGCGAGTCTTCAAACAACGTCTTCTCCGCCGAATGCGACTGCATGCTCATCGAATTATCGATATAAATCGCGATGAGATTATCGACATTATTATTGATGGTGCTGTTATCTTTTTTATATGGGAAAGCGAAAGCTATCACGAGAGCTGCTATAAAAAGCATTCTCATTATCATTGTTATAATATATTTCAGTTTCTTTGTCTTACGATTTTCCTGTTCTATCGTCTTAAGAATCGAAGTGTTACTGAAATAAACGAGTTTATGCTTTCTGAAATTAAAGAGATGAATGATAACCGGTATTATCAATGCGCAGAGAGCATAAAGCATATTAGGGTAAAGGAATTCCATCAAGATAAATTTTTATGCAAAGATAATAAAAGTCAACGGACGACAGACAACAGACTTTTATAAAATATCGACATAAAAAAAAGAGCCCGAAGGCTCTTTTTGAATTTTCAATTGTCAACTTTCAATTTTCCATTTTACTTAAGTCCGTGTTTCTTCAAGAACGGCTCGTTGCTTGGTTCTTGTCCGCGGAACTTCTTGTATTGTACCATACCTTCATCGTTGCCGCATTCTTGTAAGCAGTGTTGTCTGAACTTAGCTGCCAATTCCGGATTGAACAAGTCGCCCGATTCTTTGAAGTAGTTGAAAGCGTCAGAATCCAAGACTGCTGCCCAGTAATATACGTAATAACCTGCTGAGTAACCGCCAGAGAAGATGTGTGCGTAATATGTACTTCTGTAACGTGGATATATCTCGTCAATCAAGCCTATTTCATCCATCTTAGCTTTTTCAAATTCTGCAGCGTTGAAGTCGTCATTGATTTCCTTTAACTTATGATATTCCATGTCTAAGATGGCTGCTGCTAAGAATTCTGTTGTCTCGAAACCTTGGTTGAACAATCCGCTATTTACTAATTTGTTGATAATCTCTTCTGGAATGACTTCGCCTGTTTGCCAGTGCTTTGCATACATACGTAATACTTCAGGATCGCCAGCCCAGTTCTCCATCACTTGTGAAGGAAGTTCGACGAAGTCGCGAGGAACGTTGCCGCATGTTCTGGAATATTTGCCGTCTGAGAATAAGGCGTGTAAGCCGTGACCGAACTCATGCCATAAAGTCTCTGTCTCATCCCAGCTAAGTAAAGCAGGAGTGTCGCCTGTTGGAGGAGTGAAGTTCAACACCAATGATACCAAAGGAGTAATCTTATTACCTTCGATGTCGTATCCTGCTTCACGGAAACTTGTGCACCATGCACCGCCGCTCTTACTGTCACGCGGATAATAATCCAAATAGATAATACCAATATGAGAGCCGTCTTTTTCTTTCACTTCCCATGTCTCAACGCCGTCGAAATATACAGGAATGTCGGTACGTTGGTTGAAAGTGATGCCGTATAATTTATTGGCGACCATAAACATACCGTCGCGGACGTTATTCAATGAGAGGTAAGGTTTCAATTCGTTTTCGTCGAAGTTATATTTTGCTTTGCGCACCATCTCTGCATAATACCACCAATCCCATGATTCTACATCCACAGGTGTTGTGTATAAGGTTTGGAAATTAGCTATTTCTTGTAATTCCTTCAATTCTTTCTTTGCTACTTTCAAAGCAGGCTTGAATAAGTCGGCGAGGAATTTGTCTACGGTAGGGACGTCTTTTGCCATATTAGCTTCAAGAACGTAAGAAGCATAATCTTCATAACCTAAGAGTTTAGCTTTCTGAAGACGAAGCTTCGACATCTCTTCAATTAATTCTTTGTTGTCGTTAGCGTTGTCGTTGTTGCCACGCATCACGTAACCCATATAAATCTTTTCACGGAGATCGCGGTTGTGAGCATATTGAAGGAAAGGAATGAGACTTGGTTTTGAAAGTGTGAAGACCCATTTGCCTTCCATGCCGTCTTTCTTGGCTTGTTCTGCTGCAGCATCTATGCTCGATTGTGGAAGTCCGCTCAAGTCTTTTTCGTTATCGACCACGAGTTTGAAAGATGAGTTTTCAGCGAGGAGGTTGTTGCCGAACTGAAGACTTAACAACGATAATCTCTCATTTATGCCTTTAAGAGTTTCTTTGTCGGCGTCATTCAATCCTGCGCCGCTGCGGATGAAATCGTTGTAATATTTTTCAACGACGCGTATTTGCTGGTCGTCGAGGTTCATGTTGTGACGGTTGTCGTAGACATATTTCACCTTTTCAAAGAGAAGAGGATTCATGGCAATCTCGTCGCCGTGAGCCGACATCTTAGGCATAATCTCGGCAGCTATCTTCTGCATCTCATCGTTAGAAGAACATTCCATGAGGTTAAAGAAAACGCCGCCTACTTTGTCTAAAAGTTCGCCTGACTTATCGTAAGCCAGGATTGTGTTTTGGAAATCAGGAGTAGCTCTATTTTTAACGATCACGTCAATCTCAGCTTTTTGTTGTTTCATACCTTCCTCAAAAGCAGGAAGATAATGTTCGTTTTTAATCTTGTCGAAAGCTGGTGTTTCGAAAGGAGTTCCGTAATCGGAAAGGAATGGATTGTCTGTGCATGCTGTTTTCTCGTTATTTGAACAAGAAGACAATGTTATGATACCGAGAACAATCATACTCAAAAATTTTCTATTCATATTAATTAATGTATTAAGTGTTTCTAATGTCGTACAAATTTAAAGATAAAAATAACATGCAGGCACTACCCTATTCTGATTATTTGTTTTCTATTGTTTGTTTTTTGGAAAACATAGTAATCAACACGCTTCCTAAGACACCCGCTGACAATGATGCTGCCAAAACCGCAATCTTACCTAAAGAACGGAGATGATGCGTCATTTCTGGAACCAACTCACCGAATGAAAGTGTGTCGACGAAGATTGACATTGTGAATCCGATACCGCCGAGACAAGCAACGGCAAAAAGCATCTTCCATGAGGCTCCGGCAGGCATTTCACCTACTTTCAACTTGATGGCGATCCAACTAGCAATGGTAATACCTACTGGTTTGCCAAGTAATAATCCTAAATAGATACCTATGCCGACAGAACCAATTTCAGGAGAATATTGGAAGAAATTGAGATAACTTAATCCTGGAATTTCAACACCGGCATTGGCGATGGCGAAGATTGGCATGATTAAGAAGTTAACCCATGGATTCAAAGCATGTTCCAGTCGATAACTCATACCTACAGTACCTCTTGCCACATGACTGATGTTTCTTAAACAGGTACGTTGTTCTTCGTTAGGCGAATCAGAATCATCACGGTTTTCTTCTATTATTTTTTGATAACGGTCTGTTTTTCTGTCGAAATAAGAACGGTTGTAACGAGCCTGCATCGGTATCATCATTGCCATGACAACGCCAGACATTGTTGCGTGAATTCCAGCGTAATAGAATAATATCCACACCACAACAGCTGGAATAAGATAGAATATCATGCGTTTAACGCCTGCTCTGTTAAGCAGAAATACGAAGAATAAAATCAAAACAGCTATACCTAAAAGAGGAAGATTGATATTGCCTCCATAGAAAAATGCCACAACCAAAATAGCACCCAAATCATCGGCGATGGCTAATGCAGTCAAGAAAATCTTTAAGGAAACCGGCACTCTGTCGCCAAGTATCGACATGATACCCACTGCGAAGGCGATGTCTGTCGCCGTAGGAATACCCCAACCGCTACTGGCTGATGTTCCTGCATTGAAACATATGTATATAACAGCTGGCATAAGCATACCACCCATAGCGGCGATAACAGGCAACATAGCTTTCTTCATTGATGACAATTCGCCACATACTATCTCACGTTTAATCTCAAGACCTACCGTGAAGAAAAAGACAACCATCAGAATGTCGTTGATGAACTTCTCCACATTCATGTCTTTAGGGAAAATCCACTCAACATTATGGTTCTTTATCGTAATCGACAAATTCGTCTCCAAAAATGCATGATAAGCATCTTTTGTGAAAGGAAGGTTTGCCAACAACATAGCGATAATAACGCTGACCATCAAAAGTACTCCGGAAATCCATGGTTTGCTCATCAAACGAGTACTGCCTAATTCAAATACGTGCTGATACCTTACACGTGTGTAATGAGGAATGATTCTCATAATCTTTTTGTTTTTAATAATTATATAAAATGTTATACTTCACTCATTTATAAATATTATTAAATAAATATAATGATTATCGAATTAAGTCGCAAAAGTAAGGAAAAACAGTGAATAACGGGCATGAATAACAAACTTTTTTATGATATAAAAATGTGGTAATTGAATGTCGACGTTATTTGGTTTATATATTATTTTAATTCATTGAAAACATATAATAAATTTTAACAAATCTCTTGACAATCTAAAAATTAATCATATCTTTGCAATATCAAAATGATATTAAAATAAATGTTTAAAAATCTTAAATAATTAAAGTTATGGAAACAAAAGAAAAGGAATTTAAAGGTTTAGTCGTCAATGGTTTTGTGGCATTGTTGCTTTTGCTCGCATTGGCAGGATTATCAATTTATGGTCTTGTTTATTTCGTGAATCATAATGTGACATTAGGCGTAGTCTTATGTATCGTAGCAGCAGTGTTTTTCTTGATATTGTTGACTGGTCTGAGAATGCAGGAACCGAACGAAGCGATGGCGATGTTGTTCTTCGGTAATTATAAAGGTACATTCAGAAAGACTGGTTTCTACTGGGTGAATTTCTTATACTCTTCAAAACGAGTCTCTCTTCGCGCCCGCAATCTCAATGTCGATCCTATCAAGGTTAACGACAAGACTGGTAATCCTATATTAATAGGTCAGATTTTAGTTTGGAAGTTGAAAGATACTTATAAGGCAATGTTTGAGATTGACTCGCAGACGATAGCTGGTGGAACTAATGGAACTGCTGGTGCTACTGTCTCCGGAAGAATGAAGGCTTTCGAGAGTTTCGTGCGCGTACAAAGTGATGCTGCTCTGAGAGAAGTGGCAGGAATGTTCGCTTACGATGACAACGACGATACAAAAAATAATGAGCTTACCTTACGTTCCGGCGGAAACGAGATTAACGATATTTTGTTAAAGAAACTTAACGATAGATTGGAAATGTCGGGATTGGAAGTCGTGGAAGCAAGAATTAATTACTTGGCTTATTCTCCTGAAATCGCTGCTGTTATGTTGCGTCGTCAACAAGCTGCTGCTATCATCTCGGCGCGTGAGAAAATAGTGGAAGGCGCTGTCACAATGGTGAAAATGGCTCTCGACAAACTCAGCGAAGAAGAAATCGTGGAACTCGATAATGAAAAGAAAGCTGCTATGGTCAGCAACCTCCTCGTTGTACTCTGCGCCGACGAATCTGCACAACCTGTGGTAAATACGGGAACGCTTTATCAATAAATTGAAAATTGAAAGTTGAAAATTGAAAATTGAAAATGGAAAATTTGGTTTAAGGTTTAATGCTTAAGGTTTAAGGTTGAATCCAATAAACTTTTAAACTTAAAACTATCAACTTCAAATCTACTTTAAACTTTAAACCTTAAACTTTAAACTAAAATAATATGACAATTAGTATAATTTCAGTAATAGCAATAATAGCGGTGATTTTTTTCCTGACTTTGAAGAAAGCAATTGTCATCGTTTTTGAAGATGGAATCAAGATAAAGGACGCATTGTTTCCTTTGACAATTTCTAATGATACGATAATCTCTATCTCGTTGTTGGACGAAATGCCAAGAATAGTGGCTCGCAATAATGGCGCAAGTCTCGGCTATGTTATTAAAGGTCGTTGCAAAATTAAGAGAAGCGAATTTGAAGGCTCTGAAAAAGCGTTTGTATATTACACGAAAAAAGGTAGAAAAACAATTGAGATAAAGACTTTGAATGGTTCCGTTTTTATCAATAGAGCTGTCGATTTCGAAACAGAGGAACTTTACAATGAGATGAAATCTACCGTTAAGATTCTTAAAGATAACGAGTTGGATTATTCAGCCAAAGGCCCGAGAAGTCATAGAAATACAATTATAGTTACTTTGATTGTAATCGCTCTCGTTTGTATTCCTATGTTCTTGATTGATTATGGAAATACAATAACCGTCAATAATGATGTCATTGAAATCAAAGGCGATTATGCGATGGATATTCCTCTCTCTGATATTGACACGGTTCTGCTTGTTGAGCAACTGCCTTCCATCAAGTTAAGAACCAACGGCATCTCGACGAATAAAGTCAATATCGGTAACTTCAAGACGAGCGACGGAGACAAATGCCGTCTCTATGTCAACAAATCGACACCGATGTTTGTGGAAATAAGATGTCAACAGACAACAGACAACGGACAACAGACCTCGTCCAAGTCATCGTTGATTTTCATAAACAAGAAAACCGTCGAGGAAACGAAAATGTTATATGATAAGATTTATGATTTGAGATTTAAAGAATGAGCTGTCGGCAGTCAGTCTTCAGCGGTCAGCAAACTGAGGACTGAAAGCTGATGACTGATAACTATAAAAAAATATGAAAAAAGCAATCAAATATTCAATGATACTTTGCGTGGTAAGCTGGATTTACGCTGCCATCATGATTTTCGGGGTCGGAATTATAAATCCTGCCGACAATCCGATGATATACATAATATTCGCTTCATCTTATATGTTGCTTCCGCTGATCTGTGCGGTGGTGTTGCAGATAATTATGTGCAGAAAGACACACGTCCGTGTGTCTCTACGAGAGACAGGATTATTACGTTTTAAGATAAAACCATCTTGGTTAGTAGCATGGATACTTCCTATTGTGATAGTGTTGCTTACGATATTTGTAAATTCTCTTTTGCCTAATTGTGAGTTTAACACTGATATGTCGTCTTTAATTCCTGTCGATCAGGTTACAGAAGAGCAGAAAGAGATGCTTGGCATGATGATGAATCCTACATTCTTGATTGTGACTACGATAATAAGCGGACTTTTCGCGGGTGCTACTATCAACGCTCTTTTTGCTTTTGGCGAGGAATACGGATGGCGTAACTATCTCGTCGATGCCTTGAGAGAAAAGAAGTTCGTGTTCGCTTCAATCTTCATCGGTATCGTCTGGGGATTATGGCATTTCCCTTTGATATTGTTGGGACATAACTATCCGCAACATTCGGTGGCGGGTGTCTTTATGATGGTGATATTCTGCGTTCTCGCTTCTTTCGTGGAATTGTATTTCGTGTTGAAGGCGAAGTCTGTTTATCCAGCCGCCATATTTCACGGAACGATAAATGCCGTCGCCGGATTGAATGTGTTATTAATAAAAGGTGGCAACGACTTGCTCAACGGCGCATGTGGCTTGTCAGGCTTTATCGTGATTACAATTGTTATTGCTATTATTTATGTCTTCGATAAATATGTTTGTAAGGACAATATCTTTTCTAAAACTATAGAGGAGGTTTTGGATAATGGCGAAAGATAAGGAAAATACAACCAAGAACTTCGCTCTGCGTCTCGATGCCAAGACTATGGAAGCCATCGAGAAATGGGCTGCCGACGAATTCCGTTCCGTCAACGGACAGATACAGTGGATTATTAATGAGGCCTTGAAGAAGAATAAAAGACTTTAATAATTGAAAGCTGAAAATGGAAGTACAATTTTTTAGTTTAAAGTTTAAGGTTTAAAGTTTAAAGTAGTTTTAAAGTTCAAGGTTCAAAGTTCAAGGTTCAAAGTGTATAATAAATTCCCACCTTAAACATTAAGCCTTAAACCTTAAACTAAATTTTAAACTCTAAAACAGCACCATCGTATGTTTCTCGCCGTCGAAGTAGAATGCCATGACGTGTGTCTTGCCGTCTATTCTGCACAAGCCGCTGACTTCTAATTGGTAAGAATTGTAAACACTCGGTATCAGTAATGTTTTCTTCAGCTTGCCTTTTTTGTCATATACTTTTTTGAAATAGCAGCCGTCTTCCAAAGATAAGGTGTAAAGGTTCTTTGAGTCAATCTCCACATCCAAGACATAATTCTTGAAGTCATCCTGGAACTGTAGAAAATATTCCTCTGTTCCTATCAATGTACTGTCGATTTCGAAGTCGCTTAAACGTACATCAAAGACCTTTGTTTTATAGAGAGGTTCTTTCAGATTCTCATAGTCATAAACCAAGACCTCGCCGGAATTGCCATCCGACACAGCGATAATATTTCCAAATGTCGATATTCTCGGATAGACGTATGTCCAACCTACATTCAAATCCATGTTGATTTGTCCGAGCTTGCCGATACTTCCGACAACAGCGTTTTCCTTCTCATCATATATAGAGAATAAAAGAGGATTCTCATACGACTTTTTATCAAAAGTCATGCTCGAAAGATCATAGTCTATCAATGTGATGAAGAAATACTTTTCTAATTCAGATGAATAATGAAAATTCTCATGGGAGATATATTGAGTATGATTATTGTTAAATTCCATTGGTATTAATTTTCTATCATTATCATCATTTAAATTTTGAGAAATGATAGCCGGTTTGTTGTAATATGCAAGTCGTTGTTTATTTTCATCCATATAGAATATATTAGGAAGAGATACTGAGAATAAAATAGTTTTCGGGTCTTTCATTATGGAAGTAAGACACATAGCAATATAAGCGCGTTGTTTTTTTCTTTTTAGATAATGTTCTTTACTGATATCTTTGGAGACATAAAGCATTTCCTCTGTTTCATTTGGTTTGAATTTTTCTATGAAACTCATATTTTCGTATTTCTCATCAAAAGAATAAAGATAAATTGCGTTGTCCAATTCATCTGCAAATGATAAAAAGCCATTGCTGATGTCAGGAAAATCTACGCTTGAAATCAAAGCATCTTCTTCCAATGGAATAGTCATTTCTTTGAAAGCCTTGGCTTTCTTGTATGATTCGTTTTCGCAATCTGATATCGAATGGTCGTAATTTATTTTCTCGCTCCATACTTCGCCGTAGAAAGGCATAGGTTCAGTGTGATTGACAAGGGCGTTAATGAAGTTGGGGCTGAGTTCCGGGTAATCACCGCCTGTGAGGAGACGACCTGATTTTCTGTCTATTTTCATTAAAAGTGGCACGCGAGGATCTTCGGTGCTGAAAGATAGGAAAGATTTAAATGATTTGTCAGTATCGTAAATAACTTCCTCAAAGAAGAACTTGTTTTCTACGTATTTTCTTGCAGCGTCTTCATTTTGAAAAGAGGCTATAAGAACCATCGGGTTATTCGGATTTTTATAATAAAGCATTTCCTGAGTATGTGTCATTAAACCATCCATACGAGGAGCAAACATTAAAGGGCAAATAAAAACATATAATGTATCATTAGGGTTTGTAATTTCAGAAAAATAATCTCTTAATATATTTTCAGTGCCTTCTATTTGAGCTATTTTATGAGGACTTTCGTTAGCAATCATGTTTAAATCCATTTGGGCGGATAATTTTAATGATAAAATCAAAATCAAAAAAGTGATAATAATATTTCTGTTCATGATGAAAAATGTTTAGTTGTAAATTGTTTGTGATTATGCAAAATTTTTCTTTATTCATTCTTGTTAGATTTATGCAGTGTGCCTGTTTTGCAGAGTAACCATATCAGAACTGTTATTATGAT
>JAZUSL010000047.1:0-11719 GCA_045606705.1 Bacteroidales bacterium
TAATTCTTAATGAAAATTCAGAAAAGAAAGAACTGGCAGTTGGAAAAGAAACGAAGGTGACATTAAGAGATTCTAACTGGCAAGAAGTGGCGACACAGACTTTTACCACCAACGAATTCGGTTCTTTTGACGGAAGTTTCGTTGTCCCAGAAAATCTTTCGAACGGATATTTTGCTATCGGCAATGAAAGTGGAAGCATCAATTTCAAAGTGGAAGAATATAAACGCCCGACTTTTGAAATAACATTTGAAAATCCTGATAAGTCGTTTAAACTCAATGAAGAAGTAGAATTGACAGGTTCGGTAAAAGCTTACGCAGGCTTCGGTCTCGATAATGTTAATTATAATTATACAATCGTAAGACGTTCTTATTTTCCATATCGTCTCTGGTGGTATAGAAACTACGACAATAATGAAAAGCAAATCGCTTTCGGAGATGGAACAACCGATAATGAAGGAAACTTCAAAATCAATTTCGAACTTGTTCCTGATAATGACGATAAAGACAAACTTCCTGTGTATGAATATATAGTTACTGTTGATGCTACAAATGTACAAGGCGAAACACAATCAAAGACTTACACAATAAAAGCTTCGGAAATTGACTTGATTATCGATATAGAGAATCAAAATGAATTTGTCTTTAAAGACAGTCTCGACTTAATTAATTTCACTGTTAAAAATCTTAAAGAAAATCCCGTCGAGGCGAAAATCATAAGAAAGATATATCACGTAGAGACATACGGACGTATGTCTTCAAACGGACAACAGACATCGTACAACAGACATCTTCCACAAGATTCTACTTTAATTTATGAAGACGTCATTGTTGTTAATGGCAAATATGGTTTGTTCCAAGATGTTAATAAAAATTTAGGAATAGGGAAATATGTTGTCGAATTGACTTCCGCTGATAATGAGTTGGCAAAGACTTCTGTCGAATTGACAATCATTGATTTGAAGAGTAATAAGATGCCATACGAGACGATGTGCATTTCCTATTATGACAAGAAAACGGCGCAACCAGACGATAATGTTAATTTTTATTTAGGAAGTTCCGCCGATGATGTGAATGTCTTTTATATGATTAAATATGGAAATGAAGTCCGTCATTATGGACGTAAGACGATAAGTAATAAAATTTTAACAATTCCATATAAAGTCAAGGAAGAAGATAGAGGTGAAATATCATTCCAGGCATTTTTTGTTAAAAATAATACGATAAATATCGTGACACATGAAGTCGCTATTCCTTACGAAAATTTAAGATTAGACATACGATTGGATGTTGAGCGCGACAACTTGCTTCCAGGAGCAGAAGAGAAATGGAATCTTACTGTTAAGAACTATGACTATGGCGATGGCGATGACTATGGCGATGACTATGGCGATGACTATGACTATGGCGATGGCGATGGTGATGAGTCTGGTGTTGCTAACGTTTTGGCTTCTATGTATGACGCTTCATTAGATGTGTTTGCGAGAAATTATTGGAATTTGAATGTCATTCCTGAAATTCGATACTCCACTCCTCCAAGAACAGATTTTAGTTTTGAAGACTTTGATTCTGAAGCAAGTTTCAAATACTATGTAAGTCAAGGAGTTTTTGATTATTTCTTGCTGTCGATGGTGGGAATAACACCTTATTCTGGTTCGCCGCGTTTTGCAGGTGGTGGAATAATGTATTCGATGATGGTGGCAGAAAAGTCAAGTAGAGAAGCATCAAATAATGGTGACGATTCATGGGATGATGCTGCTAATCAAGAAGAACAAAATGTTGAAAACCAAGAACCTTTAGTAAGAGAAAACTTCAATGAGACGGCGTTTTTCTATCCTAATCTAATGACAAACGAAGACGGAAGTCTTACCTTCTCATTCACGATGCCTGATGCCTTAACTCGTTGGAACTTAATGATGTTGGCTTATACAAAAGACTTGAAAGTCGGAACCTTGAACAAGACTTTCACCACCTCGAAACCTCTTATGATTATGAGCGATATGCCTCGTTTCTGCTATGAAAACGACACGCTTTGGTTGGTGGCGAATGTTATTAAGACAACAGACAACGGACAACAGACAACAGACTTTGAATATGCATCTGCCAAATTGGAAATCTTCGATGCGTTGACGATGCAACCTTTAGATATGATTCTTTCAGATAAAGAAATTATTATTGATGATATTTCAGAGGGCGACAGTAAATCAGTGAGATGGAAGATTGGAATTAAGAATGACGAGACGAATTTATTGGCGTTCCGTTTTAGTGTCAAGACAGAAAATTTCTCTGATGTTGAGCAACGTCTTCTTCCTATCTTAGGCGACGAAGTCTTTATGACAGAGACTTATCCGATAACGGTGAAAGAGAAATCGGAAATAACTATATGTTTGGAAGACACACGTCCATGTGTCTCTACGGGAGAAAGAAATCAAGGACTTATGTTGAACTATTGTTCCAATCCTGTCTGGTATGCGATACAAGCCTTGCCTTATCTCTCGCAAGAAACTGGCGAACATGCCGATGTGGCTTTCAATATTTTCTACGCAAATAGTCTTGCTTATTACATTGCACATAATATTCCTAATTTGTTAAATTATATTAAGGAATGGAATATTAATACTCCAGACGCATTGATGTCGCAGCTACAAAAAGACGAGAATCTCAAAGCGATAATGTTACAGGAAACGCCTTGGGTTATGGAGGCTAAAACTGAAGCTGAACAGAAATTGAGAATCGCTAGTCTATTTGATGTTAACGCCTTGAGATATAAAACCGATGAAGTCTTAAATCTTATTAAGGAAAAGCAAAGTGTCAATGGTGGATGGTCGTGGTTCCCAAATATGCCGGAAAGTCAGTTCATTACTCAATATATCTTGGGAGGTTTCGGCAGACTTTATAAGATGAATGTCATTGCAAATCTTAACGATGACCAACAAAGATTGGTGGATGTTATTTCAGACAATGCCGCCGATTATATAAGAAAAGAAATCATTGATGATTATAATTATTATAAGAATAAGGATTTGACATATAATCCCAACTTGTATTCAATTAATGAACTTTATTCCTTAAGTTTCTTTAAGTCTAATGAGAGTGAAGAATACATAAATGCTAAGTCGTTCTTTATCGAGAAATTGGAAACAGACTGGCAGGATTTGAGTTTCTCTTTACAAGCGAAGACAGCTTTGATTTTATATCGTGAAGGTAAAGACAAAACAGCGCAACTCATTATGAAGTCGTTGAAGGAAAGAATGTCGCAACTTAAAAACACTACAGACGTCACGACGCAGACTTTGGTGATGGAAGCGTTCAAGGAGATAAATCCTGATGCACAGATTCTCAATGAGATGATGATTGGACTTCTCAATAACAAACGTACCAATATGTGGGAAAACGCGAGATCGAGCGTCGATGCGATATATGCTATTTTAGCGGTCAGCGATCAGCAGTCAGCGGTCAGTGGTCAGCTATCAGCTGTTAGCAGTCAGCACTCAGCGGTCAGCGATCAGCTGTCAGTGGTCAGTGGTCAGTCGTCAGTAATGATAAAGGTTCAAGGTTCGGATGATATTTTCATTCAGAAATATTGGGATGCGGATGAGATGAAAAATATTGATAATCTCACGATTGAAAACAATTCCGATAATATGGTATGGGGAGGATTGTTCCGTCAGTATTTTGTCTCTGTCGATGAGGTAAGAAAGCACGAAAATCCGTTGAAGGTTGATAGAGAGTTGTTTGTTGAGCGCGTAAATGAAAACGGAAAATATCTCGTTCCTATTGAAGAAACCAATATTAAAGTCGGTGATAAAGTAGTTGTGAATCTTACTTTTGAAGCATCTCAAGACATGGAATTTGTCTTCTTGAAAGACTTAAGAGCGGCTTGTTTTGAACCTACGGAACAGATGTCGAGATACAAATATTCTGACGGAATGTTTTATTATCAAAGCAATAGCGACACTTTCATGGGATTCTATTTCGACAACGTCACGAAAGGAAAACATCAGGTAAGTTATTCGATGTATGTCACTAAAGAAGGAAGTTTCAGTAATGGTTACGCTTTGATACAATGCATGTATGCGCCGGAGTTTTCCGGATATTCGGAAGGAATGAGGATTAGGACTTTTTAAAAATCTGAAAAATTGAGAATCTGAAAACCTGAGAATTTTCAGATTCTCAGATTCTTAGATTATAGTGGATTTATAGAACTCACGTTAATATAAGGGTCAAAGAAATTTTTTGATTTTCTTTCTCATCTTCTTGTTAAAACAGAGTTTCACATCAGAGATCCATCTTCTCATAAATTCTCCGAAATCGACGAAATACATATAGGAAGGGTAATAAAGCAGACATGACAATGTGGCGAATTCCCATGGCATGAAGCAGAATGTCAGAACGATACATAATGTCATCAATAATGGATGTAATATTGTCTCGGCAGCGAAGCTTATCGTATTGCCCCAAGCCTTGTCTTTGAAGCTGTTTTTCAGTATCATGGTAACAAGCCAGATTGGTAGGTTGGCTAATGCGGAGACGAGATAGAATGGAAGTCCCAACAATGTCACCAAGGTCTTCCATAATGCTGTGCAGCAGATATTTCCTTTAGTGAATGAAGTGACGGAGATACCTTTTTTCTTACGTTTTTTGATAATCTTATCGACTTTTTCGAAAGTCTCTTTTGCTTTCTCTGGTTCTTTCTCTTTCCATTCGAGAATTTCCTTAATTGTCTTTTGGTTACGTTCGAGACGTTCTTCTAAACTGCCTTTCAATCCTGATTTTATCTTCGTCATTTCCCAGATGGCGTCGTAATTTTCTTCGTTATCGGGGATGAAGGAGATCTGTTTTGCGAGACGTTCTGTCAGAAGCTCGCGCAATCCGTTCATTATGACGGCTTCGTTTTCGTCTTTATGATTATTAACAAATTCCGTCACGTTGATAGGTTCACCGAAATTAACGAGTGCCGTTGAACGATAACGGAAATAATCGCCGTATTCTATTCCCGTCGGGACTAAGTAGACAGGTTTCTCGTGTCCGAAATCGGCGTTGGCTTTCAACGCGATATGGAAGATTCCTTTGCTCAGCTGGCGAAGAGAGTGTTTCGTTCTGTGGGTCGCTTCCGGATAGAGGAAGAGTTTTACCTCGTCGTGAACCACATCTGCCGCTTTATCAATAATTTCCGCATTGTTGTCTTTCACACTCTTGAATCCGTCGCGAATACGATATATCGGAAGGATTCGCAAGAAAAACATTATCTTGGCGATGGCTGGCTTCTTGAAAATATCACCTCTTGCTATAAATACTTTCTTTTCGCTATTCATGCTGAGAAGCACCAAAGCATCCATCAAGGTGTTGGTATGATTTGCTGCGAAGATACATGCGGCGTTCTGAGGAATATTCTCTGTTCCAATGACTTTATATCGACAAAAAGCTTTTCTTACATGATGGTCTACAAACGGTCTTAAGAAAGAATATAGTTTGTTGTCGTCTTGAATCTTTGCCATAATATTTTACTTTTCTGTTAATGCCACAAATTTAAAAAATCATTTAATATGTTTTTTGTTTTTGAAAAAAATCTAAAGATTTACTATTTTTGTGGATGTGAAAATAATAGGTAGATGCTTTTCATTTTAACAAACATACTATGAAAATTGTAAACAAAATTTTGAATTATGCTGTCGTTGCAGTATTTATTTTATTGATTGTAATAAATTTAACTAAAGGTCAAGAGCCAACAGCCAATAGTCAACAGCCAAAGTTTAATTTAGTTCTTACGTTGGAAGATTCGCGGAAATATTTTCCTGAAGCAGATAGTGTTGTTTTGGAAAGCGTGAATTCATATAATGTGTATAATGACGGTGATGTCGTTGGTAAAGTCGTAAATACTTCACCTTTCAGTGACGAGGTCTACGGATATAACTCAATAACTCCGTTGACTATTTATCTTGATGGAGATAACAAGATTTTTGAGGTCGAGATTTGTGAAAACAGAGAAAGCAGAGGTTATCTTAACAAAGTCGTCAATAGCGGATATTTGGATTTATGGGATGGTCTCACTCCTAAAGAAGCTGCGAATCATAATGTTGACGCCGTAAGCGGATGCACCTTCACTTCCGTCGCAATAGAGCAGTCGTTGCAGATAAGGATGCAGGAACTGTCGAAACAAGAAAGCGTCTTTAACTTAGACTGGAAACTCCTCGCGCGACAAATCTGCATCTTTGTCGTCACGATTTTAGCGACGATTTGTTTCTTTATGCCAAAGACGCAAAGACATAAAGGTGTAATGTCTCAAAGTAAAAAAAACTCTGTGACTTTGAGACTTTGTGACCCTAAGACATTACGTATAATAACATTGCTGCTTTCAATGGCGGTCTTAGGATTCTGGACCAACAGCCTTTTGTCGTTGGCGTTATTCTATAACTGGATTACCAACGGAATTTCATTGGCGATACAATTACCTTTATTGATTATTGCTGCTTTGGCGATCTTGCTTCCGTTGTTCACGAAGAAATCATTCTATTGTCAATATCTATGTCCTTTTGGAGCGGCGCAGGAATTTGTAGGAAGAATCGGAATAAAGGCTAAAGGCAAAAAGTCCTCAGCTCTCAGTCCTCAGCTCTCAGTCTATGAAATCAATTATTTTTAATTTCTTTGCTGTTTTGAGAAAAGTGATATTGCTGACATTATTGATTATAGTGGCGTTAGGTGTAGGTTTGGATTTATCTGTCGTTGAGCCGTTCCCTATTTTCAATTATCAGTCGATAGGATTTGGAGTCGCTATTTTTGCCGGAGTTATTTTGGTTGCATCCGTCTTCGTCAAGAGACCATGGTGTAATTATCTATGTCCGACGGGAACGCTTTTGGAGAGCATTAGGAATCTGAGAAACTGAAAATTTGAGAAACTGAGAATTTTTGGGGCTCTCTCGTAGAGGCACACGGACGTGTGACTTATAATTGAAAATTGAAGATTAGTTGTCAGCTGTCAGCCGTCAGCTGACAGATAAAGTTTTTTTTAAAATCATAGAATGACGTTATAAGATTTTTTTTATATTTGTTCCCAAATTCGAATTTTTAAAATTAAAATAACGTTATTATGAATCCAACTCATATCGAGCACATTGGAATAGCTGTAACAAGTTTAGAAGAGTCTATTCCATTTTTCGAGACACTTCTCGGAAGTAAATGTTATAATATTGAAGAAGTAGCAGATCAAAAAGTAAAGACTGCGTTTTTCAAAGTAGGTCAAACCAAGATTGAATTATTGGAACCAACATCACCAGAAAGCACAATCGCATCATTTATTGAAAAGAACGGTGGCAAAGGCGGAATGCATCACATCGCTTTCGCAGTAGAAAACATCGAAGGTCATTTAGCTGAGGCTGAAGCTGCTGGTATCCGTCTTATCGACAAGGCTCCTCGTGGCGGCGCTGAAGGTTTGAGCATAGCTTTCTTACATCCAAAATCAACATGCGGAGTGTTGACAGAACTTTGTGAAGATAAAAACAAATAATTAATAATCATTAAGAAATCAATTAAATCCCAATATTATGGTAATTGAACAAAAAATTCAAGAATTGTTAGAGAAACGCGAACAGGCTCGCTTAGGTGGCGGTCAAAAGCGTATCGACTCACAACATGCCAAAGGAAAATACACAGCTCGCGAACGTATCGCTATGTTGCTCGACGAAGGTAGCTTCGAAGAATTTGACATGTTCTTAACTCACCGCACTACAGACTTCGGTCTCGACAAACAACAATATCTCGGCGACGGCGTCGTAACAGGTTACGGTACAATCGACGGTCGCGTCGTTTATGTTTACGCACAAGACTTCACAGTATTCGGCGGTTCTTTGTCAGAAACAATGTCAAAGAAAATCTGCAAGGTCATGGACCAAGCTATGAAAGTAGGCGCTCCTGTTATCGGCATCTGCGACTCAGGCGGTGCTCGTATCCAAGAAGGTTCAAGAAGTTTGGCAGGTTATGCAGAAATATTCCAACGTAATATCGACGCTTCCGGCGTTATCCCACAGATCTCAGCTATCTTCGGTCCTTGTGCCGGCGGCGCAGTTTATTCACCAGCATTGACCGACTTCATTTTGATGACAGAACAAAACAGCTATATGTTCCTCACAGGACCAAAAGTCGTTAAGACTGTTACAGGTGAAGACGTTAGCACAGAAGACTTGGGCGGCGCTCTCGTTCACAACCAAAAATCAGGCGTAAGTCAATTCATGGCTCCAACAGAAGAAGAAGCTCTTCAACTTATCAGAGACCTCGTGTCTTATCTCCCTCAAAACAATTTGGAAGAACCTCCATACAAACCAACAGATGACCCAATCGATCGTAAGGACGACTCATTGAACGAGATTATCCCTGATAATCCTAACAAACCTTACGACATGCAACATATCATCCATTCAATCGTCGACGATGGCAAGTTCTTGGAAGTACACAAAGACTTCGCAAGAAACTTAATCGTTGGCTTCGCTCACATGGACGGTATGCCAGTCGGTATCGTAGCTAACAACCCGGCATTCTTCGCTGGCGTTCTCGACATCAACGCATCACGTAAAGGCGCACGTTTCGTACGTTTCTGCGACGCTTTCAATATTCCTATCGTGACATTGGTCGACGTTCCTGGATTCTTGCCTGGCACAGTACAAGAATACGGCGGCATCATCGCTCACGGCGCTAAGATGTTGTTCGCTTACGGTGAAGCTACAGTTCCAAAGATCACTGTTACAGTACGTAAGTCATACGGTGGTTCACACTTGGTTATGGGTTGCAAGCAACTCAGAGCCGACATCAACTACGCATGGCCATCAGCAGAAATCGCTGTTATGGGACCTTCAGGCGCTGTTGAAGTACTCGACGGTAAGGAAATCGCTGCCATCGCTGACCCGGCAGAACGCGCTGAACTCGTCGCTAAGAAAGAACAAGACTACCGCGACAAATTCGCTAACCCATACGACGCAGCTAAATTCGGTTACATCGACGACGTTATCGAACCACGTAACACTCGCTTCCGCGTAATCAGAGCATTACATGCTTTAGAAACAAAGAAAGATACAAATCCTCCTAAGAAACATTGTAACATTCCACTTTAAAAAATTAAGACAATGAATACTTTATATTTATCCTTGTTAGCGATACAAGACGGTTTGCAAGTAAAAGGTTGGATCGTAACCATCAGTGGATTCCTGATAGTTATCAGTGCTTTGGTAATTCTATTCTTGATTTTTTCCGGAGTGTCGAAGATAATCAACCACGATTGGAAATCAGTCTTCAATAAGGGTAAGAAGAATAATGAAGTAGAAGTTGTGGAGAATAATAATAAAGATATGAATACTTCTAAAAATAATGTTAATGACGATGTCATCGTAGCAATAGGTTTGGCATTGTCGATGTCGATGGAAGTTCATGATGAAGAATCAGGCGTATTGACAATAAAGAGAGCACAACGCATCACATCGCCATGGGCTTCTAAAATTTTAGGAATAAACAATTTAAACAGATATTAATATGAAAAAGTTCAAGTTCACTATTAGTGGCAAACAATATGAAGTAGAAGTACAAAGCTTCGAGAACGACAAGGCACAGGTTGTCGTTAACGGTACACAATATGAAGTTGACGTTGAGCGCGAGAAAGAAGAGGCAAAACCTGTAGTAGCAGCTCCACGTCCTGCAGCAGCACCTAAAGCTGACGCTCCAAAGGCAGCAACAGCAGGCGATGCTAACGGTCACAAATCAGTGGCTCCGCTACCGGGTACTATCATGCAGATCTTCGTCAACGTTGGCGACCAAGTGAAACGCGGCGACAAGATTTTGATGTATGAAGCAATGAAAATGGAAAACAACTTCCTCGCTGAAGTTGATGGTGAAATTAAAGACATTAAGGTCAGAGTAGGCGATAACGTTCTTCAAGGTGCAGTTTTAGCTATAATAGGTTAAATTCATTTGCCATGAAAGCTAAACAAAATAACATCAGAAGAAAGTCAATCGTCATGATTGCACTTGTCGCGGTTTTGTTCGTGCTTCATGCTTTTGTGACATCTAATGCTACAATGGCAGAGCTCGCTTTCCCAGGCAGTGCCTTGACACAAGAATTGGTAGAGACATCCGCAAATGGTGTCTCCGCCGATGTCGTTTCAAAAGAGACGTCAGTAGGTCAAGAGATTTCAGACGGATTGAGTAACTTTTTCGCTTTCACAGGTTTTAAAAACGCAACAAGAGGCAACATCGTAATGATTCTTGTTGCGTTCTTTTTTATATTCCTGGCTATCAAGTATGAGTTTGAACCAATGTTGCTGATACCTATCGGTGTAGGTATTATCGTAGGTAACATTCCGTTCTTACAGACTTATACATTTAATCTAAATGATGCTCTTGCTCATCTTCAAGAACTTTCCGACCAGAATGTTCTGCAGTCTAATCTTCAGGAAGCGCAGGCGTTGATGGTGAGTCTGTTCGGTGGTGAGAACATCAAATTAGAACTCAATGAAGCAGTGGCACGTTTCAACGAAATGCTCGCTGCTGGTTCAATAACATTACCGCAAGGTATGACAGAAGAAACGGCTTTGGCAACCGTCAATGAGGTGTTCGGATTAAATATCCAGACAGGTATATATCAGAAAGGTTCTGTCTTGAATTACCTCTATTTCGGTGTTCGTCAAGGTATATATCCTCCTCTCATCTTCTTGGGAATCGGAGCAATGACCGACTTCTCTTCTTTGATTTCGCAACCACGTCTCATGATATTAGGAGCTGCTGCTCAACTTGGAGTCTTCCTAACGTTCATAGGAGCTCTTTATCTTGGTTTCGACCTTAAAGAAGCTGGCGCAATAGGCATCATTGGTGGTGCTGACGGTCCAACGGCAATCTTCCTTTCATCGAAGATGGCTCCTCATCTCTTGGGACCTATCGCTATCGCGGCATATTCTTATATGGCACTTGTCCCGCTTATCCAGCCTCCTATCATGAGATTGCTTACCACACCAAAGGAGCGTGTCATTCACATGAAACCTCCTCGTACCGTTAGTAAGACAGAAAAAGTATGCTTCCCTATTGTAGGACTCCTCCTCACTACTTTCATCAGTCCTTCAGCATTACCATTGCTCGGTATGTTGTTCTTTGGTAATCTCTTGAAAGAAAGTGGAGTGACAAAACGTCTCGCCAATACTGCAAGCAATGCTCTTATCGATATAGTGACAATTTTGTTGGGACTCACCGTGGGCGCATCAACACAAGCTGACGTCTTCTTGACAAAAGAATCGTTGTTGATATTTGGTTTAGGTGCTTTGTCGTTTATGATTGCGACAGCTGCTGGTATACTCGGAGCTAAGTTTATGAATCTCTTCTTGAAAGAAGGTGACAAGATAAATCCTCTCATCGGTAATGCCGGTGTTTCCGCTGTTCCTGACAGTGCCCGCGTATCGCAGATTGAAGGACAGAAATATGATCCATCGAATCACTTGCTCATGCATGCTATGGCACCTAACGTTTCAGGTGTTATCGGTTCGGCAGTTGCCGCAGGTATCTTGATGAGTTATCTGATGTTGTAATTGGATAAAGACAAGGACTAAAGTTTAAGAGGCTGTCTAACAAGTTTAGGCAGTCTCTTTTTTTGTATAATTATGTAATGTTGCCAAAGACAGTTTGGCGATAAGCTTGTAAATAAATGACAGTTAATGATATGGATATACTTTGATGGAATGTCTCCGTCAAAGTT
>JAZUSL010000048.1:0-7485 GCA_045606705.1 Bacteroidales bacterium
GTTCTGCCGCAAAGTCGTAATCGACACCGTGTTGTCCAGGCAATACAGGCATATCCTGTGCCCATACGTCTTCTCTGTATTCTTTAAAGTTGCTTCCACTTGAGAAGAATCCGTCACTTTGTGCATTTGCGCTTAAACCTACTGCTACAAACAATGCTATCGCTAATATTATCTTTTTCATATTTCCTTTTTTTAAAGTTTAGAGTTTAGTGTGTAGAGTTTAGAGTTGTTGACAGTTTTAAGTTTGAAGTTGTTAGTGTATCCGATTCCAATAAACTTTCATCTATCATCTTCTTAACTTTAAACTACACTACACTCTACACCCTACACTCTACACTATTTTTTAATAAATAACCACCTTTTCTACTTTAACTTCACTTCCGCTGATTACTCTTACTACGTAAGTGCCGTTTCTGAAACCGCTTACGTCGATTCTGTTGTTTGTGCTTTCAACGTCGTCGCTGTAAACAACACGACCCATAACATCGATGATCTGTACTGTACCTTCAGCGTCGATGACGAGTTCTTCACCGCTTTGGTAAACGAAGTTGTCGCTGACTGCTGACTGCTGATAGCTGACAGTCAACTTAACGATGAAACGGTTAACATCGTCGCCGCCTGTTGCTGTGAAGTCATAGTCTTCTATCAACAAGTTTGTCTCGACACCTGAGAAACGGTCGAGCAATACAACGCTGCTGAAGTCGCCTTCTGCAACTGCTGCAATTGTGTAGTTACCCATTTCATTTGCGTGGAAGTTCACTTCTACTTCTGTGGTGTTTTCGTTGTAAGTCTTGATACCATAGCGGTTGCCGTTTTCTGCAACATAGATTTCAGCGATGCTTCTGTCGAAGTTGTCTAATTTGTTGAAACCTTCATTTTCTTCGTCTGCGAAACGGATGATGACGTTGTCGTTGCCTGCCTTGCTTGTAGCGATAAGGTTGATAGCAGCCACCTTGTCGTCACCGCGTTTTGCGCCTTCGCTATATGAGAGCGATGCTGTGGCAGCTGCTGTCTTAACAAAGAATCCTTCACCTACTTTAACTGAACCTGCTGTGCGGTATTCGTAGCCGTTGCCTGTCGCGTTGATGACAGCAATACCTGTTTCCATGCCTGAAGCAACCAAGTTATTTATATCCATATTGAAGGTGAACGGATTGCCGAGGAGATAGAAGTTTGCATAATAGTTCTCTTCGTCGTGGGCTTTTACGTCGGAGAATGTGAATGACGACTTCTTGTTAAGAACGCCCTTGAATGTTGCTGTTGTCTCTGTCTCGTATGAAGCGAGATAGCCGCGACCTTGTTTGAATGTTTCTTCAAAGTCGGCAACATGACCTTGATAGTTCACCCATTCTGCATTTTTCTTTGTTCCGTCATATTTGAACAAGTCGTAGCCTGTTGATGGAACGAAGCCTTCTATCTCAATATCCTTGACAGGTGATGCAATGAACTGCCATTTGTTCCAATCGACGATGTCCATATTAACAGTAGCAGCCACCTTGTCGTTATTTTGGATGACCTGTGCTCCGTTGTTGATGACAAATGCGTCGGCATCTGTGTTTACCAACAAGCCACTTACTGTCAATGCGCCGCCGTTCATTGTCAACGAACCTTCTTCTATCGATAATGTGTTAACTGTGATGTTACCGCTTTCTATTGTAGCGTCACCGGCAACAATAACGTCATCTGTTGATGAAGGGACAGAACCTTTACTCCATAATAAAGCGTTGCTCCATAAGCCTGTGCCTGCAAATGTATTTAACGATGGATTAGCTGTGACAGAAAATGAAGAGGTGTGAAAACTTGTACCTCCTGTTTGAAGACCGGCTATAGTTATATCATCTATACCAATAGCTTGTTCATCTGAACAATCAAAGTGACGGATTGCTACGTAGATATTCTGTCCACTATAATTTTTAAGAGAAACTGTTACTTCATTCCAACCAAATAAATCGGTGTCAGTAGATACTTCTGGATTTATTGTATATTCTTCTATTGTTGTAAATGAATTCGGATCATTATTGGTTGTTGTTGACACAGCAACGCCATAGTGTTCTTGAGAAAATCGGTATGAACCTTGAGCTCTCACCCAGAAACTAATAGTCGTTTCTTCTGTTGCTCTAAGCATTGTTGGTGAGACAATATAATCATCTGGTGTTAATGCACCTCCATGTTTGCTACAATAGGAAGAATTTATGAGATATCCGTCACCGCCATGAGATCCAGGATTACTCATACCATGTACACTAAGCGAAGTTGTTGGATAATGGAACCATGTATGTTCATCTCCATCAGAATCTATAATAGTCCAATCATCAAAACCATCTTCGAAACTATAGTAAACAAAACTCTCTCCGCCTCCACCGCTTTCATATTCTGTCGTGACATTGAAACTCAAGACGTGATTTAAAGGTGTTTCTTTAGATAATATAATTCTAAACTCAGCATCTTTTGTTGCGTCTGTTTCCACAGAACCTAAGTCGTATGTGCCATCAACAATAGTAACATATTTATCATCGCATGTCAATGTAGCTGTCGTTGCTTCAGGTGTATCCACGCCGCTGTTATTAATTAATGTAGCTGTCAATGTGATGATTTGTCCTATGCCGGTTCCCATCTCAAAAGATTGGAGCACTACGCCTTCACTCTCTTCAAGTGTTGTGACGGATACTTCTTTCGATGGCTCGGATTCACCATCAGCGCCAACGCTTGTTGCATAATAACTATACTCTGTGCCTGCATTCAAGCCGCCGTCATAATATGTTGTTGAAGATGTATTGCCGACATATTCGCCATTTCTATAAACATTATAACGAATTGCGTTTGCAACGGCATCCCAGCATAAAGTGACAGAATTTTCAGTAGCTGTTGCTGTGAAATTCTTAGGTGATGCCGGGTCGTTCTTTACAGTTATTGAGATTGGAAGATCCCACGACGTATATGGAGAATAAATGTATTGTACGTTAGCATTAATTCTAATAACATGATTGTTAGGAACATTTTCGTTAATTACTATCTCGAATGATCTATCAACTTCAACACCCGAATTCAAGGCATTCATACTTCCGGTTGCTGTATTAATTGTAACATACACATCACTGCTCGACAATGTTATTGCGGATCTTGATTGATGTTGATATTTACCATCGTTAACAAATGTTATATCCAAAGATGTCGTTGTTTTTCCGTCAATATGTATCACTTCAGGAGTAAACGAACTGATTGCCACGCTATAATTCTTTTGAGCTGTCTTTACACATAAAGGTTCACTTTGTTCGTGGACATTGCTATTGTGAACACCTGCAACTGTATAGCAATATTCTGTATTATGTGTCAGATTGTTATCGTTATAAGTTGTACCTGTCACATTAGCTTTCAATTCGCCGTCACGATAAACGTTATAGCTTTGAGCCTTTTCGAGAGCATCCCACGATAATGTCAAACTTTCAGTAGTGATATTACTTGCTGCCAAAGCTGTTGGCGCATCCAAATCTACAGGGTTTGAGACTACAACATTGAAGTAATTTTCATCTGTATCATCGTATGAAGGAACATGATGTCGGTCAATTATTACGTTTGAAAAGAGGATGTCGTCAATATTTAATGCGTCAACGTAATAACCGTTATACAAACTATTCCATTCTTCTGTTGTGAAGAAGTGACGGATAGCAATATAGATTTCCTTTCCTTCGTAATCGCTCAAATCGACGGTATATTTATTCCAATTTGTACCTTGTTGTTGAGTGATTGTCCAATCTTGGATTGTGGTGAAATCAGTTTCAGATGAGTTTCCGTTTTCTGAGATAGCAACACCAAAATGTTCCGGATAATAATATGCATGATTTGCACGAGCATAGAAACTGAAAGTGCTGTTTTCTGTTATTTTCATCTTATTAGGAGAAACCAAATAATTGTCGATAGGATATGTGAAATCTATCAGACTCTTGTTTCTTGTTTCACTCATAAGGTGACCACTTCCTGAATGAGAGTCATTAGGAGTTTTGCCATGGAAGAAAGCTTCTGATGAATGCCACCATGGATCAGATATTTCATTGTTTGCAGCATCGAATGAAGTCCAGCCATCCAATGAGTTTTCAAATTCATAGATAACGTCAGACTCTTCATCATTGACTAACAAAGTTTCGAGGAAGAAGTCAACCAAGTAATTATCAGCCGCATCTTCTTTTGCAGATATCGTGAATGTTGCTGTTGCTGTTTCATTAACATTTAAAGCACCTATCGTAGCTTCATTATCTTCTATTGTGATATGTTCCAAGCTATTTGAGATAGCCGACAAAGTAATTTTTGTTTCATTTAATGATGGAGCCATTCCGTTATTCACCATTGTAACGACGAGACTAACATTGCCGTCTTCAGGTCTGATGATGCTTGGAGTGCTTGATTTATAAACAATATTTGGCAGAGCTGTTACCTTTACAGAGAAGTTGTCTTTCCATGTATAATCTCCGTCATTTATATTTAAGTTGAAGTTTATGACATGACCATCAGCCACCTGTTCACCAACATTGAGTGTAAAGGAAAATTCTTTAATCTCTTCGTTGTCAAGTGAACCGACTTCGATAAGCTTATTGTCCATATTAACATATTGGTCATTATTCAATGAAACCAGCACCTGAGCATCATTTGAACTTGAGCCTTTGCCTTCGTTCTTCAAACTAAATTTAATTTCTACATTATTGCCAGGCGCAACATTTTTAGGAGAGAAAGAAACAAGTCGTAGATAAGGAGCTTTTTCTCCTTCTGTTGTATTGGCAACAGCATTAAAAGCATCAACGCGACCAGCACCTACTATATTATTTTTAGAAGTTGGTTTGTCGGCTGCTGTTGTCTCTATTATTTCTGTAATCTGTTCAGGTGTGAGAGATGAATTCTTTTCCAACATAAGAGCCATCACACCAGCCACAGCAGGTGTAGATTGTGAAGAACCTGACATCAATTTATACGCATTGTTATGTGTATGATTCAAAGAATAAATCAAATCGCCTGGAGCTGAGATGTCGGGACGGATGAGACCCATTGCAGAAGTATTTCCGTCGATATCTTCAACGAAACCACGAACCAACCACATACCAACTCCATTATCTTCCCATGTTACTCCATTATCAAATGAAACCAAACGAGCGTTTGATGTATTGCCGAATTGTCCGTATGCCGCTGGTGATGTTGTTGAATTTGAACTGAAGACAATCCATAAGTTCTTGGTTGGATCTATATTAACTTTATTTGTCAAATTGATATCGTTCCACGACCAAGCTGACACATTGACGTTACTTTGGGTATATATCGCATTTCCAGAAGGAGCATCGTCACCGCCATTATATATATTAATCGCAACGGTAATGTCGTTTGTTGAACCGAATATCGATACCTTGCTCAATGCAGAGAAACAACCTACCATATTTGGAGTATATTTTACTGCCCATGAATATGTTTGGTTATTTTTATTAAACACATTATTCACATCATTATATGTACCGGTATAGCCGCAATAGTGAATCCATTTGCTATATTGGTAATCGTTATATTTTGTATCTTGCCATGTTGAAGGACCTTGAGAAGATTGTCCTTTAAGGTCGTTGGCACCTACACAAACCACACTCGACAAACCGCCTATCAATGTTTGGTCAGCGTTTCTCCATGGTGAAGGACAAGCTGCAGGATAGTCGACATTATTAGGTGCGCCGTAGTTGTTACCGTCGTTACCAGCTGCTGCACAAACGATAATGCCAGCTGTCAACACCTTATCGAATGTCTCACGGATGCTTTCTTTCTGCGCCACGCTCAATTGATTATTATTAAAACCTAAGGATAAGCTTAAAATGTCAGCACCGTTCTCAACAGCAAACTGAACACCACTGATCATATTGCTGACAGAACCTGTTGCTGCTGCACCAACTACCTTAACTGTCATAAGCTTTGCATCTGGAGCGACACCTGTTGTTGTTCCTGAAGTTCCATTACCGCAGACGATACCGGCACAGTGTGTACCATGACCATTATCGTCGAGGATATTCGCATTATCAAGTATTGTATTCCAACCGTTGACAACCATATCCGGAATGTTGTCATTATCGGTATCGACTTCGCCCTCCCAGAGATTGTCTTTTATATCTTTATGTTCGTAATTAACGCCTGTGTCCAAAACAGCAACAACGACATTTTTACCGGTATATCCATATTCCGACCAGACGCGATTAGCACGAATTGTAACGGTATGAGCTGCAGGACCTCTTCTGGCTTCCACATCCATTGTCTCCGACATTTGTTCTTCCGATAACAATTGAATTTCTTTGTTATAGCTCAATTTAGCTACATCAGGATGTGATGCTAACTTATAGATCACATCGCGTGAAGCCTCACAGCTGATTGCGTTGACAATCCAGAGCGGGCTGATGTTGGCTACCTTGCCGCTTGCTTCTTCTGCTTGAAGAATAGCCATGACGTCCGATTGTTGTCTTAAAGAAAAATCTTTAAGCTCGCTCACGACAATCTCTCTTTGAAGTGACTTGTCGCCTCTTTCTGCCTTAGCCTGAAGCTTGGCAGCATCCATCTGCGATTTGAAGATGATGGTAACATCAATCATCTCATCGCCTTTCTGATCCATTACTTCCTGCAATTCTGTCTCGATGACATTAACCTGTGCAAAACCGATACTGCACAAGATGCAAGAAACCAGTAAAAATAAAAATTTTTTCATACTTTAACTATTATTACAAATATTAAAAATTCTTAAATAATTAATTGATAGAGACGTGTCAATTACACATTGTTATTATTAAGGTGCAACCGACGCGTCTCTGTCATTTTCAACTTTCAATCTTCAACTTTCAATTTTCAATTCTTCTTGCGTAGTCCGTATGCCAATGCCATTCCGCCTAACAACAGCAAGCCGCTGCCAAGAGGTGCTGCTGCATTAGTTGAGCTGCCGTGGCCAGGAAAACCGACAACGTCTGCCCAACCACCTTGTACTGAATTCTCACGGTTTTGTTCATAATTATAGTTTGATGTGAAGTAACCATCATTTTGTGCATTTGCGCTAACTGTTGCGAATAATGCTATCGCTAATATTATCTTTTTCATTTTTTTCTATTTTATGTCAACAGACAACTGACAACAGACAACAGACTTTGTCCACTTTCCATGCCTTTGTCTTGGTCTGTTATCCGTATACCCACGGACTGTTGACCGTTGACTTTTTAATAAATAACTACTTTTTCTACTTTAATTTCACTTTCATTTATTACTCTTACAACGTATGCGCCGTTGTTGAAGTCACTTACGTTGATTCTGTTGTTGTCTGATGTGACGTCGTTGTTATAAACCACACGACCCATAACGTCGATGATTTGTACTGTACCTTCAGCGTCAACAATAAGTTCTTCGCCGCTTTGGTAAACGAAGTTGTCGCTGACTGCTGACTGCTGATCGCTGACAGCTAACTTAAGGATGAAACGGTTGTTGTTTTCT
>JAZUSL010000049.1:0-10051 GCA_045606705.1 Bacteroidales bacterium
AATACTTTAGGATAAGATTTCGATTGATTCATACCACTATTTTTTAGTTTTACCTTTCTCAAAATAGTGGTACGGCATGGTACCATGAAGGACTCCAAAACTTCCAGCGTCAGCATTATCTGTACTGGTGCAATGTGTATAATCTCAGACACGGCAGCCTAACGGCATACCGGACACCACCATTTGAGTTCGGGAACAAAGATAGGGAAAAAAATCTAATGATTTTTAATGTAAGAGAAAAGAATTTTTTTGGATAAGAATTCATTTAGATAAACTCCCTTCTACATGAAAAGAGACGTTGCTATATATATGGTCGCGATGTATTATCATGCTTATTGTATTAATAATAATTAATAATTAATGATTAATATATAACACATTGAATGTTAATAATTTTTAACGCAAAAACACTTGACAAATATTTGTTTTTATCGTAACTTTGCGAAGTAATTTTAAAAACTAAAATGTTATGGCACGACCTATTAAAGAAACTCCTATACTTTATGGAGAAGACGCTCGAATATTCGAGGAAAGAATGAAGGAAAAACGTCACGAAGATCCTGAGAAGAAAGCTAAACGCCTTAGGGATTATGAAATGATTAAAAAAATCTTTAAAGGATAAAGTATGGCGTATCTCTTCAACTGTAATTCCGACACTTACGAAGTACGGAAATTACAAAAAGAAGAAAAGGTAAAGTCGTTCAATTGCGGAGACGACGATTTGAACGACTTCCTTTTAAACAGATCTGTCCCTTATAGAAAGGCATTATTAGCGGTGACTTACATCTTTGAAAATGTAGAAACAAAAGAAGTTATCGGTTATTTCAGCTTAGCTAACGACCGAGTTTCTCTGACAGATTTCGATGACAAGACAGAATTTAATCGTTTCAGACGAAATCTCTTTACTAATGAGAAACGTATAAGGAGTTATCCTGCTGTAAAGATATGCCGTTTAGGAATAAATGAGAAATTTCATGGTAAAGGTATAGGTTCTATCATACTAAATTTCATCAAGTCGTATTTTCTTGAAAATAATAAAACTGGATGTCGTTTCATAACAGTAGATGCTTATTATAAGGCGATACCATTTTATCAAAACAACGACTTCCGACATCTAAGAAAAGAGGAGGAAGATATAATAACAAGATTGCTCTATTACGACTTAAACGATATTGCAGACTGAGTCTTTCACCATTTATCGCATTATAACTGTAATGGTTTCCTTACTTCTTCAAAGAAAACTCGAAACGTAAACCTCCGTTGGGACGGTTGCTAACCTTTATCGTGCCTCCGTGAAACTGAACGGCGTGCTTTACTATGGCGAGTCCGAGACCTGTGCCGCCTTTCTGTCGTGAACGTCCTTTGTCAACACGATAGAAGCGTTCGAAAAGTCGAGGCAGCTGTTCCTCCTGAACGCCCTTGCCGTCGTCTTCAAAACTGATGCGACATTCTTCATCGTTATTTTCGAGCAACGATATATAAATGTTTCTGCCTTCTGAGTAGGCGATGGCGTTCTCCGTAAGGTTACGGAATATGGAACCTATCAGCGAGATGTTTCCCTCCATCACGACCATCTCGTTGAAGTTTGTATGTAAATTCAATCGTTCTTCCTTAGGCATGATCTCCAACTCTTCGGCAATCTCATTAATAATATCATTAACGACGATTCTCTCCTTACTGATAAGCGCGCTGCCGTCTTCCATCCTCGTGATCAGCGACACATCGTTAAGAAGTCGGCGCAGACGTTCATTATTAGTATAACAACGTTCAATAAGTTCCATCTTCTTATCCTCACTAAGATCGATACCAGACAACAATGTCTCAAGACAAACCTGTATCGACGCGACGGGAGTCTTCAGTTCATGATTTATATTATTGGTAAGCTGTCGTTTAAGAATATCTTTCTCTTGTTCCGCCTCATAATGCTTGATACGTTCGATATTCTTACCGAGCTTACGAGTGATAAAAAACGCCACCACACTCATTACGACACTGATGGAAATCATCACTATGAGAAAACTCCAATCTGCTTTCAAGAGTTCGTCTAACGATGACGAATATGGGATGGCAGTACGCACCACGACACGCTCGCCTTTCGTCGCTGAATAGAAATACTCGCGTCCGTCACTCGTAGACTGTCGCCCGATATGATAGCCGGAACCATTTTTCAAAGCCTGAATCACTTCCGGTCTCTCACGGTGATTGTCAAGAGAATCTATCAACAAAACATTATCATAGATGACAGCACCCGACAAGGTGATGATGGTAACTCTAAGCTCATCGAAGGGTTTGTTATGCGTCATGATATATTCCTCGTAAGGCTGACCTTCTTCCACGATCTCAAGCAGATGACGATTATACAGCTGAAGCTGCGCGCTCAGAAAATCTGATTTATATTGTTGCTCGCGCAGATATTGAAATCCGATGAAACATAAGACGACACTCCACAAGAAGACGATTATCACTAAGAAGAGTCGTTTGTGATACGATAATTTAATCACGGAAGCCATAGCCAAATCCTGAACGTGTTACAATATAAGAACCATAATTACCTATCTTTGAACGCAGACGCGTGATGTTAACGTCGATAGTTCTGTCGAGTACCACGACCTCATCGCTCCACACGCGACTCAGTATCTGCTCACGCGAACATATCTTGCCACGATGTGAGATAAGATAAGCCAACAACTCAAATTCTTTGCGAGCGAGTTTCACCTCCTCGCCGTCTATGATGCAACGTTTAAACTCCAAGTCGAGATGCAAGCCATCGACTTTCAAGATATTAGATTTCTCCGTCGATGTAACATTATTCTTATGAGACGATGTCCTGCGCAAGACGCTCTTCACTCGAGCTATCACATTACGGACAGTATAAGGTTTCATGATATAGTCGTCAGCGCCGAGATTTAATCCCATAATCATATCGTCTTCCGTGTCGCGAGCCGTACAGAATATAATAGGAATATCGGCAGTCGTGACATCCGACTTCAGCATCTTAGCCATCTTGATACCGCTTATCTCACCCATCATAATATCAAGAAGAATAAGCGAATAAGATTTCAGGTCATAAGTAAGAGCCTGTTCCGCACTGAAAGCAATATCGACATCATAGCCTTCATTTTCAAGATTGAGTTTCAAGACTTCACATAAAGTCTCTTCATCATCGACTATTAAAATACGTTCTGTTGTCATACCTTATATTATTGTAGTGCAAAGTTATTGATAAAAAATGAAATTAACGACACATGAAACAACATTTAATAAAAATGTAATATTTTGTCATAGCGATTTAACCGAAGACTATTTATTTTGTAACATCACTGTAACATCTCCTCTATACTTTTGCCGTATCAAAATTTCAAAAAAAATGACAATGAAAAAACATTTAATCTTAGCAGGCGCATTAGCTTGCTTCGGTATCTCAGCCAAGGCGCAAGATACCAAAATCGAAGAGCCGAAAGGCAAGGCAATAATCCAGATGTTCGAGAACTTCCACAGCGGTTTCGGCGATAACAAGAACGACATCGGCTTTGAACTTGAACGCGCTTATCTCGGCTACGAATACAATCTCGGCAAGGGCATTTCTGTTAAAGGCGTGATGGACATCGGCAAATCGTCAGACGTCAGCGACCTTCATCGCGTGGCTTATATGAAGAACGCCTTGATTCAATGGAAGACCGGCGACCTCACACTCAACGGAGGTTTGATTTCAACAACACAATTTAATTTTCAAGAGAAATTCTGGGGTTATCGTTACGTCATGAAATCTTTCCAAGACGAATATAAATTCGGTAGCAGCGCCGACTTGGGTATCTCTGCAGCATACAAATTCACCGATTGGCTGTCAGCCGACGCTATCATCGTCAACGGCGAAGGTTATAAGAAGATACAAGGTAACGATGGTTTCAACTACGGCTTAGGCGTGACACTCACTCCTTTAAAAGGATTCCAGATTCGTCTGTACGGCGGACTCAACCAAAAAGGCGACGAGACAAAGAAAGACATCGCTAACATAGCAGCTTTCATGGGTTACAAATGCGACAGATTCAGAGTTGGCGCAGAATATAACTACATGGCAAACACATCTAACAACGACAACGCAGATCAGAACGGTTATTCTATATTCGGTTCTGTCAAGGTCGCAAAATTCGCCGACATCTACGCTCGTTTCGACGACCTTAATTCAGAAAACGATTGGAACATATCAAAAGACGAACAAGCAGCTATTCTCGGAGCACAGTTCAAGTTAGGCAAATATGTCAAGATAGCTCCTAACTTCAGGATGAGCATCCCTAAAGATGGCAGCGACAACATTTACTACGCTTATATCAATTGTTACTTCGGATTATAAATAAAACATTAACATTTTAAAACTGATAAAATATGAACAGAATTATTTCTTCAATCATCACAGTCATCGTCGCTCTTTCTATGGTATCATGCGGCGGAAGTTCAAACACCAACGGTCGTAAGTCACAAGAGCTATCAGGTTCTGGAGCTACATTCCCATTACCTTATTATAATGTCATCTTCGAACAATTTGCCGAACTCAATGGCGACGCTGTAGCATACGGTGGCATCGGCTCCGGCGGCGGAATAAGAAACTTGCGTGACGGCATCGTAGACTTCGCCGCCTCCGACGCCTTCCTCTCCGACAAGGAAATGAGCGAGATGAATGCTGTAATACACGTCCCTACTTGCATGGGAGCTGTCGTTCTCGCCTATAACTTAGACGGCGTCAACGAGCTGAATCTGTCTGGTGATGTCATCGCCAACATCTTCGCTGGTAAAATAACAAAGTGGAACGATAGTCGCATCGCTGAGTTGAACCCTAACGTCACACTTCCTGACGAGACTATAATTCCAGCATATCGTTCCGACGGCTCAGGAACTACTTTCGTCTTCACCGATTATCTCTCTAAAGTCAGCGAGATGTGGGCTGAAAACTTCGGGACAGGCAAGTCGGTCAACTTCCCTGTAGGACAAGCAGCCAAAGGTAATCCAGGCGTAGCAGGCGTTATTGCTAACACCAAAAACTCCATCGGATATATCGGTTCAGAATATGCCTTCGCACAGAAGATACCATACGCCACGATACAAAACAGCAACGGTGAGTTCGTAAAGCCTTCTTCAGCAAGCATCTCTGCCGCAGCATCAGGCGTCATTCCAAACGACACTCGCTGCTCGATAACAAACTCCGATGCTAAAGGAGCATATCCAATCTCAACCTTCACTTGGATTGTTGTGTATAAAGAGCAGAACTATTCCGACAGAAGCAAGGAACAAGCCATCGCTACTATCGACCTCCTCAAATACATACTCTCCGATGAGGCACAGAAAATAACTTCTGAAGTACATTACGCTCCTCTTCCAGCAAAAGCAAAAGAGTTAAGCCTTAACAATTTAAAAAGCATCACCTACAACGGAGTAGCATTGAGCGAAACAAATATGTCAGAAAAAAGTAAATAACAATTTGTCAAAAAGATGAACGACAAGATTTATAAAACGATATTGTTTTTGGTAGCTGCAATAATTCCCCTCGTATGCGGAGGCATCATCTACGCTCTCGTCACCGACGCATACGAGGCTTTTGAGCACTTCGGATTCTTCCGATTTCTTACCTCAAAAGAATGGAGTTATACCGAAGGTGCAGAACAATATGGAGCATTGCCTTTCATCACGGGAACGCTGATGACTACATTGTTGGCTCTCATCTTCTGCATACCATTTTCGTTACCTGTAGCATTATTCGTCGGAGAATATTTCAAGGGAACGAAAGTAGCTGCCATATTAAGTACCGTCACAGATTTGTTAGCGGGTATACCTTCCATCATCTATGGATTATGGGGCTTCTACACTTTACGACCAATCATAATGGAGTTAGGCATCTCATCGCAAGGCTCCGGAATATTGACAGCCTCATTAGTCTTGGCGATTATGATTGTGCCTTACGCCGCATCCTTGAGTGCCGAATTTATCAAGATGGTTCCCAACGACTTGAAAGAAGGAGCATACAGCCTCGGTGCCACACGCGCTGAAGTAGTTCGTAAGATCGTGTTTCCCGTGGCAGGTTCCGGGATATTCTCTTCATATATCTTGGCGATAGGTCGTGCCCTCGGCGAGACGATGACTGTCACCATGCTCATCGGCAACACCAACAACGTACCCGACTCCATCACCTCGATAGGCAACTCCATGGCATCTATCATCGCCAACCAATTCGGAGAAGCCGACGACTTACGTCTCTCATCGCTGATAGCCATAGGACTTATATTATTCCTCATCACTGCGATAATAAATATGATAGGTAAAATTATGATCAAACGCGCTCGTATTTCTTAAAGTTATGACACATTCAAAAATAAAAAAACGTCTAATCACCGACAGGCTGATGCTGTGGACGATATGTATCCTCGCCGCACTCACAGCGGTTCCGTTGTTCGCCATCATAGGAGAAGTGCTGTTTCGTGGCTACGACCAACTCTCGTGGTCTTTCTTCACAGAGCCTACGCCCACAGCGTACAAAGCCATGAAAGCCATAGAAGCAGGAGAGCCAATACCAGGGGGCATCGCCAACGGTATCATCGGCACCATGATAATACTCGGCATGGCGGTAGTCTTCGCCGTACCTATCGGCATCTTATGCGGAGCGTTCCTCGCTGAAAACTCCAAGAGTCGTTTCGCCATTATAGTGAGTTATCTCACCGACTTATTACAAGGCACGCCGTCCGTCATCATAGGCATCATCACTTATATCTGGTTCGTCGTCCCGATGAAAGGATACTCCGCCATTGCAGGTAGCGTCGCGCTTTTCATCATGATGTTGCCGCTCATCATTCGTTCCACAGAAGAGACGCTGAAGATACTACCCGCTTCGCTTAAAGAAGCAGGCTTGGCACTCGGAGGCAACCGCGCACGGGTGATGCTAAAAGTACAGCTCCCTGCGGCTTTCGGCGGCATCTTCACCGGAGTGCTCCTTGCCATCTCACGCGTCATCGGGGAGACAGCGCCGCTGATGTTCACCGCCTTAGGTTGCTCTCTCATACGCTGGTCTATCGACAAGCCAATATCGGCAGTACCTTTATTAATATGGGAGTTCTTCAACGATCCTTATCTTCAAGACCTTATCTGGGGCGCATCGTTATTCCTTTTATTATTCGTATTAACATTAAATATCACAGCTAAATATCTTGCAAAAAAATGGAATCAATAAAACCTATACTCGAATTTAAAAAGACTTGCGTGTCATATACCAAGCAGACGATGGCAGTGAAATATGTGTCGGCAGCCATCGAAAGAAAAACCATCACCGCTATCATGGGACCTTCGGGATGCGGCAAATCGACATTGTTACGCGCCGTCAACCTGATGCACAACCTTTATCCTAACATACGCGTCGATGGCGAGATACTGCTCAATGGCGACGACATTCTTACTATGGAACCTATCGATGTACGCCGCAGAGTGGGAATGGTATTCCAGCGTCCATCACCTTTCCCAACGATGAGCATCTACGATAACGTCTTGTCGGGATTCACCTTAAACGGCATACGACTATCCAAAGAAGAGAAAGACTCTACGGTGGAATGCTGCCTGAAGAATGTAGCGCTCTGGGACGAGGTGAAAGACGTGCTGAACAAGAAAGGCACCTTCCTCTCTGGCGGACAGCAACAGCGACTTTGTATTGCACGCGCCTTGGCGATGCAGCCCGACATCCTGCTGATGGACGAGCCTACCTCCGCCCTCGACCCTATAGCCACGAAACATATAGAAGAATTGCTGTTAGAACTTCAGAAAGAAGTCACGATATTAATTGTCACGCATAACATGGGACAAGCCAAACGTATATCATCGAAATCTATGTTCATGTATCTCGGCGAGTTGGTGGAATACGGCGACACGGAAGTCATGTTTTCAAATCCTAATGACGAACGCACGAAAGCTTATCTGACAGGAAAAATGGGATAATAAGTTCATCTTTAACTGAAGCCTAATCTTTTTGTAACATTTTTGAAACATTTTTGTTTTTACTTTGCAGCATAAAATTTTATAAACTTTATGGGTATATTGCAAATATTTACACTGTTAGGAGCATTGGGTATGTTCCTTTACGGAATGAACTTGATGAGTTCAGGATTACAGAAAGCAGCAGGCGACAGATTAAGAGGTTTCTTATCTGCCATGACGTCAAATCCTTTCAAGGGTGTCTTGACAGGATTAGGCATCACATCTATTATACAATCGTCATCGGCTACTACCGTCATGGTAGTCAGCTTCGTCAACGCCGGACTTCTCACACTCGCACAAGCTATTGGAGTTATAATGGGTGCCAATATAGGAACGACTGTCACGGCATGGATGGTATCGTGGTTAGGTTTCAAAGCCGACATCTCGGTTCTCGCCGTACCTATGATGTTGTTCGGTTTCCTTTTCTCTAACTCTAAAAAAGATCAGCGCAAGAACATAGGCGAACTGATAATAGGTTTCTCATTGTTGTTCCTCGGTCTTTCCTTCATGAAAGAATCGGTGCCAGATCTCAGAGAGACACCACAAGTGTTGGAATTCGTGAGAAATTGGTCGTCATACGGATTCGGCTCAGTGCTTCTGTTCCTCGCCTTCGGTACGATATTGACTCTCGTCTTACAGTCGTCATCAGCTACGATGGCAATCACTCTCATCATGTTGAGCATGGGCTGGATTCCTTTTGAGATGGCATGCGCCATGGTTCTCGGCGAGAATATCGGAACGACCATCACAGCTAATATAGCCGCTTCGGTAGGTAATACATTTGCAAAAAGAGCCGCGTTATCGCACACCATTTTCAACTTATTCGGTGTCATCTGGGCCTTAATACTTTTCAAACCTTTCTTGAGATTAGTAGGCATTATCACTGAAAATGTATTCGGAGTGCCTAATCCCGCCGCAGAAGGCTTCGTGGTAACGGACTCTAATTCTCCTGAAGGAACAGCAGCATTATACGGACTTTCAATGTTGCACACTCTCTTCAATCTCACCAACACCTTGATATTGATATGGTTCACAAAATCAATCGCTAAAGCTGTCAGCTGGATAATCAAGGCACCAAAGAATCAGGAGAAAGAAGTATTCAGACTACAATATATCTCAGCAGGACCGCTCGCCACTCCAGAACTCTCAGTGGAACAGGCTTTCGAGGAGATTATCAATTTCGCTAAAATCTCGAAGAACGGAGCCGATTACGCAAAGGATGCCATCAACGAAGCCGATTCCGACAAATTTGAGGAGTTAAGAAAGAAACTCGTCAAATATGAAGAAATATCCGACCGCATCGAATACGAGATCGCCACATTCCTTAACAAAGTGTCGGTAGAAGAGATAAGCGAAAGCACTTCAATGAAGATAAAGGCGATGTATAAAATCATCGGAGAATTAGAGTCGTTAGGCGATTCTGGCGAGACACTCAGCCGCATCTTGTCGAGAAAGAATATCCATAAGAAGGAATTTGATTCCGAGTCAATAAAGAATCTCAATGCTATGGCTGATGCCGTAAACGCGACATACGACGTCATGATAGAAAATCTGACAGCGGCTCACAAAGGCGAACTCGTTGAAATATCTAACGCATATAACGCTGAAGATCGTCTCAATACATTGAGAAACAATCTCAGAGATTCTATGATAGAAAACATCGACAGCAAAGGCGACAACTATCAGGCAAGCGTTTATTTCATCGACATCATCAACACCTACGAACAAATGGGCGACTTCATGATCAACGTCTCTCAAGACCTCGAAAGAGCGTTCGTCAGGAAATAACTATCAGTTAACATCCTGTATTGAATTATAAAAACTGTGTCGGGCTTCTTATATCGTCGTTCCGACATAGTTTTGTTTATAGTCTCATCCCCAAAAAAATAATTATGAATTATGCATCACTAGTGTTCCGTTAATTTATAAAAACATTCTTTGAAATAATTGTAATACAATAAATTATAGCCATTTTTTGATTCTGCACTTTTGAAATTTTATCTTTGTGTAAAATTTATAAGTTGCTATGAATCAAGGAAAATAT
>JAZUSL010000050.1:0-18073 GCA_045606705.1 Bacteroidales bacterium
GCTCTGCCTTCAAGCAGACCCTCGCCTCGTGAAGTATAGATGTTGTCTTTCAATATCACCGTGTTATCCAGATGACGATAATATGCCGACAACTCATCCTTGCTCATCATGGCGAGTTCCAACTTCTTCCTCGCCTCTTCTAATCCAGGTGCGGTTGAGTCTTGAGTAATATCTCCGGTATTGAGATAATATATCCATTCTTCTAATGGTGTGCTAGGATTGCCTTCAAAATCGTTGACCTTCAGAATATAATATTCGGGATATAACTCACTGACGATATCAACCTTAAACTTCTGCTGCTGGAATGGACTTAGTTTCAGAATCTCGCCCGTGTTCACTCCCAAAAACTCCGTCTTGCCGTGATATAGATAATCCTTGCCCTGTCCCAAATCGAAATAAACGATGTTGACGCTGTAAATCTTCTTGATGTTCTGATAACCTTCACCTCTATTAATATACTCCGTCACCAACTTAGAGACTCCGAACAGCATCCTCTGGAAATAGGCGTACTCGTCGTTGTTCTGCACCTCGATGATGAACAACTCACCTTTGCTGTTCTCCGCAAGAATATCGACACGGTTATATTTGTCGAGTTCATCTTCCTGATTGCTCTCACTTTCCAAGAGTCTGTTAATAATAATCTTCTCCTTGAATAATGTTGTAAGAAGTCCTTCCAAAACTGCGTAATTGGCTTTGTCGCGAAGCATGCGCTTCATAGCCCAGTCGAATCTGATGTATTTATTTGGTTTCATATATAGTGATTTTTGTTTACTTCCGCAAAGATAATAAACATCTTCGGAAAAGACAAGAGGGATTTTTAAAAAAGACGCAAAAAAATAAGACACACGTCCGAGTGTCTTTTAATCTTCAATTCAAAGACGCCACAGGGGTGACGTCTCTACCATAATTTTCAATTTTCTCTAGGTACTACGAATCTTATCTTCTTCTCTAAATTCTCAATCTCGATGTGACTGTTTTTATAAATCTCGCCGTCAATGGAAACGCAGAATCCTTCGGGACCTTCGATTCTAACGTTCTTTGCCTGACGATAAACGACGATGTCTTTAAACTTCGGGTTATTGATATGTGTTCCAGCGACATAATATTTTATCAAGCCGATAAACTTCCATCTTGGAACAGGTTTTACCAAGCATACTTCCAACAAACCATCGTCGTTGAGAGAGTTAGGTGCGTTGAAATATGAGCCACCTACATATTTCCCGTTGCTTACCGTGCATAATAAAATGTCGCTGTTGTTGAGTTGCTCTCCGTCAGCATAAACGATACATTTGTTACGCATTCCGGCGATGAATCCCCATACGACTGCAAAAGGATAAGCTCTCTTCTTACCAAACAATATATTGCGTCTTAGTTTGTTCATCGCTTTGGCAACAACGCTGTCTAATCCGAAGTGTGTGGAGTTTAAGGCATATTTATCATCAACTTTCATGATGTCAACAATCTTTTCCTTGCCATGAATAAGATTGCATACATCTTTAAACTTTTCTGGTGAACCGTAATATTTTACATAATCGTTCCCGGTTCCGAAAGGCAAGACTGCCATGCTCGCATTAGGAAATCCTACGATTCCTGTCGCTACCTTATTAATAGTACCATCGCCACCACACGCATAAAAACGAACTTCTTCATCACGATGGTTCTCTACATAATTCTTAATAAAATTTATGGAATCTTCCGGTGAATCCGGCATGTATATCTCATAATCTATTTCTTCTTCACATTTTGCAATACCTTCTTTAACTATGTCAAGACAAGACTCACTTCCAGCAACGGTATTGACAATAAAAATATGTTTCATCACAAAAATGTTTTCTGCAAAAGTAAAAATAATTAAGGCATGAAAAACAAAATTGAAATATTATTGCTTTTTATTTAAAATCCAAATTTAGGACTATAATATTTCGTATTTTTGTAACATAAAATTCTCAACCGTTGACCATTGACATTAAAAGGAATCATGAAAAAAAACGAATATATTCTCAATACCACAGTCCTTTCCGGACAATGTGACAGTCTGATGCGTTTTAGGGCGGAGGCTGCTTTTATGACATTTCAAGATGTGGCAAGTCGCCATGCTATATTTTTAGGCGTCGATGATTTCTCTCTGCTTGAGAAAGACAATGCCTTGTGGGTTATTACCAAGACTAAGGTTAAGGTTAATAGACTCCCGCTTTGGAATGAGAATGTTGCGGTGAGGACATGGCCGATGGGTGCGGAAGGAGTGCGTTGCAATCGTTGCTATCAAATCATCAAAGATGGCGAGATATTAATTAATGGTATAACAGAATGGGTCATTATCGACGCTTCGACGCGCACCTTGCGTAAAGTGGAAACGACATCTTATCCTAACGATATCGATTGGATTAAGGAGAAATCCATTGAAGATAGATTCAGAAGATTCAAAGACGATTTCACTGAAGATGATTTTGTCTATAAAAGATTGATACGTTCAGGTGATATCGATGTTACTCATCATGTTAACAACGTCACATATATCACGATGCTCCTCGACACCTTCTCCGTAAACGAATTAGAAAGCATGACACTGAAAGATATTGAAATATCATATCTCAACGAAAGTCTTGAAGGAGAGACATTGTCGATTTACAGAAAGAAAGCCGACGATGGTTATTATTTCAAGATCATGAAAGACGATGGAAAAACTGCTGTCATGGCGTATATACTACTATGATCTTAATCAAACCGGATATGCTATCCTTACGTGATAGATGTTCATCAATTTCTTCTTGAACACCTTCTTTATCGTAGTTATATCGCGGAATGTCAAGTCGGTGTTGATGAATTGGTTGTCGTTCACTTGAGCGTCAATTATTCCATCAACCAGTTTACTTATTGACTCTTCGGTTTTGTCTTTAAGGCTGCGGGAGGCGGCTTCTACAGAGTCAGCCATCATAAGCACCGCTGTCTCTTTTGAGAAAGGGATAGGTCCGTGATAGCGGAAATCGGTTTCATTGATTTCAATATCCGGATTCTCTTTAAGTTCCATCTGATAGAAATATTCCGTGCGCCTTGTTCCGTGGTGCGTTCTTGCGAAATCAATAATCTGCTCCGGAATATGATATTTTCTGCATATCTCAATTCCGTCGAGGACGTGGTTTATGATAATCTGAGCACTTTCGTAATACGACATCTCGTTGTGTAAATTGTATTTGCCGTGCTGGTTTTCTGTAAAAAGCATCGGATTCTTAAGTTTTCCGACATCGTGATACATGGCGCCTGTACGAGCCAAGAGCATATTTCCTCCAATAGCGAAAAGAGCTTCCTCACAAAGGTCAGCGACCTGCATGACGTGTTGGAACGTTCCGGGAGCTTCAGATGCTAATTTCCTTAATAAAGGTGTGTTTGTGTTGCTTAATTCCAAGAGAGTCATATCGGTGACGAAACCGAAGACTTTTTCCAATAAATAAGCGAGAGGTAAGGTCAGCATCACGAACAAGGTGTTCATCGCGAATGTCCCGATGTCGTACCATGTGAAGTTTTCAAGACCGCCATCAAATATCAATGAGACACTTATCTTTAATATGATATATGAAATGAAAACAGAAGCGTAAGTGACGAAATATCTCGAACGTGCCGTGTTCTTTCCTAAAACAAATATTGATATCAATGAGACGAAATATTGTATGACAAAAAATCTGAATGAATTTGGAACGACAAGACTTACAAGGATCAAAGTTAGCGTCTGAACGAAAATAGCGACGCGTATGTTGAAAAATGTAACCATCAACATTGCTAAGATTGTCAATGGCATCATATAAATCATTGTAGGATGTAATTTTATGACGATAAATGAAGGTATTATCATCATAAGCATAACTATTATAATAAGATTTATGGAATGAGACTCTTTGAAAATGTCAGGATATAAGAACCTGAGTCCTAAGAACAATGAGAAGAAGACGATAAATACGATGAGGATTTGTCCATAGAGATTCAGGTTTCTGTTGAAGAAGTTGCCGTCGTCTATAGAAGCATATTCAATCTTTAATGAATTGAGAATGTTGAATTTTTCTTCGGAGACGATTTCTCCTTCATTTATGATTAACTCATCTTTCTGCACCATTCCGAATGTTAATGATATTGATGACTTGGCTTGTTCTTCTGCTTGTTCTGTCAGGTCTTCTGAATAGATGATGTTTTGATGTAAGTGGGCGAGAAGCAATCGGTTTATCAAGATCTTGTCGATGTTGTCCCCAATGTTGCTTAGATAATTGGAAATAAAGTCTGTAGCTGTTTTCATGGTGTAGAAATCACGGACTTGTTTCGTTTTGACGACTCTGTCGCGAACTACATCAATCATTGACTCTGGTTTCATATTCTCTATAGTAGAGATGTTTGCAATGATACCTTGATTCTCTATCGTATCGTATAATTTTTCTAGAAGTAAGATGTTGCTTTGTTTGTCTTCTTGATTTCCTGTCCATTTGCTATCAAATTCAACAAGCATGTTTTCCTTGTTATGCTTTGTTGTGTTGTTGTCGTAAACGAATATCGGATAAGAATCTTTTAACGAATTTTCTTCCTCTAACCTTATCTGTTCCGCTGTTTTATATATAGGGAAGTTGAACGGCGCATATAGTGACTCATACTGCCAAGGTTTCATTTTCTGATATTCGTATTTGAATTTGACCGTCCTCGGCATCTGCCATATTATGATAATCATTGCGCAGAGAAAAATGATTACTCTTGATATGGTTTGATATGAATGTATTATCTTGAGAAAGAAATTCTTTATTGGTGATGTGTAATTATTATTCATTGTCAGTCGTTTTATGAAAATTTCAAATAAAAATATTTTGTCTAAAACATCTGCTAAGATACAAATATTTTTTATAGTTTAGCAAACTTAACAGACGAAATAAAAAAATATGAGATACGGAATATGTAAATTGTCGGTCGTTCCGATGAGAAAGGAGATGTCGCACGAGAGTGAACTTGTATCGGAATTGTTATTCAACGACATATATGAAGTTACCGAGGAAAACGGAGACTGGATTAGGATAAAAACTCTCTACGATTCTTATGTGGGTTATCTGAGAACATTGCAACATTATGAAATATCTGAAAACGAATTGGAAGAATATGTCTCAAGAGAGAAATACATCGTTAACGAACCTGTTTGTTCATATAATAATAATGTGTTGACATTTGGAAGCAAAATTTTCGAGAAACATGTCAATGCCATTCCGTTAAGAAAAGTCTACGATCCCAACATTATGGTCGAATGTGCCATCAAGTTGTTAGGTACGCCTTATCGTTGGGGAGGCAAAAGTGTGATGGGAATCGACTGTTCGGCATTTGTTCAGTTATGTGCTAAAGTGGCGGGCTATAAACTGCCTCGCGACGCTTCGCAACAAGTAGAATGTGGAAAACAAATCGATAATCTTTCGGAAGTTAAAGCAGGTGACCTCGCATTTTTTAAAAATGAAAACAATCGTATCACGCATGTGGGAATACTCCTTTCCAATGACAAGATTATCCACGCATCAGGAAAGGTACGCATTGATACTATCGACTCCAAAGGAATTTATAATAAGGAGTTGAAACGCTATACTCACGAAATAGCAACATTGATACAATTGAAAATTGAAAATTAGAAATTATGGTAGAGACGTCACCCCTGTGGCGTCTTTATAATTGAAAATTAGCCGTTAGCTATCAGCTCACAGCTCAGATTCTTCTCAGATTCTCAGATTCAAAAAAAGATTTTCAGATTTTCAGTTTTTCAGATTCTCAAATTTTAAAAACCCTTCTCAGGTTTTCAGATTTTAGAGTTTTCAGATTCAAAAAAAAGTCATCGTCATAGTCAATAGCCATAGTTTTTTTAATAAATTTGCATTCTTGTAAAAATTTAAATGACTTAAGTAAATTTGGTTTAAGGTTTAATGCTTAAGGTTTAAGGTCAGAATTTAATATACTTTTAAACTCTAAACTATAGAACTACTTTAAACTTTAAACCTTAAACTCTAAACTAAAAAAATACATTATGTTAATAATAAACATCAAAGAATTAGTCGGCGTGCTTGAAGACGGTAGTCTCTTGAAAGCCGGCATCGCCATGTCGGAAGTGAACCGCATCCCTAATGCGTTCTTATATATTAAAGGTAGTAAGATTGCTGATTACGGCATGATGGGTTCTCCGGAATGCCAGCAGTATCTTCAGAAAGAAAGAAAAGTCATCGATGCCAAAGGCGGTATCGTGATGCCAACGTTCTGCGACTCGCACACTCATATCGTTTATGCCAACTCTCGCGAGATGGAATTTGTAGATAAGATAAAAGGCTTGAGCTATGAAGAGATAGCCAAGCGTGGTGGCGGTATCCTCAACTCTGCAAAGGCAACAGCCGCTGCCACCGAAGACGAACTCTATGAATCAGCGATGACTCGTCTCGAAGAGATAATGCGTATGGGAACAGGTGCTGTTGAGATTAAGAGCGGCTACGGTCTCTCAACAGAAAGCGAATTGAAGATGTTACGCGTCATAAAGCGTCTCAAAGAAAATTCTCCACTTACAATAAAATCCAATTTCCTTGGTGCTCACGGTATCCCGATGGAATACAGAGGTCGTCAGGAAGAATATGTCGACTTAGTCATCAACGAGATGATGCCTTTGGTGGCTACAGAAAACCTAGCTGACTTCGTCGATGTGTTCTGCGACAAAGGATTCTTCACCGTTGAAGACACGGAACGCGTCTTGATGGCTGGTATCAAATACGGAATGCGTCCTAAGATTCACGCCAACGAGATGGCTGTTTCAGGCGGAGTTCAGGTTGGCGTAAAATACGGAGCCATCTCTGTCGATCATCTCGAACAAATGGGTATGGAAGAGATTGAAGCACTTAAAGGTTCAGAGACCATGCCTACAGTATTGCCAGGCTGCGCTTTCTTCCTGAATCTTCCATTGTCGCCGGTACGCGATATGATCAATGCGGGACTTCCTGTAGCTATGGCATCCGACTTCAACCCTGGAACATCGCCGTCAGGAAATATGCAGTTCATCATGTCGGCAGCATGTATCAGATATAAGATGACACCTGAAGAAGCATTCAACGCCACGACATTAAACACAGCCTACGCCATGGATGTAAGCCACGAACTCGGTTCCATCACCAAAGGAAAATTAGCCAACGTGATAATCACCAAACCGATGAACGGTCTCGAATTCATGCCATACTATTACGGAGCGAATAAGGTTGATAAGGTCATTATCAAAGGAAAATTGAAAGTTGAAAATTGAAAATTATGGTAAAGACGTCACCCCTGTGGCGTCTTTGAATTGAAGATTACAAGACACACGTCCGTGTGTCTTGTAAATTGAAAATCATTTCTTCTTTCCGAACTTTCTCTTGAAGAAAAGATAATATCCCGTTAATGGCAAGACCGCTCCTATCATAGCTGCCAAGAACCATAAGATGCGTGTCGTCATTCCGCCCCAGCTGCCGACATGGATGGCGCGAATAATCTTCCTCGAAATGAGTTCTCCGAATATCTCATTGAAACCGTCACGATACCATTCGAACGACCATGTCAAGCCCGTCAACGCCATCGCGAGGATAAGCAAGGCAGCATATATCCCTCCCGCCACATGAAGGTCGTAACAGAATCGTCGCCAGCCTTTTCTTACATTGATGCTAAGTCGGGTCTTGAGATTCTTGATATTTTTAGGAATCCAGATTATTATTCCCGTGATTATTATTATCACCATGAGCAGCGTACTCACACCTACTATCATCTTTCCCCAGAAGATGCCTCCGTCTTGCGGACGTGAGTCCATCAGCCAACGATGAAGTCGGAACATAGTCCTGAAAAAAGGAAGTCGCTCCGGTTGTCCCTTAATCTCACCCGAATACTGATCAACAAAGACAGCGGCATGTTTCGGCTTGGAGAGATTCACCTTATAACAACGCTCAGCTTCTTCCGACACCACTACATTTTTTATCTCCACATCATCAGCGAGCGTAGGTTCAACCATCGCCATCACTTGTTCGATGGATAAGGCATCATCAGACACCTTATCCACGAAATAATATTCTTTCTGAACCTTTTCTGTTATCTCTTTCTCGAAGACAAGCATCGCTCCTGAGAAACATATCACCGACATCACCAGACCTAACGGCATCGACAACCAGATATGCAGTTCCTTGAAAATCTTTCTCATAAAAATCATTAATTAATTTAAAGGCAACAAACGACCTACTCCGCTAATCTGTGTTGCTTCTACGGTGAGACCTTTCTCCGCCACGCCCGTATTTATATCAATGGCATAAACCGCAGGATAAGAATTTGTTGTAGTCACCGCCATATAGACTTTTCCATCTTCCGAATAAGGAGCGTTGCCGAATCCGGAGAGCACATCTGCTGATGGAAGTCCCGTCACATTTGTCAAGATACCTTCTCCAGCGTCGAAGATAGCGAGTTTGTCGGCGACCATATCATTGGCAGGTGTTATTGGTCTGTCATACATCAGCATCAGGAACTTATCATCGCTAACATGCCAAGTGCGTAAGAATGAAAGTCCTCCCGACAAAGATTCGAAATCAACATAATAACTCTCATCGAACGACTCTGTTCCATTCTTGATACGCATCACGCCCGCCGGAAGTGTAGTCTGCTGACGAACGTCTTTCATCGACTTGGCGTATGATGGCGAGAACACATAGATGTCACCATTGTCGGCAGCCCATGTCATCTGATAATACTGTGATTTTCTACGACCGCAGGCATAACTTATCTTGTCGGTCTTGATGAGTTTCTTTCCGGAAAGATTCTCGTCATCGAAGATTGCGATCCAACATTCGTTAGGATATTGTGTCCATTGAAGTTCATCAACATCGTATGAACCACTACCCGATCCTCCCGGTTCTGTAGTAACAAGATCTTCATTGCCAGGTAGAATCCATTGACCATCACCGTCCTTGACGCCATACTGACTCAATCCCATAGGAACGGCAGCTGTAAATAGTTTGCCGTCACGCTCCTGAATGCCGGCGAGTGTCACATATTCACCATTGCCGAGGAAGTTCTCGGAGAGATAGTTCTCTTCCAAAGTGTTGTTAGTAGTATAAGTCTCGGCATAGACATCCAACTTAGAAACTAAGAAAGACTGAGGTATGTAGCCATTCTCGTCAGCCCATTCTGTAGGACCGTCGCCGGTGGAGAATGTCATCACATAATCATCATAGATGCCGTATGTAGTGAAACGACGCACCGCATATTCTCCGGAGCGAGCCTTGAGATTATAATCGGAATCCATGATGAAAGAGCGTGTCAATCCCGCATTGCCTTGATTATATGACAAAGCGTAAAGATATTTGTCCTTATAAAATACCCATTGTGTTGCACCGTCATTGACCAAACCGTTCTCCATTCCGATAGTACCACTATCGAGAGAGGTCGCTGTCAACAAGGCGTTTGTCGTGGTGTTAGAAAATTGTCCTTGCGATGCAACGACATACGTCCCTTTTTCATTATCATCAGGATTGGTAGGGTCGTCATCATCAGGATTACAGGATGAGAATAAAGCAATCATTGCAATAGCAGCAAAAGCTGTAGCGTAAATACGCATAGAAGTCTTAAGATTTTTGATAGTTTTTTTCATTGTTTATTATATTTATTATATTAGTTTAAAGTTTAAAGTTTAAGGTTTAAAGTAGTTCAAAGTCTATAGTTAAAAGTTTTAAAGTTTATAAAAATCTAACCTTAAACCTTAAGCATTAAACCTTAAACCAAAACATTTAATTTTCCATTTTAATCCATCTCTCCTCCCAAAGCGATTCTCACTTTCGCATAGAAAGCACGTCCCGCTTTTTGAAGACTGAAATTGTCGTACAAATCTTCATCAGTGATGTTACGACATTCCAACGAGAGATTATATCTTCCATTTTTCAAAGAATAATTCAGAGCAACATTATGCGAGAACTGATTAGGTACCATAAACTCGTCTTTGTTAGTTCCGATGCGTGACGAATAATAATAGAACTTATGCAGATAATAATTGTCGTAAATCACTGACAAGTCGTTGCCTTTTTTCATAAAGTCGTTCCAAGTGAAAGTTATGTCGGCATCGGTGAAGAAATATGGAATATTAGGCATTCTGTCCTTATAACCGAGATTCGGCATCGATTCAGTTCCGAGAGCGATCGGCATATTATCGCGTATGTCCATATAAGTGACGTTACCTCCGACAGAGAGCCATTTCGAGAAAGAATAACGTAATGAAGCATTACCGCCTATCGTCTTGACTCTACCATAATTAATATATGTAGCAGCCGACTTGCCGCCGCTAATGTCGACGATATTACGTTGAATATAATCGCGAGTGTCGTGATAGACAAGTCCGCCTTCAACATAAATGTTATGATTATTACTCTTATCTAAATAGAAATTATAACTGATGTTGAAATTGAAGTTGTGACTATTCTCAGGACGTATACCGATGTCGCCCATCTCTAAATCTTCGTCACCGAACATCTCTTCTATTGTTGGAAGTCGGTATGCTTTTTCGTATGAAATCTTCGTCTGCAACTCAGGAACGATGAAATACGTGCCAGCCATTCCGTAGCCGAAAGCATCTTCCTTGCGAGTCGTCCTTACGAAATCGGTGGCGTTTTCATCGACGGCGATAGGTCCTGATACGAAAAGATTATAATGTTTTGCAAAGACAGAGACATTCCATTTGTGACTTGGCATAAATCTGTATTGAAAGCCTGCTATGTTTTTACGAGTCTCCTTATCTATAGGGTCGGTCTGTTCTTCGACGGCGAGCAATGAAGTGTTGGAGCGGGTGAACGCATTGAACACATTGTTAAAGGTAAAGAGATGAGTATGCCCGATGCGATAGTTCAAAGTCGCGGTGGTATTCCAATTGTCGTTGTCCGAACGCGAATACTGATACGACTGCTCTCCGGGAGAATTAAGACGCTGCGTCTCACCCAACCAATTATATTTATATTGAGAAGTATCTACGTTATAGTTTTCGTTTTTGTTATAATTAGCTGTCAGCGTAAGATCAAGGTTAGGCACAATCAAATCTCTTTTGACATATTCCATCGACGGCATGATAGAGTTGCCGTGACGATGTTTAGCTCCATAGACGATTTCCTGACGCACCCCGGTCTGTATTTCCTTATACATCTGCGAATAAGTCAAACCGAATATCAATCTGTCGGTCCATTTCTTTCCGACGATTCCCAACTTCGCGATGACAGCCTCATTATGATAAGTATCGTTGAAACGTTCGACATGTTCTTTCTTTGTCTTATCGATGAGACCCGTCTCGAAATTCTCCACCGGAGCATCTACCATATAATTATTATCGGAATAATTTTGAAAAGCGTTGATTTCCCATTTGATACCATTCTCGAAAGTCTGACCTGCGTTTATCGTAGAGCGATGAGTGTTGAACGAGCCGTAAGAATAGGAAGCGTCGGCGAACCAGGAACGACGTCTTTTGTCGGTGACTATATTTATCACGCCTCCTATGGCGTCAGAGCCGAAGCCTACCGGAACCACACCTCTATATATTTCTATGCGTTCTGCGAAATTGACAGGAATATTGTTGAGCGAGAAGGAACTGCCCACGCCTTCCTGAGGCACGCCATCTATAAACACCTTGACATGTTTTCCGGAGAAACCGTTGAGCATGACAGAGAGGTCGGAGCCTACTCCACCCGACTCACGCATCTTCAATCCCGGCGACTTGGAAAGAGCATCGCTGATATTCTTGGAAGTATTCTGCAAGCTGCGAGTATCGACAGCCACAGCATTGAAGGCAGAATTCTTAACACGCTCAATACTTGAAGCAGTAACCACGACTTGATCGAGCATGATGTTTTCTTCATTCAAGACGAAATGAATATTGACAGGAGAACCGGATTTTATTACGACATTCTTCTCTTGATTTTCGTATCCGAGCATGCTTACGCATAAGACATGTTCACCATGATGCAGTTTAATATGAAAATCGCCATTCTCGTTGGTGACAGTTCCGAGAGAAGAATTCTTTATCGCCACGGTGGCAAAGGCGACAGGAGTTCCTTTTTGATCAACCACCTTGCCCGAAACATAAATACCTCCAGTGACTTCTTCATCTGTAGGATTAGCGTAAGAACAAAGAGTTATAGCTAACAATAAATTTAGTAACACAATATTCATAGTCTTTTTTAGAAGTAAATTCAGCATAGTAAATTTGTATTTTCGATTGCAAAAGTACTTTTAAGACAGAAAACAGATTTTCATCAGATTTCGGGATTTTAATAAAACATATTAACGTTAGTTTGGGATATAGTCCGTTTCCTGTTTTATCCATCCTCCTTTATCTTTCTCTGTTAACATTTTTTCAATTTTCATATAGTTTTTTTTCTTAACTTTGCGCAAAATGATATTATCCCATTATTCATTTTAGAGAAATCAATTAAAATTCAACAATATGATAGCACAAGAGTTACTAAACCCTAAAAGCATCGTTGTCATTGGCGCTTCAAGCGACACTCAAAAACCAGGTGGCAGCGTATTAAGAAACCTCATCAACAGCAACTTCAAAGGTGAAATATACACCGTAAATCCTAAAGAGACAGAAGTTCAAGGCATCAAATGTTTCCAAAAAGTCGACGACCTTCCACAAGTGGATTGCGCAATCATAGCTATCGCAGCTAAGTATTGCCCTGCAACAGTCAACACTTTGGCTTTTGAAAAAGGAACAAAAGGTTTCATCATAGTATCAGCAGGCTTCAGCGAAGAAAATGAACAAGGTGCTGAATTTGAAAGACAAATAGTAGAGACAATAAATAAAGTCGGCGGCAGTCTCATCGGTCCTAACTGTACAGGCTTCTTGAACCGTAACTACTGCGGTGCATTCGACTCTCCAATCCCAACATTGGATCCTCACGGTGTTGACTTCGTGACAGGTTCCGGTGCAACAGCTGTATTCATCAAAGAATACGGCATGACAAATGGTCTCACTTTCAACAGCGTTTGGGCGGTAGGTAACTCAGCTCAAGTAGGTATCGAAGACGTCCTCGAACATTTAGACGAGACATTCGATCCAGAGACAAGCTCACGCGTCATCATGATTTACATGGAGAAGATCGGCAATCCACAAAAATTGTTGAAACACTCACGTTCACTCATCGGCAAAGGTTGCCGCATCGCTGCTATCAAGTCAGGCGGCTCAGCAGCAGGTAGCCGTGCAGCTTCATCACATACAGGCGCTCTCGCAACAAACGACTCTATCGTCGACGCATTGTTCCGCAAAGCCGGTATCGTTCGCTGCCACAACCGTCAAGAGTTGACAACAGTATGCGCTATCTTCATGCACCCTGAAGTAAAAGGTAAGAACGTAGCCGTCATCACTCACGCCGGCGGTCCTGCAGTTATGTTGACCGACGTTCTTTCAAACGGAGGCATGGACGTCCCTCATATCGAAGGTCCTAAAGCTGACGAGCTTTTATCAAAATTATTCCCAGGCTCATCAGTAGGTAACCCAATCGACTTCTTGGCAACAGGTACAGCAGAACAATTAGGCTACATCATCGACGCTTGCGAAAACGACTTCGACAACATCGACTGTATGTGCGTCATCTTCGGCTCACCAGGTTTGTTCCCTAACTGGGAAGTATATGAACTCCTGAACGAAAAGATGAAGACCTGCAAAAAACCTATCTTCCCTATCCTTCCTTCAATCATCAACGTAAAAGACGAAATCAACGATTTCATTAATAATAAAGGTAGAATCAACTTCCCTGAAGAATGTATCTTCGGCAACGCATTATGCAAGATTTACCACACACCAAAACCACAACCTGAAAACGTAGAACTTCCTAAGATTGACGTGGCAAGAATCCGTAAGGTCGTTGACAACTGCGAAAACGGTTACATCGGACCAGATGAGATTTACGAAATGTTAGATGCTGCAGGTATAGCTCAAAAACAAATCCGTGTCGTTGATCAAAAACAACAGGCTTTAGATTTCGCTAACGAAGTCGGTTATCCACTCGTTATGAAAGTCGTCGGTCCTATCCACAAGTCAGATGTAGGTGGCGTTACCTTGAACGTCCGCGACATTGAGACTGTCGATAGAGAATTTGACCGTTTGATGGCTATCCCAGAGACATACGCTGTTGAGATGTATCCAATGCTCGATGGTACAGAAGTCTATATCGGCGCTATCCGTGACGAGAAATTCGGTCACCAAGTGTTCTTCGGTCTCGGCGGTATCTTCATCGAAGTTTTGAAAGACGTACAAAACGCTATCGCTCCTATCACAAAATGCGAAGCTAAAGATATGTTGACCAAGTTACGCGGTTACAAGATTTTGGAAGGTGTCAGAGGACAACAACCTGTCAATGTCGATATTTACGCAGAACAAGTTGCGAGAGTCAGTGCATTGGTGATGGCAGCTCCTGAAATCGCAGAGATGGACTTGAACCCATTGCTCGGTAATCCAAAGAACGTCGTCGCTGTTGACGCAAGAATCAGAATTGAAAAATAAGAAAGATGAAAAAAGGTGATATAATTACCACATTAGCAGTCTTGGCAGTCATTGGAGTTTTCGCCTTCGTTCCTGGAGCGATGGATTGGTTCAACACCATGACTGCCGAGCACGGCATGATAATGAGTTTCTTCAAGTTCGCCATCTTGGGAACTTTCGGAGAGATGTTAGCTTTAAGAATACGCAAAGGCTGTTACACAGAGAAAGGCTTCGGTCTCATTCCTAAGATGTTGGTATGGGGATTCCTCGGCGTTATCATAGCATCAGCCATGACGATATTCAAAACCGGAACTGTAGCACTTTTAGAGAAAGGCTTCGGCGTCTCAGAAGCAGGAGCATGGTTCAGAGGCGACTTCAGCGGAGGAAAAGTCTTCGTAGCCTTGTTAGTCAGCGTTTTGATGAACACCATCTTCGCACCTGTCTTCATGACATTCCATAAAGTCACGGATATTCATATCGCTGAGACAGGCGGAACGTTGAGAGGATTCTTCGGAAACAAGCTCAAGATACAAGAGACTATAGCACATAAAATCAACTGGGACTTACAATACGGTTTCGTTTTCAAGAAGACAATACCGTTGTTTTGGTATCCTGCTCACACCATCACCTTCCTTTTGCCGGGCAACTATCAAGTGTTGTTCGCAGCATTCCTTGGAGTTGTGCTTGGGTTGATTTTGAGCATTAAGAAGTAAAGGTCACAGAGACACAAAGTCATAAAGTCGCAAAGTAGAGACGCGTCAATGTTTCATTCAAATAAAGAACATTGACACGTCTCAAAAAAAAACCAAAATATTATGCAAACATATACAAAACCTGCTCTTACTTTAGAGCAACAGATTGAACTATTACAAAGCAGAGGTTTAATCATCAATGATACCGAACGGGCAATAAGACATTTATCCAATGTTAGTTATTATCGTTTAAGTGCATACATGCTTCCATTTAAAATCATGTCATATAATGGTACCGTAACAGATTCTTTTATTAAAAATACCACTTGGGATGACATTTGGAATTTGTATAAATTTGACCGCAAATTACGACTACTCGTTTTTGATGCAATAGAACGTATAGAAATAGCATTACGTTCCCAAATAACTTATCAACTCAGTCATAAATACGGTTCTCACTGGCAAGACAACAATACGATATTCAAAACAACAATAAATTCCAAGACCGGTAAAATTTATTCTGTATATAATGACATACAGTCACATATCACAGAACAGTTAAACGCAAACAGAAAAGTTCAATTTATAGAGCACTATCTCAAAAAATATAACAATCCACAAACTCCACCAAGCTGGATGAGTATTGAACTATTATATTTCAGCGAATTATCAAAAATCTGTCAAGGTTTAAACAAGAAAATTGACATTAAAGAAATTGCAGACTATTTTCACATTCACAATGAAAAGGTGTTTTGTTCCTGGTTACATTCCATCAATTACGTAAGAAACATCTGTGCACATCATGGGCGTTTATGGAATCATATATTTGCGATACAACCCACAAAATATAAAAAGCCAAGTGCAGATAGAATCTGGCTCAGCGAAAATGAACTTAAAACAGTAAAAAACTCCCGTCTATATTATTTCTTATGTACAATATTATACATATTACAGACAGTTAATCCAAACACCAAATTCAGAGTACATTTTACAGAACTATTAAACCTATATCCTAATGTAAACGTTCATTATATGGGATTTCCTAAAGATTGGAAAAATAATTCTTTATGGAACATATAATTTATAATTTTTTCTTATCTTTGCACAGATTTTGAAGTTACACAAAACAACGATAATAAGCCTCCCATGCGAGTCGCAAGACAGCACACTTGGGAGGCGTTACTTATTTTAGGAGTCATCTGTTTTTAATATAATTGCCAAAAATAGTTGGTAAAACCTTTGTGAAATAATGCCTATCAATTAAATGAAATCACTTTGATGAAAAGTTTTCGTCAAAGTGATTTTTATCATACATGGTTTAAGCCCTGTAAGAGCGGAAGATTACAGGCAGGTGGTGAAGCGAGGGGGTTACGCACTTCGTTTGTGAAATTGGTTATAAATCTTACAATCTTTCCCCATCACAACAGCTTTTTCAATTCTTCAATATCAGGTAGAGTATTACGGAATTCTTCTGGCATCTCCGATGAAGTATTAAAAGTAGCTACTCCCATTGGTTTGTCGTAATCCTGAATGACATATTTCACGAAATCCTTATTGGCGTTTCTGCAAAGCACAATTCCAATCGAAGGATTCTCATGAGGTTTACGGACTTTATCATCTAAAATTCTGAGATAAGTCATCAGTTGTGCAAGATATATTGATTTAAAATCACCAGTCTTTAATTCAAAGACAACCAAAGCATTCAGACTTCTGTTAAAGAACAACAAATCTGGAAAGAAATTCTCACCGTAAACTTCAAGATGATATTGATTTCCAAGAAAGGCAAAGTCCTTACCAAATGTCATTATAAACTTCTTGACATTTTCTATAATCTGCTTTTCAACAACCCTTTCATCAATATCATTTTTATCACGTTCACCTATTTCTTCAACATTGATAAAATCAAGAAGATATTCATCTTTAAACATCATAACAGCTTTTCTTGCCAAAGAAGAATTTGAAATTGTCCTCGGAAAATTATTAGGCATTGTCGCTCTGTTTTCAAAATCATTTTCATTGATTATCTTTTTCAATTGCTCAACGGAAAGATGTTCTTCCGCAGTACGATGAATGTAATGATAACGCGCTTCAACATTTTTAATTTTTGATATAATTTTACTATGATGTGTAAAAGGCACTTTTAGAAAATCATCTATCGGGAATTCTGCAAAATTTGGCAATATACACTGATTTACAGCATCTATATCTGTAATTTGTATTTCGTCGGTTGCAACCGACGAATTTGAATCCAACACAATCCATGCTTCATAAAACATTCTCATATCTTTAAGTTGTGTCGCCGAGAATCCTCTTAATCCTGGCAGATCAGATTTCAACTTGTCGCTTATAGTTTGTAACGCATTTGTTCCCCATTGTGCTTTACGAGTTTTTTCTGAGAGAAATTTCCCGATTCCGAAATATAACCCCAACTGAATGCGATTAATATCTTTTGAAGCTTCATACTGACTTTGAAGTATCGCTGTCTTAATAACTTCCGCAGCAGCATCATACTGATATTGCAATGCTATTTTTTCCATAAAAACATAAATTTTGGTTCAGCAAAAATAATAATTACATGAATACGATTGAGTTAATATTTTTTTACATATTCAAATAAAAAAGTTAAAAAATAATCATTACTTTTGGAAGCATAATTTAAATTATCTCAAATATGAGAAAATTATACTTTATCATAATATTCATCGTCTCTATATCGTTGTCCAATAACGTCAACGCTCAGAAACTTACCATAACAGACCAGAGCAAATCGACTTTATCTTTAGAACTAAAAATCGACGATTACGACATCAAGGAAATCAATGACGGAAAAGAGATTCTGCATGAAGTAGTGTTGAGCAGCATCACGATTCCT
>JAZUSL010000051.1:0-18479 GCA_045606705.1 Bacteroidales bacterium
CCAAAAAGTGAGACAGTGTCTCACATATTGACATGGAGTCATTATTTTGAAATACTTAAATGTGATGATCCGTTAGAAATGAACTTTTATTTGAAGCAATGTATCAATGAAGGCTGGAATGTACGCGAACTGAAACGTTAGGTCGTCAATATCAAATGCACATTGGAAGTCGTGTTTTTAAGGTTGATATGGTTTTCTATCATTGTATTCTCAAATGTTATGTACTTATAGATTTGAAACGTGCGGAAATAAAGCATAACGACATTGGGCAGATGAATCTCTATCTGAATTATTTCCAAACAGAAGTATGTCAGCCTGATGATAATCCACCGATAGGTATTGTACTTGGGGCGCGAAAAGATGAATTGTTGATGGAATATGCCTTGCAAGGAATCACGAATCAGTTGTTTGCAGCAAAATATCAATTATATCTTCCTAAACGCGAAGAATTACAAGCCCAATTAGATTTGCTTCTTGGTAATGACATTTAATTCTCCTCACGCTGGATTTCAATGGCGAAAGATATTTTGGAAGAGGGGAGATGATGTTTTAACTTGTATCTTAACGAAATACAATTATATCTTATAAATCCTCGACCTTACTAAATTGCAAAAGTCTGTTGTTGAGAGTTTTTTCACTCACATTATAGGTTTTCTCGCCCCTATGCGTTAGGGATTGGAGCGGCATCCTTTTGGAGCGTCAGCGGAAAAAGATATAGCGGAAAGCCCGACGGCTTGCCGGAACGCCCAAATCAATTTACAGTTAACAATTAACAGTTGACAGTTTGCAATTAACAATGTTGAAGATCGAAAATAAAAACGGGCAGAACCTAAATTCTACCCGTTATTTTTATCTGTCTATTGAGACGTGTCAATGACAATTGTTTATATGTTAATGTGTCATTGACGCGTTAAATTCCTAAATGAAAGAGACGTGTCAATGTGTTTCATTGCAGGAAACATTGACGCGTCTCTACAGTTGTATTATTCTTCTGTGATGTTTGGTAATTCCAATCCTAAATGTTTCTTAGCATCGACTCTCTTCAAGATGATACCGATGACGAGAGCGGCGATACCTAAACATGCCAACATTACCAATGCCCATGTGTAGTTGAGAGCGACTGGGTCTGTAACGCCTGGATTTGTTTTGTCCAAAATCTTACCGATTAATAATGGGAATAACCATAAACCGATATTTTGGATCCAGAAAATCAAAGCGTATGCTGAACCGATAACCTTAGCGTCAACCAACTTTGGAACACTTGGCCATAATGCTGCAGGCACCAATGAGAATGATGCGCCTAATACCAAGATTGTTACGTAAGCTACAATGATGCCGCCGACAGCCTGTCCTTTGAACATAGGTAATATGAAAGCGAATGTGAGGTGGCAAACGATGAGTAACAATGAACCGATCATCAACATTGAAGCTGCCTTACCTTTATGGTCGACGTAGTTGCCGAGGATAGGAGTGATGGCAACAGCCAATAATGGGAATACAGCGAATACAGAAGCTGCTGAACCGCGCATGTAGCCCATGTAGCAATAAACTACCAAGCAAACGATAGCAACTGCCATCAAACCGTATTTCATGCCTTTGTTTTTTGAGAAGTTGCTTGCGAAAGAACAAGCAGCAACAGCTAACATGATGACGTATTGTACGATAGTAACAGCTTCGCCAGCCCAGAATCCTGTTGGTTCTGTGAAGGTGAGGTTACATTGCAACATGTTGACAGCATATTTTTGGAATGGGAATATTGCTGAATAATAGAGTACGCAGAGGAGAGCGACCAACCAGAAACCCCAGCTTGACAAGATTCTGCCAATATCGCTGATTTTGAATGGGTCGTCTTTTTCTTCTGCTTCACCTGTCTGTGAGTCTAACTTCTTATCCATGAAGAAATAAACGACGAACATGATAAGAGCGATGCACAACAATACGACGCCGAAAGCAACAGCGCGTGATACGTCGACTTTACCGCCCCAGTTAGCGAACATAGGTGAGAAGATCATACATGTAGCGACGCCGAGACGTGCCAATGCCATTTCTGAACCCATTGCCAAAGCCATCTCACGACCTTTGAACCATTTTACGATACCGCGAGAAACGGTGATACCTGCCATTTCAACGCCGCAACCGAAAATCATGAAACCGATAGCTGCTACCTTTGCTGAAGCTGGCATGCCTCTATAGAATGGAGAGACGCCTAACTCATCGAAGATAGGAATGTAGTTGAGATTGTTGGTGAACCATGTCTCTAAACCGCTGCCTTTGAAACTGTCGGCTATAGCGTAATATTTGATGATAGCACCGACGAGCATGACTGCACCTGATAACACTGCTGTGAAACGAACACCCATCTTGTCGAGGATGATACCTGCGAAGATGAGGAAGAACACGAATACGTTCAAGAATGTCTCAGCACCTTGCATAGTACCGAATGCTGTAGAATCCCAACCTCTTTCCGATTGCATGAGGTCTTTGATAGGGGAGAGGATGTCCATAAATACGTATGAACAGAACATGGCGAAAGCCAAGAGCAACAAGGCAATCCATCTCATTGCTGCCGAGTCGCGTAAGGTTTGAATTTTCTCTGTCATAAAAGTTATTGTTTAAAAATTATTGTTCATTTTCAATTAGAAAGACGTGTCAATGTTTTTTATAGAAAGTTACATTGACGCGTCTCTACAACTTTCAATTTTCAGCTTTCAATTTTCAATTTATTTAGCTGGAAGTTGAACGATTTCTTTCAAGTTGCCGTTGAGGATTTGTTTTGCGAAATCAGCGACAGATTCAATAGTGATGCCTTTGATGATATTTTCATATTCTGATATGACATCCATATCGTCTGTTACTTGTGTCATGATTGCGCTTGTCCAGAATCTGTTTTCTTGAAGTTGTTCTGTTCTCTTCTTGAGTTTGTTTTCCAAAACTTTAGAGAGGTCTTCTTGACGAGGTCCGTTTTCTGCTATGTCTTTGAGACCTGCCTTGGCGATGTCCATCAATGTAGCATAAACTTCGTCGTTAGTATCGAAAGCGATGTAGAACATGAAGCCGTCTTTTGGTCTGTTCATGGTTTGTCCCATAACACCGACGCCGTATGTGCCGCCTTGTTCTTCGCGGATTGTCTTGGTATAAACAATGTCGAGAACGTCTGAGAGAACATCCATATAAACTTCATTATAGAAATTGTATTCCATCTTACCATCATAAATCATATATACAGAAGTCTTAGGATCTTGCATTTCCTTTCTGTAATGTGTTGAATAGCTGTTGTCGGCAACGCCAAGACCAACGTCTTTCCAGTTGTCTTTACGTTTGTTCTTCTTCAAAGAAGCTAAGTATTGTTCAACGAGAGGTTTGAATGTTTCAACATCTATATTGCCGACGAAAGTGAATGTGAAGTTGTTAGGGTCTGCGAAACGGTCTGCGTACATTTCCATTGCTTTTGCGTAGTCAACTTTGTCGTAGTCTTCAACAGTCATTCTCAAACGTAATGGGTGGTTGTTGTACATGACTTTTGTCAAAGAGTCTGACAATGTAATCATTGGATTTAATTCCATGTTCTTCAACATAGCTTGTGTACGTTGGATTTCTGATTGGAAAGCTTCTTGGTCGGCGCGAGGTGCTGTGAAGTATAAGTAAACGAGTTGTAACATTGTTTCCAAGTCTTTAGGAGAACAGTTGCCGCTCATGCCTTCTGAGTAAGTGCTGATGTATGGATTTACACTTACTTTCTTACCAGCAAGGACTTTTGGAAGGTCGATGGCGCTGAATTCGCCGACACCGCCTAATGTGATGATGTCACCTAAAACTTGTAATGTGTATGGGTCATCTTGTGGAAGAGCTGTCAAACCACCTGGGCTGTAAGCACTCATTCTGATTTCGTCTTCTTTGAAGTCTGTTTGTTTGTAGATGACTTTCATGCCGTTGCTGAGAGTCCATTCTGTTGTGCCGAATGTTTCGTTTGTAGTTTCTTTCTTGACAGTACCAGGTTTTGGAAGTTCAGGAACGATAGGACCATCGAATACTTCTTCTTGATATGGTTCAACTTCCATAGCGTTAGCGTTGTTATACATAGCTAACAATTCTTCTTCTGTTGGAAGTGTCTCGCCTTCTTTTTTAGGAGCTGACAAAGTGATTACGAGGTTGTCGTTCTTAATAAGCTGACTTGCAAATTGGTTGATAGCTTCTAATGGGAGGTTAGGGATGATTTGTTGGTAGAGTTGATATTCCATCTCGATGCCCATCATAGGTTCGTTTGTCAAGAAGTGGTCGAGACAAGCGTCGAAGTATTTGCTGTTTTCGGTGTTGTTTCTTTCGTTGTATGCGCTTTCGATAGATTTCATGAAGTCGGCTTTTGCTCTTTCATATTCTGAGGCAGTGAAACCGTATTGTTGCATACGTTTGTTTTCTGTTACTAAAGCTGTCATTGCATCATCGATACCGTCAACGCCGTTTGCTACCGCCATGCTTGTCCATGCTTCTTTTGTTGGAGCTACATAGTAGTCACCATAGTAGCTGTAACCATAAACGAAAGGAGGATTTGGTTTTTGTACCAATTCTTGTAATCTGTTGATTTGCATTTGAGAAATCAAAGAGAGTATATATTCTGCCATCCAGTAGTTGAGGTCGTTTTTCAATGAATCAGGTGTTGCTTCGTGTTTGTTGTAGATGCTGAGTTGGTATGATGTAAGTTCAGCGTCTGAAGCTACTGCTACGATAGGTTCTGCATTGTCCTCAATCATAAATTGTGTTCTTTCTGCTGGATTTACAGGAGCAGGGATGTCGGCGAACATTTCTTTGATGCGAGCTTCGATAGCATCGACATCGATGTCACCAACAACGATGATGCCTTGGAGGTCAGGGCGATACCATTTGTGGTAGTAGTCGCGGAGATCTTGGTATGAGAAGTTGGCGATGACTTCTTTAAGACCTATAGGAAGGCGTTCGCCGTAAGGGCTGCCGGGATACATTTTTGGAAGCAATGTCTCCATGACGCGTCTGTTAGCGCCGCCTGTTGTACGTTCTTCTTCGAGGATAACGCCACGTTCGTTGTCGATTTCTTCATCTTCAAGAGCGATGAAACTAGACCAGTCGTGGAGGATGAGGAGACAAGTGTCTACCAAACCTGGGAGGTCGGTCTGTACGTTTGTCACCATATAGACTGTTTGGTCGATGGCTGTCCAAGCATTGAGGTTTTCACCGAATTTGATGCCTCTGCTTTGGAGGTAGTTTCTCAATGTCATGCCAGGAAGGTTTGTTGTTCCGTTGAAAGCCATATGTTCTAAGAAGTGAGCTAGACCTCTTTGACTTTCTTCTTCAAGAACTGAACCGACTTTCTGTGCGATGTAAAAGTCTGCTCTGTTGTCTGGTTTTTCATTGTGACGAATGTAATAAGTCAAGCCGTTGTCCAACTTGCCGTATCTTACGTTAGGGTCCATTGGAGTTGGCATTGCCATCTGGGCAAAACTATTGATGCCGAACATGGCAACCATCAATAGCGATAATAAATACTTTTTCATAGAATGTTGTTTAAGTTTTTTTAATATAAATGAACTACATATTTTTCAACGAAGTAAGGTTCTGCATACCATTTGGTTATCGATGTGGTTTTGCGTTTCCAGTTCTTAGGCACGTCGCGCAGTTCTTGTTCTATGTCGCCGCCTTTCAAGTATAATATTCCTCCGGCTTCGATGTCATTATAGATGCGTAATTTGTTGCTTACCCAACCTGCAATCTCCGGAAGACGTGTAACGGCGCGACTTGTGATGACGTCGAATTTGCCTTTAATCTTCTCCACTCTTTCTTGTACGGCGGTAACGTTAGTAAGTCCTAACGATTCTGCAACTGCTTGAACTACTTTTATCTTTTTACCGATACTATCGACTAATAAGAAGTCGGTTTGAGGGAACATGATGGCTAACGGGATTCCGGGGAAACCTCCGCCTGTGCCGACGTCCATCACCTGCATTCCCGGCAATAAAGGAAAATATTTGGCTATAGCCAATGAATGCAAGACGTGATGCTCGTAAAAACTATCCATGTCCTTACGCGAAATAACGTTAATCTTGCTGTTCCAATCTTCATACAACGGTAATAAAGATTGATATTGTAATAGTTGATTTTCAGTTATTTCTGGAAAATATTTCTTTACAATAGTATAATCCATATACTTCTATCTTAAATTTCACAAAAGTAAGAAAAAAGATTATATACACATTAGTAATATAAGCAAAAAAATGGTAAATAATATTTATAAATCTTAACCGTTATTTTTGTACCTTTACGCAAAATTTCCCTGATGATAAAAAAGTGTTTTAGATATTTGGTGACTTTGATTTTCATTCTGTTTTTGAATGTTAATATTTATTCACAAAACAAGTCTAAGGCTGCATTGGATTATATTGAGAAGTATAAGGATGTTGCTATGCGCGAGATGCAGGAATATAAGATTCCAGCGTCTGTTACTCTTGCTCAAGGTCTTCTCGAATCTGGTAACGGTAACAGTGAACTCGCAAAAAAATCCAATAATCATTTTGGAATAAAATGTCATAAGGATTGGAAAGGCGGACGTACATATCACGATGATGATGAGAAAGGGGAATGTTTTCGCGTGTATAAAACGCCAGAAGAATCTTACCGTGACCACTCCAAATTCTTGTCGAATGGTCAGCGCTACGCTTTCCTTTTTGACCTAAAAATTACCGACTACAAAGGTTGGGCAAAGGGACTTAAAAAAGCTGGTTATGCAACTTTGCCGACTTACGCCAATGTCTTGATAAATCTTATTGAAAAATATGATCTTACGCAATACGACGATATGGTCGTTAAAGGTAAGTTTAAGTATAAAGAAAGCAAAAAACAAAAGAAGAAAGATCAGAAAACAAAAGAAAAAACTCCAAAAATTGAAGAGCCTAAAATAGATAACGCTATTGTTTATGTTCCTTTCAAGATAACAGAGGCTGAGGTCGTCGACAAGACTTCTGACGGACGTTATATCCGCGTTAATAATAATGTGAAATTTATATACGCTAAAGAAGGTGAGAGTGTCTATGATTTGGCGACTATGTTGGGTCTATATGATTATCAGATCATTAAATATAATAATCTCGGAAAACGTACCGCTACTAAAGAAGATGAGATTATTTATATTGAACCTAAGAAAAACAAGGCGATGCGTCCTTATAAATATCATACCATACAAAAGGGAGAGACTTTGTCTTACGTTTCTCGTCTTTATGCTGTTAAACTGAAATCACTTTTCAAGATGAATGATATGGACGAGAATACGGTTCTTCATGTAGGTGATAATATTAGACTTAGATGAAACTGAGACCTGAGGACAGAGAACTTTTTGGACGATCTCTTAAAACAATATTTTATTGCGTCTGTTTTATATTAAAAACTTATTATGAAACAGATACTTTTTATTATTGGATCTTTACGAAAAAACTCTTTTAACCGACAACTTGCTAAGGTGGCGGAAAATATGATCTCCGACCGTTTCGAAATTTCTTATCTCGATTTCGATGATGTCCCATATATGAATCAAGACCTTGAACTTTTGATGGTAAAAGGTCAGAAACAAATGACGGATATTATTGATAAGCATTTTGCCGAGAATGGAGAACTGGAAGCTGGTTGTCATAGATTGTCAGATTCTCATATGTCGTTATCTTCTGATAATATATCGGCAATTAATCGTATTCGTCAGATAATTAAAAATAGTGACGCTATTTGGATTTTTACTCCGGAATATAATCATAGTTATCCGGGACTGCTGAAGAATCTGTTTGACTGGTTGTCGCGTCCTAATGATGTCTCTGATTTTACTGAACCCACTGTGATTCAATCTAAGAAGGTTACTGTAAGTGGGGCAGGAGGTAAGAATAAGACTCGTTCTTGCCGTGAGAAACTGAACGAACTCCTGGAATATGTCAAGATGGATGTGATGAAGGAACCTCAATCTGGTATAGAACTCGGATTAGAAGCATGGACGAAAGGCGTATTTCATCTCACTGAAGAACAGATGATTCAGTTGAAAGAACAAGCGGAAAAGTTTGCGAAATTTGTGGAGAACTGACGAATGGAATATTCCATTTAATTTTAACCCCTGAGAAAAAAATCCCAGGGGTAATATGACATTGTTTGTTAAAGCATAATACTATTTTTCGTTTTCATTAAGCTTGAAAATGAATGGAGCTATAAAACGGCATCTTACTGCTTCACCGCTTTGTGTTCCAGGTTGCCATTTCGGCATTGAAACTACAACTCTAACTGCTTCTGCATCACATTCTTTGTCGATACCTCTCATGACTTCGGCATTAGTGATGCTACCGTCTTTCTCAATGACAAATCTAATATAAACTCGTCCTTCAATCTTGTTCGCCTTTGCCGATTCCGGATATTTGGTGTTTTCACTCAAATACTTCATCAACTCATTAGGTCCGCCTGGAAATTGTGGCATCGTCTCCGCTACATTGTAAATAGTATCACCATCTTGATTCATATAAATATCCATAAAAGCGAATTTACCGGCAGCGACAGCAATACCTTTCATTGTTGTTGAAGTATAACCTCCAAGTGTCGCCTTCAACTCGTAAGTACCTGCAGGAATAGAAGTCATTTCATAACGACCATCTGTGCCAGTTCTGTCAGAAGCAACTTCGGTACCGTTATTTTCCAACACTACGGTAACAGTTGAAATAGGTTTTCCTGTAGCTCTATCGACAACAGTTCCAGAGAGTTGACCGTATTCTTCTGATTTCTCTACAGGAACCTGTTCTTTGCTAACATTACCTTCATCGTTAGATTTCGGATTATCACATTGTGTATTCAGCAAAATCAGCATCGCGAATACTGGAAGAGTCAGTAACAGTCTCATTACCATTCTCTTCGTCTTTTGTTTTTGAGTAATCATACTAATTCTTTTTTTTGTTAATAAAAAACTGAAATTATTGGCTACCGTGTTAAAATTATCAGCCGTGCACTGCTGTAACAATAACATCATATAGTTCGATTTGTCGGTTTCATTCTCAACAGCTTCATTATCCGCTATATATTCATGAACGTTCTGCAATTCTTTCTTCATTTTATAAATGAACGGATTGAACCATTGGAACGAAATCATCATTTCCATTAATATTACATCTAAAGAATGATGATTCTTCACATGACTCATCTCATGCTTTAAAATCAAAGGATTGTTAATTTCATCAGGTAAATAAATACAATTAAAAAATGAGAAAGGAATATGATTTTCTTCGGTATAAATTATCTTCACATTATCAATAATTTCAAACTTCTTTCCTTGTTTAATCTTATTGACTTTATAAATGTTAAAAAACATTTTCACAAAAGAAAATATCACACCTACAATATATATGGCTGAAATTATCTGCAAAAATGAAAGTGAATTATTTTTAACATTTTCCGTTTCAAGAATAATTTCATTATTGCTTAAAATTTCTACATTATCCATGATAAAAAAGTATTCCGGCATTTGTCCTGAAATCTTTATCGAAATAAAAGGAAAGACGAATGCGAAAACCGACATCGTCAGTAGTATTATGCGGCAGACATTGAATCTGTTACATTTGCCGAACAATAATCTATATGTATAATACAGAATTATTGTCGCTATGAATGTCAATAATACCTTTGTCATCATAGTTTATTTGTTTATCGCGTCGTCAATCATTTTCTTAAGTTCTTCGAGCTGCTCGATTGTGAAATTCTCCTTTTTTGTAAAGGCTGATACCAACTCTGTATAAGAATTGTTAAAATAATTTTTCACTAAACCGTTAAGATAATTGTGAGAATATTCATCCTTAGATATGAGCGGATAATAACGATTTGCTTTGCAGAATGTCTCATGACCGACAAATCCTTTCTTCTCCAAAATCCTGACTATCGTAAGTACCGTGTTATAAGCAGGTTTCGGTTCCGGGAAGTTAGACATTATCTCATTTGCGAATCCCTTGCCTATTTTCCAAATTACGTGCATTACCTGTTCTTCCGCTTTCGTAAGCTCTCTGAAATTATTTTCCATCGTGAATTATTTTTAAGTTTAACGATGCAAATATACAATTTATTTTTATAATCTTATAACTATTTTTTTAGTTTTACAAAAAAAGTTTCATTGTCTAAATTATAACATAAATCATTGATAAAAAAAGATTCCAACATACATAAAATATGTGCGTTATTTTTATTATCTTCGCAGATTGCAAAATTGAATTAATAAAAAGAAAATTTTAACATAAAAACAAAATATCATGAATTACGACGTTATAGTAATAGGCAGTGGTCCTGGAGGTTACGTAGCTGCCATCAGAGCATCACAATTAGGTAAGAAAGTCGCTGTCGTTGAGAAATCAGAAATCGGCGGCACATGTTTGAACTGGGGTTGTATCCCTACGAAAGCCCTTTTGAAGAGTGCTCAGGTTTATACATATATGAAACATGCCGAAAACTACGGTATCAACGTTGAAGGCGAAGTGAAAGCCGACATGGAAGCCGTTGTTCGTCGCAGTCGTGGCGTGGCAGAAGGCATGAGCAAAGGCGTTCAATATCTTTTCAAGAAGAATAACGTGGAACTTATCGCCGGTCTCGGTTCATTGACAGCCGATAAGAAGGTTAAAGTCATTGATGCAGAAGGCAACGAAGCAATCTATGAAGCAGAACATATCATCTTGGCAACAGGATGTAGAGTCCGTCAGCTTCCGGCTCTTCCAATCGACGGAGAAAGAATCATCAGCTATCGTCAGGCTCTCGTCTTAGATAAATTGCCAGAGACAATGCTCGTTGTAGGTTCAGGCGCAATAGGTTCAGAGTTCGCATTCTTCTTCACATCAATGGGCGTGAAAGTCACTTTGGTAGAGTTCATGCCTAACATACTTCCTGTTGAAGACGAAGAAGTTTCAAAACAAGTTGAACGCTGCTTCAAGAAATTGAAGATGACGGTGATGACAGAATCATCAGTTACAAACGTCGACACCACAGGCGAGAAATGCGTCTGCACAATCGAGACTAAGAAAGGACCTAAAGTCGTTGAAGCCGACATCGTTCTCTCGGCAGTAGGCGTACAAACCAATTTAGAAAACTTAGGTTTGGAAGAACTTGGCATCGCAACAGAAAGAGGCAAGGTCATCGTTGACGATTATTACAGAACAAATGTCGAAGGCGTCTATGCTATCGGAGACATCGTTCACGGTCCAGCATTGGCACACAAGGCATCACACGAAGCTATCATCTGCGTTGAAAAATTCTGCGGATTAGAACCAGAGAAATTGAATTACAACAACATTCCAGGCTGTACATACATCACTCCAGAAGTAGCATCAGTAGGTTTGACAGAAGCCAAAGCCATCGCTGCAGGTTATGAGGTGAAAGTCGGCAAGTTCCCATTCACAGCATCGGGCAAGGCATCGGCAGCAGGCAACAAAGACGGTTTCATCAAGGTCGTCTTCAACGCCGCTAACGATGAATGGTTAGGTTGTCACATGGTTGGCGACAACGTGACAGAGATGGTTGCTACAGCGGTCCTCGGACGCGAGTTAGGTGCAAAAGGTCGCGACATCATCAACACAATCTTCCCACACCCGACAATGTCGGAAGCCATGATGGAGGCAGCCGCTGCAGCACACGGCGAAGTGGTACACCTATAATCAATTAACAATTAACAATTGTAGAGACGTGACAAATTACACCATTGAAAATAAACACTATGTAATTGGTGCGTCTCAATCGAATTGAAAATTGAAAGTTGAAAATTGAAAATTTTGTAGAGACGTATCAATGGTTCTTGCAAAATAAAAACAAACATTGATGCGTCTCAAAAATTAATTTTTTAAACGAACAACCAAAATGTTGACAAAGACTGTTGACCGTTGTCCGTAGTCTGTTGTCAAAGTCAGCTAAACATGGAGATAATAAAAACATCTATCGAAGGATTACTAATCATAAAACCTGATGTCTTCAAAGATGAGAGAGGTTACTTCTTTGAATCATATAACAAGGAACGTTTTGCGAAAGAAGGACTTGTGATGAATTTCGTTCAAGACAACGAGTCGAAGTCTAGCAAAGGTGTTCTGAGAGGATTACATTTTCAGAAGCCACCTTACGCACAAGGGAAATTAGTGAGGGTGGTGAAAGGTTCAGTTATGGATGTCGCCGTCGACATTCGTAAAGATTCTCCTACCTATGGCAAATGGGAGTCTAGAATTTTAAGTGAGGACAACAAAGAGATGTTCTGGATTCCGGAAGGTTTTGCTCATGGTTTTGTGACTTTGGAAGATAACACAGTCTTTACATACAAGTGCACCAATGTTTATAACAAAGAATCGGAAGGCAGCATTTTATGGAACGACCCAGATATTAATATTGACTGGGATATTGAAGACCCGACACTTTCTGAGAAAGACAAGATTTCCCCATTATTTAAAGATTTTGTGACACCATTTAAATAGTAATAAAACCAAAATATGAAAAATCCAAAAACACTTTTTTATATAGCAGCTGGTTCACTCATCTTGATGATTGTTATTGCATTTATAATGAGTATTGTTGCAATAAGAACAGCAAACAAACGACCGGTTTCTTTAGAACATATTGTGATACAAAGTCACGACATTGAATTTTGTGATGACATATATTTCGCAGGAGAGAGAGTTCCGTTAGAGATGTTCAACATCAGGGAACGTTATGAAAGAGAACTTTTGTCGAACACATATTTCCACAGCAACACCATGGTTTTGCTGAAACGTTCAAAACGTTGGTTTCCGGTAATTGAACCTGTCTTGGAAAAATACGGCGTACCTAACGACTTCAAATATCTTTGTGTCATAGAGAGTTACTTAAGCAATGTGGTGTCGCCAGCAGGAGCCGCCGGTTTCTGGCAGTTTATGAAAGGTACCGCCGAAGAATATGGATTGGAAATCAACAAAGACGTAGACATGCGCTATAATGTTGAACTGGAGACGGAAGCAGCATGTAAATATTTCCTTAAAGCATATGACAGATTCGGCAGTTGGACGCTTGTTGCTGCCGCATATAATGCTGGTTCGGCTCGTGTGGCGAAATTCATGAAGGAACAAGGAGTTAATTCTTATTACGATTTGTTAATGGCTGAAGAGACAGAACGTTACGTTTTTCGAATCTTATCAATAAAAACAATATTTGAAAATCCTGAAAAATATGGAATCTACGTCAGCAACGATCTTTCTTATCAGCCTTATAAATATTATACAGTAAAAGTTGACAAAGACGTAGATAACTGGGCGGAATTTGCAAAAGAATACGACATCACCTATAAATTATTAAAAGTCTTTAACCCATGGCTAAGAAGTAATTCACTGAAAGTCAAGAAAGGTAAAGTATATGAGATAAAAATACCAAAGAAGCCTTTCAACATAACTCATGGTCATATCATGAATCTTATCGGCGATGAACAATTTTTACTTAACGACTCTTTAGCACAAGATAATACAATTTACGAAGATGATATCAGATGACATAAACAACATCTCAGAAGAAGAATTCTTGGAGATATACGGAGCTAAAGAGAATAATCTGAAGGATATAAGTTTAAAGATACCTCGTAATAAACTTGTCGTAATCACAGGTTTAAGCGGAAGCGGAAAATCATCGTTGGCTTTTGAGACGATTTATGCCGAAGGTCAACGTCGTTACATGGAGTCTCTTTCTTCATATGCGCGGCAATTTATCGGCAGTATGGAACGTCCGCAAGTTGACGACATCAAAGGATTGAGTCCGGTCATATCCATAGAACAAAAGTCTGTAAACAAGAATCCTCGTTCTACTGTTGGGACAATAACCGAGATTTATGATTATCTGCGACTTCTCTATGCGAGAGCAGCAGAACCTTTTTCTTATAATACAGGAGAAAAAATGGTTCGCTACTCCGAAGAACAGATTTGCAACATAATTATAAAAACGTATAAAGATAAAAAAGTCAACATTTTGGCTCCTGTTGTCAGAGGACGTAAAGGTCACTACAGAGAACTTTTCGAAAACATACGCCAACAGGGATTTCTAAGAGTGCGCATCGACGGCGAGATAACTGAACTTAACTACGGAATGCAAGTTGACCGTTATAAGGTTCACGATATTGAAATAGTTATCGACAGACTTCTCGTCGGTGAAGATAAAAACAGAATCAATAAAGCCGTTGAGTTAGCATTTAAACATGGTAAAGGATTGTTGTTCGTTTTGGAAGAAGGAGTTTCGACAAGCTCAACTCCCGCCAACGTCCGTTATTTCAGCCGTATGCTCATGTGTCCGACAACCGGACTTTCTTATCAAGATCCGGAGCCTAACACTTTCTCTTTCAACTCGCCTTACGGGGCATGTCCTAAATGTAATGGTTTGGGCGAGATAACTGTTATCGATATGAATAAGATTATTCCCGATATGGAGAAGAGCATCAAGAAAGGCGGTCTTGCTCCTATAGGAGAATATAAGAACTCATGGATCTTTAATCAGTTAGAAACACTCGGACTTCATTTCGGATTTACGCTAGACACACCGCTGAAAGAACTTTCGGATGAAGCTTTGAACACTATTCTTTACGGAACGACAGAAGGTTTTACCGTAACGAAAGAATTATACGGCACGATGTCGACTTTCACAGCGACTTTTGACGGACTGATAAATTTCATCATAAATCAGAATGAAGACGAAAACGCTTCCACAGCGATAAAACGTTGGGCGGCGAGTTTCATGAATGAGACACAATGTCCGGAATGTCACGGCGCACGTCTCAAAAAAGAATCTTTATATTTTAAAATTAACGACAAGAATATCGCTGAACTCGCTGAGATGAATATCGTCAATCTCGCTAAATGGATTGAGGAATTACCTTCTCATCTTAATAGAAAACAAAAGGAAATAGCAACAGACATCTTAACAGAAATTAAGAAACGTATCGATTTCTTGTTAAACGTCGGCATTGATTATTTGAATCTTAATCGTCCAGCTAAAAGTCTTTCCGGAGGCGAAGCACAACGCATACGTCTTGCCACACAGATAGGTTCTCTTCTTACGGGAATACTTTATATCTTAGATGAACCAAGTATCGGATTGCATCAACGCGATAACCAACGACTTATAGAATCCTTGAAAGAATTGCGCGACATCGGAAACTCCATCATAGTCGTTGAACACGACAAAGAAACCATGATGGCAGCAGATTATATCGTCGACATCGGACCTGCAGCCGGCAAACACGGAGGCGAGATAACTTTTGAAGGAACGCCGAAAGAAGTCAAGAAAGGCAAAGGACTTACCTGTGATTATCTCAACGGAAAGAAGAAAATAGAAGTGCCGAAGTCACGACGCAAAGTACGTAATGACGAATATCTTATACTAAAAGGTGCTAGAGGACATAACTTAAAAAATGTCACTTTGAAATTACCTTTGGGCGTAATGACCTGCGTGACAGGTGTCTCAGGCTCAGGAAAATCCAGTTTGATAAACGAGACACTTTATCCAATTTTAAGCAAACATTTCTATCGTTCGTTAAAAGAGCCATTGCCTTACGACTCAATAGAAGGACTTGAATATATCGACAAAGTCATCGAAATCGACCAAGCTCCGATTGGAAGAACGCCACGTTCAAATCCGGCTACTTACACTAAGGTGTTTGATGACATCAGAAAATTATTCGGCGAATTACCCGAATCTAAAATCAGGGGATACAAGGCGGGTAGGTTCTCTTTCAACGTAAAAGGCGGAAGATGCGAGACATGCTGCGGTGCAGGCGTGAGAGTCATTGAAATGAATTTCCTGCCTGACGTACAAGTCCTCTGCGAGACTTGTCAAGGCAAACGCTACAACAGAGAGACGCTGGAAGTACGTTATAAAGGTAAGTCAATAAACGATGTCTTGAACCTCACGATAAGCGAGGCGTTGACATTCTTTGAAAATATCCCAAGCATAACACAGAAAATAAAGACCTTGGAAGAAGTAGGTTTAGGTTATCTCACACTCGGACAAGCATCAACGACATTATCCGGAGGAGAAGCTCAACGTGTTAAGTTAGCAGCAGAACTTTCCAAGAAGGATACAGGAAAAACGCTTTATATCTTGGACGAGCCGACTACAGGTCTTCATTTCGAAGATATAAAAGTCTTGATGGATGTTCTCAACAAACTCCTCGACAAAGGTAACACCGTCCTTATCATCGAACATAATCTCGATGTGATAAAACTCGCTGACCACATCATCGACGTCGGTCCTGATGGAGGTGACAAGGGCGGAATCATAATAGGCGAGGGGACACCCGAGAAGATTGTTAAGAATAATAAAGGATTTACCGCTAAGTTTTTGAAAGATGAGTTAAAGTAAAGGTGCCTTTAACAATTTCCTTGCGCAAGTACGTCGGCGATATGAACGACATCGATATCGAATTTTTGTTTCTTTATACAACTGTCTAACTGCATTAAACACGAGACGTCGTTGGTGACGATATATTCCGCGCCAACCGATATGGCATCTTTGATCTTACGTTCTGCCATGGCGACGGATATCGCTTCGTGCTGTACTGAGAAAAATCCTGAACCGAATCCGCAGCAAAATTCCGGATGTCGCATTTCTACAACCTCTAGACCTTTTACATTAGATAAAAGTTTACGTCCTTCGTCTTTAAGACCTAACTCTCTGAGCGAGCAACATGTATCTTGATAAACAACCTTATGATTGAACTCTGCGCCGAAGTTTATGACATTAACTTTGTTTACGAGAAAGTCGGTGAGTTCGTAAATATTTGATACGAGACGTTTGTATTCAAGATGTGATCCTGTGTTGTAGAATAATTCCTTATATCGTGTCTTTATATATCCCACGCAAGATGCGCTAACACCCACTATCGGTCTGTCGTTAGGGAAATCGCGGAGGAACTTCTCCCCAAGTTCTTTTGCTTCTTCCACGAAACCGCTGGTGAAGGCGAATCTTCCACAACAGGTCTGCTCCGGATTATACTCCACGTCTACTTCTGCGGCATTCAACAACTTCACGACGTTTTTAGCCGTCTCCGGATAAAACTGATCCATCATACATGAAATAAAAAGGTCTATCGTCATAAGGCAAATTTTAGCTTTCAGCCATCAGCTGTCAGCGATTAGTAAAGTGTTGCAAATATAATAAAAGTCAACAATCAACGGTAAACGGATATTGTACATTTTTTTATTTTACAAATTAAAAAAACATGAACTCATCTAGAATTACATAATCCCAAAATTCAAAAAAAAGGCAACCTCCATCGGTCGCCTTTTCCACCACATATTAATTAAAGTTTTTACTTAGACTTCTCTAAAAACATTAGCCAAAAGTCATGGCTAATATCATTCCATATTGGTATAGACTGACTGTACGTCTTCGTCGTCTTCTACCTTTTCAAGGAATTTTTCGATTGCTTCAACGTCTTCTGCCGAGAATGCCACCGGATTGTTGGCGAAACGTTGTAAGTTGGCTTTCTTCACGTTGATGCCAAGTTTCTCTAAAGCAACCTGCATTGTGCCGAATGCTGTCCAGTCCGACAATGCTACAACGCCTTCTTCTGATGCTTCTATCTCCTCGAGACCAGCGTCGATGAGTTCGAGTTCGATTTCTTCAACGTCCATGCCTTCCGGTAATTCCAATTCAAAGACAGCTTTACGGCTGAACATGAATTCCAAAGAACCTGTAGGTACCAAAGAACCGCCACATTTGTTGAAATAAGAACGCACGTTAGCCACAGTACGTGTTGTGTTGTCAGTTGCACATTCTACTACGACGAGAACGCCAGCAGGACCTTTGCCTTCATAAACGATTTCCACCATGTCGGCAGCGTCTTTCGCTGTTGCTCTCTTGATAGCTGCGTCGATATTATCCTTAGGCATATTTTCTGCCTTGGCGTTGATGATAGCCTGACGCAATCTTGGATTCATATCTGGGTCTGGTCCGCCTTCTTTAGCTGCAATAGTGATAATCTTACTTAATTTAGGGAACACTCTCGACATGTGACCCCATCTTTTCATCTTAGCCGCCTTGCGGTATTCAAATGCTCTTCCCATAGTATAATATTTATTTAATGATATATCTTTTTAATTTGAGGTGCAAATTTACAATTTTACTCTTAAATGTAAAAGAGTATTTTAATTTTTTTTGATACAATGAGACACAAAGTCGCAGAGTAGAGACGCGTCAATGATTCCATAAAAATAAACACACATTGATACGTCTCAGAAAATATTGCCATAAAAAAGACGCATCAACATTTTTTTATTTTCATTGGCATTGTTGATACGTCTCTACATTAATTGTTAATTGTTAATCACTAGTGTTCCGTTTAAACTAATTGAATAACAATAAATTATAATCTTGTTCTTTGACATATTTGTAATCAATATTATTAAGTAACTGATTTACAGGAGTTTTATCTAGTAGCGAGATGCTTAGTACCTGTAAAATGTTGT
>JAZUSL010000052.1:0-8733 GCA_045606705.1 Bacteroidales bacterium
GTCCTCATCAACGGAAAACAAATCCACCGTATCATACAACGGTTCGTAATCAATATACGCTTTGTCCAACTCCGACATCGGAATGTTGTCAAAGTCAAAAATATCAAGTTCCTCGACTTCTTTTTTGGTCTTGAAATCCTCAAATTTTTCTAAATGTTTCATATTCTATAATTTATTATCGGTATTATCCCTTTTTATATCGGAATTATCTACTTTGAACTTGTGATTAATGGTGTATTCGTTGGTTTATGTCATACTCAAAACTACAAAGAATACACCATTGACAAGTTCATCTTTTGTTTATTTATAGCATTCAGTGTCAAAACCTGCATATCAGACAATAGATATTTGCTATATTCATATCTATTTGTATTTTGTATTGTGTCAATGTAATTTTGACAACAATGTCAAAACTGTAATACTCTTTGGTGCGTATGATTCCATCATAACTTGACAGGCACTTTTTATAGTCTGACCATTGCCTGTTGTGTCATCAATGATAAGAATATCTTTGTCTGTTATATATTTTGACTTCCTTGCATATCTTGAAGCCGACACTTTGAATGTGTCAGTCAAGACATTTCTCATCTCACGGTCTTTTACAAAGTGACGTGAAAACATACCACCCCTTTCATTGTCCATTATAGGATTGTTTTCCAGTGAGGTATCTACATATCTTTCCTCAGTCGGTGTGAACCAGACTGTCATAGATTTCTTGTTGAAGTCAATACCCTCTTCAATAAATTCATCAGACTTCTTGTTCTTAAACGGCATGTTGCGAAGGTCGTCGACCCTCGCCATTTCCAATTGATTCTTGTTTATTAAGATTTCTTTCATTTGAACCAACAAATTCTTCAATTTTCAAAACACCGTTCTTGCATTATTTATAATCTTCAAAAAGATGTTTATATTTTGGATGTGGTACTAATCCATGAAAATCTAAATATTCCTTTAATGGATTTCCTCCATTATTTGTTTTAACAAAATCGGTTTCTCTATTCCACTCATATATTACTCGTTCCAAATTCGTAGAAAAATTCCCAAATTTTGATTGACTTGGCTGAGATAAAAATAATTTTAATCCGTCTATAATATCTTTATATCCAACCCAAGTGCATTCTCTTCTGTTTGTCCTTTTAAAATTGTTTTGTCTGTCCAACTGATATATTGGAATTATTTTGTCGGAACATACTAAATCAGCAAATGATATTTCAAAGTTAAATAGTTTATAAGGATTTTGATCTTTATTTAGATATATGTGAATATGTGGGGGTTGTCTATCTTTGCTACTAGCACCGTGAACAGCAATTTTATATGTGTCGTCTCCCCATTTTTCCACACCACAAGTTGCCATTTCATACAACATATCGAAATTCTCTTCCATAGAAGTCTTTTCATTCAATGTTTCGCCATTCACAAAATCATTAAACTTCTTAATTTTTTCCATATCTATAAATTTATATATTATGTAACTATTCTTAATTAGTTGTGTATCTATTTATATTTATACCACCGCTAACCCTATACACTTCAAAAATGCGGCATTACAGTCTCTGTTGTTAAGTCTGGGAAGCGTTTGGTAAATTCAAAATATGTCATCTTTGTATTAGTTGAGTTTATTCACTATTTAAACAAGCCTACTTTTTTAGTTTTTGAAACAATTCATCTGTTGTTATTTTCTCTTCCCAATAATCAATCAATATTTCTTTGTTTTTTACAATCCACAGTTTCACCTCATTTATTTGTTCTTGACTGATTTTGATTTTATTCAAATCACAATTTTGAGATATCTATTTGATTATCTCGATTGTTCTGGTTCCAAGTTTTTGCCAAAACAATATAATTTGTAAAACCAGGGTAGTCTGTGTTTTGCCTTTGCAACCATTCTATGATTCCATCTCTAACATCGGTAATGCCATTCCAACTTTTCGGGTAGTTATTCTTGGTTCTCCATATGTCCATATTTTTAATATGTTCAAACTTAATCTCTAATTCAATATCACCATTGTCTATTTGGACGTGGAAATGGGGCGTTTTTATACCTTGTTCATCTTTTTCGCCATATACAAGCACTTTTGATCTTCTTGGAATATTATCTGTTGGACGAGAAATTGTCGCCTTCTCATCAATTCTATGTTTTGATAAAAAATCTTCATTCATAGTTTATTGTTCCGGTTCTTTATTTATAATCGTACCAATGATTTTTATTGTTGATGAGGTGATGCGGTGCGATCCTTTCTGATCTACAAGCACTTCGTAGCCAGCTTTAGATACTACTTGCTGCGCCACAAGAGCGGCTTCGTCGCCCAGCAGTTCGTCGTGAGCTGAGAAAATCGCGTAACTCTCCTTACCGAGTCGCAGCTGAGCTCTGCTGATAAAGGTCTCGTACCCGAGGCACATCTCATCTGTGAGTTCAAACGACTGCACTCCGTCCAAGCGTGCGCAAAAATAATCGTGTCGTCCCAAGCCTATAGTGTTGCGCACGCTGTCGGCCACCGACAATGCAGGGTTGCAGACAATCTTCACCACATTCGGCGCATCGGCGTACAAGACCGTCAGTCCTCCCATAGAAGTGCCGACGACCAAGGAAGGATTATGCTGGCTTATCATATATTCCAGAATCAACTTATTGACTAAAATATCTTCACCGAAATCCGTCGTGATCCATCGGTATTGTTTGAATTTACGAGAAAGGCTGCCAAAGGTAGTGCCCGCAGCCCCAGAAGCGAGTCCGTGAACATATATCGCCACCGGACGCTCGTCGACAGCAGCCGATGAAACAACAGTAATATTTAAAGGTTTTGAATTCATATCTTTTATTTAATTATCTACAAATCAAATATCGGCATCATCAAAATCCGGTCTCCTCTCCATATTTCTCCATGAGACATTCATTAGAGCAGAAGGTCTCTTTGTCACGATATATACAACCTTCTACAATAAATTTTCCACAATTTTGACATACCAGAAGGTTTTCAATTTTATTTTCTTCTATGAATTGTTCTTTTGCTTCAACATCTGACGAATAAATGAATTCACCAATGTCATCTTCATCGTAACTATCCGATACGATGTCGTATATTATACCACATATCGCCTCAAATTCTTCTAATGAATAAATAGGTTTTGTTGTGCTGCGTTTAAATTGTTCAGATGTCTTAATCATAATAATTACCTTTTTTTTATTAAACTTATTTTCCTTAATTTGACAGTGCAAAGATGGGGGAATAAAAAAACCTGTGCTACTTTTTTTCGCACAGGGTATAAAATAATCACCTAACTATCTGATAGATAACAATAAAAAAATATTTAGGGGAATTAATTGGAGAATCTATCAGGAATTATAAGGGGATTTTGGGTTATTTTTTCATTGGTCCCCAAATCTCGTTGTCGTACAAAGGGGAACTAAAATTCTTCATTTGCTCCTCACATTTGTTAAGTCTATAAGTGTTCTTCTCTTCTATTCCCCAGTATCGCAAGCATAAATCTCTGAATTGCTCTTGATGATATGGTTTATATGCTTTTGCTTCTTTGTCATAACGTTTGAATCTGCTGTCAAAGTATTTGAGATTGCACTCATTCATAAACTTATAACAAAGTGCCGCCTGAGACCTTTTAGACCTTTTGTCCATTTTCGCCGGATTAAACTGCTCGTATATTTTCCTCAGGAAACCTTCTACATCTTTACAATATCTATCTCCTCCACACATTGCTTTAAGGATTTCGTCATTGCTATTCAGTTCATATTCATCCTGAACATTGCTCACAAACCCAAACATATCACATAATTGCTTCTTTACTTTTTTGAGCGAGACCAGACCTATCTTAGAACGATACATCACCCAAACAAGATGATTGAAAAAGTTCTTAACGCTCAGTATGTAATCGCAGATAACAACAAATAAATTATAGTCACCAATAGTTTTAAAGTAATTCTGTGATTTCAAGACTGCTTCTTTTGCAGCGTCATCACCTTCTGGAATCCTTTCCAATTTTTCCCTTATCGCATCGTGTGCCTCCAATCCTTTATCAAACTTCTCTATCATAGCGTCTGGTATTAAAGAGAAGAAAGTCTCCAACACATTTTTAAGATATTCCTCAGACCTTGCGATGCCTTTATTGTCTCTATCTTGCAGCAATTGCTCATATACATAAGATTTAATATAGGACATCAGATGCTTAACATTGGCATTTTTAAGATTGAGCCAAGGAATAGTCATAGTATCACTATTCACCGACCTTACTCCATTCACAAATGTCTCTGTTAATCGCCGTATGTCATCTGAAAGATATTTGCCATCCTTGATTTCGTTTTTATACACCTGTTCGCATTTATACACGCCTGCTCTCTTGTCAGCATCTTTACTCATTACAAGCGGGCGACGATACCCTTGTTTTGACGGTGTTGAAAAACATACGCATGGCAAAATCTCTTTATTCGTTGCGGGATTTTCTTTCCACATATCCTTTGTTAACAGCACGGTGTAAACAGGATTATGATCATCAGGACTATCCATTTTTTTAGGGATTCCTAAAATTTCATATATCTCCTTGCCGAAAGTAAATATGAATTCGTTTGGTTTATCTGTTACAGGAACCAAGTTGCCGTTTTCTTCACGACTTATTTGTGTAAAAAGGTAAGTGTATCTCATACGGACGGATGTTTATGCCTACAAAGTTACGGATATTTCCTGTTCGATGCAACAACTAACGTCAATATCGTTGCCATTTTTATTTCATGTCTTTAATATTGGTTTTCCACAAATGTGAATATCGGATGGCAATTGATATTCCAACTTCTTTTTTTCTCGCAATTCCATCAGCAGTCGTCCCATGATATTCTTGCCGTAGTATTCGTTTGTTGCGGCATCGAGCACTGCTCCCCATGAATCGGGTTTCTTCCTGCGGTTGCTCTCATCCTCGACGATAGATTTCCCTTCACTATCCGACAATACCTTTCTGAACTCCGCCGAGTTCTGATATTTATGATTAAGACAGAAGCGCATCACATCAACAGCGATGCCTTTCCAATCCTGTCGTTCAATGCCTCGTTTCTCGAAGGTCTTCGCCTTCATCTTCAATCTCATATTAGGAATGAGTTTGAGATATTCAGATCGTTCCTCTTCGTTATTCAGACGTATATAATGAAACATCTGCTCCACACAGGCAAACTCAATGCCGTTGACTGTCATCGGCGTTTTGGCGAAATTGGAGAAGATGCCCCACTCTGCCGACGGCTTTGTAAAAGCGATAGTCTGCTCAGCAGGATATCGTTCGATTTTGTCGTATTCAGGATAGTGCATTATTTATATTTTTTGGAATCATCTACTTTAAACTTGTGATTAAATTATTCCAATCCATTATCATAATGGACTGCAGCACATAAAATATATTCTTCAGAATTATTTTGGGAACTATATACCATTTTGCACTAAAAATAATCATTTAATAGATTCTATTCATTAAATTTTTTGATTCTATCCAACAAGTCATCAATATCCATATCAGGATGTTGCCAATAGTAAAGGAGTACATTCTTATTTATCTGCACCCATTTTATTGTTTGTTTAAAAATTTTATCACTCACAATATTTGGATTACCAATTAATACTTTGGGGGAGTCTTCTATAGACATTGAAAAACTTTCATCATTACTACTATTATATACCTTTATTCTTGGTCCATGTTGTCCTTCTTTGCTACTAATATAAATTCTTGTATTGATTCCTGTTCTCCTTTGAGATAAATTAGCCATTTCACACAACATATCATAACTTTCTTCCATAGAAGTCTTTTCATTCAATGTTTCGCTATTCACAAATTCTTTAAAATTCTTAATTATATTCATATCATTATAATTTAATTAATATCAATATTTGAATATATATGTATCACCAATATTTATACCACTACCAACCCAACACTATGAAATTTATTGCAGAAGTCTCGTCTGGGAAGCGTTTGGTAAATTCAAAATATGTCATCTTTGTATGTTTTATACTATCATTACAAATATAACATTTTTTCGTGAAAAAACCAAATAAAAACAAGTCTAAAGTAGATAATTCCGTATTTTTTTGTCAGGTTCAATTTGTTCAATCTTTATAATCCGAATATCGTTTTCGTTCAGTACGGCGCGATTAGTATCGCCATCAGGTTTAGTCTGCGAATGCGGCCATGCGAGATATACGACACCTATTTTATTCAGGAATTCCGATGCTGCATTCTCGGCAGCGGAATCCGCCTTAGACATCATCTTCTTTATGGTAGAACCTTGTCCCTTAAGGAGATTGCCGAGATATTTACGGAAATACTTCCCAGCCCTCTTGACTTCCTCTGGAATTGTCTCGCCTACAGCATTTTCGGCACGACTAACGATTTCAGCATTTACAGGCCTGCACGAGAAGATATGGTTATCGTCGGTAATCTGCGGCACTTCTACGGTATAGACATAGCGACATTCTTTGCCATTGACTCTCGCCGCCTTTGTAGCATATAGTACGGCAGTCTTATAACTCGAGGTAATATATATGCCGTGCCCGAACTTCGACTTGCCCTCGCCTGCTCCTAGAAACGAAAGGGAGAACTTATCGAAGAGATAGCAGCTGCCGTGATAAAATATTTCCTTGTTTGACATGGTAACTATTTCGTTTATTTGACAATCCTCTTCACAAAGAGACGTGGCAATCACATTCCTGATGTTTTTCAACTCTCTGGATTAAACGGACTTCCTTCATAGTATGGGATGAAATATTTCTTGTCATCGTCGCCAGTGAAGTCTGGATGTCTTATGTAAGTGGAGATTATTTATTGATAATCTTCATAGTTTTTTCTCCTATCTTGACGATATATATTCCGTCGTTGAAATATCTTCTTGCGGTACCGTTGTCGTTTGAACTATAAACACAAACTCCATTGATATTGTATACGAATACTGCCAAGTTATTTGGATTGTATATGTTAAGCTGTCCGTCGTTGAAATATGCGAACTCTTCTGACATCATGTCAACATCGTTTACACCTATCCCGTTTGTAGGAGCGTAACGTACTTCTGTCAACTCACTGAGAATCTCGCCTACGATATATTCCTCACCGGTATATTCATCGGTAGCCCATACATATTTCACAGCTTGCAACTGATAGAATAAAATATCGTCTGCATATTTTTCATCTACAACGACATCTAAACTTGCGGTTTCAATCTCGTCGGTTTGTATGTTGTTAACTTTAACCTCACCTTCGCTGATGTTTTGAGAAAGTTTGAGGTCGTCGAAATAAACGTATCCCGAACCGAGGTATTTTATCTCAATATAAGAATCTTCCATTCCGCCGCTGAGCTCTACTGTATATTCATTCCATCCTTCTCCTTCTAATGCGACTGTCTTATTTGAAGCTATATCGTAATAACCATCCGCGTTTGAGAATAATGATATTGAAAGCTCGTCCATTGAAGGTCCGTAAGCAGTAAACGAAACCACTGCGTTGCCGTTGTCTGATGTAAGATCCAATACCGGCGACTGCATTAATCCGTATTGGTTATAGACAGAATACTGTCCCGTGACACCGATAGACCCGTTGATAAGTGCAGGCATATAGATGTACCAGTTGTTATAATCCATCGCCATTTCTGCTACGACTTCTGGAGATTCGATGGTACCTTCCGAGATCACATCGCTGAAGTCGTTATCGGCGTAGTAATATATCTCGTCGGCAGCAGCGGTATGTTGTGCATACAATCTGAAGATATATGAATCAGCCTCATCAACAGATTCCCAGTTAGCGGTAAAACTATTGTCTGTTATGTTAGTCTCTTCTGTAAAGGTCGGAGTCGACAAAGAACAAGCGCTGATTTCAATATCATCAATAAACACATTCGATTCATACGAATATATGTATATGTACGAATTCTCAAGTCCGGCAGATGTAAACCATGAAACTTCAGTCCATTCGTTACTTATTTCTGCATTGTTTGAATCCATAGGTTCGAAATATTCGTTACATATATTATATCCTACATAATCACCATAAGGGCTTTCGCTGCGCATGCGGCATCTGATGTAGACAGCGCCTTCGGTGTTGAGAAGCGGAGTGATAATCATTCCTGTTTCGCCATATTCTTCGCTGAATGTGATGTAGGCGCAGCCTCCCGCCTGATAAACTTCGAGTCCGCTCCATCCTGGACTGTTGAAATAAGAGTCATCGATATAGCCATCTGCGTCATCGAGGCGTGTACCGTCAGGAGCTTCTTCACTGCCTGCCGTGAAATTAGAAAAATCTTCTGTCAACAAGACCGTTTCAATAAGTTCTCTGCTATCTTCTTTAGATACAACACTTCTGTCCGCTTTCTTACGGATAAATTTAGATTGTGCTTCAAGCATCATCGATGGCATCAAAAGCACCGTCAACACTAATAATGTAATTCTTTTTAACATATTTTCTTATTTTTTAATGATTATGCAAAGATACGAAAAGTCAACGGACAACGGACAACAGCCAACAGATTTTTTAAAACCGGAAAACCGAGAACCTTAAACTAAGGCTTTTTAAATTTCATATACGTATCACCAATAGCGATTATACATTATACATTATGAATTACTACTGATGCAATAAATTTTATTAAAATAATTTTAGTTCTTTGACATTTTGGTTTTCGATTATTGGTTGGTCTTTTGCGAGCAACTCTCGAATAGGTGTTTTAGCTAATGCTGATACGCCCAAGATTCGAGCAAC
>JAZUSL010000053.1:0-36681 GCA_045606705.1 Bacteroidales bacterium
GATGTATGACACAGAAGTCGTAACAGACAACGAAGTCATCAACATGGCACAATACGAAGCAGGTGTTTACATGGTACGTATCACAACTGAAACTGGTGTAGCAGTAGAACGCATCACAGTTATCAAATAAGAATTTTAGAACATAAGATTCTGAATATTGAAAAGGGGAGACTTCGGTCTCCTCTTTTTTGTTTTGATTTATTGCATTTCACTAATAAAAATTCTACTGTTTTTAACTCTCATTTCTGAAAAAAAAGTTTAATTTTGCACCTCCTTAAAAATGTGGAAAGAGTAGAAAATTTTATAATTATCATATATTTTAACAATTTAATTAATTCATTTCAGAGATGAAAAGATTTTTTATTTTTTCAATGTTGTGTTTATTGGTATTGTCAATTAACGCACAAGTTCCTGTAGTAATCGGTTCAGGCAACACCTCTTCCAGCGTCTTGCCTTCCGAAGAAACATTCAAATTCAGTATCTCCCAACAGATTTATACCGCTGAGGAGATGACAGCAACGCCTGGTACAATCACCAGCGTGTCTTTCAAAATGGAAAGCGGCTCTATTATCAGCCGTAATATTAAGGTTTATATGGCTAACACAACCAAAGAGTCTTACATCCACACACAAGACTGGGTTAATCTTACACAAGACGACCTTGTTTTCTCCGGTGAAGTTACCTATCCTAACGCAGGCGAATGGTTTACAATAAGTCTCCAGACTCCATTCGAATATACCGGCGGCAACCTAATCATGGATGTATATGATTTCTCAGGTTATTTCGAGGAATATACCGAGAACGCAAAATTCTACACTTATTCAACAGGTTCAACACCAAGATCTCTCAATAAACAGTCGTTGCAATATACTTACGACATTACAGATATGGGCGACGTTTACGGTAACTATCAAGGTTCTGATCCTTATTACAACAATCAAGTCATGTTCAGCATGATTATAGAAGGTGCAGAAGACGATCCTCTTACTGTGAATCCTATATTTATCAATCTCGGAGAACGTCCTGCCGGTGCTTGGATGCGTCCTGCCGACCTCCAGATTTCCGCTAACGTGGCATCAGTGAATATCAATTCAATTCAAACTTCAAATCCTTTCTTTACCTTACACGATGTTGAAACTCCTGCTGTGATAACTTACGGCAATCCTATGACAATAGGCGTTTCTCATGGTAACGGTACAGGCACTCAAAACGGTCAGCTTACAATTACGTATAACTCTACGGAGACAGAAGTCGTTGAATTGAGTGCTACAACATACAATCCTTCTGCTTCTGACGTATGGGAATTGGCAGAAACAGTCAACACATTGCCTCACTTGGCAACACCCGTAATTTCTAACTTGCATGCTAACTACAAATTACCTTTCGGTGGTGAAGACGGTCTCGACGCTGTCTATAAATTAAACCTCACTACCGACAGAGTAATTACAGCAACAGCTACAGGTAATAATGCTAAAATAGTTCTTTATCCTGAAGATTTTGCCGGCAAGGGTGGTCCTGACGTGGATAATTATTATCCTCTTCAAACATCAGCTGCAATCACAAATATGTTCGTCCCTGCAGGAACTTATTATCTCGTTGCTTCTGCTGCCGAAAACTCATCATCACTCATGGTGTTTATCGATGCACAAGGCGTTCCTGCTCCAGGAAAGGCTTACAATCCATCACCTGTCAATGGTGCTTCCGACGTGACAGACCCTACATTGTCATGGAACTTCGGCGACAACACCGTTGAGTATCAACTTCTGTTCGACACACAAAATCCTCCTCAAGATGTTGCTGTAGCATGGACAAACGACCTTCAGTCAAGTTTTAATCCTGGCGAGCTGTTGGAAAGCACAACATATTATTGGCAAGTTAACGCCCGTAACTCAAGCGGCACAACAAACGGCGACGTATGGTCGTTCTCAACAACATACAAGGCTCCTACAGGTTTCTTGGCAGATAACGACAAGATCTATGAAGGCAACAGCGCAAACTTACGTTGGTACTCGGTAGGTTCATCATGCGACGGATATAATATCTATTGCAACGGAACTAAAGTGAACAACAGCCTCATCACAGGAACTACATATTCACTCAGCGGACTTACATACAACATGAGCGGCTACAGCATTACTGCTACAGCTGTCTATGGCAACGTGGAATCAGGTCATAGTATTCCGGAAATAGTTTATGTATCAGGTAAAGCCAACGTTTCAGGTAAGTTATTTGAGATTGACGGATTCACTCCAATATCTGGAGGTCAGATTGATTTCGTAGGAACTGACGAATTTGGATCGACACAATCATGTACAATCAATGTAAATAACAACGGTTCTTATTCAGGAGATGTCTATGTTGGAACATATACCGCAAAAGCTTCTTCAAATGGTTATCAGAATGCATCATCACAGATAGATGTAGTTCACGGACAGACTAACGCATTGGATTTTATTCTGTATGAGACATATTATCCTGTGACCGAAGTGGTAGCAACATTAACAAACGAAACATCGGTCAATGTAGAATGGAGTATGGACAGATCGTTGGAATCTTACAATATCTATAGAAGAAACTTCCATCTCGACAATCCTCAATTGATTGCTGAGAATATTACTTCAACATCATATACCGACAATCAATGGAATGGTGAAGGTGCCGGTGCTTATCAATGGGGCGTTGCCGCAGTTTATGAAGGAAACCGTGTAGAAAAAATCGTTCTTGAAGAAGACTTCGAGAAAGGCACAATGCCTCCAGGATGGACAACTTTTGAAGAACCGGAATCTGAATATTACATCTCTGAATGGGGCATCAAGACAGATACATATAATTATCTTCCTTACGAAGGCACTTACGCCGCATTCAGCACAGGTTCGGCATCAACTTCTTCATATTATATGGTGACAGACGCTATCGACCTTTCTATATGCAGAGATGTGACATTGAATTTCCATTACATCGCTCCTGAGTGGGACGGATCTGTTAACACACTTATGATTAAAATCGGAACAAGTCCCGACGGTCCTTGGACAAACGTATGGTCATCGGATGGAATTGACGTGTCATCATGGACAGAAGCATCTGTCAATATTTCGAACTATGCAGAGAAAGAGACATATATAGCTTTCGTAAATAAGAATGATTATGGATATTGTGTCGGTGTCGACAATATCTTGATTATTGATAACTCAACAGAGTCTGAAATAGTATGGTCTAATAAAGTCGATAATGAAATGACTACTACAATGACATTTACTGCCGAGACAAACAGCGGCGACCCTGTTGACGGAACTACAGTCCATTTCTCAAATATGGGTGAAGGCTCTTATAATTACAGCGTGACATTGGACGAAACAGGTACTCATACATGGAACGACTTCCGTAAAGGAAAGTATGAACTCACAGTAACAAAAGCCGGTTATGATGCCGATGTCGACGGTATGATTTACGACATTTGGGAACCAACAGAAATAGAATGTCTCCTCACAGAAATATTGTCGCCGGTCGAAAACCTTTACGTCTCTCCAACAGGTTGGGTGATGTGGGACAACAACGATTCGAAGGAACTTGTCTCTTACGACATTAAGTTAAACGGCATCTTTGAAAAAGAAGTGACGACACCATATTATCAACATGATATTGACGATTATGCTTTTGAAGAAGGAGAGGTTTATACTACAACAGTCATCGCCAACTATACTTCAGGATCGAGTGCCGCTGCAAAATATACATGGACTTTCGCGGAATGTGATAATTTTGAAGGCGCTTCAAATCTCGTAATCAATAATGTTGACGGCAATAACGTCTTGACATGGACGATGCCTGATGTTGAAAACGAACATGAATCGGACGGCGATTATCTGTTCTATGACGACGGAATCAATGTTGACGGTGTCGGTCGTTTTGAGGCAGGACCTTTCTATTGGGGCATCATGTTTACATCAGACGACTTGAAACCATACGTAGGACAGAAACTTCTTAAGGTGTCAACTTACGACTATGCAGCGCACGACGGCGAACTTTCAATATACGTCGGCGGCAGCAACGCACCTTTGATATTGGTACATTCACAACCTTATTATTGTTCAGGTTCAAAGCAATATATCGAGTTCAACTTGACAGAGAGTGTCGCCATCGGTAATGAAAACATCTGGATCGTTTTCTATAATTATAACGGACAATATATAGCTCCTGCCGGCGCAAATACCGGTAATCCTAACGGACGCTGGATTTCTGTAAATGGCGTAGAATGGTACGATATGCACTTAGATACAGGTTACGACTACACATGGAATATCAGAGCTTTCGTTAACTATGATGGAGATTATCCAGGAATGGAGAAAGATGTCATAGGAACAATGATTTATCGTAACGGCGAACTCATCACTGCAGAACCTATAGATGCGACAACATTTACCGATAATGGTTTCGGTGAATATTCTGTCAGAGTTGTTCATGGCGGTTTGCCTAATGTTTCATATTATGCTATGTCATGTAAAACTACTGTTGTTTCTGTAGAAGAAAATCAGATCGATAATTCAAGTATCTATCCTAATCCGGTAAGCGACAACTTGAATATCGCTGTTGAAGGAATGAAACGTATTACATTAACAAACGCTATAGGTCAGGTTGTGTTGGATAGAACTGTCGATTCAGATAATGAAATAGTAGATATGTCGCAATATGAATCAGGCGTTTATATGGTTCGCATTACAACAACTGATGGTGTTGTCGTGAAACGTATAACTATTGTAAAATAAGACGAAAGTCTTTAGCTTTTAAACTATAGACTTCATAAGTTTAAGATTTTTATATTATGAGAAGGAGACTTGATGGTCTCCTTTTTTTTGTTCATATTTTCACTTCCTAATACTTTGAATTTTAAAAATAATTCGTTATCTTTGCAAAACTCTTTGGAGAGTTGGTTGTTATTAATACATATCCCAATCACTATGATTTTTACTGCAGAAAATGTACTTTTGGTAGGAGCCGTTATTTGGTTTGTGAGTATTCTTTTGAGTAAGACGGGTTACAAATTCGGCGTTCCGGTATTATTGGTATTCCTTCTTATAGGAATGCTGCTTGGCGTTGATGGAATAGGAATACAGTTCGACAATTATAAATATGCTCAGATTATTGGTATGGTAGCTTTGAGTATCATACTGTTTTCGGGCGGTATGGATACCAAATTTAAAGACATAAAACCAATTCTCGGACCTGGCACTGTTCTTTCTACATTAGGAGTCTTACTGACGACTTTGTTTACAGGCTTGTTTATCTATGGCATATCACATGCTTTCTCTCACGTAATTCAAATCCCACTTACTTTCGCACTTCTCCTCGCTGCTACAATGTCGTCAACCGATTCGGCATCGGTGTTCAATATCCTTAGATCTCAAAAGATGGGATTACGTAATAAATTGCAACCTATGCTCGAGTTCGAAAGCGGTAGTAACGACCCGATGGCATATATGCTCACCATAGTTATGATTCAGATTATTCAAGGTGGGGAAACAGCGGATGTAGAAGTGTGGAGAATCATACTTAATTTTATAGTGCAATTTGGATTCGGTCTTCTCTTCGGTTTTGGTTTAGGAAAATTATGCGCATGGATTATCAATAAAATCGACCTTCAGAATAAATCCCTTTATCCGATACTGATGATAGGATTTATCTTCTTCATTTTCGCTTTTACAGATAGATTTAATGGTAATGGTTATCTTGCGATATATGTCGCAGGTATCGTGATGGGAAATACAAAGTTGGCGGAAACAAAAAGTATCAGTTCTTTCTTGGATGGTATCGTTTGGTTCGTTCAGATTGTGATGTTCCTCGTTTTAGGTTTGCTCGTCAATCCGTATGAGATGTTCAAGATTGCATTGCCGGCATTGATAGTCGGTATATTTGTAATCGTTATAGGTCGACCTCTTGCAGTATGGTTATGCCTTTTGCCATTCAAAGGAATCGGAAAGAAAGCAAAGATATTCATCTCCTGGGTCGGATTGAGAGGTGCGGCTCCTATCATATTCGCTACATATCCTGTTGTTGAAGGTATTGAAGGTGGTGAGTTTATCTTTAATATGGTGTTTTTTATAACTCTAACCTCACTTGTTATACAAGGAACTACCATACCAAAGGTTGCTAATATGCTTGGATTAAGTACTGAAAAAGACGACGGACCTGAAAACTTCGGCGTTGATATACCGGAAGAACTGAATACAATTTTGCAACAGCAAGTCGTGAAAGATGAAGCTTATCTTAAAGACTATCCATTGCCAGAAGGAACTTTAGTAATGATAGTGGAACGTAAAGGCAAATATATCGTGCCTAATGGAAAATTGTTCCTGAAAAAAAATGATAAACTTTTGCTTATCTCGGCAAGAAATGATGAGACAGAAGAATCTAGAGAAACATTCTCATTCTTGGATAGAATCTCTAAAACTAGAAGTAAGAACAATTAAAATCTGAGAATCTGAAAACCTAAGAATCTGAGAATCTGAAAAAATGATGTAGAGACGTGACATTAAAAGAATATTAACTTCAAAAATAAAATATTATGATTAATTATAAAACATTAGGTCTTGTAAACACTCGTGAGATGTTTGCAAAAGCTGTTAAAGGCGGATACGCTATCCCTGCTTTTAATTTCAATAATATGGAACAACTTCAAGCTATCGTGATGGCTGCTGTTGAAACAAAATCACCTGTTATCTTGCAAGTTTCTCGTGGCGCACGCGACTATGCAAACCAGACATTGCTCCGTTATATGGCAGAAGGCGCAGTAGCATACGCGAAAGAATTAGGTTGCGAAAAACCAGAAATCGTCCTTCACCTCGACCATGGCGACAGCTTCGAAACTTGTAAGTCATGCATCGATATGGGATTCTCTTCTGTTATGATTGACGGATCTCATCTCCCATACGACGAAAATGTAGCATTGACAAAGAAAGTCGTTGAATATGCACATCAATTTGATGTTACAGTAGAAGGTGAACTCGGCGTTTTGGCTGGCGTTGAAGACGAAGTATGCGCAGAAGAAAGTCATTATACAAAACCTGAAGAAGTAGTTGATTTCGTCACAAAGACAGGTTGTGACTCATTGGCAATCTCAATCGGTACATCACACGGAGCATATAAATTCACTCCAGAACAGTGTACTGTCGATCCAGAAACAGGCAGATTACTTCCTCCTCCATTGGCATTCGATGTTTTGGAAGCTATAGAAAAAGAACTCCCTGGTTTCCCTATCGTTCTTCATGGTTCATCATCAGTGCCACAAGAAGACGTCGATACAATCAATAAATATGGTGGCAAGATGGTGGCAGCTGTCGGCATTCCAGAAGAACAACTTCGTAAGGCAGCAAAATCCGCTGTATGTAAAATCAATATCGACTCCGACAGCCGTCTCGCAATGACAGCTGCAGTACGTAAAGCTTTGGCAGAGAAACCGGGAGAATTCGACCCTCGTAAATATTTAGGACCAGCACGCGCAAGCATGAAAGAACTTTATATGCATAAAATCGTTAACGTGTTAGGTTCAAACGATAAACTTTAAAAGTTTTTATTAACTTATGAATGAAAGACGGAGATGAAAATTTCCGTCTTTTTTTTGCCGAAATATATAGGAAATCTGAGAATATTATTTTATATTTGCGGATAATAAATTTTATTGATATGAGAAAGATATTGTCCTTACTATTCCTGCTTTCGCTATGCAATTTCATCTTTGCACAAGTTGAATCTGATTATGAGAAATTCAAGAAACAACGAGAAGAGGAAATGAAAGCGATGCAGCAACAAGACAATGCAGCAATGGCGTCTCTCGAAAAAGAATACCAAGATTATCTTAAAGCAGAAAAAGAGGCATACGATAATTTTGTCAGAAAGACCAAGGCAATGTGGGGAACTGATAATTTCGTAGAGTCAACAAATAAAGACTGGGTCGAATATTCTAAAGACGGTAATAGTCGTAGTATCGTTGACTTCGAAAAAGGTGAGGCGAAAATCGAGATTATTGTTACTTCAGATGAAGATGTTAAGAAGTCTGTCGAAGAGAAAATAAAAGAATTGTTGATAAGTAGAGGCAAGACCAAAGACTACGATTCTCCAAAAGAGAATGCAATACCATTACAAGAAACTCCAGTTCTGGAAAATCAAGTGCAGACACCTTCAGGAACAATGGTAACGGAGGAAAATATCAACCAAAGCGTTAAAGAGATTGTCGAAGAAACACGGATAGAGAAAAAGGAAATCAAAGGCGACGATGGCAAACCTCGTGAAGTGGTGACAGTGAAGTTGGACCTCGTGCCTGACCATATCAAGATTAGAGCTGAAGAATATAAAAACGAAGTGGAGAAATATTGCCGTAAATATGATGTGGAACCAGCTTTGGCGTATGCCGTGATGCAGACAGAGTCGTCTTTCAATCCAAAAGCCAAATCACACGTGCCGGCATATGGTCTTATGCAAATCGTGCCTTCTTCAGCAGGTGCCGACTGTGCCCAAAGTCTTAAGAAACCTTTCTCTAAACCAACAGCAAATTATTTGTACACTCCAGAAAATAATATCGAGATGGGCGTCCATTACTTGTATCTCTTGAAACAACGCTATTATACAAAAGTAAATGATAAAGACAGTCAAGATTTATGTGTAATCGCTTCATATAACACAGGTGCCGGTAATGTGGCACGTGCGCTTCGTGGCGATACCAAAATCTCTAAAGCAATACCGCAAATCAATGAAATGTCATACAACGAACTCTTCAGATATTTCGAGAGAAAACTTCTTCCGGAAACACAAAATTATATCAGAAAAGTTACCGAACGTATGAATAATTTTAGAACATGGATGAAATAATTTGTTTAACTAATTTAATATTTACAACAATGAAAAAAGTTATCGCAACAAAAAATGCACCTGGTGCAATCGGACCTTACAGTCAAGCTATCGAAGTAAACGGAATGTTATTTATCTCAGGTCAAATCCCAATCAATCCTGAAACAGGTAACATCGTTGAAGGCGGCATCTACGAACAAACAGAACAAGTCATGAAAAACCTTGAAGGTATATTGACAGAAGCTGGTTACACATTCGACAACGTAGTGAAATCAACATGCTTGCTCAGCGATATGGCAAACTTCGCAGCAATGAACGAAGTATATGGCAAACGTTTTACACAAAACCCTCCAGCAAGAGCAGCCTTCGCAGTTAGAACTCTTCCTAAAGAAGTTCTCGTGGAAATCGAAATGATTGCAGCAAAATAAAAATTAACAATTAATAATTAAAATCTGTAATATGAAAAAGTTAAGTTTTATAGCATTAACATTATTGGCAGTATTGTTTGTTTCTTGTGGTAAGGAAGATGATCCTGAATCAAATAAACCAGATACCTCAATAGATAAAACACAAATCTATGGCAAGTGGATGACAGCAGATTCTACTTATTTCGAAGTCTATTACAGCGACGGAACAGGCAAGACCTGGGATCTCAAAGACGATGTCCAAGAAGAAGACGCTCAGCCATTTACATGGGAATTCGATGAAAATTCAGATGACAGATTCACGCAGTATCATCAGATGGAAATTGATGGTGACGCCGTAGTGCCTCAATCTTGTATCATCATGGAATTGACATCAGAAAAATTCTCATACAACAACGAAGGATTAAGAGCAACTTATCATCTCGTTAGAGCTGAATGATTTTTATGTGAGATGTATCCTCAATACGTATCATGAATTTTAATCCCTAAGACTGTTGACAGTTGTCTGTTGACAGTTGACCTAAAAAAGATAGAAATGAAAAAACCGCTGAAAATAACACTGATAAGTCTTTGTTCCTTAATAGGAGTCGTAATGTTGACAGTAATGATTGCATGCTGGTTGGTGCTGACACCGGCACGACTGACATCTATTGTGAAAAATTATGCACCGAACTTTATTACCTGCGACTTTGATATTGATCGTGCAGAGCTAACTGTCATTAAGACGTTTCCGGAAGTAGGACTTGCAATCAATGATGTGGTGCTTGTGAATCAGATGGTAGGAAGCCCGTCGGATACACTCGCCTATATCAATGAATGTGTTGTTACAGTGGATGTTAAAAAGTTTCTTAAAGAAAACCTGATACTCATCGATGAATGTCGACTTAACGGCGGTTATGTCAACCTCTTTACCGATGAGAATGGTGGAAGTAATCTTGACATTTTCCCGCCTTCCGAACCTGACACCGTAGAGGAAAGTTCTGAAATGACTTATGGTATTGACCTCGCATCGTTGCGACTCAATAATGTGGACGTAAGTTATACTGACCTCACGCAAGGTATGATTGCTGACGTTGAGGGAATGACAATGTCGGCAAAAGCCAAAATGAAGGGTGATGTTTTGGCAGGAAATGTCGTAATGTCGTTGAAAGGTATTGACTACAAACAAACGACAGATAGTTCAGCAATGCAACTGAAACTTAACGACCTTAAAATTGAAGGAGATGCGGAAATGATTGGCGAAAATGTTAATGCCGACATAAAAGCATCTTCTTCTTTTTTGAATTATGCAGGCGACGGACAATATGCAGAATTCAAAAACCTAAACTTTATGTATGATGGCGATGTCAATAATTATGATGTTGTTAAAGGTAATATGGAATTAAGTCTTGATGATTTGTCGTTTGTCATGGATGACGAGAAATTCGTTGACAAGGCAGATGTCAGATTGATAACGCCTCTCGATGTCACGCTGAGTACCATGGACGTAAAACTCGGTGCTTCGCAATTTGCACTCAATAATATCTTCATCGATTTCATCGGTAATGTGTCGATGCCAAATGAAGATGTCATCGTTGATCTTGATATAAAAACAAATACTTTAATAGTTGAAGAACTCATCGGACTAATTCCTGCTTCGATGAGTGAAGAATTACTCGACGGAATTGATGTTAAAGGAGAACTCCAACTCGCAGCTAAAGTCGAGGGAACATACAATGAAAATTCTATGCCGGCTGTCAATGCCGAGATAAAATATAATAAAGGTATGATTTCCATGCCTGAGATGTTGCCTTATCCGGTGACAAACTTCAATACTCACATAAATGCCGATGTCGACCTTAATGATAAATCGGATGTTTATGTCAACTACTTGAACGCTAATATGTCAAATTCATCATTCTCACTTTCGGGAAATATCAAAGACGTGATGGATAAGATGTATTGTAACCTGAAACTTGATGCCACTGCCGACCTCGACGAATTGCAGTCGTTCATCCCTGAAGATATAGTGGCAAAAGGATTAGTAAAACTTAATGCTACTGCAAACGTCAATAATTATCAGATTACCAATATGGATTTTACAGAATCTAGAATAAATGGTAATATGCAGTGGGACAATATGAACGTAGTTTATTGCGACACCATCAATGTGGTTGCCGACAAACTTAATGTTGATTTGTCTATACCTAATCTTACTTCCGAAAATGTTACGAATAGCCTCGCTGCAGTGAAAATTAACGGTGCTAACTTAGATGCAACAGTCGCCGATATGATTGTTGCTAGACTTAAGGACTATGATATTACAGCGCAGGTTTCCAATGTTCTGGATGAGAATGTCCCGATGTCTGTTTATGCCGATTATTCTTTCTCCAGAATAGATGCTACTATGGATGATATGAATTTCTTTACTGATAATCCTCACGGTTCTGTGGCGATGTTTATGGAAGAAGATAACGACGCTACATATATCGCGGCTTATTATAGCGATAGTCTGTCGTTCAAGATGGGAGAGGAGATGAGTTTCGATACGGAAAATATCGACCTCAATGTATCGGCGAACTATGATGATGATCAGGAAGACTTGCTTTTACAGTGGAATCCACATGCTGGAATAAAACTAAATAAAGCGGTTTTTGCGATGAGCGATATTCCGACACCGGTTTATATTCCATCCATCGACTTCCAATATGATAGCACCGGCATTGATATTCAAAACAGTAGTGTGCTTCTGGGAAATTCCGACTTTGAACTACAGGGTAAATTTACCGATGTCGACGAGTTCTTGAGAAAAGAATCTCTCTTGAAAGGTGAATTGGATTTTACATCACATTATACCGATGTCAACCAAATTATGGAATTGTTTAGCGGTGTTGGCGATACTACCATTGTAGAGGAAGAAGTCGCTGTAACTGACACTATTAAAAAAGAAGATGATCCGTTTATCGTGCCACTCGGCATTGACGTTACTTTGAATACTAAAATAGAAAGTGCCGTTGCTGGTGAGATGAAACTTAAGAATATTGGCGGAGGTCTTACTGTCAAGGACGGAATCTTGGTGTTGAACGAGATGGGATTCACATCCGATGCTGCGACCATGGAGTTGACGGCTATGTATAAATCACCGCGTAAGAATCACTTGTATGTTGGATTCGCACTTCATCTTATAGAAATAGATATTGCAGAGATGATCGACCTTATCCCGGAGCTCGACACACTTGTCCCGATGCTCAGCTCATTTGCGGGAAAAGCAGAATTCCATATAGCGGCAGAGACATATCTAAAGTCTAATTATGAGTTAAAAGTCTCTACATTGAGAGGCGCTACAGCAATACATGGAAAAGATTTGGTGATATTGGATAATGCAACGTATAAGAAACTGGGACGTCTCTTGGGATTTAAAGATAAGGAACATAATAAGATAGATGAACTAGGAGTGGAAATAACTGCCTTCAGAAACGAGATAGATGTTTATCCGACGCTCATTACGATAGACAAATATCAAGCTGTGGTAGGAGGCCGTCATAATTTGGATATGACATTCGATTATCGTCTAGGTATGTCTAACCCGTGGCTGTTCAGAAGACTTGGAATCGTTATAACAGGCGATATGGACGACATGAAGTTCAAATTTAAATGGAAGAAAAATATTGGTTTAGAAGAACCTAAAGGCAATGCAGAAGATGTACATCTCATCAAAGAGACATTACGACTCAAGAATATGATTTATGAATCTATAAAATGAACTATGACTATGAACTATGACTATGACTATGAACTATGACTATGAACTATGACTATGAACTATAAACTAATAAAAAATATTCTACGAATAGGAATTGGCAGCGTGTTCATCATTGCTGCCATTCTTAAATTAATATCCATCGATGAGTTCGAGATTTATATTTATAGTTTTGGATTATTGAATTTTCTTGCCACCTCAATATTCTCACGACTCTTGATTGCGGGTGAATTTATATTGGGTCTTTTTTTGATTCTTAAAATATATTATAGATTTACCTGGAATGCGATGATGATAGTTCAGATATTATTCACACTTTTTTTAACATATACCGCCATCTTTCGTAACGATGCTAATTGTCACTGTTTTGGCGAACTCATCGAACTAAGTCCAGTAGAATCAATAATCAAGAATATAATTTTGATAATTCTGCTGTTTAAAATCAAAAGTCTGAACTCTGAACCTCAAAGTTCAAAGTTCAAAGTTCAAAGCTCATCGTTAATTGTAAGTTGTACATTGTTAATTGTCTTCGTCGTTTCTCCTCCAGACGCTATCTATAAGATGCTATATTCTAGCGAGAAGAAAATAAGTACGATAGACTTATATAATATGCAATTAACAAAGTATAATGAACTAAATGAGGATACAACTGAGTTTTCATTTGACGATGTAATTAGTCCTCACGCTTCAGTTCTCAGTCCTCAGTTGATAGTCATCGTAAGTTCTAGTTGTAAGTATTGTCATCTTGGTGTTAATAAACTTTCTATGATGATGAAGAGAATGGGTATAAATCCTGATAATGTACATCTCTTCATTTGGGGTAGTGATGACAGTATTCTTAATTTTATTAAAGAAACGGATACGGAAAATTATTCGTATTGGAAGATAGATCCGAAACAGGCTATAGATATAACTTACGGACGATTCCCGATTTTTATATGGATGGAGAATGAAACAATCATTAAGGTGGGGGATTTCCGCGATATTAATGAGGAAAATTTACAGTTGATGGCTAATAATGAAGATAAAAACTGATTATTTTTCTTTAAATAATTTTGAAATCTCTGTACGAATGTTTTAAAAAAAGTCTTATCTTTGCACCACAATTTTAAGGGGCATTAGCTCAGTTGGCTAGAGCGTTTGACTGGCAGTCAAGAGGTCATGAGTTCGATTCTCATATGCTCCACAAGATTAGGCAAAAAGGCTAATGACAAAAGTTTTGTAAGTCATTAGTTTTTTTTATGTTGATTATTATTAAAAAATAAGAAAATGGATTCTTCTGTATTAAAATTTTCCGACATTGTCGCCGCTCGTAATACCTTGAGAGGCATTGCTAAACAAACTACGATTTTACATTCCAAATCATTCTCACAAATGTCTGATGCTAACATCTTCATGAAGTTAGAGAATATGCAGACAACAGGCGCTTTCAAAGTGAGAGGCGCTTATAACAAACTCGCTAATTTGTCGGACGAAGAAAGAGCAAAAGGTGTTGTTGCAGCATCAGCAGGTAACCATGCACAAGGAGTAGCTTTCTCAGCAACAAAACTCGGAATGCAAAGCACCATTTTCATGCCTATCTTTACTCCTCCATTGAAAGTGCTTGCAACTAAAGGTTACGGCGCTAACGTGGTTCTCGCAGGCGACTCTTTCGACGACGCAGCGATAGCATCAAGAGAATATATCAAAGAACATAACGCAACATATATCCATCCTTTCAACGATCCACTCATCATTGCTGGGCAAGGTACTATCGGATTGGAAATCCTCGAACAACAACAAGACGTCGATGCTATCATCGTTCCTATTGGTGGCGGCGGTCTCATCGCAGGTATCGCCATGGCGGTTAAAGAGATGAATCCTAAAATCAAAGTCATCGGTGTCAACGCAGCAGGCGCAGCATCAACGGTGGCATCACGTCAGGCAAATGAAATAATTACCTTGCCTTCAGTTTCGACTATCGCTGATGGTATCGCTGTGAAAACACCTGGCGACCTTACCTTCGATATTATACAAAAATATGTTGATGATGTCGTTAGTGTAACAGATACAGAAATTGCACATACAGCATATCTCTTGTTGCAAAGAGCGAAGATCTTGGCAGAACCTGCCGGTGTGACATCAGTGGCAGCTGCTTTATATAATAAGGCGAACCTCAAAGGAATGAATATAGTTCCTGTCGTCAGCGGCGGTAACATCAATATGCAAATCCTTGAACAGATAATAGAAAAAGGTATGGTGGAAGAAGGACTCAGAGCATCAGTGAGAGTCATCGTTCCAGACCAATCTGGTGAGTTGAAGAAGATACTCGCTATATTTGAAGGTCTCAAAGTAAATATCTATGACATCAACCATGAACGTTCATCAAGCAGCGTAGAAGTCGGTAAGACAATGCTCACCATCAGAATGAACCTTCAAGATAAGAATCAGCTTCATACTATCGTCACAATGCTCCGCGAACACGGACTTAACTGTGAAGTTGTTTGCTAAGATGATGTAAGAGAAACAATAGAAAAGCGGTCGGTGATAATTTACTGACCGCTTTTTATTTCATTAAGAACAATCCTTAATTCGAAGTAAGAAAAATCTTCGCCAAGAACATCACGTGCGCTACTGGTCGATGTGTCGTTAGTCTCTTCGTAATATTCTTTTATAATGTCGTAATGCTCTTTGCTTACGAAGTCGGATGCGCTGTAAAGACCATATTTTACAATCTTATATATATGAGATTCAATGGTGCTGCGTGCAAGACCTCTTTCTTTTGCGATCTCATCGATGGTGCGTCCTTCGTCCAAAAGTTCCAAAGTCTGCGACTCGCTTCTCGAGAGATTCATCTCCCTAACAGATTCATCGTCGTTGAATTCTATCTTCTTGAAACCTTGATATTCCAAAACGATATTTATAATGTCGGATCCGAAACTCTTGATACGCATCGGACCTAACTTGGATATATCTTTTAAATCTTTTATGGTTATAGGCTTCTTCTTGACAATGTCTGCCGCTACACTCTTCGGTAAGACACGATATTCTTCCACTCCAAGTTCCTCTGCCTTCTTTTCACACCACCATGTCAGTTTATCCATCAGTGGTTTGTCTTTCTTGTCGACAGATTTAGACTTTAACTTTGACGACTTCAGTCCTTCTGCTTCAACGGTTTTCTTATTCTTTATCTCTAGATATTTCTCCACATCGAAACCGTTTTTCGTTACGTTGAGACATGCTGTCTTTACATAAAGAATTTCTTTTGTCAGAGTGAGGATTTCTTTTACTGATGTATTGACGGTCTTGTTGTCGGTCTCGTGAATTATGTCTCCTATGTTTTCTAAGTCGTTAAGTTTATCGAAGAAATATGTTGATGCTTTTTTTATTCTTTCCTGTAGGAAGGAAAAGTCTGGTATATCGGTGACGTTGGAATTCTCTAGGTTGAAAAAAATCGCTTCCACTTGACGATAGAATTTGTTCGATACGTCGATTATCTCTGTCCTGAAACTCTGACGTCGTTCCGCTATTTTCTCAACTGTAGTTTTTTCAAATATATTGTCGTTTTCTCGTATCACTTTGGCGAGACGGTTTATCTGTAACTCCAACTCGTTGAAGGTGAATAGTTCGACTATCATGTCGTGGTAGAAGTTCCATTCTTCTCTCACTAACTGATTCTCGTCGGGTTCTAACGACGGTATCTTTTCCACATAATTGTTGATGGTATTGTCGTTAAACAATACGTTTTTCGACATCTTCGCATTGAGCACAAGACCTTCCAATGATGTGCAACGACTCAACGCCACATAAACCTGTCCGTGAGCGAAAGCCATCTCCGCGTTGAGAATCACCTTGTCAAATGTAAGTCCTTGACTTTTATGTATCGTAATCGCCCACGCCGTTTTCAGAGGAATCTGTGTGAAACTGCCTATTTCTTTTTCTTCAATCTCGTTGGTTTTTTCATTGAGGCTGTATTCGAAATTCTGCCATTTCACGGGTTCTACGTTGATGATGTCATCGTCACATTGAACCATAAGACCTTCGTTTTCTCCGTAAGAGATGATTTTGCCAATCTTACCGTTATAATATTGTTTTTCAGCTGAAGGGTCGTTTTTTACGAACATGACCTGCGCCCCGACTTTCAATTCGAGAGTTTCTTTGGTAGGGTAGGCGTTTTCAGGAAAGACACCTTCTATCTCTGCTGTGAAGATAAGTGACTTTGATTTTATCGCTTTTAGTTTGGTTTCATTAATTTCGTCGGCTTGGTAGTTATGTGTTGTCAAGGTAATATAACCTTCGTCATCGTGAGGGTTGAAATTAGGGAAATAACGCGAGTTGAGAGTGTTGAGATTCTTTGCGTCGAGACGGTTATTTCTTACCTGATTAAGTATCTCTATGAACGTGTTGTCGCTTTGGCGATATATATGGTCGAGTTCTATGCATATATAAGGATTCTTTTGTAAGACGCGACTATCGAAGAAATACACCGACTTATAATAAGGTTGCAGCAGTTCCCATTCGTTAGGTCGTGCAACCGGTGCCAATTGCTGTATGTCGCCAATCATAAGTAGTTGAACTCCTCCGAATGCTTTGTCGTTACGTCGCGCTTTACGTAAAACAGCATCAACAGCATCAAGCAAATCAGCACGTACCATGCTGATCTCATCGATAACCAGAAGGTCGAGACTGCGCATGATTTTCAGTTTTGTCTTGTTTAACTTAAACGTCGGCTGTTGACTGTCAGGAACAATAGGTCCGAATGGCAGTTGGAAAAACGAATGTATGGTGACGCCGCCGGCATTGATTGCTGCAACGCCTGTCGGTGCCACGATGACCATTCTCTTATATGTACTTATCGCTAGATTACGAAGGAAGGTGGTCTTGCCTGTACCTGCCTTGCCTGTCAAAAAGATATGAACGTCTGTGTTCTGCACAAACCTATTCAGCATCTCAATCTTATCATTCTTAATAACGTCCATATTTTATTTATAGTTTATAGTTCATAGTAGTTTTAAAGTTCAAAGTAGCTTTGAGTAACCTTAAACCAAATTTTCAATTTGTTCCCGTCCCGTTCTATGTCTCTATTTCCTTAAAGAAATTCTAAACGTTGTTCCTTGTCCTACTATTGATGATTTCACAAATATTTTTCCTTTGTGATAGTCTTCAACTATACGTCGAGCGAGTGAGAGTCCTAGACCCCATCCGCGTTTTTTACTAGTGTAACCAGGTTTGAAAACTTCTTTAAAGGCGGAACGTTGCATGCCTTTGCCGGTGTCGCTGATGTCGATATGTACATTCTCGGCGTCTTCGGTCATCTCTACTGTCAAGACACCATGATCTTCCATGGCGTTGAGAGCATTTTTGGTAAGGTTTTCCAGCACCCAGCTGAAGAGTGCGGCATCAAGAGGTACGACGATATCTCTGTCAGGAATCTTAAGATCGAATTCAAATTTGTTGTTGGAGAATCGTCTCTTGAGATAGTTCATCGTCTCGTTGACAGATGCTGTCAGGTTATGAGGTTGCAATGTCGGGATAGACCCTATCTTTGAGAAACGTTCTGTTATCGTCTTCATTCTCTCGATGTCTTTCTCCATTTCTGTCGTTCCCATGAAAGGCGTATCTTGTAGTTTCAGTAACTCAATCCACCCTACAAGTGAAGTCAATGGAGTTCCAATCTGATGTGCCGTCTCTTTTGCCATACCTGCCCATACCTGATTCTGTTCAGAACGACGTGCATAACTGAAAAGCAAATACGCTACTATTATAAAGAAGGTAAAGACGAATATTTGAACTATAGGGAAGTATCTTACTATCCTAAGCAAGTCGGAACTGCGATAATAGATGTATGCTTTTTCGCCGTCAAGATAATTGACCTCAATAGGCATATTCTCTTCGCTCATGATTTTAAGTTGCTTTTCAACATAGTCGCTGTTGTTCATCATGGAAGCGTCGAGGTTGCCGAAAGCAAGTATCTCTTTTTGTGCGTTGTTGAGGATTATGACCGGAACGCCTGCCGCATTATCTGCTACGTCGCTGATGAAGAAATTGAACATGTCGTCGAGGACGTTGCGCAACTCGGTGTAGATGAGTGATTCATTATAATATAAGGAAGATTGTTTCCCGTAAATGTCAATATTGATAGGAGGATAGATGCTGAAGTCATCTTGCATCTCGGCATCGAATATAATCTTGTTTTGATGTTTTTTTGGAAGGTTGATGGAGAGTGTGATATTGTTGTCGGCATCGGTGATTACAACAGGAATGCTGATGTTGCTTTGTATGATGTCGAGATACACGCTGATGTTTTCGTCTGATGTGGCAGCAAGAAAACGACGATATGCCATGGCGAGAAGTTCCACTCGTTTACTTTCTTGATTACTTACCTCATTGAAGAATAGTTCCGTATAATTCATCAGTTCGGCATGTGTCTGAACAGCCTCCGCCCACATCGTCATCTGTCGTTGCTCCTGCGATGCAAAACGTTTCACTAAATTGTTGGTGTAATACATCGAGAGAATGACTATCACTACAGCTATAACAGAAAGAACAATCTTCCATCTTTTCTTTTTCGCATATAAATCTATATTTATCTTTTTTACTTTCATAGTATATGTTCTTCTTGCAAACTTACATAAAAAACGATTTTCTTGGACGAGAATTGTCATTATTTTTCAAAAAAATATTTCACTACTTATCTAAAAAAATGATAATTTTACAAATCGTTTAAAAGCAAATTTTTTTTAAGTATGAAATATATCTTATCATTACTGCTGACATTAGGTTTGGCATTTACATCACATTCAAAATCAATAGAAGTGGGTGAAAATATTGATGTGATGCATTACGAAATTCACCTTAATGAAATTAATATGGCAGATAGAACTTTAGATGCTACAGCTGTCATTTCTTTAAAAACATTAACATCTGTCGATGAGATGGATTTGGAATTGAAGTCGCTTAACGTGACTTCAGTTACTTCAGACGAGGCTATTGTTAATAATTATTCACAAAATGGCGACATTTTAAGCATATCTTTTGAAAATTCTGTTCCTGCAAACACAGAAATTTCCTTGACTATAAATTATGGCGGAACTACTTTTAATGAGAGCTGGGGCGGCATTCACTGGAGTAACGACTACGTCTATAATCTCGGCGTCGGATTCGATAGTCAACCTCATAATCTGGGCAAGACATGGTTTCCCTGCGTAGATAATTTCACCGATAAAGCATCATACGATTTGTATCTTACAATTCCGAGCGATATGGTGTCGTCATGCGGCGGACTTCTTGAAGATTCTCAGGACAACGGTGACGGAACAAAAACCGACCATTGGCATATGAGTCAGGAAATAGCGACATATCTCATCTCTTTTGCCGTCGGTGACTTCATCTTGTGGGAAGATACTTATGAAGGTATTGAACGCAATATACCTATTAATGTATATGCAAAACCAAATCAGATTGACAAAGTGGAAGCGACATTTGCAAATGCAAAATTCTTCGCATCTTTCTTCGAAGATACTTTCGGACCTTTCCCATTCAATAGAATATCTTACGTAAGCACCAGCCTCGGTTGTATGGAACATGTCGATAATATCGCTCTCGCAAGTTCAATAATAACGGGTACTTCTAATATGGACAGCGACTATTTCATCTCACATGAGATGGCGCATGCATGGTTCGGAAACAAGGTCACTTGTGCTTCGGCAGCGGATATGTGGCTTAATGAGGGTTTTGCTACTTTCTGTAATTATTACTATTTTACAGAACTTTACGGCGACGATTTATATTATGAGACAATGGATGGCGTTATCGATGAAATAATTTTATCGTGCCATACTAAAGAAGGATGGTTGCCATTGAACGAACTTCCTCTTGACTTGACATACGGAACGATGGCTTACGACAAAGGTGCTGTCGTCGCTCATACCTTGATGAACTATCTCGGAAGAGATGCCTTCAGCAAAGCGATGAAATATTATCTCAATAAATTCGATTCTAAATCAGCATCATCGCAAGACTTATGCGAGGCATTGTCGGAAGATACTGACTTGGATATGAACAATTTCTTCGAAGCTTGGGTATATACCCCTGGAAGTCCGGTTTATTATGTACAGCATTTTACTACAACAGCTAATGGCGATAAATTCGATGTAAATATCAATATGGTACAAGATCATAGAGGCGCAGAATATATTGGTGATGGTGTGCGTTATGAACTTACTTTTGTTGATAGCAATTGGAATATGCATAGCGAAATGGTAAGTTGGGATGGACAAAGTGCTAATATTACTACAACACTCGATTTTGAACCAGTGGCGATCTTCTGCGATATAAATAATAAATTTGCTGACGCATGTCATGATGAGTCTTTCATTATCAAACAATCTGGTAATAATAACTTAAGTGAGATTAAGTTTAAAGTTATTACTGAGGAAGTTGGCGATTCAACATTATTACGTGTTGAACATCGCTGGGTTGGACCTACATCGGTGGGCGAGATACCTGAAGGATTGACAATATCCGACAGCCGTTATTGGACTATATATCGTCTCGATAAAGGTGAATCAATAATCAAGGGTGAGTTCCAATATCAAGATAATGAAAATTATGATGCTAACCTTTTTGAGAATGAAAACGATTCTATAGTGCTTCTATATCGTCCTAATGGAGCAAGTCAATGGCAGTCGATAGATTATATCTTACAAAGTTCTAGTTCTTTTGGTAGAATGACCGTTGAACAACTGATGAGTGGTGACTATGTACTTGGGGTGTGGGATGAAGAATACATTGGCATGAACGAAATCAACAAGGATTCAAGATTCAACATCTTTCCTAATCCAACAAAAAATGAGATAAATATCGAACTTCAAAATGATATCAAAGGTAAAGTCGTTATTACAAATCAGTTGGGACAATTTGTTAAAGAACTCAAAATTAACGATAATAAATTAATTGTTGATGTAGAAGAATTGTCTCCTGGAATTTATTACTTAAATATCTTTAATAAAAGAGAGAAAGTCTTGAGCGAGAAAATAGTCGTCGAATAATATGTGTCGTATGTCTCAAATGAAAAAGCGACGAGCAAAATTCTGTTCGTCGCTTTTTGTTATATGAATTTCATTGATTATATCAGAACATCGGCAACTGATAGATGAAACCTACAGAGACACGATTTGTGCTGTAATCTTTGTAGTTTACGAGTTCATGATTATACATATAATGACGTCCGACGTATGTGAGGAAGAAATGCAAATTGCTTTCCATAGGATAATATTCAATACCACCGAGATAACCTAAGGACGTGCGATATTTACCTTCTTCAATTGCTGGATAATGCAAAGGATAACCATGTGTCGTTGAAGCTGTTTCGTACATGCCTTTTACGAAAACATTCCATTTGTCTGCAAAACGATAATTCAATTTTGTAACTACAGAAAAATATGCAGCATCCATAACATTATGACCATTATATTGTCCCACAATACTTGTTACAATTCCGCCTCTGTCGATGGCATCGTTAGAATACATAAAGTCTAAATACATATTGAACTTGCCGAGTGTCAATTCATTACCGAGAGCGAAGTAATATAAGTTCTTGCCTTCAGCCTGACTCATGATAGATGCCGACCAACGTGTCTTGTAAATATTAGCGAAATTGCCGTTCCAGTTCAAAGTATAAACCAAAGGAAGTTTTGAAGGAATAGCATCTATATATTCACCGAAGCAACCCATCACTGGATTGAACTCGCCATACATGCTATAAAAATCGCCGTTCAAGCTGTTCAAGATTTGGAAATTGAGTTGATGTCCTTTAGCGAAGTCATAACCGATATTGATACCTGTCAAGAAGTTGCTCATGTATTCGATCATATCGCTGTATTCATAAATCTCGATTGGGTTAGCGTCGAATTCAAAGCCGCCGTAAGCAGCACATTGTTTACCTAAGAAGAGTGAGAATTTGTCGCTCAACTTAACACCGATACCGGCGATGTCGATGGAAGTAGGAAGGTTGTCGATATTGTCGCCGCCGTTATTAGGACGGTTCAAGCGTTGACGCCAACGATAAGAAAGCCATTCGTTGACATTACCTTTAGCCTCGATACGAAGCTGACGCATATTGAATTTGCCTTGGTCAAAACCGGCGTCGTCAAACATAGCGTCGAAGCTGCCGTTCATGTTCATGTAAAGATTGAACTTATCTGTCTTTTTCTTTACACCTGATAATTCTTCATACAAAGATTTGTTTTGTGAAGTCGTTAAACTTTGAGCATTGACGCTCATTACGCAAAACGCGATGATGATTAAAGTAAATAGTTTTTTCATAATTGGTTGTGATTTATTTTTAATTAATTTAAAGTCGCAAGGTCGCAAAGTCGCAAGGTCGCAAAGTGTAAATTTACTTTTAGACTCTGAGACATTGTGACTCTGAGACATTGTGACTTTACAATATTAAAACTCATTAAAATATTCTTGAATTTGTTGCCAATCGTTGGTCTTTGTCAAAGCGAGCATCAACAAGATACGAGCCTTTTGTGGGTTGAGCTGTTGTGATGCAACGAATTGATATGCAGCGTCGTCAACTTCATTATCAAGTGTGCTTGGTCCTGTTGGAACGCGTGATGAACGAACGACTTGGATTCCTTTTTTACGTGCTTTTTCCAAAACCGGGAATACGTCTTTGTGGATGTTGCCGTTACCGACGCCGGCGTGGATGATGCCTTGATAATCGTTTTTCAACATTGGTTCAACCATGTCGGCATTGACACCAGCGTGGCTATAAACAATACCTACTTTTGGAAGTTTGTCTAAGTTTGTTACATCGAAAGGAGATGCTGTTGTGTGTTTCTTGAGAGGTTCTTGGTTGTAGAATACCTTGCTATTGAAGACGTAACCGAGAGCACCGGCATTAGGAGCTTGGAATGTCTGTACGCCTGTAGTGTGCATTTTTGTCACGCTTTCTGCGCCGAGGATGTTGTCGTTCATAACTACGAGAACGCCTTTGCCATGAGATTCAGGAGCGGCTGCTGTTACTACGGCGTTGTATAAGTTGCGAGGACCGTCGGCACTGATAGCTGTTGAAGGACGCATAGCACCTACCAAGACAACAGGTTTGTCGCTGTTAACGGTGAGGTTCAAGAAATATGCTGTCTCTTCCATTGTGTCGGTTCCGTGAGTGATGACGATGCCGTCGACATTAGGGTCTTGTAATAATTCGTTGATTCTTTTGGCTAAGATGAGCCATACTTCGTCGCTCATGTCTTGTGATCCGATACGTACTACCTGCTCGCCTTCACAGTTGGCGATGTTTTGTAATTCAGGAACAGCTTCCAATAATGTGGCGATAGCCATTTGACCAGCGGTATAATTTGTTGCTGTTGATGAAGTGCCAGAGCCGGCGATGGTTCCGCCTGTTGCAAGGATGCGGATGTTTGGCTTTTGAGCAAATGCGATAGTTGCTGTCATCAACAAAGCAACCATCATAAGGGTTAATCTTTTCAAAGTTTTCATTGTGAAATATTTTAAGTTAATTAATAATTGTAACGTTGATTTTGTTCAAATATTATTTTTAAGTCACAGGGTCGCAGGATCGCAAGGTCTCAAAGATAGATACTCTGCGACTTTATGACCTTGTGACTTTGCGACTTTAAAACAAATAATTAAATCCGATATATACTTTCAAGTTGTCGCCGTCTCTTGCGTCGAGAGCTTTTGCGGCTTCAGCGGAGATGATGAAGTTTTTGTTCATTATTATCTTAAGTCCACATCCTGCTGAAGTATGGAGACCCTCTGCCACACCGCTGTATATAAGATTCATAGCATCTTTTGGGGCGATCTGATATTTTTTTTGAATCTTTTCCCATGCAAGTTCTTGTTCTGCAAGGCGGAATGTTTGTGTCACCATGCCAGCGTCAAAGAATGGGTTGAGAGCTATATGCCAATTCTGGTTGATGAATTGAAATCCGGCAATCTTCCATCGAACCTCTGCGTTAAGCCATGCATAACCTTCACCAACGACTCTGTTTCTGTTGATACCTCTTACAGAGTTGGCACCGCCCATGGCATCTGTCGACATCTTTTTATAGAATAACATATTAGAGTTGAACATGGCGTAATATGGAATTTCGCCTGCTATCACATTTTGGGTGACGATACGATATGCGAAAGTTAAATTTTCTTTTACAATAGGGAAATAATGTTGCCATACTGCATTGAATGTAATATGACTATGACCTTTACCATCTATTAAATCAGGAGCACCAGTGAGAGTGGCTTCAAAATATGTTCCTTTTGTAGGGTCGCTATCATGATTTTTTGTGTCGTATATGAATGATAGTTTGAGCTGGGTAATGTTGCCTCCCTCTGCTTCGTTGTCTCTGATGAGACCGCTCTCGCGATACAATTCATACAATGTCATCTGTTGGTCGTAAGCGAATTCTTCGTTTTGGATTTCAATTCTTCCCATATCATAATTAAAATAGCTGAGACCTATTCCGTAGTAGATATTGTCTCCGAAACCAAATTGACGACGCAGACAGGAGTTGAATCTGAATTGATTACGTTTCATCCTATAGAATACGCTCTTGAATTCTGGGTCGAACAACTCTGTCAATGACTGTTGACCGTCGCCCGTTGACCGTTGACTGTTGACCGTTGACAGTTGTTCTAATACATAAATGTCATTATACAAAGGCGAAGCATAACCGTTGAATCCATAGAACTCGAAACGTTTGTCGGTGAAGTAACCAGCATCGACGAAAAGACGTGAGTTTGGAAGAAGATTATAGTAGTCGCCATAAAAACGTAAGTTGAGCGAACCTTTAGTATAAGCCGAGACTTCGAGGTTCATCTTATAATCGAACTTAGGATAACGTGAGCCGTCGCCGTAATTAAAAATATCGACGCAGGCTCCGTATTGGAAACCTAAGTCGGAATTAAAACCAACAACAGGAAGCGGACCGAAGTTCCATCCTTGCTTGATAAGCTCGCCTTTCTCGTTATAGATCTTCTCTTTCTTTGTTTTAGATTCTTGAACATCGTCGGATGTCTGTTGTCTGTTGTCTGTTGTCTGTTGTCCGTTCATAACAAACGAAATCAACAACATACACATCGTTGCCAATAACTTTTTAGACTTTTTCATAATAATATATTATTAAAGATTTTTAATCGTTATACTGTAAAATATATTCAAAAAAAATGTATTTTTGTTCTGCTTAGCAAAAGTAAAAAATATTTGATATGGAATATAAAAATAATGAGCAAAATAGTGTGATTTTTTCAATAGCTGAAATATTAGGTAAGATGTCGAATCAAGTCAGTTTCTTAATAAGAAATAAGAAACTCATGAGTCAACTTGATGTCGATATGCTTATGGATAACACAAGAAAATTGTACGATACGATTTGCTCTGTTAGATGTAATATGGATATCGATTCTATCCCGATGGAAGTGGAGAATGAGGAAGAATTAGGAATTGAAGAATTAGGAACTGAAGAAGAATTAGAAATCGAGGAAGAGGAATCAGAAATTGAATCAGAAATTGAAGAGGTGGAAGAAATAGAGGAGGAGGAAGAAATAGAGGAGGAGGAAATAGAGGAAGATTCGGAATCTCAGTCTGTTGTTGAATCGCCTGCCGTTCAAGTTCCTGTTGATTCTGGAATTGTAGCTTATAGAAAATTAAGTGATGGTACACATCAGACTATTGGTGATGTTCTCGAAAACACAGAAGACAAGAGTCTTGCTGCTCGTTTGCAAAGGAAACCTATAAATGATTTGACGACGGCCATCGGTATCAACGACAAGTTTTTGCTTCTTAATGAATTGTTTGGCGGAAGTATGGAGAGATACAATAAATGTATAAGAGCATTGAACAACTTCTCGACTCTGCTTGGAGCGAAGACGTATATGGAAGAGATGCAGGTTGAATTCCAATGGGATTGCCAATCTGACGCTTATAAGAAACTTGATGATTTAGTAGAAAGAAGATTTATATCAATTCATAATTCATAATGCATAATGCATAATCGAACTATGAATTGTGAATTATGAATTGTGAATTATGAAATTATATTTAGTCCCGACACCTATAGGCAATTTAGAAGACATAACCCTGCGCGCCTTACGTATCTTGCGTGACGAGGTTGATGTCATTCTTGCAGAAGATACACGTACTAGCGGTAACTTATTGAGACATTATAATATCAGCAAACCTATGTCGGCGTTTCATATCAACAACGAGCATAAAGTTGTTACGAGTTTTGCTGAGCGTATTTTGGCTGGTGAGAAAATGGCGCTTGTTACTGATGCCGGAACGCCTGCTATCTCCGACCCTGGTTTTCTTCTTGTGAGAGAATGTATTCGTCTTGGAGTGGATGTTGAATGTCTTCCTGGACCCACAGCATTCGTGCCTGCACTTGTCAACTCCGGACTCTCTGCCGACCATTTTATCTTCGAGGGATTTCTCCCTCATAAAAAAGGTCGTCAGACTAAGATTAATGAAATATCTCAAAATAAATATACTACAATACTTTATGAATCGCCTTTCCGTCTTGTCAAGACATTGCAACAACTGATGGAAGTATGCGGTCCAGACCGTCGCGTTTCAGTAGCACGCGAATTGACAAAGATTTACGAGGAAAACGCAAGAGGCACTCTCGCTGAAGTGACAGAACATTTCAGTAAGAAAGAGGTGAAAGGCGAGATCGTAATTATACTTGAAGGAAATGAACAATGAACAATTTACAATTAAATAGTTATATATTATGAAAATTAGAACATTACTTTTGGCTATATTGCTACTCGGTGTTACGACATTATTTTCAGCACCATTTAAAAATGTAAAGAAAATCTTGAAACAACCTGACGGAACAGAATTACATTGTTTCGCTACAGGTGACGAATTCTACAACCGCCTCCATGATGCTGATGGTTTTACGATCATCCAATCTGCAAAGAGCGGTTTTTTTGTGTATGCCGATACCGATGCACGCGGCAACATAATTGAAACAGAATATATAGCAGGCGTTTCTGATCCTAAAGCATTGGGACTTAAGCCGAACATTATGATTTCTCAGGAAGAATATCATAGAAGAAGAGAAGCCAAGATGGCATATGTTAACGTTAATAATTACAGAGACGGTGGCATCCTTAATCATGGTAACTACAATAACTTAGTGGTTTTTATCAAGTTTAAAGGCGACGCTGATTTTGGCACGACAACATCAAAACTTGAGGAGATGTTTAACAATGGCGGACGTTACGACGTTTCCATGAATAACTATTTCAAGAATATGACTTATAATCAGTTGTCGATGGATTCTTATTATTATCCTATACCTGAAGGTGATAAGGTCTTGGCATATGAAGACATCTACCCAAGAAATTATTATCAACCTTACAATCCAACGACAAATCCTGAAGGATATACAAATCAGGCGGAGCGAGAATTTCCTCTTTTGAAGAGAGCTATAGAGTCCATCGCCGACCAGGTCCCTGATACATTGAACATCGACCGTGACAATGACGGCTACATCGATAATGTCATCTTCGTCGTAAAAGGTAATGTTGGCGATTGGTCTGATTTGTTATGGCCTCACATGTGGTCGATGTATGGAGAAGAAGCATATATCAACGGAAAAAGAGTCGGTACTTTCAACTTCCAACTAGAGACATCATCATATTTCACAGTATCCACCCTATGTCACGAAATGTCTCATTCTATGGGACTTCCTGACCTGTATCACTACAAGAGCAACCAAGAACATCTGTCACCATCAGGACCATGGGATTTGATGTGCGGAAATGCCAATCCTCCTCAACATACTTCTACTTATATGAAATACAAATACGGAACATGGATTGATGAGATACCTGAGATAACAGAATATGGAACATATACAATAGAGGCTAACTCGTGGCAAGGCGGAAGAAGAAACTGTTACAAAATCGCTACAGATTCACCTCATCAATACTACCTTTTGGAATACAGAAACGAGAGTAACTTCTTTGAGACTGGTTTGCCAAGTGGCGGTCTGTTGATTTACAGAATAGACACTCGTTTTGATGGATGCGCTGATTATGATGGCTATAATACTTTTGATGAAGTATATATCTTCCGTCCGGGCGGATCTCAAAATCAAAATGGTGTTATCAACAATGCTACATTCGCTAAAGACTGGAATAGAACTGAGTTCAATATAAATACCGACCCTTATCCGTTCTTGAATAAAGGTCAGGACGACCTCGAATTTAACATCTGTAACATATCAGAAATAGGTGACCAAATGACTTTTACCTATTGTCCTGCAGATACTGAAATAGTCCCTAAGAATCTTAAAATTAATGTTAATAATAATGATAAGGTTGTTGAACTAAAATGGGATGCCAACGAATTCGCTGAATCATATAATATTTATCGTAACGGAGAATTACTGGTTGCAAATGTGACAGAAGTTAATTATAAGGATGCTTATGCTGCAGATATGTCAACATGTTACGAATATTATGTCACTGCAAATTCATCAGGAACCGAGTCGTATCGTTCAAATGAAGAAATAGTTTATGTTGGTGATTATTCAGAATATACCGTAAAAATGACGAGCAACGATGAATATGGATGGATAGGTGGCGAAGTTAAGGCGTCATTCGATAATGGTATGGAGGATAAATATTTCACTATGTATGCGATAGGTGAGTCAGAAAGATCTTTTATCGTTCCAAAAGGAACACAGGTGACATTGTCGTGGACTTCTGGTTGGGATGATTCGGTATGTTCGTTTGTCGTTACTGAAAATGAAGAAACTATTTATGCTTCTTCAGATCTGGAAGAAGGTGTTTTCGCTGAATTTATCGCTTCCGGAAATAGTTTATGCGTAACGCCAATAAATCTGACAGCGGTAATATTAGGAAATAACGTTAGTTTGGATTGGTATTCTATTGTTGAAGCAGAATCGTATGCAATTGTACGTAATGGAGAAGTAATAGCTGAAAACGTAATGACAAACACATATGTCGATACCGAAATTCCATCTTCAGGAATGTATGAATATAGTGTAAAGAGCATGACATCAACATGTATGTCAGAACCATCTAATGAAGTTGCTGTCAGTGTTTTTAAAGTCGGATATAGTGATATCGCCGTTGAATATGAAGTGAAAGACGATACAGTGGTCTTAGATTGGAAACAACCTGAAGCTACCGACAGCCAGATGAAATACGGTAATGACGAATATCTGTTAAATGAAGGATCGGCGTCACATAATTGGGGAATTAAGATACCTGCTGAGAACTTAAAGTTATTTAAGAATATGGATGTTTCTTCTGTAGAAATTTTCGATGCATGTGCTGCAGATTATACATTTAAAATATACAGCGGAGAGATTCCTCACGATAGCATCCTTCTTTATGAAGAGAAGTTTACTACAACCAATTCTAATCAATTTGTGAAATTCGACTTGTCGGAGAAAGTTCCGTTCACTAATGAAAAAGACCTTTGGATCACAGTGAAAGCTTCTAAGGCAAAAGCTATTCCTTGTGGAGAATTCTGCGGTGACCCTAATAGTAATTTAATTAAGGCTGGTTCGATATGGAAATCTGCAATAGAATACAAACTTAATTATTCTTGGTTGTTAAGAGCTTATACATCATCGTCAGAAGGTTTGAATAATGATATCAGATATAACGTTTATCGTGACGAAACTTTGATAGCATCTGAATTGGATACCTTGTCATTCACTGATAATAATATCACTGAAGAAGTCTGTTATAAAGTTGAAGCAACCATCAATGGAAATGTTATCTCTTCATCCGAACAAGTTTGTGTTGAACCTGAACATCCCAATCCTGCGTCACTGCCGGATGGAATATTCCCGAACCCAACAAACGATTATATTTATGTTAATATGAAAGATGTTGTTAATGTGACTATATATAACGTTTTGGGTGCTACTGTATTTAGCCAGGATGCTAATAGTCAGTCATTCAAGATTGACATGAGAAATTTTGAAAGCGGTACCTATATCATTCAGATAACAACGAAAACTGAAATAATAAAAGAGAAGATTGTTCTCGCTTTCTAACATAAAGAAAAATGACGTATTTTCGTAAATTGTAAATTTTACAAGAGTTATGAGCGTATTTAACAGATTGTCAGATATATCTAAAAAGAAATTTGTGGTTCTTATTGATCCAGACAAACCAACTGACGAACAGATTATAGAAATAGTAGAGAAATCAAAGAAAGTAGGAGTCGATTTCTTCTTTGTCGGTGGAAGTCTTTTGCTAACGGATAGTTTGGACCATTGTATAAAATTAATTAAGCAACATTGCGATATCCCGGTGTTGATTTTCCCTGGTGACTCTCTCCAAATTAGTAAATGGTGCGACGGATTCTTATTGCTGTCACTTATATCCGGACGTAATTCGGAGATGCTCATCGGTCGTCACGTGGTGGCAGCTCCTTACCTTAAACTCTATGGTAATGAAATAATTCCAACAGGTTATATGCTCGTTGATGGCGGATGTCCTACATCTGTTTCTTATATGAGTAATACAACACCGATTCCTCATGACAAAGACGCTATCGCAATGTGTACAGCCCTTGCTGGCGAGATGCTCGGACTTAAACTCATTTATATGGACGCCGGTTCCGGAGCGATAAATCCTATCTCGACAGAGATGATTTACAAGGTTAAAAATACTATCAGCGTGCCTCTTGTCGTTGGCGGAGGAATTAAGACTCCAGAACAGGCTGCTGCTATGGCGAAGGCAGGCGCAGATGTAATTGTAGTAGGAAACGCTCTCGAAAAAAGTATTGAAAAACTTCAGGAATTTGCCGATGCGGTACACAATGTAATTGAAAATTAATGTAGAGACGTCACCCCTGTGGCGTCTATGAAATTGAAAATTAACGATTAAAATTATATTTATGAGAAAGACATTATTTTTAATAGCAATGATTTGCTTTACAGTGACTTCTATTTTCGCTCAGGAAAAGAAGATGCTTACCCCAAATGATGCTGCATATATAAATCGCAGCGTCTATCCTGTAGGAAAAAGTGTTAAATGGTTGCCGAATGCAGATAAATATCTTTTCGCCGATACCGAGAATCCTAACAACCTTATGATTCAAGATGTTAATGGTAAAAAAGCTACAGTATTCTTGACCCTCGACCAAGTTAATACCTACTTGAATCAAGCTGGTTTAGATAGCGTTAAACGTCTTCCTAATCTTACATGGTTAGATAATCAACAAGCTTATTATTACAGTTTCGATAAAAACAATAATTGCATCAACCTCAATCTTCTTGATGTTAAAGCAAAGAATATCAAGAAGGTTACTTCAGTTCCATCAAACGCTGAAAATTATACAATCACAACTCCTTCCTTGAAAGTCGCTTATACAATAGATAATAACCTATATTTCGCTGACGGCGATAAACAATTACAGGTGACAAACAATCCTGAAAATGTTATTGCAGGTCAATCGGTTCACCGCAACGAATTTGCAATCAATGGCGGTATTTTCTGGTCACCTGACGGAAACAAACTCGCTTATTACAATATGGACGAAAGCATGGTGACAGACTATCCTCTCGTTGATATTACTGAGCGTGTCGCTACTGCAAAACCTATAAAATATCCTATGGCGGGGATGAAAAGTCATGAAGTGAAATTACATATTTATGACGTCGCTTCCGGTAAGGAATTGATTGTTAAAACGGGAGAACCTGCAGAACAATATCTTACATCAATAACATGGAATCCTGATAATGAAAGAGTCTATATCGGCGTCTTGAATCGTGGTCAAAATCATCTTCAATTCAATGAATATAGCGCATTGAACGGTGATTATATTCAAACAATATTCGAAGATAAAGACGATCAATATGTTGAACCTGTAGGTCCTGCTCACTTCTTGCCAAACAACACAAATGAATTCTTATGGTTGGCACAACGCGACGGTTTCTACCATATCTGGAAACATAACGTAGAAACTAAAGAATCTGAACAAATTACAAAAGGCGACTTCGTCATCACTGCTTTCGAAGGCTTCGACAAAAATGGAAATAACATTTATTATACCTCAACAGAAGTAAGTCCGTTACAACGTCATTTCTATAAACATAATCTCAAGAGCGGTAAAAAAGTTCAGATTACCAAAGAACACGGAACTCATGGTGTGACACCAAGCGCATCAGGTAAATATTTCATTGACTCTTATTCAAGCACCGACGTTTCAAGAAATGTTGACATTATGGATGCTAATGGTAAATATGTCAATCGTTTACACGAAGCAGTCGACCCGTTGAAAGATTATAACATCGGTACAATAGAATTAGGTGAACTGAAGGCAGAAGACGGTCAGACATTATATACACGTATGATCAAACCTTACAACTTCGACCCTAACAAGAAATATCCTGTTATCATTTATGTTTATGGAGGTCCTCACGCTCAGATGATTACCGATGAATGGACAGCAGGCGCAGGCATTTACTTACATTATCTCTCACAAGAAGGTTTCATCGTATTCACCTTAGATAACAGAGGTTCTGCCGACAGAGGCGAAGCTTTCGAACAAGTGATTCACCGTCAATGCGGACAAGCTGAGATGCGCGACCAAAAAGTCGGTATCGATTATCTTAAATCACTTCCTTACGTCGATGCTGAACGTATCGGAACAGACGGATGGAGCTACGGCGGTTTCATGAGTACCAACATGAAAATCAACTATCCTGAAGACGTAAAAGTATCAACAGCAGGCGGTCCTGTTATGGATTGGAAATATTACGAAATCATGTACGGCGAACGTTATATGGATACTCCTGAAGAAAATCCGGAAGGTTATGAACTTACAAGCCTCGAAAACAAAACAGATAAATTAGAAGGTAAATTGATGATAATCCATTGTACGACAGACCCTGTAGTTCTCTGGCAACATTCATTGGTGTTCGTTGAAAACTGCATCCACAATGGTAAACAATTGGATTACTTCGTATATCCGGGTCACGACCACAACGTTTATGGTCCGGACAGAGCGCACCTCGTAACGAAGATTACTGAATATTTCAAAGCAAACCTTTAATCTTGAATCTGAAAATTTGAAAACCTGAGAACTTGAGAATTATTTTCAATTTCTCAGGTTTTCAATTTCTCAGGTTTTCAGATTCTCAGGTTTTCAGATTCTCAGATTTTAAAAAAATGGTCCTATTTTTGAATAAAATGACGTTATAAATTTTATCAAAGATGAAGACAAAATTTTTATTAATAACATTAATGTTAACTGCTTTCTCAAATCTTAACTCTCAATTTTATAATGACTTATGGGAAGATGTTAACAAGGATTTAGAAAACAGACTCCCTCAGTCGGCAGAGACTATTCTTAATAAAATTGAACAAAAAGCTGTTGAAGAGAACAACCAGAAAGAATTACTGAAATCTTATGTCTATCGTTTCAGAATTTTTGAGTTAAGCGAAGAAGAACCTCTCGAAACATCAATAAATTTCGCAGTGAGAAATGTCGCGAATCTCCAAGAACCAGAAAGAGCGATTTTCAATATCGCAATCGCTTCTCTTTATGAAACATATATGATCTTTAATAATAACTTAATAAAAAATAACATTCCGATAGCCAATAGCCAACAGCTAATAGCTAACAGCCTAAATATGAAATTCTGGGATGAGGCGACTTTCAAAAGAGTTATTAATAAATATTATGAAAACTCGCTTAATGATATAGAATCGTTACAGAATAATTCCGCTGAATCGTATAAAGATATTCTTGCAATCAAAGACATTACGGCAGAATTTGACTTTAAAATCGAACCGACACTTTATGATTATGTCTTGCACAAGATAATTGGATACAAGACATTAGAATCGCAAAGTTGCACTGAATTATATCAGCAACTTATTGATTTCGATAAGAAAAATAATTATAACGACGCTGCGATCTACAATGAGATTAAGAAACTAAAATATGAATATAAGACCACCAAAGATTATGAAACCTACTTTAATTCCTTAGAAAAAATTAAGAATGATAATATCGATAATCCGTTAGTGACATCCGTAATGGAGTTGCAAGCGGGAGCTGTTTTAAGTCAACAGTCAACAGACAACGGACAACAGACTTCTTCCACATTGGCTATGGCTATAGACATTTGCGATGAAGCGATAAGATTATTCCCTGATAGCGAAGGCGCTAAGAGCTGTGAAGCAATACGTTCGGAAATATTAAATAAAGAATTAAGATTCTATATGCAGAACGTGCAACTCCCTGATAAGAATATTTCTGTAGGACTTACTTATAAAAATTTAAGTAAACCTCATTATAGGATTTATAAGGTTACACCTGAAGAGTTAAATTATCTTAACAAACTCTATCACGATAAGAAAGAATTCGCAAAAGAAATTGTTAAAAAAGAATTGATCGTCGAGAATTACATTGATATTCAAGATGACAAGGATTATATAGAACATACTTCCTCATACGAATTACCGGGTTTAGATTGTGGAACTTATTATATTTTATTTTCTAAAGACGATAATTTCGATATGACAAATATGGATTATCCTGCGATTCATTCTTTCCAAGTAAGTAATTTAAGTTATGTCGTTACAAAAGAGAATGATGAACAGGTGATTTATGTCCTTGACAGAGACAGCGGAAAACCTGTAAAAGACGTAAATGTTAATATTTTTGAACGAAATTACGATTATAAGAAAAGGGAATATGTTAAAAAAGATTTGCATAATCTTATAACCGACAGAAATGGTTGTGTAAAATTCCATGACAATATTAATAATCAATATCATATAGAACTCTCTAAGGGGAATGACATCTTGCTTTCCGACTTGTATATATCTCATTATTATCAAAATGAAGAGAAATTTACTGAAAGAACGACATTCTTCACCGACAGAGCGATTTATCGTCCGGGACAGACAGTCTATTTTAAAGGTATAATTCTTAATGAAAATTCAGAAAAGAAAGAATTGGTAGTTGGAAAAGAAACGAAGGTGACATTGAGGGATTCAAACTGGCAAGAAGTTGCGACACAGACTTTTACCACCAACGAATTCGCTTCTTTCGATGGAAGTTTCTTGATTCCTGAAAATCTTTCAAACGGATATTTCGCCGTCAGCAATGAAAGCGGTAGCGTCAATTTCAAAGTGGAAGAATATAAACGTCCTACTTTTGAAATTACTTTCAATAATCCAGATAAGTCGTTTAAACTTAATGAAGAAGTAGAATTGTCGGGTTCAGTAAAAGCCTACGCCGGATTCGGATTGGATAATGTTAATTATAAATATACAGTCGTTCGTCGCACTTATTTCCCATATCGTTATTGGTGGTTTAAAAATTATAGCGACAATGAAAAACAAATAGTCTTTGGTGAAGGAACGACTGATGAAAAAGGTAATTTTGATATAAGTTTTAATCTTGTTCCAGATAAGAATGAAAAAGATAAACTTCCTGTTTATGAATATATTGTGACTGTCGATGTTACTAATGCTCAAGGCGAGACGCAATCAAAGACATACACTTTGAAAGCTTCTGAAATAGATTTGATAATCGACATTGATAATAATAATGTAATTATCAGTAAAGATAGTTTAAACCTAATTACATTTAATGTTAAAAATCTTAAAGAAAATCCCGTCGAGGCGAAAATCATAAGAAAAATATATCACGTGGAG
>JAZUSL010000054.1:0-10121 GCA_045606705.1 Bacteroidales bacterium
GTATTGAGATAATATATCCATTCTTCTAATGGCGTGCTCGGCTTACCTTCAAAGTCGTTGACTTTAAGAATGTAATATTCTGGATATAACTCACTAACGATATCAACCTTGAACTTCTGTTGCTGGAATGGACTTAGTTTCAGAATCTCGCCTGTGTTCACTCCCAAGAACTCAGTCTTGCCGTGATAAAGATAATCCTTGCCCTGTCCCAAGTCGAAGTAGACGATGTTGACGCTGTATATCTTCTTGATGTTCTGATAACCTTCACCTCTATTAATATACTCCGTCACCAATTTAGAGACTCCGAACAGCATTCTCTGGAAATAGGCGTACTCGTCGTTGTTCTGCACCTCGATGATGAACAATTCTCCCTTGCTGTTCTCCGCAAGAATATCGACACGGTTATATTTGTCGAGTTCATCTTCCTGATTGCTCTCGCTTTCCAAGAGTCTGTTAATAATAATCTTCTCTTTAAATAATGTTGTAAGAAGTCCTTCTAAAACTACGTAATTGGCTTAATCACGAAGCATACGCTTCATAGCCCAGTCGAATCTGATGTACTTGTTTAGTTCCATATCTAATGATTTTTGTTAACTCTGCAAAGATAATAAACATCTTCTGAAGAAGCAAGAGGGATTTTAAAAAAGACGCAAAAAAATAAGTCACACGTCCGTATGCCTCTACGGAAGAACCATTTTTCAGGTTTTCAGATTCTCAGATTCTCAGGTTTTAAATTGAACCAAATGCGTGAGACGTATCAAATTCTCCTTACGTCGAATTATGATGCGTATCTACAGGTAAATTAATTTTAAATTAATTTTAACATTTTTAATTTGTTTATTTCAATACAATGTCTTAATTTCGCAAGGTAATCAAATATACCAAAATATGTCAGACCTTTATAAAAACAAATATCGCATTCCATCGGCACGCGCACAATGGCACAATTACAATGGAGGATGTTATTTCGTAACAATTTGCACCAATAATAGAGAGCATTATTTCGGTGAAATAAAAGACAATAATATGGTTACTTCCATTATAGGATTTCATGCCACATTGTGCGTCAAGAAAATTAATGACAAATACGATGATGTTGAAATAGTTTCATCTGTTGTCATGCCCAACCATATACATCTAATAATCTTTATACATAATAATAAATCCATAAGTATAAACAATCGAGATATGGATAATAGAACTGACTTAAACGAGAATATGAGAAATATCGCAAAACGATGCGGAAGACTATCTTACATAGTAGCAGAGTACAAAAGATACATCACGAAATATGCGCTTAAATACAGAATCACATTTGCTTGGCAAGATAGATTTCACGACAGAATAATAAGAAACCAAGAAGAATACATCGCAAAAATAAATTATATCGAACAAAACGTTTCCAATTGGAAAGACGATGATTTATATTAATCGCACCTTCCCCAACCGTAGAGACGTATGAATGATTCCTGCAACATAAACAAACATTCATGCGTCTCAATAAAAAAATATTCCTGCAACATAAACAAACATTCATGCGTCTCAATAAAATATTCAAATTCCATGAGAGACGTATCAATGTTTTTTCATTTTCAAAGGTATCATTGATGCGTCTCTACATTTGCCCGACGGAATGAATTAATGAATCGGATGCGTGTAAGGACGTGGCAAGCCGCGTCCCTACACTTCTATTCTGAGACGGGGCGAACTGTAAAGCCTACATAACGATCATAGTAGAACAACGCACCATTATTATCACCACTAATGTAAAGACCAAACGTGTAACGGGAATCATTTTCAACAGATGTTGAATTCCAATAATAACCATCCTGTCCTGCGTAGTAAAGCATTCCCTCTTTATAACAACCAGTTGTGGGGAAAAAAACACTGCAACCATTTATACCTATAACTTTAACACCATATACATCGTTTTCCAGTATCATTTCCCAATTACAATTATCTACAAGTTCTTTTAAATCTTCTTTTGTAGGCATTCGCCATGTAGAACCCCAGTTGGCTGCAGCAGCATCGTATAATGGAGTAAGATTGTTATTTCCATCTATAATGCCTTGCGACTGTAACTCTAAAATACTAAGCCCGTATGTTAAACTATTCTCTTTTGTATATTCACTCTTAGTCTCTGTCTCTCCCCATGCGAAATAATCACCGTAGTCTTCAGGATTATTCGCGCCTACGTTGCAGGTAGCCCATTTCAAACCAGACGGCAAGCCGAGATCAATCCATTTGTATCCATTAATTGTTCCTGAAGATGATAATGTAGTAAAACTCTTCTCCTCACCGTAAGCAGTGCCTTTCTCATTGGTGGCGTAGGATCTAACGTAATAGGTGGTGTTGTCTTTCAAGTTAGTTAACTGTGAGGCAAAACTACCTATTCCTGTACCGTTGTTGGTTTCTTCACTATAGATGTTATTTATGGTAGGATTATGCGTCTCGCTCCAGCAGATGCCTCGGGCAGTAACTATTCCAATGCCGTCGTCAGTCACATTACCTCCACATGTAGCAGAGTTGGTTGTTATATTTGTCACATCTTTTGTCGTTACTGTCGGCAATGTCACTTCAACCGTCTTAAAACTTTTCTCCTCACCATAGCTCGTTCCTTTCTCATTTGTGGCGTAGGATCTAACGTAATAAGTGGTGTTGTCTTTTAAGTTAGTCAACTGTGAGGTAAAACTACCTGTACCACTACCGTTGTTGGTTTCTTCACTATAGATGTTATTTATGGTAGGATTCTGTACTTCGCTCCAGCAGATGCCTCTCGCTGTAACAGTGCCGTTGCCATCGTCTGTCACATTGCCTCCACAAGATGCAGAGTTGGTTGTTATATTTGTTACATCATTTGTTGTTACTGTCGGCAATGTCACTTCAACCGTCTTAAAACTTTTCTCCTCGCCGTAAGCAGTGCCTAACTTTGTTGTAGCATACGCCCTCACGTAATAGGTTGTGTTTTCCGTAAGATTGGTAAGATTGTAGGAATAAGTTCCAGTATCTGAACCATCATTTGTATGCGTTCCTTCTATCGTCAATTCTGGTTCTGTTCCCCAGCAGAAACCTTTAGCTGTTATCTTGTTTTCTGTATCAGAACTCGTGACGCTGCCGTTTAGAGTTGCAGATGTCGTTGTTTTATTTGTCACATCTTCTGTAACTACAGTAGGCATAGCGTATGTCATAAAATTCTCCTTCTCACTCTTCTCTTTCCCATACCCGTTATCATACTCATACTGATAATAGTATCTCGTTCCTTCTTTTAAATCTTTAATCTCAACACTAAATGTCTTGCCTTCTATCTTACAGCTATAGGTCTTCGCTCCGCTCAGGTCTTCTTTTTCGGAGAGATATAATGTCACCGCCTCTAACTCCACCGGATAATCATATTCCACATTTATCTTAATGTAGTCAAAACCTCTTTCTATGGTCTCTTCTATTATCTCAACCTTGCTGGCTTCTATTTCGTCAAACTTCTTGCATCCCGCAAAAACGAGAGCTATTATTCCTAATATCAATAATGTCTTTTTCATGGTTTTTATTTTTTACCGTAGAGGCGCGTCAATGCGACATGCTATAAAACGCATTGACACGTCTCAAAAAATTCATTTTCACAAAGAGACGTGTCAATGTTTTTTTTATTTTTTTTGCAGGATACATTGACGCGTCTCTACAATTTTCAATTCCAATTAACTCCTATTCCTAATTTTATTTCCGTCATTTGAAAATTTGTCGTAACGGCGTCAATACCTATTGTAATGTTTCTCAGATTTAATTGTAATCCGGCGGAGAGATCCACTCCTTTGTAGGTGTTAGGTGTATATTCCACATATTCACCGCTTATCGTCTCGCAAGCTCTAACTATCATTCCATAACCTGCTCCAAGTTTAAGATAAACAGGTCCGCCAATCTTAGCCATAAAACCTCCCGTCACAGAGATACGCGTGCTTGCAGTCTCACCTGTCAGTATCACTTCTTCATACGACTTGTCAATAACATCAAATCCTGTAAAGTCGAAGTTGCTCATCGCACTCACAAACCAACCTATCTTCTTCACACGACCGTATGTCAATCCGTAAGACAGTTGAGGTGCAGCAGAATAAGCTGCATTTAAAGTAACGAAGTTAACGCCTCTGCTTAAATATTTATCCAATGATTCTTTCTTAGGAAAGAAAATATAACTGCTTGAACTGTTTTTGGTCACCTGTAAATCTTTTGTCTCATACAGTTTTCCTCTTCTCACTTCCACCTCATGCTTACCTAAGGAGAAGTCAATTTCCATCGGCGTGGTTCCAATTTTCTTTCCGTCAACGTAAATGTCGTCGCCTTTTTTGTTGGAGGTGATATTTATCATCTTGCCGAATGCAAGGACAAACTCGTCTTTAACAGTTGTTGTTTTTACCTCAACGGTTTTAACAGCAATTTGTGTACCTCTCACGGCTTTAATATTATGAGAACCGTAAGAGAGATTTGTAGTTATTGGTGATATTCCGATATAACTATCATCGACATAAATCTTGTCGCCGGATTGGTCGGTTTTAATGACTACTTCTTTTCCTGTAGGAAGATTTTCTTTAATTGCAAGTGTCTGGTTTTCTTCTATGGTAATGTTTTTCGTGACGGAAGCGCAGCCTTCTTTTTCAAGTTTCAAGGTATAGTCGCCGATAAGCAAATCTGAGATAATTCTCGGCGTGGTTCCGTAGTGTTTACCGTTAAGATAGATATTAGCTTTCACAGGAACGCTGCTAACATCGAGTATACCTGTTATAGGTGTTGGCGCTTCTATCTTAATATTCTCATCTTTACCGAGAACGAGATTGAGGTTTTTAGAGACGGTTCTATGTTTATCTTTTTTAACTTCCACGAAGTGAGCGCCGTCGGAGATACGTCCCTCCCACTTGCCTTTTCCTTTAAGTTGCTCATCGATATAAATATCAGAGTCAGGATCTGTTTCAACTGTAAGGTTAATGAAGTTGGCTGCCATATCCAAAATAGCATCTGTTGTATTTCCATCGGTGATGACAAATGTCTGTTCTGCTGCCTGATACATATCCTTAACCACGCGCACCTTATAAGTTCCGCTCGCCATCTTATCGGATTGATAAGGCGTTGTTCCCACCTTTTTATTATTAATAAAGACAACGGCGTCGCTTTCCGGTTTTGAATCTATTTTAATGAATCCGTATGCCGGGCGTAATTGTTTTTCTATTGTGATAGGTTCATCTTTTGTAATGGTGACGGTTCCGCTTTCTGTATGATACATATCGCATTCTATTCTCCAGGAATGTGTCGTGCCGATGGCGAGAGACTTAAATCCGTCGCTAACATATTGGTCGTCTATATATATTGAGGCGTTGGGTTGGTCGCAAATTATTGTGAGATAATTATTTTGCTGAGTAACGTTAGTATTTAGACCTATCGGTATATATTGCAGCACCATCTCGTAACCGCAGAAGTCTTTCAAATCGAATGGCAGAGTGAACTCAGTCTTGCCGTAATCGGGATGGTGTATTTCTATGAAAGTAGCGGATTGCGCTGAGATATAAAGATAAATCTCAGAGGGTTCAAAGTGTACGTCGAAATATGTGGCGAGGTTACCTTTGAATGTTATGCGTCGTCTTTCTTCGGCAGTGATGTTTTCCGTAGAAATCTTTATCAACGCCATCGGAAGGTTATTGTCGTCGTAATGGTCGTTTTTATCCAACATCACATAACCGTCAATCTGATGAAAAGAGTTTTCTTTCACCTGCATCTGAGCGAAAGAAGTCAACGACATAAATGTCAATAATATGAGGAATAACTTTTTCATAATCTTATTTTAAAGGTCAACAGACAATAGACTTTTTTATATTTTACAAAACTACGAAAAAAACAATGACTTTTGTTGATGGCGATATTTTTTTGTCAACTGCCAACCAATTTCAGGCATAAATAAAAAAAGTTCAAAAGCCAACGTTCAAGGTTCATAGTTTTTATTATCTTTGCGAAAAGATAAAAAATTTCATGTCATGCAAAAGATAATATCTCCTTCCCTATTGTCAGCAGATTTCTTACATCTCGCTGACGACATCAAGATGCTTAATGAAAGTCAAGCTGATTGGTATCACTTAGACATCATGGACGGCGTGTTCGTCCCTAACATATCATACGGCATTCCGGTAGTGCAAGCCATCAGCAAAATGGCGACGAAACCTTTGGACGTTCACCTCATGATAGTGGAACCTGACAGATATTTCGAAGAATTTCAAAAGGCGGGCGCGAGCATAATAACATTTCATTATGAAGCATCAACTCACGTCCATCGTTCTGTACAGAAGATAAAGTCATTAGGCATGAAAGCAGGCGTAGTTCTCAATCCTCACACTCCGGTGTCGGTATTGGAAGATATTTTGGGCGACTTAGACCTTGTATTATTAATGTCGGTAAATCCTGGTTTCGGAGGGCAAAAATTTATCGAAAGAACTTATTCTAAAGTAGAAAAGTTACGCGACATGATTGACAGAAACGGATACAACACTCTCATCGAAGTAGACGGCGGCGTCAACACAGAAAACGCTTCCAAACTCTTCGCAGCAGGTGCAAACGCTTTAGTAGCCGGCAACGCAGTGTTTAAATCTGAAGATCCTAAAAAGACTATAGAATTATTAAAGCAATAAGAATTATAAACATAAAAATAACAACAACATGAACGAATGTGTTTTAAATCTCACTCCTGAATGTGTTTGGAAAGAATTCCACGGCATTTTGGCAGTGCCACGTCCTTCAAAGAAAGAAGGCAAAATGGTTGAATACCTCATCAACTGGGCTAAAGATCATAAGGTAGAATATATAGTTGAAGAATGCGGCAACGTCATCATGAAAGCTCCTGCAACACCAGGATTCGAAGACCGCAAGACTATCATTTTGCAAGCTCATACCGACATGGTATGCGAGAAAAACAGCGACAAGGTTCACGACTTTGAAAACGACCCTATCGAAGCTGTCATCAAAGGCGACTGGCTTCACGCTAACGGAACGACACTCGGTGCTGACGACGGCATCGGAGTAGCAGCAGCTCTTGCTGTAATAGCCGACCCAACAGTACAACACGGTCCTATCGAATGTATCTTCACCGTTGACGAAGAGACAGGTCTCACCGGCGCAGAGAAGTTAGATCCTAAAGACTTCAGCGGCCGTATCTTATTGAACTTAGACTCAGAAGACGAAGGCGAGATATTCATCGGATGCGCCGGCGGCATGGACACCATCATCAAGGTTTACTACAGAATGGAACCGGCTCCAAGAAGAAACGTCGCTTATAACATCATGGTGAGCGGTCTCAAAGGCGGTCATTCAGGCGACGACATCAACAAGAACCTCGCTAACGCAAACAAACTTCTCACAAGAATCTTATGGCAAGGCGCAAACGAGTTCGACCTCAGAATATATGACATCCAAGGCGGCAACTTACGTAATGCCATCGCACGTGAAGCTATGGCAGTCGCTTTTGTTCCTGAAGAATTCCAAGAAGAATTTGAAGAATTCGTAAAGGTGATGGAACAAAACTTCCGCAGAGAATATCAAGTGACAGAACCTAATTTAGCTGTTAAAGCTGTCGTTGCAGAAACACAACCAGAGCTCGTCATCGACGAAATGACACAGTTCGATTTATTGAACGCTCTCTACGCTTGTCCTCACGGCGTCATCGCAATGTCACAGACAATTCCTAACTTCGTAGAGACATCAACAAACTTAGCTTCAGTGAAGAAAAAAGAAGGTTTCTTCTTCATCCAGACTTCACAAAGAAGTTCTATCGAATCTTCAAAAGAAGACATCGCCAATATGGTTGAGTCTGTATTCAATCTTGCCAATGCAGAAGTCTTGCATACAGACGGTTATCCGGGATGGACACCAAATCCGGATTCAGAGATTCGTAAGGTCGCTGAAGAATGTTACAAGAACCGTTTCGGCGTAGAGCCAAAGGTCAAGGCTATCCACGCAGGTTTGGAATGCGGCTTGGTTGGTGACAAAATCGCCGGCATGGACATGATTTCCTTCGGTCCAACACTCCGCGGCGTCCACTCACCAGACGAAAGAATCGAAATCCCTACAGTACAGAAATTCTGGGATCTGTTGAAAGATATTTTGGTTAATGCACCTAGAAATTAGTTTAAAGTTTAAGGTTTAAGGTTTAAAGTTTTTGAAGACTTGCCTTAAACCTTAAGCATTAAACCTTAAACAAATAATTAAACTTTATATAAAAATGAGCATCAAAAATTTAGAACCTAATGGATTGTGGAGAAATTTCTATGAATTAACACAGATTCCACGTCCTTCAAAAAAAGAAGAGAAAGTAGTTGCTTTCTTGAAACAATTCGGTGAGAACTTAGGTCTTGAGACCATAGTCGATAAAGTAGGTAATGTCATCATCCGTAAGCCAGCAACACCAGGTTACGAAGACAGAATGGGCGTTGTATTGCAAGCTCACGTCGATATGGTTCCACAAAAGAACTCCGACAAAGTTCACGACTTTGAAAAAGACCCTATCGAGACACGTATCGAAGACGGTTGGGTAAAAGCCAACGGCACTACATTAGGCGCTGACAACGGCGTTGGTGCAGCAGCAGCGATGGCAGTTCTCGAAGCAACAGACTTAGTACACGGTCCTATTGAAGGTCTCTTCACAATTGATGAAGAAACAGGTATGACAGGTGCTAACGCTTTAGAACCAGGCGTTTTAAAAGGCGACATCCTCATCAATATGGACTCAGAGACAGAAGGAGAACTTTACGTAGGTTGCGCCGGCGGTATTGACACATGTGGTTATTTCACTCCTACATTCGAAGACGTACCAGAAAATTCAAAAGCGTTCCAATTAATCGTCAAAGGATTGAAAGGCGGTCACTCAGGCATGGACATCATCTTAGGTCGCGCCAACGCTAACAAAATCATGAACACCTTATTATTGATCTTGACAGAGAAATATAATGCGAGAGTTGCTGACATCCAAGGCGGAAGCTTACGCAATGCAATACCACGCGAATCATTCATGACAGTGACAGTACCTGAGAAATATGCAGATCATTTCGTGGCATATATTCCAGAATTTGAAGAAGTAGTGAAGAAACAATTTGCAGCAGTAGAACCGGATATGAGCATCACTGTCGTTCCATCTGAAATGCCTGCTAAAGTCATTGACAAAGAAACCATCGCTAATTTGATTGTGGCAGTCGGTAAATATCCTAACGGTGTCATCGCGATGTCTAAAGACTTTGAAGGTACAGTTGAGACATCTTCAAACTTGGCAATCGTAAAATTGATTGACGGTCAAATCATGATAGCATCATTACAACGCAGTTTGGTTGATGCAAGCAAAGACGAACTCGCAGCAAAGATGCGTAATCTCTTAGAAGAATGCGGTGCAAGAGCAGAATCAACAGGTTCGTATCCTGGATGGAAACCAAACATCAACTCTATCATTTATAATACAATGAAGAAAGTTTATGCCGACAAATACGGCAAGACACCAAAGACTATGGTTATCCACGCAGGTTTGGAATGTGGTATCTTAGGTTCAAAATATCCTAACTGGGATATGGTTTCATTCGGACCAACCTTGGTATTCCCACACTCACCAGACGAAGCTCTCAAGATTGACACAGTGCCATTGTTCTGGGATTTCTTGGTTGAGACATTGAAGAATGTTCCTGCGAAGTAAAGACAAAAGTCTAAAGTCTAAGGACTAAAGAATAGAGACGCGTCAATGTAACTTAAAACAATACACATTGACACGTCTCTTTAATTTTATTTAACGATATTTTTTCAGTTCTTTTTTCGTTAAAAAAAATGTAAAAACATATCAAAAGATATTTTTTTCGAATACTCAATATACAACTCGTTGTTTTATAAAGATTTAAATATTATTATTTTTTTTGATAAAATATTTTTTCTTAAAGAAATTTTTACTACTTTTGCAACTCAAAATAATAGGGAAAATTAAGAAAAAATACATAAGACAATGAAACGCACATTTCAACCATCAAACAGAAAACGTAGAAACAAACACGGCTTCAGATCAAGAATGTCAACAGCCAATGGTCGTAAAGTTTTAAAAGCACGCCGTGCTAAAGGCAGAAAGA
>JAZUSL010000055.1:0-3787 GCA_045606705.1 Bacteroidales bacterium
GGTTTGGTATAAGAAATCAGGGTTAGTTTAATTTCCTATCATAATGAAAACGCATAGAATGTATCGTAATGATTTCGCCATTCACAGCATATATTATTCTGTGTTCTTTGTTAATTCTTCGGCTCCAATAACCTGCTAAATCATATTTTAAGGCTTCTGGTTTTCCTATACCTACGTATGGATTTTTTTTGATAGAAGATAATAATGATTCGATTTTTTTAAGAATCCTCAAATCATTTTTTGCCCAAAACTTGAGGTCCTCGATAGCGGTTTCTTTAAATTCAAGTTCAAATATTAATTCCATATTCACTAAGGTCAACCTTCTTGGAAGGTTCTTTTTCTGTCTTGCGTATTCTCTCTACGAAATCAGGATCGTATGGACTTTCATCATTCTTTTCTTTGAAAATACCAGACATCAATAAGGTTTCTATAATTTTTTTTGCGATTTCGCTTTTACTATCATATTCAAAAGTTATTTTTGCCATAATTCAATATAATTTAGTTCTTTGCAAATATACAAATAATAATTGGCAATGTGTTTTGTAGAATTCTTTTTAACATAATAATTTTGATATTTGGTTAAACGTAATTTTATCACTCACAAAATTACTACAGAAAACAATATCCCACAAGAGAAAAAGTTATATCATTTTTTCTCAGATTGTAATTCGAAAATGATTTTCTGTTGTTTGATTTCATTTATCAGTACCTCTGTCGATGGTAAGAATGTAAGATATTTGGCTTGAAAAAGATGGTCGTTATCGTTCAAGACAGAGTAACGTGCCATGTCTTTACTGGTTTCAGAACATAAAATCAGTCCGATAGTTGGGTTGTCTCCTTCAGTCCTTTTTAATTTGTCATACATTCTTACATACATATCCATCTGACCGACATCCTGGTGTGTTATCTTTTCTGTTTTTAAATCGACGAGTAAAAAGCATTTTAGAATATAATTGTAAAATACAAGGTCTATATAGAAATCTCCCATATCGGTGTGAATGTGTTGTTGACGCGCAACAAAAGCATAGCCCTTCCCTAGTTCCATTATAAAGTTTTGAAGGTGCGTGATAATGGCACTTTCAAGTCGTGTTTCAGATAAGTCGATATTTGGAGATAATCCTAAGAATTCTGCAACAATCGGATTTTTTATGAATTCTAATTTGTCTTGTTGTAATGGTTCAGTTATTTGTTTCATTTCATCTGTTACAACCTGCTTGTCACGTGATTGCAACAGACGATAGTAATATTGAGATGCTATGTTCCTATCAAGTGTTTTTACGTTCCAGGTCTCATTGATCGCTTCTTGCATATACCAATTTCTAGCGGTTTTATCAGAGACTCTCAATAGAGACCTATAATGTGTCCATGATAAAAGGTAGAATTTTGGACTTGCTAAGTCCAAAATCTCTGGAAACTCTTTGTAGAAACGTACATATTTGTATAAACTGCTGAAATCAAATCCTTTTCCATATTTGTTAGTTAAGAAATCTGAAAGTTTTTTTACAATTTCTTTACCGTATTCAGCTCTGTTTTTTCCTTTTAGTTCTTCGTCTGCTATTCGCTTTCCTAAAAGCCAATTGCGCTGTATCATTGCAACATTGACGGCTTGATGCGCATTGTTACGAGTTTGTTCTATTATTTCTTGAGCATCTTTGCAAATGTCGTCACTAATGACACATTTTATTGTCATAAAAGATTCCATAAAAATTCTGATATTTGGTTAAACGTAATTTTATCACTCACAAAAATACTACAGAAAACAATATCCCACAAGAGAAAAATTCATAAAAATTATTAACATAATAAACAGAAGATGTAGTCACACGAATCTCCTGTAGATACATACAGACGTATGTCTTATTAAAAATTATGAATTATGAATTATGCATTATGCATTATGAATTATGCATTATGAATTAAAAAAGAGCCGCCATCTTTAAATAGCAGCTCCCCTAAATTTTCAACTTTCAATTTTCAATTTTATTTGTCAAGTCCGTCGAACCATGCGTCTAATGACTTGTCGTCGTCGTCGAAGTCTTCGTGTTTCGGCTCATCGAAATAACCTTCCGGATATTCTCCTGTCTCAATGAAATTCAAGGTGTCTTTCAATGCGTTGCTGAACTTTTCAAAGTCTTCTTTATAAAGGAATAACTTGTGCTTTTCATAGAAGAAACGATTTTGTTCGTTACTGAAACGACGTTTGCTCTCTGTGATTGTCATGTACTTCTCGTCACCTTTTGTCGTCTTCACATCGAAAAAATATGTACGTTTACCAGCACGTACCGCCTTCGAAAACAATTCCTCACGATTGTTCATCTTTTCATTTTCCATAACTGTCAAAAAATTTATGTTCTACGTATGAATTTTTGATTTCGCAAAAATAAATAAAATTATTATAGTCTGAACTTTTTTTGAAAATTTTTCTTGACTTTTACTTTCTCATATCGTATATTCGCAAACAGTTTAGACCAACATCCAAAACCAAGCAGAAGGAGGCTTGCAACAGTGGAAGTTAGAAATGTACGAGAGCCACTAAAAACATAGAGTAGTACGAACTATGAATCCTGAACAAATTGTAATGATGAAACGATTTATTTACATATTGCTTTTTTGCCTATTAATATCATGTGAAAGCAAAGTTCCAATTGTCAGCAGCGATGATTTCAAACAGGATGTACATCGTTTCCCGTTTAGTACATATAATATGTTATGTGTGGAACTGTATGAAGATAATCTGTATCATACCAATCGCTTTGACAAAAGGCATTTGCTTTTATATAATTTTAAAAGTAATATTATTGATACCATAATAAGCGACACTAAAGTTATTGACATTATAGTTGTCAATGATAGTAGTATTTTTTATACAGATTATCAAATTGGCAACTATCTCTTGAAAAATATAAATGACAATTCTTATGACTATTTTATAGATGTTCATAGTACTGTTTCTCATCCTTATTGGAGAGATGATTATCAGTGTATATCGGTGTTTCCAACAAAGCCTTTAACAATGGTTGAACCTAAATCAGGTATTGTCGCGTGTTTCAGAAATAATATTTTTGCAGAAGATTATTCAGAGGTATTAGAAAATAATATACCAGTATATCTCCGCTTTGAGATTGCTGCTGATTCAAGTATAAAACCAGTGTCGTTTTTTGGAGAATATCCCAAAAATCATTCGAAAGACAATTATTATGACGGTGGGGAATTATGTTACTTTTACAATCACAAATCAAAAGAAATAATTACTCATACCGCTGTTGACGATTATGTGGTATTGTGCGATTCTATGGGAAACAAAATCCAGGATGTTTATTTTGGAAGTCAGCTTTATAAATATTCCCCATTTTCTATAGACAAGAAAAACAAGATGGCTGAAAGCATCAATCATTACTATAACGCGACCTTATATTCTTACATAGGATTCGATGAATATAGAAACATATACTACAGATGGATGAGTCAGCCTCGCGAAAAAGATGAAGATTCCATGATAAAAGAAGATATCGTTGATTATATTCTTGTCGTGGCGGATGAAAAATTCAATATAAAATACGAGGTGTTTTTCGACGGGGATAAGTATCACCCTGTTCCCGCTGATGATTTAATTAATGAGAAAGGACTTTTAATTTATGAAAAAGAGAACAAGGAATGGAAAGGCTCTCACACTGCTGCTTGGTTTGTTTTTGAGTAGCTTAATGTTTTCGTGTGAGACGATAAACAAAAGTAAAACAGATGATATGTTTTCAAGAGAAACCAAAATTTTCTATTGGTATGCAGACAG
>JAZUSL010000056.1:0-68636 GCA_045606705.1 Bacteroidales bacterium
ATCCTCCGGATTGTCAACAGACAACAGACAACGGTCAACAGTCTTTGGATATGCGGTGCCTGAGTTTGTCGAAGGCACAACGCCATCATTCGGCGTTTCGACAGGTTCAGCAACCGAGACCTTTAGCCTTTTGTCTTTAGCCATTAGACCTTTGTCCTTAGTCATCAGACGCCACAGGGGTGACGTCTCTACAAGAGGTTCCATAATCTCTAGCGCACACAAATAATGCTCGCAGGCTCCTACGATGTCGTCGCGTTCGGTGAGACCGACGGCGTGGTAGTAGTGCGCCTTAGCAGCTGTCAGCAGTCGGCTTTCAGCTATCAGCATGTTTTCATTGTCAGCCTTTTTATCAAACAAACCTCTACGCTGACGGCTGATAGCTGACAGCTGAACGCTATCAAAGAACTCCATCGCAGCTTTAACTTCCTCAAAATTATATTGCGGGAGATAGTTTTTATATAAAGAGTCGGCGAGACGGATTTGGGATTCGTAATATTGAATCTGAGAATCTGAGAAACTGAAAACCTGAGAATCTTTTTGAATCTGAGAATCTGAGAAATTGAAAACCTGAAAAATCTTTAGTACCTTTTCAGATTTTGAGGTTTTCAGATTTTCAGTTTCTAAAAAAGTTGTCTGTTGACCGAGCAAAGCGAGCAATATGTAAAGCAGAATGATTCTCATAATTGCAAAGATAATAAAAGTCAACGGACAACGGTCAACAACCAACGAATTTTTTTTGAACTTTGAACTTTGAACTAAGGCTGTTGAACTAAGGTTCAAAGTTCAAGGTTCAATGTTCAAAGCTCAAAGTTCAAAGTTCAAAGTTCAAAGCCAACTCTTACTTTTTCATCAATTTCCCTGTTATTGTATATTCTCCGCAGTTACTTGTTTTTAATTAATTTACAATTTTTATTACTTGCTCCATTATTTATGTTCATTATATATATACCTCGTGGTAAATCCGATATATCTATATTAGATTTACCTATTGCAGATTTTGATAGTTGTTTCTGTCCTTTTGTGTTATATATGACAATAGTGTATTCTGTGTTAGATATATCCTCTATATTGACAATGCCTTCAGTAGGATTTGGATAGATTTGTATGTTGGTATCTAAATTATTTTCTGTGATATCAACTATAATTTTTCTAGGATTAAAACAATCACTGTTAGCGTCAATATCAAATTCTTCTTGCAAATACAGATATTCATCGTTTTCACTATAACAGAGCAATCTTTTAGGAGAATATTCTAAGAAGTCAAAAAAGTTGTGAACAAAAGGCCCGTCGCTACTACCAATTCCTTCTATCCAATATTGATCGATAGGGTCGTTTATTCCTCTCATAAGAATACGTTTTCTTTGTTCGTTATTTGTCAATTTTACTATGGAATCATTATTATTAAGATGTAGAAATTCGTAACCGCCATTGCCATCAAAAATATAAATGCTTAATACTTCTTCTCTTACAAACTTCACATAAGAAATGTAGCCAGCAAGCTCTGCCTCATCAAAATTCACTACAGTAACAGTATCTCCTACATTTACTGAGAAATCATACAATAACATTTCTTTTTCGGAAGCAGGCTCCAAACCATACCCCCAATGGCATATTGGTAGTTCTTCTTTATAAATACCATAGACACGCTTATTCTCAACATCATTCCTAATTGCACAAAAATATTCTGCCTTATTGATGTCAAACTCAAATAAGGAGTCTGACGTTTGTTTATATATTTTACCGTATTTAATTTCGTCAATTATTGTGTCGCCATACAATGCATATTTCTCATTGGCAACACTCCATTGTGCATTTTCGGTTGGAAAAGGAACATAAGAATACTCTGTTTCCTGCGCCTTCAGCGAGCCGCCACCTATTATCATAAGCAGCAGGAGAAAGACTTGCTTCGTGATGTTTAAATTTTTCATTGTTTTTAAATTTTTATGATACATTTTTTGTCAACGGACAACAGACAACGGTCAACGGTCTTTGTCCAAATTGTTAATCTTTTATTTTCAGACGTGTCAACGACATATTATTTATTTTCATTGGTGTCATCGACGCGTCTCTACCATAATTTTCAATTTTCAGTTTTCAATTTTCAACTTGAAAATATCCATAGTACTGCTCACCGTTGCTCAAAGTGATGTCCATTCTGTAGTAACCGGCATCATTAATAATAAAAGGTGGCGTAATCAGGTGTCGAGAAGACATTCTCTCTGTCGATATAGACACCGTTGGAATCCTTGATAACGATATGCGCTATTCCCACATTCTCGTTAAAGGTGATTGTTAAAACATTTCCCGTGATGTCAGCGGAAATGGATTCGGAACGCACCGTAGTACCGTTGGTGCACGTCGCTTGTTTGCCAATTACGTCAACATTCTCTTTGATTTGTTTCGCTTCTGTCATAAATGCTATAGACAAAAGCATAATGCCAAGTAAATGTTTTATCTTCATAACACAATTGATTTATGTCGGTATTTCTTTAATGCAAACATAGGTGTTTTTTTGTTACGTGAACCTTATAAATGTGTTACGTTTTGAGGGAAATTTGTTACGTTTTTAGCTTCTTTTTAGGCGTTATTTTGTTAATAAATTGATAATCAATTATGGGATAAAAATGTAGAATGACGAAAGAAAGATAGGGAATTAACATAGAATACGCATCACATTGCGCCAATATGTAATTGATGCGTCTCATTTTTTTGTCATAAACATTCATCAAATAATCATGAATTATGCATGAATGAATTAAAAAAAGGCGTCTCCTCAATCCGAAGTGACGCCTTTTTAGCTTTTAGCTTTTAGCCATAGCTATAGCCTTGGCCTTAGCCTTTAGCCATTAGCCTATTCCAATGTATGGATTACGAGACCTGAACGGAGTTTAGGTTCGAACCATGTTGTCTTAGGAGGCATGATGTTGCCGCTGTCAGCGATGTCGATGATTTGTTTCATTGTTACTGGATGTAAAGCGAAAGCTACTTTCATCTCGCCATTGTCAACGCGACGTTTCAATTCGCCGAGACCACGGATACCGCCAACGAAGTCGATACGTTTGTCGGTACGTAAGTCTTTAATGCCTAAAATCTTGTCCAATACTAAGTTTGATAAGATTGTCACGTCGAGAACACCGATTGGGTCTGCATCGTTGAATGTTCCAGGTTTAGCATTGAGCTTGTACCAGTGACCATCTAAATATGTGCTGAATTCGTGTAACTTAGCTGGTTTGTAGATCTCTGTTCCCATGTCTTCAACTTCGAATGATTCTGTCAAAGCGTTGAGGAATTCTTCTTTTGAGAGACCGTTCAAATCTTTAACTACGCGGTTGTAGTCGATGATCTTCAATTGGTTGTCTGGGAAAATAACTGTCATGAAGAAGTTATATTCTTCATCGCCTTTATGTGCTGGGTTATTTTCTTTCTTTTCTTGACCTACGAGAGCTGCTGCTGCGCTTCTGTGGTGACCGTCGGCGATATACATTGAAGGAACTTCTGTGGCGAAGAGTTCAACTAATCTGTCGATGGTAGCTTTGTCGTCGATGACCCAGAAACGGTGACCGAAGTTATCTTCCTTAGCGATGAAGTCGTAGATAGGAGCTTCTTTTGTGATGTTGCTTACGATAGCGTCGATTTCTGCGACAGCTGGATATGCGAAGAATACAGGTTCAACGTTAGCATTGGTGATGCGGACGTGTTTCATGCGGTCTTCTTCTTTATCTTTACGTGTAAGCTCGTGTTTTTTGATGACTTGGTTTACATAGTCTTCGCTCCATGCGCAAGCAACGATACCATATTGCCAGTGAGCGTTAGCATCTGTTGGGTTCATGCTTTGAGCGTAGATATATAATTTTTCTTCTTTATCTTGAACCAACCATCCGTAGTCTTTGAAAGCGTTGAAGTTCTCTACAACTTTGATGTAAGTTGTGAGGTCGCTGTCTTTTGTACCTGGAGCCAAGTCGATTTCGGCTTTTGTTACGTGTAATAAGCTATATGGGTTGCCTTCGCATTCTTTGCGAGCTTCTTCTGAATTCAATACGTCGTATGGTCTTGAGGCTAATTTTTCAACGATGTCTACTGGAGGACGATAGCCTTTGAATGGTTTAATTACTGACATTGTGTTTTGATTTTTAAGTTAATATTGGGTTTAAATTACCATATCATTTCTTCATCGAAGCTTAAACCATCTTGATTTTCATGATAATGGTGTTCGTAATGTTCGATGTTGACGCTTCTTTGTAAAGAGATGATGAGGGCTCCGATCATTTTGGTTAACTCCATCAATTGTGTGCGGATCATGTCTTCTCTTTCTTCTGTGAGGAAGTTGTTTTGTCTTCCTATAGCGCAGAATACGACACATTTGCGGATATTGGTCTTAGCCGATTTAAGTTGGGCTATAAATGAAGGTTTGTTTTTTGATGATCCCTCGGCGATGTTGAAAGCTAATAATGTAGCTTCTTCAAGGAATCTTTTGTAGAAATGGTTTTCAATTTCGTTAGTAGCCAGTGCGCTTGTTTCAGTTAGCAATGATACGAAACCAATGGCTTTACTATAAACTCGAAGGTCTTCGAATCTGAAAAAAGTCGTTGATTTGTTGTCTTCTGGAGTCATAATATAAGTAGTTTTTATTACTAAATAGTTTAGTTAAAAGAAGATTCACCTCATTGTAGAGACGTCATTGTATGGCGTCTCTACATTGGGATGAATCTTATGTTAAAATTTAATTAGTTGACTTTGAATTTTGTTTCGCCGTTTTCGATGAAACCAACGATTTGGCGAGCTGCTGCTAAACCAGCGTTCATGTTAGCTTCTGCTGTTTCAGCACCTTGTTTTTTAGGTGTTGCGAAGAAACGAGGAGCAAATTGTTCTAATGCTGCTTGGTTTGCTGGAGCGATGTCTGTTACATATTTGAGGTCAGCGCGGTCGGCGAGGAGTTTTTCCATGCCGGCTTCGTCGATGACTTCTTTACGTGCTGTGTTGACTAAGCAACCGCCTTTAGGCATCTTTGAAAGAAGTTCGTAGTTGATAGAACCTTTTGTCTTTTCGTTTGCAGGGATGTGCAATGAGATGTAGTCGCAGTTAGCGTAGAGTTCTTCCAATGTTGTTGGAACCTTAACGCCTTCAGCTTCCATCTTTTCTGTTGGTACGAATGGGTCGAATGCCCATACTTCCATACCGAGAGCCTTAGCTTTTTCAGCTACCAAACGACCTACGTTGCCGTAAGCGTGGATACCGACTTTCTTGCCTTTTAATTCGCAACCTGTACCAGGTTTGAATGTGTTACGTGCCATGTAGATCATCATGCCGATTGCCAATTCAGCAACAGCGTTTGAGTTTTGACCTGGAGTGTTCATAGCTACGATATTCTTTGCTGTACATGCTGCTAAGTCTAAGTTGTCGAAACCTGCGCCAGCGCGGACAACGATCTTGAGGTTGTTAGCGTGGTCGATGACTTCTTTAGTAACTTTGTCTGAACGAACGATGAGAGCGTCAGCATCTGCTACTGCATCGTAGAATTGTTGTACGTCTGTATATTTTTCGAGGAGAGCTAATTCGTAACTGGCTTCTTCAACGATTGTTCTGATACCGTCAACGGCTGCCTTTGAGAAAGGTTTTTCTGTTGCTACTAATACTTTCATTTTTTAATGTCTTTTAATTTTTTATGAAATATTATTTGTTAGCTGCTTCGAAGTCTTGCATGCATTGTACGAGAGCTTTAACTGACTCTACTGGGCAAGCGTTGTAGATAGAAGCGCGGAAACCACCAACTGAACGGTGACCTTTGATACCAACCATGCCACGTTCTTTAGCAAATTCCATGAATGCTTTTTCTTTGTCTTCGTGACCTGGAGCCATTACGAAGCATACGTTCATGATAGAACGGTCTTCTTTAGCTGCTGTACCGATGAACATTGAGTTACGGTCGATTTCGTTATAGAGAAGCTCAGCTTTTTCAACGTTGATTTTGTTCATTGCTTCAACGCCACCGAGATTCTTGACCCACTTCAAAGTTTGATACATTACATAGATAGGGAATACTGGAGGTGTGTTGAACATAGAGATGTTGCGGTCTTCTTCTGCAGCGTGTGTGCGGTAGTCAACCATTGTTTGTAATTTGCGTTTGCCTTCTAATTTGCCGAGGAGGTCGCGACGGATGATGACGAATGTTACGCCAGCAGGACCTACGTTCTTTTGTGCACCACCATAGATGAGAGCGTATTTGCTTACATCGACTGGACGGCTCATGATGTCTGATGACATATCAGCTACCAAGTCAACTGGGCAATCCATATCGTAACGGATTTCTGTACCGTAGATTGTGTTGTTTGTTGTGATATGGAAATAGTCAGCATCTGTTGGGATTACATAATCTTTAGGAATATAAGAATATGTTTTGTCTTCTGATGAAGCGACAATTTCTACATCGCCATAGAATTTAGCTTCTTTAGCTGCTTTCTTTGCCCAAACACCTGTTTGAAGATAAGCTGCTTTCTTTTCTAAAAGGTTAGCTGGAACATGGAAGAATTGTGTTGAAGCACCACCGCCGAGGAACAATACTTCGTAGTTTTCTGGGATGTTCAAAAGTTCGCGCCATAATTGACGTGTTTCTGCCATAACGCGTTCCCAACCTGGAGTACGGTGTGAGATTTCGAGGATACCGATACCTGTGTTGTCAAAGTCACGGATTGCTTCAATAGCTGCTTCAACAGCTTCTCTTGGAAGGACGCATGGTCCTGCATTGAAATTGTGTTTCATCTCTTAAATGTATTTAAAGTTTGTAATTTGAATTTTAAAATTATTGTGTTTTCTACGTGGCAAAGATAACCAAATAAAAGTAATAAACAACACATTAATTGAAAAATGTTTGCTTTTCTTTTTTTTGAGGGAAAATTGTTGATACATTATATTAATATGACAACAGACAACAGTCAACGGACAACAGACTTTGGGTATGCGGGAGCAGGATAGATTCTTATCACCTTAAGGTCGGGAGACAACCTTGCGACCATTTTTCTCACTACTCTATAAACTTTAAACTTTAAACCTTAAACCTTAAACCATATTCTTCCCGTTTTTGATATGAAAATTATAACTAAAAATGTGTTTAAGTGATTGATATGTGATATTATATAAAAATATAAAAAAAGTTTTGAAAAAGTTATTTTTGTTTTGATAAAATTAGTATCTTTGCCGCTCGAATCGGAAGAAGAATAAAAGAAATTATATAGCAATGAAAAAAGACATTCACCCAAAAAATTATCGTCTCGTAGTTTTCAAAGACATGTCAAATGATCACGCTTTCATGTCACGTTCAACAATCAACACAAAGGAAACTATCGTATGGGAAGACGGCAACGAGTATCCATTAGTAAAACTCGAAATCTCCAACACATCACACCCATTCTACACAGGTAAGATGAAACTTGTTGACACAGCAGGTCGCGTTGATAAATTCAACAACAAGTACAAAAAATTCCAAGAAGCAAGAAACGCTAACAAATAATCTATTTGTAGCTCTAAATAAAAAATGGCGACAATATCTAATTGCCGCCATTTTTTATTATCCCTCATAAATTCACTAAACAACAAACCACACGTCCGTGTGCCTCTACCGCAACTCTGAAGAGAATGACGGTCTTATGTAATTATGGTCGTCTCAATTATTTTGTGACAACCATTTTTTGTGTCATGCTGACGCCGTTGTTTTGTTCAATACAGATAAAGTAAACACCCGTGTTATATTCCGATAAATCAATTAACGTTGTGCTTTTTTCAACATCAATTCTTTCAACTAAAGCACCGAGAGAATTGTAAACACTGATTGTGTTGATGTCATTACCTGAAACTTTCACATAGTCTTTAGCCGGATTAGGATAGATGTTGAATGTATTTTCTGCAAATGTTGTTTCTTCAACGCCATCACCTGCGCCATTTAATTTCACAACAGGAACAGATGTCTTGCCATCTTCATATAAAGCCACTACGCCGATAATATTCATGTCGCCTACTGTAATGCTGTGCGACAACTCTGTTGTATTTTCTGCTATTAAAACGCCATTGTTATAAATATTGTAACCTGTTGGAGTTCCTTGTTCCGGAACTTCAAACGTAACGCTTATATTGCCGTCTTCTTCATTTAATATCAAGTTTTGAACAGGATAGCAGTGGTCTGTGTATTCGTATGCGAAATGACTGTTGAAGACTTCTTTTGTTTCGAGGTTCTGCAACCACAAAGTCACTTCCAAGTCGTTGATGTCCTGCATTTTTGTTGTCGACATGTCATGAGTAAATTCTAAGCGTTGGTACTCGCCGGCTTTGAGTTCTACATCGGTGCCTGATACGCCACCTAACATCTTAAGTAAGATATGACGGAATTCGCTTTCGCCATTAGCACCATTCTTTTCAATAACTTTTTCGTTAACTGTTACAAAAGCCTTGACGTCACTCATATTAGCATACGACATAAAGTCTGCTGTTACATAGAGAGTGTTACCGTCAATATTGAAAGCGCCTCTGACATCTGCAATTGCCGGAGTGTTGAATCTGCTGTCGAGTGTTGCTTGGGTAATAGGCGTGCCTCTATCCTCACCATCCAACATTATTACAGGAACACTAGAAACTCCATAATATTGGGCTTTCACATCACATTCAGGAATATAGTGAGTATCTGTTGGTGAGGGCCAACTTGTTGAATATTTCACGTATGTGTATTTGCCTGGATTGTTGTTTGTAAGAGTTTTCATGGAAGCGTTGACGCTGACACATGGAGTGCATGATGAACTTGAGAAGTGTTCTATCATAGGGATTCTTTGTGCCGTACCCCAAGCGACGCTTAAATCTTTCTCAAGAGTGTTGTCGCTTTCATTGTCGTCTGTTGTATTGTTGACGGCAGTAACATTAACCGTCAATGTCAAATCGTCTAAACTTTGAATATCTGTAGGCACGTCGAATGTCAAGTCTGCGCCTGTGAAAGGTTCTATGTTTGTCGTGAAGTTTTGCGACACTTCTTCATATCCTTCAAACTGATATTTTGCCGTGATATCTGTCACAACATTGGAACCGTTGTTCTTCACAGAGAACGACACTTCATTTTCGCCGATTCCGATAATATCATTAATATTGATGTCTGTGACAGTCACATCATTTTCTTTTTGAACTGAAACGCCTATATCGTCGAAACATGCATACCATAAATACTGGCTATTGCCCCAAATATATACACAGAATTTCACGTTGCTTTTATCCATAGTTTCTGGTAATGACACTGTTTCGTTAACTTCACCATAAATATACATGTCAAATAATGTTCGCCATAACGGAGTCCATGTTGAACCATCGTCGGCTGATGCAGCGATACCCATTTCGAACATATTGTATGCCTCATAGAGTTCCATTGCATATTTGAATGACACCAGGAATTCTCCGACGCCAGTGAGGTCGCATGCCGGAGAAACGATGCGGGCATAACCGTTGAAGTCGGGATAGCCTTGGTTTGAACTTACCACCGCAACTTCATTAGGATCACCTTCAGCGTGGTTAGTACTGCTGATGATTATACTGTTGCTGCCTTCGCCGGTATAAGTCCATCCTGAAGGGAGAGTTGTTTCGTCAAAAGTTTCGTTAATAAACACTTGTGCGTTTATTGTCAATACTAACATCAATGCAAATAATAGCGATATAGATTTTTTCATTGTTTGATAATTTGAAGATTTTTATTTATTTTTCAGTACGCAAAGATGATATTTTTATTTCAGAAATCCAAACATTTTTATGGAGTCTATTTTTATCTGTAAACTACAATAATGGAAATAGAATAAAAATGAAATCTTTTTTATCCTTACCTATTGACAAAATTTAAAAATCTTGTATCTTTGCACGCATAAGCACTGAAGGAATGGCAAACTGGCATTTTAGTCCTAAGCGTCGCCTTTGGTGCTTTCTCTTTTTATTCCAATATATCATTTATCGAATATAAAAAGTATGACGTGTAAGTTCTACCATTCTTATACGTTTCAACTTTTTTCGCAACATTCAATCTTACCCAAGAACCATTTATCTTTACTTTGAAATAATAGAAATGTACTAAGTTGTCTTTTCTTGGGTGTGTGAGTGCAGAACTATCTATATATCAACCGGAAGTTTGTTAAATGTTTTGGAAATGTGTTGTGAATCGCATTAAATTATGTATCTTTGACAGATTGAATACAACCTCTTCCTTGACATTGTATGTTACATTGTGTTGTGAATCGCTTTAAATTATGTATCTTTGACAGATTGAATACAACATGTCAGGTGTTTTCTGGCATCGAAAATAAGTTGTGAATCGCTTTAAATTATGTATCTTTGACAGATTGAATACAACCATGAAAGCAGTAACGAACAAACACCTCAGGTTGTGAATCGCTTTAAATTATGTATCTTTGACAGATTGAATACAACATCCGCAGTTTCTGGTTTCAATCCCAACTCGTTGTGAATCGCTTTAAATTATGTATCTTTGACAGATTGAATACAACGTCATGCCACTTATATAGCTTATTCGAGTTGTTGTGAATCGCTTTAAATTATGTATCTTTGACAGATTGAATACAACTCCTGCAAAATCTTTTACGTTCTTGCCGTTGTTGTGAATCGCTTTAAATTATGTATCTTTGACAGATTGAATACAACGCAAACCTTGAATTCTTCAGCCAACTTGTGTTGTGAATCGCTTTAAATTATGTATCTTTGACAGATTGAATACAACAGGTCAAGACGGGATTAACGTAAATTTAAGTTGTGAATCGCTTTAAATTATGTATCTTTGACAGATTGAATACAACCGAAAATCAATGTTACGAACATCATTGTCGTTGTGAATCGCTTTAAATTATGTATCTTTGACAGATTGAATACAACCATTTCAGAAACAGAAAGAGGACGTTCATGTTGTGAATCGCTTTAAATTATGTATCTTTGACAGATTGAATACAACTGTGCGTCGAAGTTCTGAAAGAAGATAACGGTTGTGAATCGCTTTAAATTATGTATCTTTGACAGATTGAATACAACCATTACCTCCTGGACAGTTGATGTCGAGCTGTTGTGAATCGCTTTAAATTATGTATCTTTGACAGATTGAATACAACTTTAAGATTAAAATTTGACCCTCACGCATAGTTGTGAATCGCTTTAAATTATGTATCTTTGACAGATTGAATACAACCAACACCGAGGATAACAGCTGTAATCGGGTGTTGTGAATCGCTTTAAATTATGTATCTTTGACAGATTGAATACAACTCATTATCAGCTTTGAATTGTATTTCAATATATTACAACAAATTTCACAATAAAAATTTTGTATTCAATTCTAAAGTCTGAGCTCAAAAAGTTCGGACTTTTTTGGTTCTATTCAGTTCTTTTTTTACCTTCTATTGAACTTAAAATTGATTATGAATTTGTAATTTTCTTTCTCTTTTTGCCGCAAAAGAGAAACAGAAAGCTCGCCGCTGCGGATAAATCCGCTAAAATTATGATTCTTTCACTAAACAAATTGTACAGACGTATCAAAATTCTTCAAACTATAAACAACATTATGAAACAGCAAATTACTGCAAGAATTTTGATGCGTCTCTACTCGCTCAAACAGCTTTTTGTTCTTAACGCTTAAGCATCATAATTTCTTAACGCTATTTATCCAAGGCGGCAGGGTGACGGCATGGACTTAAGATTTCGGGGAATATAAAAGTGCAATATATTGGCTAAAGACGAATTGAAAGTTTAAGGTCGCAGAGTCGCAAGGTCGCAAAGTCATAAGGTGACGGTCTTTATGAATCTGAGGAACTTTTATTTTTCAACTTTAAAACTTAAACAAATATCATGGACAAAGTCTGTTGTCCGTTGTCTGTTGACTATTCTCAGTTTCTCAGATTTAAAAAGATTATTTCTCCGGCAAGTGTATTATGTCTTTTGCATTTTTGGACGATATGACGGATTTCCCTATTTTGGATTCTAATTGTTCCCGTGCTATCTTTGCGACTTCACCGCCTTCTTTCGCCACGACTTTGTTTTCTTCAAAACCAGATGGGTCTTTCTCTTTTGAAATCTCTGTCGTTGATGCTTCTGCCAATATATTCAACGCCAGCTCAACATTAGTCATATTATCACGGAGGCTTTCCTTTTTCAATCCTTTGAATTGTTTGTATTCTTTCGTCTTGAATCCGCTCCATTCTTTGGTGATAATATCCGTTAGCGTTGCATATTGATAAGCATCCACGACTCCTGTACGGTTCCATTCGTCAGTCAGTTCTTTGCGTATCTCTATGCTTTTCAGGCGTTGGTTGATCCACGAGTCTGAATATCCGAGACGTTTATAGTCGAGCAACGCTTGTTCTATCGACAGTTCCGGGTCTTGCATCTGATCGATGCGAGTGCTTGCCACTTGCGACATCCATATCTTGAAAGGTTCTGCCTTCGGTGAGGGAATCGATTGAATCAGACGGAATAGTTGTTCTGTATCAGCGACATCCGTCAGTCGCATCTTACCGTCAGCAGCTTGCAATTTGAACTGGTGACAATTTGTCACCGTTTCATTTCCTTCTTCTTTAAGACGTTGTTTTAACTTGTTCCAGTATTTACGAGATTTAAGGTATTCATCTTGTTCTGTAAGTACAGCAACGACATCGACGATTGCGAAATACCATTTTTCTTGTTCCTCGTCCCAGATTGTGCGGACTTTCTTCTGCTCAAATAATTGTAATGCTTGTTTCTTTGTCATAAATTTTGTATTTAAAAGATTCTTTGCAAATGTAAGAAGAATAATCTTTGGTTCTACGATTTTAACATTTTTTAACTTTTGAAAAAGAAAAGTCTAAAGGCAAAAGTCTAAAGTTTTTTTTGCTGTGAGCTTCTTATATATCACCTTAAACTTTAAACCAATAATATCAACAAAGTCTGTTGACCGTTGTCTGTCCCGACGGCATAGTCAGAACGCCCAGATACGGATAAATCCATACTAAAACAACTCCAATTGCTGTCCCGGAGTGTTGACGCTTTGTGGTTTCTTGCCGTAGAATATCTCGATATTTCCGAATTGCTTGTCGGTGATACAGAATATCCCGACTTGCCCGTATTCCGGCAAAAACGACTTCACTCTCTTAATATGCACGTCGGCATTCTCCTGACTCGCGCAATGTCTGACATAAATCGAAAATTGAAACATCGTAAAACCGTCTTTCAGCAATCTCTTCCTAAACTCCGATGCTGCTTTCCTGTCTTTCTTCGTTTCTGTCGGCAAGTCAAACAACACTAAAACCCACATGATTCGATATTCACTAAAGCGTTCCATCGTAAATCATCTTACCGGATATACAATCTTCCGTATTTCTCCGCTGTAGCATTTGTATAAAGAGGCGGTAGTCTGAGCGACAGCAATCATGAGCGGACTTCTTTTTCCTGAAATCACGACATCCAAAACCGGTATCTGTAACAATTCCGCTTTCCACTCTTTTGTCAGACCTTCTTCAGGCAAACCTTTTTTCTTGATAAGATTGAAAACCATTTCATCAACGAAAGGACGATAAGGTTCCATGATGTCATCAGCCAAACAATAAGCGTTGTATCTGTTATGATGATGTATTCCGAGAGTCGGCAGCATTCCGCTCGAAACCAAAGCACGAGCGACGACTGCCCTTAGAATTGCATAGCCATAATTTAAGAGATTATTCGGAGGCATTCCTTCCCTATCGCGATTGAAATCGTCTATATGAGAAAAGAGTTTCTTCCAATAATAAGCCGCAGCACGACCTTCGAGATTTTCACTGTCGCCACTCTTAACATCTTTAGCCCAGACATACATACAAGCGGTTTCGGCATCAGTACATTCGTCCAAGACAGCAGCTTGGTTGTTAATCTTAGCTTGTATTGTCTGTTGCCAAAGTTGTTTTTTCAAAGGAAGAGACGCCTCAATCTGATGGCGAAATCGCTCGCTTTGAGTAGTGTTCCCGCAAAGAGGAAGCATCAGACCGACAGGCAGACTCTTGCTGTCGCAAGTGATGAGAGCGCAGTTGTTTTCAAGAAGTGCGTCCATCAATCCTGAGGTAATAGTTATTTGTCTGTTATCAATAACGACCACCCCTATATCTTCAATAGGAATGGTCGATACTTTCTCAGATTGCTGAGTGCTGATAGCTGACTGCTGATCGCTATCAGACTGCGGCATCTTTACTACCAACTGCTCGTTTTTAAGAGAGAGATAAGCAGGATTGGTAAAACAAAGTGTACGTTTTATCATGGTGTTATGGGGTTAATGAATAATTTATCATACTTTATTTCCGTTGAATTCTATTATTTCGCCCAATCTGTCAACCTTAATTGGAATACATATTTCTTTTATCATTTCGCCTGTAATAGCCTTCTGGTTTTTTGATTGAGGACTACCGACTCCGTATTCATCCTGAATCCTAAAATAATCTTTACTTCCAAAACACTCTTCCTGTTTTTTCTTATTCATTGTAAAAATTGTCTTGGCGGAATTCACAGGCACGAAATCTGCGGTTGTTCCACTAGCACTTACAAACTTATATATTCGTTTCCTATCAATTGCATTTATATCTACACCATTTTCCAACTCTTTTTTCGTAGGCAAATAAACAAGATCATTAGGCGAAAGAATGAATCGAAGATCAGATTCTTTATCTACAAAGTTATTTTCTTTAATAATCGTATCTAATGCTTTTTTCCACTCTTTTTGATATTTCTTCTGACAATCTATAACTATATTCAAAGGAATTGTCGCATACATCCGAATTTCCTTAATTTGTTCTTTCGGTTGTTTTTGCAGTTTATATATTGCGAAGAAAAGATTTGTACCATCATCTGCTTCGACAAATTTCTTAGATTTATTTCCATCCGTTCCAACAGCATACTTTTTATCTGATTTTCCATATACCCTAACTTTATATATTGGACAATGTCGTTTTCCATTATTCAAAATAACAATGTTTCTATTCATTTCATCAATGCCATCAGGAGAGAATGCTAATTCTGGATTATTCTCTTTTTTTTCTAAATGCGCTTTTAATATTTTTTGAATACCAGTATCTGTAATTGCCTCTATCTTCCTCATCGCAATCTCATATTTCGTTACACCAGAAAAATAATTAACAAGTTCATTGAGAAAACGTGTAGCAAAATAACGTTCTTTGGCTTCACCATTATCTTTCTTGATATCTTGTGTGAAATAATAAACATCTATTTTCTTAACATCTATATCAGACCATATATCTTTATTATCTTCAATGTATTTCTTGATATATTTAGTATCATGATTTTCTTTTAGTAATTCTATAACTTTAAATTTAAATTCCTTGTTTACAATAGTTTTAGGGGATTTTATTGCATCGTTCAGAGATACTTGTTTGATAAAACGCAAATTCACCTCTCCAAATACAGTATCTTTATGCAATGATTTACGGATAGCCCAGCTGTCGCCTTTTTCTTGTTTGACAAAGACTTTTTTTCCATTATCATCATAATGCTGGTAATAATTAGTAGTTTTATTAATCACCCTTAAGTTTTGTTTAAAGCTAACTATTATATTTTCCATCACATTCTGTGCATCAACAGTAAATGATGCCCATGGTTTCAACAATTTATCAGGAACATTCTTTTTAATAGTTTCATCACTATCAATCCATATACCATCAGCATTTTTAACCTTCTTTTTAAATTCAACTTCTTTGAATGAACATAGTTGTTTCGCCAATCCAAATTGCAATTTACGATTTTCAGTTTTTGCACTTTCATTATTCAAATATTGAATATGCGAACGTGTCGTACAAGCGATAACTATCGCATCCATTGCATGATGGCGATGGTCGATACGTTTTTTATCGAAACCTTTTTCTAGTTCTAACGGCATGTTCGGAATCGAATGACCTTCCTTATTATACGCAGTAAAACAATCTTTTCCTGTAATATCATTAAGACGCTCGAAACGAGGAAGAATTAATTCATTCCATTTATCATTAATTCCCCAATCTTTCTTTAACTTATCTGTTATTTTTCCATTACTGGATATAAGATTTTTAGAAACCGCTTCTTGTTCATAATCTCCGTTTTCGTCTTTTTCGCGAACAATATTGGACAGTAAACCTTTTACTATCTTACTTATATATCTAGTATCATTTAATTGACGTTCTATAAAACCATCAGGAATATCATCCATCAGTAGTTTTTTCATTTTTAGATTATTATTACAATAGTGTTCTCTTACAAACTTTTCATATGCTTCAACAGAAAGGATTTCAACAACACCACCACTCGTCAATTGGACTTTCTCTCCATGATGATTTTTAATAAACTCATAACCAAGTTGTCTGTCTTTCAACTGATTTACTTCTGCCTCACATATTACTTTATTGCTAAATGAATCATCAAAATATCTAGATTGAGGTATAATGTGTTCAATCTGATATGCATCTGAAAATAAATTATTAAGAGATATTATTTTACCAGTATATGGAGATTGATATTTTTGTTCCAACCAAAGTTTATATTTCATAAACTCAGACTTTGTTGGTTGTTCTTGTTTGTTCAGTTTTGTTACGATGCTAACAATATCTTCTGGAACATCTGAACCATATTTCACTTCAATCTTAGAAGTATTCTTTTCTTTATTTCTTATAATTTTATAAGTAACTCCTAATGCATTTTCTTCATAAATTTTAAAAATCTCTTGTTGACTTGGTGAATATGGTCGTACATTATCAATTTTATATTCAGGATTAAGGAACTCTGACAACAATGCTTTTATCCTCAAATTTGATTGTTCATTTTCTCTATTTTGTAAAGTTATCTTTGCCCTATCCTCCGCAGAATTTTTCATTTCACGTCCTAACTCAACATGAATTTCGTCTATACGACCATATTTTCTCCAAATATCTCTGACAGTTCTCAATGTCTCCGTCACAACCTGTTCGACAATAGGATTCCGTAAAGAATGTTGTTTAAAATTCTTCAAATACGTATCAATATCATCTGGCGATTCCCATTTCGTTATTTCCTTCGCCTCAGAATGACGGTCATATACGACATAACACGCCAACCATAACGGCAGACCTTTAAATTGGCTAATATCAGTAAGATTTATTGTCTTTTCACGTACTCTGTCTTTTATCTTATCATCATATTCTCCTGTTATTATTTTCTCGATGCGCTCTTTTGTTTTATTGTCGATTGTGTCTTCTCTCCAATATTTACCAATTCGCATAAGCGGAAGCAATTTCTTGATAGCCTTTTCGGAGTATGAGCCGTACTCCTTTTTAAAAGGTTTGATTTTAGCAAACACTTCGACAAAAGATTGTGGCAAATTGTTATTATCGGCATATTTTTTCACAGCCTTACCAATCTCAATTTTATCTTCGACAGAATAGAGAATATGCCAAAGAGACATTTCCTGTTCTTTGGTCAAGAAATCGGCACAAATACCACATTTTTCCAATCCTTTCAAAATCTCAGCACGAGTCTCATTGCACGGATATTCCTTATCCTCAACGTAATTCCAACGATACGGATAATTATCTTTACCCTTTTCTTTTTTGATTTTAAAATATGAATTAAGCAATGTATCCTGCTTTATCGTTGCTCGGTTATTAAGCCAATCGAAGAGAGCGACATAGTCATCTTCTGTTTTCAGTAATTCATCAGTAACATCAACATCTGTTTGGAGTTTTCCTGATGATACATTTCCGAACAAATCTAACTGCCCATCGCTGATAGTCCTTTCCCTCTGATAAATCCTCAGATTATGAACAAATTGCCATAATCGGAATTCCTGAAACAGAGGATTCGATTTCGCGATGCACTTTATCGGATACTCATTTCCGTCTTTGTCGAAATGCGATTCATAAGGGCAATCGCTTATCAACGACTTTTTGCTTTTCAATGGTCGTTGATAAAATAAAATATCATTGATAAATAAGTTAGCAAAATCAGGTTTTGCAATATTATTTCGATGTGACTCGTTATTTGGATATAGTTCTTCGATACAAGCTTTGTAAAGATTCTCGTCCTGAAGTTCTGGAATAAAATCCTTTTGTACAGCAAGAATTTGCTTCAACTCTTCCTTATAAAATTTACGTTCAATTGTACGAACCAACTTACCAATAATCTTTTGTTGCGGATTTTGCAAAAGACTATCGTATATGTAACAACCAATGGTTTTATTGCTGTTTAAAATGTCATTTTCTGTTTTGACTTTAAGAAGATTCCAGTCATCTTCTTTTGGCGAACGGAAAGAACGTTTTATATTACCATCTTTATCAGTTTTTGGAGTTCCATCTTCATTCAAATCCGTTGTAACAATAAATTCTTTTATCTTACCTTCCCAGTCTAATGGAACGCTACTTGAGCGTCTGTATATCATTCCATTTTCCAAATGAACATTATACCATACATCATTGCCTTTTTTATCATCTGTAGCCTCAACTTTAACGACTTTCAAAGCATAAAATTTAACATCTTTTGTTTTATCTTCATTATCATCTTCTCCTCTAAGCTGGTAATATCCACGTTTTTGATTAAACTGAAGCAGAATCCAAGCAAGTTCTTCTTTTGTCAATCTCTGCGACAAAGCTTTTTTGCGTAAATAATATATAGTCCAATCGTATGGTATTTTAATATTAGGATAATGATCCTTAAATTCGCCTAACATTTCATTGAATGAATCTGTGAATAAAAATTCATATTTACCAAATTCATTTCTTTTCCAAGGTATTTTGGGTTCGGAATCATCAATGAATTTGCCATATCTATCTAATTTGGATGAATAATGTTCTGGCAAGAAGCCCATCAAATCCAAAACACGATGCATACGTTCTCTTCTTAACAAAGAACGTTCTCTCAAGCGTCTTGTTCCTCTAAAAGCTGTTCTATTTGCGGTTTGAGAGACAGAATTTCCATTATCAAAATCTCCTAATATTGCAGCATCCATTGGAATAATACGGCTATTAGCAGCTTCTATCTTATACGGCTGCAATGTTATCTTACCATCTTTTTCAATCTCATTGGCTAAAGTCACCGCCCATCCTATACTATTTGGTCCTAAGTCTAAACCTAATATCCTTTTCATATATCGTTGTTTTTATTTACATAAAAGTCGTAAGGTCGTAAGGTCGCAGAGGAAGAATGACTTTGTGTCTCTGCGTCCTTGTGTCTTTGAGACTTCAAAGTTATGTAAAAAAATATTTAGAAAAAAACTTTTTTATTATGATATTTTTATATTTTTGCAGTATATAATTTAAGCGATTCACAATAAGGATTATTCCGTTGTGAAAACATTTAAAGCGGGGTCAATAGCCTCGCTTTCTATATTTTATCACTTTTAAATAATATTCTTCACATCATAACAAAAAAATATCCGAGAAAAATTTATTCTTCCCGGATGTTTTCGTTATTAATTGTTAATTTAATTCAATAATAGAGTTACGATCTTTGCATCATATTTCACAAACCATCAATCAAAAATTATGAAAGAATTATAAATTCCTAACGGCAATTGTCGTGAAGAGGTTTATATACGACGTAACATAATAATAGAACATTTGTCGCCACTTATCGGTACGAGTATTCCTTGCAATGAATTTTAAAATAAAAGAGTAATCGAAATGCCCTCTCTACCATTGGATCTTATCGACTACTCCTTTATTGTATTTGTGCAAAATTATAAATATTTCTTTATATACTTCAAAGAACTAGAAAAAAAATAAAACTAAAACAATTCCAATTGCTGTCCCGGAGTGTTGACCTGAACTGAAAAAGATAACGAACAAATTTCAAATAAAAAAGAAAATTACGGTATTTTTATGATTTTTTTCAAATACACTTGAAAAAAATAACATCAACAAATCAAATCTACATAATAAAAACATCCGAGAAAAATTTCTTCCTCCCGGATGTTTTCATTGTTAACTCATGAGACGCACCAATTACATCTCTTTAATTTTCATCGGTGTAATGTGTCACGTCTCTACGAAATATGTCTCTTAGCTCAAGCCTTCGATGTTACCATTGACGATGTCTATGTTGCGTGCGTGAGGTTCTTTTGGCAATCCTGGCATTCGCATGATGTCACCCATGATGACGACAATCATCTCTGCTCCGTTGTTGATGATTATATCTCGCACGTTGAGGTCGAAGTCTTTCGCAACGCCGTAAGCTTTAGGATCTGCCGAGAATGAATATTGCGTCTTAGCGATGCATATCGGATAGTGTGAGATACCTAACGACTCTATCTGCTTGATTTTCTTGAGCGCAATAATTGAGTACGCTATATCTTTGGCACCATAAATCTGTGTAGCAACCTTATCTATCTTTGTACGTATTGAATCTTCGTTGTCGTATATAAATTTGAGAGGTTCTGATGGTGATTTTTCTATTGTCTCAACAACGAGTTTTGCGAGTTCTTCGCCACCTTTACCGCCTTCAGCGAATACGTTGTTCATACAGAATCCTACTCCAATTTCACGACAATGCTCAGCAACCAAAGCAATCTCTTCGTCGGTGTCGCTTGCGAACTTGTTGAATGTCACGATAACATTCTGACCGAAGCGTCTTATGTTCTCGATATGTTTGTCTAAATTCTGGAGTCCGTTCTTCAATCCTTCAATATTTTGTTCCTTGATTTTGTCTTCAGGAACACCGCCGTGGAGTTTCAAACTCTGTGCTGTAGCAATGATGACTGTAAGTTTCGGTGAGAGACCTGCCTTACGACATTTGATATCGTAGAATTTCTCCGCTCCGAGGTCAGCACCGAAACCAGCTTCTGTGATAACATAGTCGCCATAGCTGAGAGCCATTTTAGTGGCGAGAAGTGAGTTGCATCCGTGTGCGATATTAGCGAAAGGTCCGCCATGAACAATGGCTGCCGTATTTTCAGTTGTCTGTACGAGGTTAGGTTGTATGGCGTCTTTCAAAAGGACTGTAATTGCGCCTGCAATGCCGAGGTCGTTAACTGTCAGAGGTTTGTCTTCGTAAGTATATCCTAAGAGGATGTTACCTACGCGACGTTTGAGGTCGTCAAGGTCGGTGGCGAGACATAGAATCGCCATTATCTCTGATGCTGGTGTGATGTCGAAGCCGCTTTCTGCAGGAAGTCCGTTGGCGGAACCACCGAGACCTGTTACAATGTTACGCAGACTTCTGTCATTGACGTCGAGCACGCGTTTCCATTTAACTTCTTTAAGCGCAAGACCTGTCTTTCTGTTATGATAGATGTAGTTATCCAAAAGCGCAGTAATCATATTGTGCGCTGATGTTATTGCGTGGAAGTCGCCGGTGAAGTGGAGGTTGATGTTCTCCATAGGCAAGACCTGCGAATAACCACCACCAGCCGCACCGCCTTTCATACCGAAACATGGACCGAGCGACGGCTCACGAAGCGCGACGATAGCTTTCTTCCCGATTCTGTTAAGTCCCAATGAGAGTCCGATAGAAACGGTTGTCTTACCGATACCAGCCTTAGTAGGTGTGATAGCCGTGACGAGGATAAGGTTACTTTTCTTTATCTTCTCTTCATCAATAAGAGAAAGCGGAAGTTTGGCAATGTATTTACCATAATTATTAATCTCATCTGAAGGGATACCTATATTATTGGCAATATCTTCTATTTTCTTAAGGGACGTTTCCCTTGCTATTTCTATATCTGATTTCATATTTAAAAATGTTAGAAGTTTTTTTATTAATGTAAACTCACTCAATTAACACTCTGTCTTGTTGTCTCGTTGTCTTGTTGACTTAAGAAACCTGCGACGCGTTTGTGAGTATTTGTTAAATATTGGTTGTAATCTAAGTCGTTGACGTCTTGATCTTTCTCTAAGGCGAGGTCCAAGACTTCCATCATAGAGTTTACGAAATGGAAGTTCAAGCCTTTTACGTAGTCTTCTTTGATATCTGAGAAGTCGCGTTTGTTTTCCACTGACAAGATGACATCTGTAACGTCGTTGCGTTTTGCGGCGAGCATCTTCTCTTGTATTCCGCCTACGGGCAACACTCTGCCTCTCAATGTTATCTCACCTGTCATGGCGAGTTGGTCTTTCACCTTTCTCTGCGTAAACGCCGATGTCAGTGCTGTCAGCATTGTGATGCCTGCCGATGGTCCGTCTTTTGGCGTCGCGCCTTCCGGCACGTGGATATGAACGTTCCATTCTTCAAAGACCGCCGGGTCTATCTCTAATTGAGAAGAATGTGACTTGATATATTCGTATGCAATAGTGGCGGATTCTTTCATCACCTCGCCAAGATTTCCCGTGAGATGCAAGGCTCCGTGACCACGACTCAAACTCACTTCGATAGAGAGTATCTCTCCTCCTACCGGCGTCCATGCCAATCCGATGGCAACGCCAGGGACACTGTGTTTCACCTCATCGCCATCGTGGAACATTCCGACGCCGAGTGTGTCTTTCAAATCTTGAGCAGTGACTTTCTTGTCGTATTCGTCACCGACTACAATGTTCTTTGCCTTACGGCGTATGACACTGGCAATCTGACGTTCCAAGGTACGAACACCGGCTTCTCTTGTATAATCGTCGATGATCTTCATCACCATCTCCTTCGAGAATGTAACGTCTTTTGAAGTCAATCCGTGTTCTTTAAGTTGTTTAGGGATGAGATGTCGTTTCGCTATCTCGAACTTCTCTTCACGGAGATAACCGCTCAGGTCGATGATTTCCATTCTGTCGCGCAAAGCTGGATGAATCGTCGCAAGATTATTAGCTGTTGCGATGAACAAGACCTTCGACAAGTCGTAATCCATTTCGAGGAAGTTGTCAGCGAATGCCATGTTTTGTTCTGGGTCGAGGACTTCGAGCAAGGCTGCCTGCGGGTCGCCATTTACGTTGTTGCCGCTCACCTTATCTATCTCATCTAAAACGAAAACCGGATTTGACGACTTTGCTTTTCTAAGATTCTGGATGATACGTCCAGGCATAGCGCCGATGTAAGTTTTACGGTGTCCGCGTAACTCAGATTCGTCACGCACGCCACCTAGCGACATTCTTATGTATTTACGTCCCAACGCCTTAGCGATAGATTTTCCTAATGAAGTCTTACCGACGCCAGGAGGTCCGACGAGACATAAGATAGGCGACTTCATGTCGTTTTTGAGTTTAAGCACCGCGAGATATTCGATGATGCGGTCTTTTATCTTTTCAAGTCCGAAGTGGTCTTTGTCGAGGACTTTCTGTGCGTGTTTAAGGTCGAAGTTGTCTTTGGTATATTCGTTCCAAGGAAGTTCTACTATATATTCAAGGTAGTTATGTTGGATACCGTATTCTGCCACCTGAGGATTCATACGTTGCAGTTTCTGGAGTTCCTTCTCGAATGTCTCTTTCACTTCCTTAGACCATTTTTTCTTTGCGGCTTTTTCTCTGAGAACTTTGATGTCGATTTCGTTAGGTGTTCCGCCGAGTTCTTCCTGTATGGTACGAAGCTGTTGGTTAAGAAGATATTCGCGTTGTTGCTTATCCATATCCATCTTCACCTTACTTTGAATCTGATGTTTCAGTTCAATCATCTGCACTTCGTTAGAAAGTATTGTCAGAAGTTCTGTCGCGAATTGTGTTATATCATTGATTTCAAGAAGTCTTTGTTTCTCTTCCATCGATTGTACGATATTATTCGCTATGAAATTCATCATGAACCAAGGGCTGTCGATGTTTTTCAAAGCGAAAGAAGCTTCGAAAGGAAGAGTCCCTGATTTTTGTGTAATCTGCATCGCGAGGTCTTTTATCGACTGTATCAAAGCCTTGAACTGACGGTCGCGAGGAATGACGAGACCATCACCGTATGGAGCGACCTTACCTTTTAAATAAGGTTCTGTCTGTGTTATCTCTTGTAGTTGAAAACGGCGTTTACCTTGGATGATGACTGTCGTGTTACCGTCAGGCATCTGTAAGGTCTTCATCACTATTGCTATGGTTCCGATTTCATGGAGGTCATTTTGGTTAGGGTCTTCCACTGCTGCGTCTTTCTGTGCGACCACGCCTATTGGCAGATGTTTTTTATATGCTTCTTTAATAAGTCTTATGGACTTGTCGCGACCCACGGTGATAGGTATCACCACGCCTGGGAAAAGCACCGCATTACGCAGTGTCATGATTGGCACTTCTTCCGGAATCTCCTCTTCACTAATGCGTTTCTCGTCTTCCGGTGTCAGAAGCGGAATATATTCAGTGTCAGTTTCAACAATATCTGTCAGAAATAAATCGTGATTTATTTGGTTGTCCATCTATAAATGTGTTTGAAATTACGTCCGGGCGTTCGTCAATAATTATGCCAAAAGATAATTAATTTGGAACGGGAACGGGAGCGGGAAATAGGTGAGATTGAATCTGAAAATCTGAGAATTTTTTTGGATTTCTCGTAGAGATACACGGACGTGTGTCTTTTAAATTGAAAATCACTAGTGATTAATAATTAAACTGGGAATGAATTTTTCTCGTATTTTCTTTTTTTTTGTTGTTTGATGTGATATGAAAAAATATTAACTTTGTCGGAAGCAAAATAAAGTTAATAGTTGATAGTTAATTTTGTTTAAGGTTAAAGGATATGATAAACTTTTAAACTTATAACTAATCAACATTCAACTACTATCAATTTCTGTCGATAATGAGAAAGTGAATTATGTCGTATCAAGTGAATTTGTGGAAGGTAACTTCCCTGTTTCAGATTACATTACTTCTGGAGAAACGAAGAAGTATTCATATTGCAAGGAATGCACCGCCACCATTTACGATGAAGACTATGATTACACCATCGAGAGGGAGATGATGATTGAATGCGGGTGATGGATAGAGACGAAAGATTATAACCATTTGAAAACTGAAAGTCTAAATATGAAAACTAATAACTTATTACATAATTGCAAATTGTTAATTATACATTGTATATTGTTAATTCTATTCTCCTCTTGCGGAAGAAACAATCCATCTGACGAGATCTTAAAAATATTTAAATATAACGAGTCGGCGGGAATATTGACGTTAGACCCGATCTATGCCAAAGACCTTCCTCATATCTGGGCGTGTAATCAGATTTTCAACGGGCTTGTCGCCTTCGATGACGAGATGAATGTAGTGCCTGCAATAGCTAAGTCGTGGAATATCAGCGACGACGGAATGACTTACACTTTCATTCTTAGAGACGATGTTTATTTTCATGAAGACGAATGTTTTAAGTCGTCAGCCGTCAGCCGTCAGCTAATAGCTAACAGTCAACAGATAACAACTCGTAAAGTCGTCGCTCAGGATTTTGTCTATTCTTTCAATCGCGTTTTGGATAGGAAACTTAATTCTTCTGGAAGCTGGATTTTTGCGAATGTTAAATCAAGACAACAGACAACAGACAACAGACAACAGACGTTGGTGTATGCTTTTGAAGCGGTTAACGATACAATTTTTAAGATAGAACTCGGTCAGCCGTTTCCTGCCTTTTTGGGAATATTATCGATGTCGTATGCTTCGGTCGTTCCTCATGAAGCTGTCGAATATTACGGAACGGAGTTCGGTCGTCATCCTGTTGGAACCGGACCTTTCAAATATCAGTATTGGAAAGAAGGCGTGAAACTCGTATTCAGAAAGAATCCGATTTATTTTGAAACTGTTAAGGTCGCAAGGACTCAAGGTCACAAGGACTCAAGGTCACAAGGTCTCAAAGTATTCTGCGACTCTGCGACCATAAGACTGCCATATCTTGATGCTGTTTCTATTAGTTTTTTGATTGACAAGCAAGTCGCTTTTATGGAGTTTGTTAAAGGCAAGTTTCACTTTATGTCGGGAATCGATGCTCGATATAAAGATGAACTTTTGACGCGAGACGGACAGCTGCGTCAGGAATATGAAGACGAAATATATCTGGTAAGAGAACCTTATCTCAACACCGAATATCTCGCTTTCTTCCTCGGCGATGACGATACTTTGGGTAAGGACAGAAGTCTCGCATTGCGACAAGCCGTCAGTTATTCCATCGACAGGGAGAAGATGCTGCGTTATTTGCGTAACGGAATCGGTACGCCAGGTAATTACGGAATCATTCCGGTGGGATTGCCAGGGTTTGAAGTCTCAAAGTCTCAAAGTCTCAAAGTCTCAAAGACATCACGACTCTGCGACTCTGCGACTCTGCGACCATAAAATAGGTTATCCTTATAATCCGAAAAAGGCTGAGCAACTTTTAAAAGAAAACGATTTGCTCGGTTATGAGTTGAAACTTTATACCACACAGGATTATATCGACATTGCGAAGTTTGTGCAGTCGGCGCTGACGGAGATTGGCTTGAACTGTAAGGTGGAGGAGATGATGCCTGCTGCTTTGCGCGAGAAACGTGCCAACGGTAATCTTCCGTTCTTCCGTTCTTCATGGGTGGCAGATTATCCCGATGCGGAAAATTATCTTTCTTTATTTACGACTAATAATTTCACTCCGCAAGGTCCGAATTACACACATTATTCAAATCCTAAATTCGATGAGCTTTATCAGAAATCGTTGACATGTAATGATGTTGAAGAAAGAGCGAAGATATATCATGCGATGGACAGTCTTATGATGGCAGAAGCTCCTGTCGTGATTTTATTCTATGATGAGGTGTTGAGATTTGTCAATAAGAATGTAGAAGGCTTAGGATCTAATCCGACGAATATGCTTAATCTGAAGAAGGTGAAAATCAATTGACAATTAACAATTGATAGTTGAGTTAGAGACTCGGTGACTTAAAAAAGACAATAATTTCCCACGGATTGAGACGGATTTGTTTTCTTGGCAGACTTTCTGCGTTAGGGATTGAAGCGGCATCCTTTTGTAGCGCAGCGGAAAAAGATATAGCGGAAAGCCCGACGGCGATAGCCGGAACGCCCAAATCAAACTGAATCTTGATGAATTTTCTCATAGAAAAGTCAAGCAAAAAAAAATAATTATGCATTGAGAATTATGCATTATGAATTGAAAAAATGTTTATCTTTGCACTCGTTTTTTTAGATGATTAACAAGATGATAAATATAACATTTCCGGATAAGTCGGTCAGACAATATGAAGCAGGTGTGACACCTCTCGAAATCGCTAAGAGCATTAGCGAGGGTTTGGCTCGTAACGTGTTGTCAGCCAAAGTTAATGGCGTAATGTGGGATGCTATGCGTCCTGTTAATGAAGATGCAGAAATTCAGCTTTTCACATGGAACGACCCAGAAGGTAAAGCTACGGTTTGGCACTCCTCAGCACACTTGATGGCAGAAGCTATCGAACAACTTTATACCGGAGTGAAGTTCGGTATCGGACCAAGCATAGAAAACGGTTTCTATTATGACGTTGATTTCGGCACAAATGTCATCACTGAAGAAGACCTCGCCAAAATCGAGAAACGCATGATGGAACTCGCTTCACAAAAACAAGCATTTGAACGCGTCGATGTCTCTAAGGCGGAAGCTATGAAGCACTTCACAGACAAAGGCGACGAATATAAACAAGAACTCATCAGCGAGTTAGAAGACGGAACCATCACCTATTATAAAACAGGAACCTTCACAGACTTATGCCGCGGACCTCATATCCCTGACACAAGTTGCATCAAAGCCATCAAATTATTATCTATAGCTGGTGCTTACTGGCGCGGCGACGAGAAACGCAAACAGCTCACTCGTATCTATGGTATTACATTCTTGAAGAAGAAAGAATTGGAAGAATATCTCGTTCTCTTGGAAGAAGCTAAGAAACGCGACCACCGTAAACTCGGCAAAGAACTTGAACTCTTCATGTTCAGCGAGATGGTAGGTAAAGGTCTCCCAATGTGGTTGCCAAAAGGTACAGCATTGAGACTTCGTTTGCAAGAGTTCTTGACAAAGATTCAAAAACAATACGGTTATGAACAAGTGATGACCCCTCATATCGGTAACAAACAACTTTATGAGACATCAGGTCACTGGGATCATTACGGACACGACAGTTTCCAACCAATTACAACTCCAGAAGAAGGTGAAGTATATTTGTTGAAACCTATGAACTGTCCTCATCACTGTATGATTTATAAATGGCAGCCACGTTCTTACAAAGACCTTCCTTTGCGTTTGGCAGAATTCGGAACCGTATATCGTTATGAACAAAGTGGTGAACTTCACGGTTTAACACGTGTACGTTCTTTCACACAAGATGATGCTCACATCTTCTGCCGTCCGGATCAAGTAAAAGACGAATTTATCCGCGTGATGGAAATCATCGAGATAATCTTCAAGGCTTTGAAATTCGATAACTTCGAGGCACAGATTTCTTTACGCGACCCAGAAGATACAGAGAAATATGTAGGTACTGACGAAAACTGGGAAAGAGCAGAAGCAGCTATCGTTGAGGCTTGTAAGGAAAAAGGTCTCCCAGCAGTAGTCGAATACGGCGAAGCAGCTTTCTACGGTCCTAAGTTGGACTTCATGGTGAAAGACGCTCTCGGAAGAAGATGGCAACTCGGAACAATCCAGGTCGACTATAACTTGCCGGAACGTTTCGATTTAAGTTATATCGGTTCTGACAACGAGAAACATCGTCCTGTCATGGTTCACAGAGCACCATTCGGTTCAATGGAACGTTTCGTAGCAGTATTGTTAGAACATTGCGCCGGCGACTTCCCATTGTGGCTCACACCAGATCAAGTGATGATTTTGCCTGTAAGTGAAAAATATCACGACTATGCAGAGAAACTCAACGAGTTGTTGAAACGCAATGAAATCCGCACATTGATTGACATGAGAAGCGAGAAGATTGGACGTAAGATCCGTGACGCTGAAATGAAGAAAGTTCCTTATATGCTCATCGTTGGTGAGAAAGAAATGAACGAAAACGCAGTCTCAGTAAGAAAACATGGACAAGGCGACCTCGGTTCAATGTCGGTTGAAGACTTTATCGCAATGATAGATAAACAAGTCAAAGACGAACAAAACATAGAAAAATAATATAAAGATTGTATAATTAATATAGGAGACACAAATCATAGCACTACCTAATAACAACGGAAGAGGTCCTCAGAGAGGACAGAAGAATGAAGATCCTCACCGTATCAACGAGAGAATCACTTCACCAATGGTAAGAGTTGTCGGTGAAGGCGTTGACAACGAGATACACTCAATCAAAGACGCATTGAGAATAGCAGACGAAATGGGACTCGACTTGGTTGAAATTTCACCAAACGCTAATCCGCCTGTCTGTAAATTGATGGATTACAAAAAATTCCTCTTTGACCAGAAGAAGAAACAAAAGGAAATCAAGGCTAAGACAACAAAAGTCGTCATCAAGGAAATCCGTTTGGGACCACAAACCGACGATCATGATTTCGAGTTCAAGTTGAATCACGCCAAGAGATTCTTAGAAGACGGAGCAAAGGTTAAAGTTGACGTATTCTTCCACGGACGTTCGATAGCTTACAAAGACCAAGGCGAGATTATCTTGTTGAAGTTCGCTCAAGCATTGGCAGATTACGGCAAGGTAGAGTCGATGCCTAAGTTGGAAGGTAAGAGAATGCTTATGATGATAGCTCCTAAGAAATAAATAATTAAAGATAGACACTCATTTTAAAAAAAAGTATATTACAATGCCAAAAATGAAAACAAAATCCGCTGCCAAGAAACGTTTCAGAGTAACAGGCACCGGTTTAGTCAAGAGAAAGCACGCTTATAAAAGCCACATCTTAACAAAGAAGTCAGTAAAACGTAAACGTAACTTACGCCACGCTACTATTGTTGAGCCAGCTAATATGAAAGCTGTAAAAGAAATGCTTCTCATGTAATTTAAAATTAATTGTTTAACTCTTGTTAGAGTAGAAAAGTTCTCGAAAGGGCGAGGCACTCTAACGGAATAAAAAGTAAAAAAAATGCCAAGATCAGTTAACGCAGTCGCTTCAAGAGCAAGACGCAAAAAAGTATTAAAACAGACAAAGGGCCAGTTCAGCGCACGTAAAAACGTTTGGACTGTAGCTAAGAACTCTTACGAAAAGGGTTTACAATACGCATACCGCGATAGAAGAAACAAAAAACGTGATTTCAGATCCTTATGGATTATCCGTATCAATGCCGCAGCACATGAATACGGCATGACATACAGCACATTCATGGGTAAAATTCACGCAGCTAACATCGACCTTAATCGTAAGGTTTTAGCCGACTTAGCTTTGAATAATCCAGAAGCATTTAAAGCAATCGTCGAAAAAATAAAGTAATAATCAACTAAATGAGTGTAAAAGAAAAGCCGCTGTGAAGCGGCTTTTTTTTCAACTTTCAACTCTCAATTTTCAATTTCCCTTCCGCCTCCTAACGCATGATATAATGATGTCACAGCATTTAATTTATTGAGTTGATCTTCCGTCTGGGTGAGAAGTGCCGATAATAACGACTGCTGAGCATCTAACACTTCAAGATATGTTGAAGAACCGAGCTTTAATAATTCGTTGGTGTATTCAACAGCGTTGTATAATGAGACGATCTGTTTCGTTCTTGAAATCTCTTTCTGTAACTCAGCATCGTAAGTGATGAGAGCGTTACTTACTTCCATACTGGCATCGACGAGTGCTTGCTTGAACTGAAGTCGTGCCTCTTCTTCTTGTGCCTTGGCTATTTCAAGTTTTGCCTTGTTAGCTCCTCTGTAGAATATAGGTTGTGTTAACGAACCTATAAGGTTAAGTGCGCTGGTCCAACCGAGATTAGCGTCGATGACGATGCTTGGATAAAATGCGGAACGTGCAGTGTTGGTATTATAATGCATAGCGGCAAGGTTGTATTCTGCTGCTTTCACGTCAGGACGATTTGCCAATAACTGCATAGGAATACCGGCTTTAATATCAAAGTCGACTTTCTGTTCGTCTAACTTACCTCTTTTTATTGTCTCAGGATAATTGCCTAACAATGCCGATAGAGCGTTCTCCTGTTTCATGATGGCGGCTTTTATCTCCGGTATCGCTGCTGCAATGGAAGCATGAAAAGCTTCATATTGCGCGACGGCTGCTTCTGTTGTCATACCTCCTTCTTTCATCGCTTTGATAGTCTCGACACTGACAGCCCAGCTTTGTTCTGTGATGGTATAGATGCTTAATTGCTTGTCTAATGATAAGAGTGCGAAATAATAGTCAGCTACAGTTGCTATGAGTTGCGTCTTCACTGCCTGCTGGTACTCCTGACTTTGAAGCATAACGACTTGTGCCTTTCTCTTGCTGTTTAACAATTTGCCGAATAAATCTATTTCCCAACTCGCGACAACAGACGCATCATAACTGAAGACGGTATTGCCATTTGAGTAATTAAGGTTAGCGGGTAAGGAAATGCCGGCAGAAGGGAAGAAGGCGAGTTTTGAACTCATAAGAGCAGCCTTTGCCTCTCTAACTTTCTCTATCGCGACCAAATAATCAGTGTTGTTTTCTAAAGCATAACTGATCAATGTTTGCAAGTTAGGATCAGTATATATATCCATCCAACTTAAATTGGCGATGCTTGCGGTATCTGTCATCGCTGTTCCATCAGGTGTGCGATAAGAATCAGCGGTATTTATTTCTGGTCGCTCAAATTGTCTGTATATGTTGCAACTGCTTAGGAACAGCGTAAATAAGATTATATATGTTATCTTTTTCATTGTTGTTATTATTTTATGCATATTCATTTTATTATTCTTGAGACGTGTCAATCAAAATATTATCATTTGTTTATGTGTGATTGGTAATTATGAATTATGCATTATGCATTATGAATTGGTTTCAATTTCTCCTGTATATTTTCAAATATCACGAACAAAGCAGGGACGATAAAGATCTGACAAATCATGCCGACGAGCATACCGCCGATGGCTCCTGTTCCTAATGCGCTGTTGCCGTTGGCTCCTACGCCGTGAGCGAACATCATTGGGAGAAGACCGATGATCATGGCGAGTGATGTCATAAGAATTGGACGTAAACGTGCAGCGGCTGCATCGATGGCTGCCTCTACTATCGTCATGCCGCTCTCACGTCTCGCAACAGCGAACTCTGTGATCAAGATTGCGTTCTTCGCTAACAAACCAATGAGCATGATAAGACCGATTTGTAAGTAGATGTTATTGTCGATGCTCATCATTCTCGCAAAGATGAATGTTCCTGCGAGACCGAATGGTATAGACAAGATTACTACTAACGGTAAGATATAACTTTCATATTGTGCGCTTAACAAGAGATATACGAACATGATGCAGATGATGAGTATCATTCCGAGACCGCCGCTCTGACCTTGTTCTTCCCTTGTCATACCGGAATATTCGTAAGCGTATCCTTGTGGTAAATATTGTTCTGCTATCTCTTCTATAGCTTGGATAGCTTGCCCGGAACTATATCCTGGAGATGGCGTTCCGTTGACCAATATTGAAGTAAATAAGTTGAAACGTTTGATGTTATCAGGACCGTAAACTCTTTCTAAATCGATGAACTGTGTTATAGGAGCCATCTCGTTACCGTTTCTGATTTTTATCGCGTTGAGCGAGACCTCATCGACTCTGAGTTCAGGACGCGCCTGCACCATGACACGATATAACTTACCGAAGCGGTTGAAGTTAGATGCATATATACCTCCGAAATATCCTTGTAATGTGGTGAGAATGTCTGATGGCGAGATGCCAGCTTGCTTACATTTAGCAGCATCGATGTTAACTAAATATTGTGGATATGTAGGGTTGAAACTTGTGCTTGCCTGTGCTACTTCCGGACGCTCGCTGAGACGTGCTATGAATTCTTGTGCCACAGCATAGAACGACTCGATGGAACCTCCCGTCTTGTCTTGAAGGTTGAACTCGAAACCGTCGGAGACGCTGAAGCCAGGAATCATCGGCATCGAGAATGTGATGACACGTCCTTCTTTGACAAGATCTCTCGCTTGTAACATAAGTTTTCTGTTTATCGCGTCGGCGCTCTCAGTCTCGTCGCGCTCTTCCCAATCGTGGAGCTTGCAGATGAATGTTCCGTAAGAACTGCCCATAGCGCTGCTCAAAATACTGAAACCTGAAATGGCGGTGTACGTCCTGATGGCAGGAGTGTTATCGATGAGTTTCTCTACTTTCGCCATTGCGTCTTTTGTCTTGTCTAATGACGTACCTGCTGGCATGTCGACAGTGACGAAAATAGTTCCGGTGTCTTCGTTAGGAACTAATCCTGATGGTGTCGTTGCCATGAGATAGAACAACAAGGCAGCACCTGCAGCAACAGCTCCCATAGAGAGAAGCTTATGTTTTACGAAGAAACTTACGCCTTTGGTATATTTCTTAACAGTGACGTCGTATGCCGTGTTGAAAGCGATGAAGAATCTTTTAAGAAGACCGACTTTCTCGCCTTCATGATTAACGTGAGGTTTGAGGAACAAAGCACATAACGCCGGTGAAAGTGTAAGAGCGTTGATAGCTGAGAAAGCGATAGACACTGCCATCGTCAAGCCGAACTGACGGTAGAATGTACCGGTGACACCTGACATGAAACTGACAGGAATGAACACCGCCATCATAACTAAGGTGATAGAAATCAAAGCACCTGATATTTCACCCATCGCTTCAATAGAAGCATCTTTCGCCGACTTGGCGCCTTTCTCTAATTTCTCGTGAACCGCCTCCACCACGACAATGGCGTCGTCAACGACAATTGCGATGGCAAGAACCATGGCGCATAATGTGAGAAGGTTGATGCTGAATCCCATCACTTTCAACATGAAGAAAGTGCCGATCAAGGCGACAGGGATAGCAATAGCAGGAATAAGCGTTGAACGGAAATCTTGTAAGAAGATGAATACTACCAAGAACACAAGTACGAATGCTTCCAATAAAGTCTTGATAACTTCATGGATAGAAGCGAAGAGGAAGTCGTTGGAATCTAACAGGATGTCGTATGTCACGCCTGGAGGGAAATTTCTTTTCTCTGCTTCCAACAAAGCTTTTACCTCATTGATGATCTGTGTGGCGTTAGAACCTGCCGACTGATATATCATAGCGGTGATACCTTCATGTCCGTTGGAACGTGTGTCGATAGAGTAACTCAGAGATCCAAGTTCCACGTCGGCGATGGTTTTTAAACGTAAGATCTCGCCGCTTTCTTCAGCTCTGATCACGATGTCGCCGAACTCTTCCGGAGTGGCAAGTCTTCCTTTATATTTCAACATATATTGGAAAGTCACGTCTTTGGCATTTTCGCCGAGTTGACCTGGAGCAGCCTCGATATTCTGTTCGCTTAATGCAGCGATGACATCTTTAGGCATCAAACCATATTGTGCCATCACATCAGGTTTGAGCCATATTCTCATCGAATATTCTGCGCCGAGAAGCTGAGCGTCGCCGACTCCGCCGATACGTTTGATCTGTGGAAGTACGTTTATCTTTAAATAGTTGAATAAAAACTCCTGATCATATTTGTCGTCTTCACTATAGACTGTAAACGCTAAAAGAATACTTGTTTGTTTCTTGCTTGTTGTGACACCGGCTTTTGTAACCTCTGAAGGAAGGAAACCTTGCGCTTTTGTGACACGGTTCTGCACGTTGACAGCTGCCATGTTCGGATCGGTGCCAGGTTTGAAATAAACGGTGATTGTAGCGTCGCCGGTATTTGTTGCCGTCGAAACCATATATGTCATGTCTTCCACTCCGTTGATTTCTTCTTCAAGAGGTGCGATGACACTGTTGACGACAGTCTGTGCGTTAGCTCCTTGATACGATGCCTTCACCTCTACTGTAGGAGGCGCGATATCGGGATATTGTGAGATAGGAAGCGTCATAAGTCCGATGAGACCGAGCACCACTATGATGATGGAGATGACAGTCGAGAGGACAGGACGCTTGATAAAATTATCTAATTTCATATTATGATCTCCTTAAAGTTAAATTACTTTGATGTGGCTTTCTGAAACTTAGCGTCCGATTCTTCTTTGGTGATTGGTTTCATCTTCATGCCGTTCTTCACTGATGATCCTACACCTTCTATCACGATTACATCACCGACTTCAAGACCTTCTGTCACTATATAGTTTTGTTCGTATGTAAGGTTATCAACTTTAATCTCACGCATTTCTGTTACGCTGTCGTTGAAGATGTAAACGAATTTTTTGTCTTGCATCTCGAAAGTGGCATTCTGTGGGACGAGACGAGCGTTGTATATTTCGCGAGGGATGAATATCACGCCTGTCGCTCCGCTGCGTAAGATTTTGGCTGGATTAGGAAAACTCGCTGTCATGCTTGCGGATCCTGTCTTGGTATCCAAAGATCCGGATATCGAAGTTACAGTTCCTTTATGTTCATATAAAGTTCCGTCGGCGAGTTTCAATTCTACTTCAGGCATATATTTAAGGATGTCTTTCACTCCGCCTTTTGAAGTATAATAAAGCATGAGCTTCTCATTGATGGAGAAATCGGCATCCACACGATCTATTTGTGATACTGTTGTAAGAGCAGTAACGGTTGTAGGACCTACAAGGCTACCGACGCTGAAAGGAATGGAACCGACAACGCCGTCGTTAGGACTCTTGACATAACTGTAATCTAAATTGATTCTGGCTTGTTCAAGTTTTGCTTCAGCTTGTTCGAGTTGAGCTTTTGCAGATTCCCACTGGTTATCGGCGAGTTTCTTCTCATATTCGCTGATGATGCCTTTTTCATAAAGATTGGTCTTGTTGACGGCTGTGAGTTCGGCGGTCTCTACGCCAACCTTGGCAGAGTTTACATTGGCGAGTGCCATGTTGTAATCGGCTTGATAAGGGGCGTGGTCTATCTCGAACAACAGATCGCCTTTCTTTACCATATCGCCTTTGTCGACATGTTTTTTGATGAGAGTTCCGGAGACGTTACTTCTGACTTCGGCATCTTGGTCGCCGGAGATAATGGCTGGGAATGAGTTTTTTACAATAACAGGTTCCTCTTCAATAACCATTACGGCATATTCTGGAACTTGTTGTTGTACAGTCTTTTCTTGACAAGAAAAAAGCGAAGCCGCAACGAATAACAACGACATCGCTCTGAAAGTAAATTTAGTTTTCATATTTTATTATTTAATTAGTTGACCATTATAATTTATGTTACAAATATAAGAAATAGATTCTATAGATAAAAGTATTTTTTTTCATGATTTCAAAAAAAGCAAATCTTGGAAAAACGGCAAAATCTTTGATAATTTTCTTGGAAAAGTGGCAAAAATATATTGGTTTTGCCTTGGAAAATCTAATATTATTATACGAAAAAAGGAGTACGAAAATGATCGTACTCCTTTTTTCGGAAGTCGTAATAGTTTTGTTTGTTATATCAATCCTCTTTCTTTGAGCCACTGAGCTCTGACTTTATCGCCTCGTTCAATCAGCTGAGCGCAAATGTTGCTTCCTAAAAATCCTGCCGCACCTGTAACAAGATATAATCTATTGCTCATCACTTTTATTGTTGATTATTATTTCACATCGTCTAATTTTTTCTTTGCATCCTCGACTCTTTTGTTGGCTGCTTCCAATTCTTTGAGCTGCTCTTCTCTCATGGCAGCAGTCCTGACCGATGGATTGGATTTCCTTTTCTGTTCCTGATAAAAGGCTTTCGACTCTAATTTTGTTGCCTGATAATTAGCCTTGTCAATCTGACGTTGAAGCTTCGCACTTTCTTTCATGTCGCGAAATGCTCTCTTGAAAAAGTTGTCTTTCTTTCCGTCATCAACTGCCTGGGCGTTGACAGAATTGATAATGCCACCGACTAATAATGTGGTACTTACTAAGATTTTTCCTAATTTCTTCATGGTTCGTTAATTGTAAATTGTTAATTGTTTATTCTTCTTTGTCAAGAAATTTCTCGACGAATTTGTCTTCAATGGTTTTATAAGTGTCAACGACCTTTTCTTCAATATTTTTATATCCGCTAACCACACCGTCTTCAATCTTTTTATAGGCGCCAACGACTTTGTCCTCAATCTTTGTCTTCTTTAATTTGTACTCCGTCATGATTAAAATACTTTCAGATTTTCAAGTTTTCAAATTCTTAAATTGTGATTCCGATTCCTGCTTTAAAGTAATGATTGTTTGTTCCTTCGCAGTGCTTCCAAACGCCGTTCATCATTTCATATCCGAAGATTATCGAATATCTGTCGATGTCTAATCCTATTGCCGGATTGATGTCGATGTTCATTCCTGTGTTGCAGACGTCAAAGTTTACTCCTGCCTTAAGCATTATGAAAGGACTTGCTAATGTGTTGCAGAAATTATATTTAGCATGTGCGAATACTGGTATGTAATAAGTGGGAGTGGAGTTGTAGTCTGGTAAAAATTCTGCGAAGAAACCGGCACCGCCACCAACGTATAATCCGTTGCCGAAGCTGTAACCGTGTGAACTGCTGAATTCCCATACAGACGGAATTGAACATGACAATTCGATGTCAAATCTGTATCCTTTGTCGTAGTTGAGATTCTTGACTTCTTTAACTGATTGTGCGTTTAATGAATTTCCTAATGCCATTAAGATGGCTGCAACGATTAAAACTTTTACTTTCTTCATGATTTGTTAATTTTTATTAGTTAATGATTGTTTTAAATTTCACTTTGCAAAAGTATTACGATTATAAAAGTCAAATTTTCCATTATTTCATCAAAATTGGTATATAATTCTTATTTTTGATTTTTATAGGAAAAATATTCGATTTGATTTCATACTTTTGCGAAAAATATTTTTATGAAGAAAATACCTTATCTGAAATGGAGAGAACGTCTCAACGATTCAATACCTCCCGACCACAGAATCGGGACTGATGTCATGCTTGTCGATAATGCGGATAGTTCTAATATTCAGAAGTCGCATACTGAGCCTTTTAAGGTGGATATGACGATGGCGATTATCTATAAGAAGGGAACGACGAGGACGAGAATCAATATGGTGGAGTATAATATAGTCGCTCCTTGTGTCATCATTGTTGTTAATGACAGTGTTTATCAGCCTCTTGAGTCATCTGACGATTTGAGTTGTAAGGCAATTGTCATGTCGCGCAGTTTCTCTGATTCCTTGTTTACCAATTTCGGAAATTATAAACCGATTTATAATACAATAGTTAGTAACCCGGTTATTTTCATAGACAACGATACGATAGCTTTTGATTTCTTTTATGACTTGCTTCTTAACCTGATGCGCTCGCCTCATCGTGAGTTGGCTTTGGAATCGGCACGACATCTCACGCTTTCGATGTTTTATGGTTATTGTGCGGTGCGCCAAGGTGTCGTGAATAATAATAAGGTAGCGTCGCGTCAGGAGGCTATATGTTCAGAATTTATTGATGTGTTGTCGCATAATTATAAAGAGCAGAGGGATGTAGCGTTTTATGCCGACAGACTTTGTATCACGCCGAAGTATCTCTCTCAGATTGTTAAAGACAAAATAGGAAAGACGGCATCGGAAGTCATTGAGGAATATGTCATTGAGGAAAGCAAGGCGCTGCTCATCTCCACCACGATGACGATACAGCAAATCAGTGACGAGCTGCATTTTCCGTCGCAGTCGGTCTTCGGAAAATATTTCAAGAGAGTCACCGGATTGTCACCTCGAGAATACAGAACCTCGTTTGAATGATATGAAAGATATTTGGATAAAATCTATTTGTTTTAAATTAATACTGTCCGATAAAACTTTTTTTTGTTGAAAAGAATTAGGACTCTGTCAAGATGTTCTTTAGCTTCCTTTAATTCATAGTCACAAGTTTCTATTTTGTCAACGCTATTAATAGCTTTGAAGATATGATCAAGTGCACTCCTCATTTGGTTAATGGGAGCGATATGTATTTTTCTTTCCTTATTAAAGTTTTCGGATAGTACAACAGCTTGTCTGACTTTTTCGTATAAAGAAAATAATTCTTCGAGTTTGTCGAAGCAGTATAATTTGTTTTTCATAAAGAATTTCGGTTTTATTTGGTTACTTCTAAATGTTTTATTCTAAGGCAATGTCATGTTTAAAAAATAATCTACAATTTTGTCGGCTTCTGATTTTGTCATAAAACGTCCTTCAAGCAAATTGATGTTGCCTATTGTTTTGTCAATATTATAGTCTTCTTTTGACTCTGGTAAGTCCATATATTCTACACTATCAATATCAACTCCTTTTAAATCATAGAAAGTCTGCCTTACTCTGTCGCTGAATTTTTTCATCTGTTTTGATTTTTGTTGGTTTAATTAATATGTTCTCAGGTAAATGATTCGACTGAAAACATTGCAAATTTAAATATAATTACCTAAACAAACAAGAGGCTAATGAACTTTTATACAGAAAAAGGACGCATTGAAACGTCCTTTTTAATTATATCCAAAAATCCGTGAGATACTTGCGATACGTGGAGTTTTCCTACTCCAATCCTCCTCCAAGTGCATGATACAACGTTATCACACTTTGTATCTCTAAGTATCTGTCGTTGGTCTCGGTAAGCTCGGCTTGCAACAGGTTCTTCTGTGCCGTCAGGACTTCCAAATAATCGGCTTGTCCGTTTTTCATCAGAATCCCAAATCATGGTAATGGAATGACACAACCTGCTTGACGAATCCCCAAACCATAACAACTGAATACGCCATGATTAGAATTCTATAGATGTTCTCCAAATACTTTCAATTTTCAGTTCTCAATTTAAGACACACGTCCGTGTGCCTCTACGAGAGAATCCAAACAATTCTCAGATTTTCAGATTCTCAGTTTCTATTTAATCCATTTCCCTTCCTCAACTGTTAATTGTTCATTGTTAATTGTTAATTTCCAAATGTATGTCCCGTTTGACCAACCCGAAGCATCAACGCTTGTGACATCATCGGTTATTTCCTGTTGATGAACGATCCTTCCTTGCAGGTCATAGACCGTAAGATCACAATCTCTTAATGTGGTTCTTATGTTCATCACGTCTCCTCCCGGATTAGGATATGCGACAGCGACTTTCAAACCATGTGCATGAGGTTCTTCGATGCCGACAAAAGCCTCCGGAGGGAATTTCTTAATGAAATTATAATAGATGTCTTCGTCTGGGTCTTTCCCGAAATCCTTATAATGTCCAGCTATCATGCAACCTCCGTCTTTGGTGGCTTTAAGTGTGGTTGTCCATAAGCTGGATGTCTCACCAAAATCATAATAAAGTTCATCCAAGACATTCAAGTCTTTGTCAATCATTCTTATAACAAAACACTGATAGCCATCTAACATAGGAGCGAAATATGAGTTTGGCGTCGCTCCGATAAATATTCTGTTTTCATCCACCCAATCTATAGAACCATAATATGGAGCTGTAGTTCTATTAGCAGATGAAATTTCTGCTCTTGCAAATGTGATGCTGTCCAACATTTTAGCCTCATCGTCTATTTCCAAGCATACCGCTGCCGTATATCTGTCTATTGGAAGATTACCATTAAAATGATGACAGTTTGCACCTGCCATCATAAGCGTAGTATTTGAACTTGTACGCTTAAATGTTATACCGCCAGTCTCAGAGTCTCCATCCTCATAATGTATAGTATGATATCCTGTACCATCAGTATTTGCCATGTAATGCTCGTCAATATAGTTGAAATCTGAATCGAATCTATACAAGTAAAGCCCCTTTTTATAATGTGAATCATTCCATTCACCACTGACATAATACAGATATTCATCATCTTCTTCATCGTACAACAGATGATTCCTATGTCTCAATTTATTGCATTTGAGATGACCGAGACTTCCGCTTTTCTGCACATTCAAATCATAATCAGTTTTAATGATGATTGTGCTATCAAATCCGTAAGCATGTGGTTCTGGTCCATATTGATGACCCGTGTATTTCTCATAACATATAACAAAACCATCACCTTCATCAAGAACGGTTCCTATTTCAATTTGCGGATAACGACCTAACAAACCGCCACCTGCCCATATATTCAACCAGTCGGTAGTATCTATAGGAATTGTCATTTCTTTTGAATATACAAGCTCAAGATTCTCGTCTAATTTATCCATGACAATCTTGGCTTCAAAACATTCCTGATAGTTTATGTCATTAGTATCTAATATAGGATTAAGATTAGTAAAAACATAAAAGCCTCCATCCTTACTTTTTATAACAGACGTACCTTCTCCATTCCACGATTCATATCCGGGAACAGAGTCATTTATTAATGTTTCAGACAACAATTCACCAGAATTGGAGAAACGCCCGAAATAGTTATCTCCAAATACCATAAAATCACCATTATCCATTTCAAAGATATTTGAGAAATAAATAACTTCAAGACAATCAGATTCTCCAGAATCATAAATATATTCAAACTCGTTTTGAGAAAACATCATGCTGCTTGAGAAAAGCAGCGTGATGAAGGTTATTAATAATTTTTTCATAATAATTATGTTTATAAATTAACGTATATATAATCTGTATTTAACTTCAAAGGGATCTTATTTCCACCATAATAGTAGAAATATTCTTGTGACACAATTATATTTGAAAATATCAAACATATTATCAATAATAGCATTCTATTTTTCATAATATTAAAATTTAAACGCAACACCCAATTTCAAATCACCTAAGAAATAATAGTTTGTCTTGAAAACTCTATTAGTTCTTGCTTCCAAATCAAAAAATGGGCTTTTAAAACCATTTTTAATAAAAGGCATATCATAACTATATGAACAAAATATCTTAAACAATCTAACATTATATTCAATATTCACCGCAGAATTGATATAGATAAATTTATTACAATCCTCATATTCAACAATATCTCCTATATATTGATTTGGTATTGTATAATCATATATTGCATATCCAACTCCTATATTAAAGATTGGGACAATATATAATTGATTAGCAATTTCTATGTTGTAAGTCAATCCAAAATATACGGAGTTAGATTTAAAAACTCCTTTATACTGAACGGTGTATTTGGATATTGTTTCATTACTTCTCAATTCGTATATTGTGTCATAACTACAATCCTTAAACTTGTAACCAACATTCAATCCTAGTCTATCCGTCAAATTTCTTCTATAGTTCAAATCAATTACAGGGCTGAATGAGTCCATCTTTGTACTTACAACAGAACCAAAACCGAGACTGATGCTGTTTTTCTTGTTATCTTGCGCTATTCCAGCAAATACAAGAAAAAACAGAAATGTTATGATTATCATTCTTTTCATAACTTATTCCTTTCTATTTTTTAAGTTCGTCAATTTGTTTCAGCAAATATATGATATAAAGTGTAGGTTCTTATATTTTTACATTCAATTTACACAAGTATTTTACATCCCAGAATTTATACAATTGATAATCAACAGACGAATTAAAAAACCTTTACACACGTTTTACACAAGCTTATCCTTTTCTTTGGTAATATTTCTCCAAAATATACCCTGAAATAGTTGCTTTCTTATCTTCAATATTAAGTTTCTTTCTGATATTTGACCTTGATTTCCTGACAGAGTCAGAACCCAATTCTACAAAGTTCGCTATATCATCAGTACTTATAGGAGCTATTGATAACAAGCATATCTTATACTCAGTCTCGTTCAATTCAGGATATGACTCTTTTATGAATGACGTTATCTTATTATATGAAGATTCTATGACATCGACACTTGCTTCAAAGGCGGTTTTATATGGAGAACCATACGCATATTCCTTAATCTCTTTTACATTTTTGTTGGTTTTGTTATTACGCTCAAATATGTTGACTTTCCGTATGACATCGAAACGCGCTTTCAGACTGTTGTCGAACGATTCTTTTATCTCATGCTTGAATTTGTCGTAATCGTTCTTCACATTGCTTAAATCCTCGACCTCTTTTGTCAGCACTTGTTCTCTACGCTTTGAATTTATTACTATAAAGAAAGATATAATAGAAACAAACAATAATACAATCAGAATACATACTATTAAAATCAATCGTTTATTTAACTTTGTTTGATATATGTTTCTTTGTAATTCATAATCGTATTTTTCTTGTATTTCATATATATTTTGTGCAAGATTGTCTATATAAGATCCTTGACAGAACCATACAACTTTATCCATAAAATACATGACACTATCACACATATCTATCTTGTCATAATATCTCGCAATGGATTTACATACAGTTGTTTTTAAATTCTTATTATCTATATCATTATATACATTTTTTAACATATTAACATATACCCTTGCGGAATCAATATTTTCATCTTCAATATACATGTTTAGGAAATTAAGTTGAAATCGTATTTCTTCAGATGCATCTGTGTTTATTTCATATGCCATTTTAAGATATTTCTTTGCAAGTTCTGGTTCATTGTTTTTTCTACAATATACATGAGCATTTTGATATATTGATGACAAAATCATTTTATCATTTGCTTGCTCGGCCATATCAATAGCCTTACCAATATAATACGAAACACTATCAGGCATACCTAATAAATGGTATATACGGACAATATCAGCATAACACAATGCTTTATCATCATTATTATTTATCCATGTAATAGAACTTTTGTATATTTTCAATGCCTCATCAAAATATAATTGATTATAGAATAAACCACCTATATTTTGACTTATCCTCCACATATAAAGGGAATCCTGCATTTTTTCCGCCAATGAGAAAGCGGTTTTATAATCCCTCATCGCGTTTTCATATTCGCCTCTTTCATCATAGACGCAGGCACTATACAGATGGGAATACATGTTCATCTGTGAATTCTTTCTCGTCTTGTCGAAGTATGTTTTTGTTATGAAGATATTTGTGTCTTCTTTTATGTTGTCGTAATTCTTGTACTTGGCCTGTACTTTTGTCACAAGATATTCCATGTATCTGTCTTTCTTCAGGAATTTCTCTGGCATCAGGATAGAGTCGAGATACATTGCTGCCGTGTCAGGCGATGTTTCCATAACAGCCTGTGCTTTTTCCAAAAGACGCTCCGCATCATTATGACGCGAGCACGATAATAACAAGATAAACGACAATATAAATAGAGCTTTGTTCATAGACTATAATTTTCTGCAAAAATAAAATAAATGATCATTGAAATCCACAATAAAAAATGTATAAAAACTATACTGTCCGATAAAACTTTTTTTGTTGAAAAAGATTAGGGCATTGCCTGCCTATTATCCGTCACCCTTTCAGGGTTATAATTCTCCTGATAAAGATTATTGATTGATTATATGTTAGTTGCTTATATCGAACTCACGTTAATTTAATGAAAGACAATATTGATATATGGTATTTGGAGTGTAATTCTTATTATTCATCCATTTTTTTAAAGGTTCTCATTTATATTCTCTATATCGTTCATAACCACAATGAATTTTATTGAAAAACAGTTTTGTTACGTTTCTCAAATTTAGGAAATAATTTCTGATAAAGATATTAGTGTTGAAAATTATTATTTAGAATCTTTATTTTGGAAAAATAATCAAGTTATGAACAATCTCTGCCGTACCTTCGGCACTATGGAAATCATCCTCACATTTATGGCAGGGGTTACGCTTCGCTTCACTACCTGCCTGTAATCTTTCGTCCTTTCAGGACTCTGTCAAAAAAACAAGGAGTTAGAAAACAATTCCTAACTCCTCATTCCTAATTCCTAATTAATCAAGACCTCCTCCAAGTGCATGATACAACGTTATCACACTTTGTATCTCTAAGTATCTGTCGTTGGTCTCGGTAAGCTCGGCTTGCAACAGGTTCTTCTGTGCCGTCAGGACTTCCAAATAATCGGCTTGTCCGTTTTTCATCAAAAGCTGCGTGTTCAAGACGGCTCCTTTCAAATACATGATTTGCAACTTGTCGCTGTCTAATCTCTTGCGTGCTGTCTGCCACGAAATCAAGGCGTTGTTGGCTTCGGTGCCTGCGTCTAACAAGGTCTGCTTGAAGTTTAATAACGCTTCTTGTCGTTGCGACTCGCTAATCTTCATCCTTGCCTTGTTCTTACCTTGATTGAATATTGGCTGCATCAATGAACCTACTGCGTTGAAAATCCAGTCTCCGGGATTGCCGCTGACGCCACTCCAACCTGCGCTTCCGCTTAAAGTGATGGTAGGGTAGAAGTAGGAACGCGCTACGTTTGTGGCATAAAACGCCTCGACTAACTTATATTCCGCTTGTCTGACGTCAGGACGGTTGACGAGACTCGATAATGGAAGTCCCATCAATAATGTGTCGGGGAAGATTTGCTCTGATAATTCGTTGCGTTCAAATTCTTGTGGCACAAGTCCTAAGAGCGCCGATAATGAATTTTCTTGTTCTATGATCTGTTTTTTTAAAGTCAAGATGGAAGCTTCAACATTTACCTTATTGGCTTTCGCTTGAAGCACAGCGGCTTCGTTGGTCTTGCCGGCTCTCTTCAATGCTTCTAATGTCCTGATGTTTTCCTCCCATGTCTTCTGCGTTCTCCTGCTTATCTCCAATTGTTCATCGAGCATGAGCAGCGTGAAATATGAGTCTGCTATCGTCGCTACGAGTTGTGTCTGAACGGCTTGCTGATAGGATTTTGTCGCTTCTAATGCGGCTTGTGTTCCTTTCTTGGTATTATGCAATCTTCCGAAAGCGTCTATCTCCCATGATGCGGTAGGGGCGAGGCTGTAATTAAATCCGTTCTGATTTACGCCTGCCTGCGCCGAAAATGAAATGTTCGGAAAAAATGCTAATCTCGAAGTTTTTAATGTGGCTTCTGCTTGTTCAACCTTCAGACGTGCTATTTCTAAGTCTGTATTATTCTCCAATCCTAACTCGATAAGATTCTGAAGTAACGTATCGCTGAATAATTCTTTCCACGTAAGTGAAGCTATTGATTCATAATCGTCAGCGGTAGGTATTCTGTTATAAAGACTATCGACGAAATCAATCTCTTGACGCTCGTAGTCTTTATACAGTGCGCAGCTGTTCATCATGACGATTGTCAGCAATAATATTATAGGTATTAATATCTTTCTCATTGTTCTATTTCTTTATTTCTTTTAGGCATTACTTTTTCTTCGATATTTTGGAAGATTATGAACAAAACCGGAACGACGAACAACAACGCTATCGTTCCGATGAGCATACCGCCAACCGTACCAACGCCGATGGAGATGTTGCCGTTAGCTCCTACGCCTGTCGCGAACATCATTGGCAGCATACCGAAAATCATTGTCAATGACGTCATTAGGATTGCTCTTAATCTTGCCTTCGCTGCCGACATCGCTGCCATCGGTATCGACATGCCAGCTGCTCTTCTCACTGAAGCGTATTCTGTAATCAAAATGGCTGTCTTTGCCAACAATCCTATCAACATCAAAAGTCCGATTTGCAGGTAGATATTGTTTTCCAATCCGAACATATTGGCGAACAAGAAACTGCCTGCAAGACCGAATGGCACCGACAGGATAACTACTATAGGGATGAAGATGCTTTCATAAAGAGCGCAAAGTATCAAGTAAATGAATACGATACATATCACAAATATTATCGCTGTCGAGCTGCTCGAAGATGCTTCTTCTCTCGACATGCCTCCGAATTCATAGCCGTAACCTGCTGGTAAAAATTCGTCTGTCACTTCTCTCACAGCTTGAATAGCTTCTCCAGAAGAGTAACCGTTTGCTGCTTGTCCGTTGATTTGTATTGATGAGAAAAGGTTGAATCGAGAGATGGCTTGTGGTCCGTAAACTCTTGTCAATGTGACGTATTGTCCGATAGGTGACATCTCGCCGTTTTTGTTACGTACAAACATATTGTTGAGCGATTCCGTATCGAGACGATGTTCTGCCGAAGCTTGTATCATGACACGATAAAGTTTTGAGAATCTGTTCATGTTTGATGCGTAACTTCCGCCTACGTAACCTGCCATCACGTTAAGGACATCGCCAGGAGAAACACCGTTACGCTTGCATCTCGCAGCATCGACTTCCAAAAGATATTGAGGATATTTTGTGTCGAAAGATGTTGACGCTCTTCCTATTTCCGGTCTTTCGTTGAGAGCGGAGATGATGTCGTTGGTAATCTTCTGCAAGTCTTCCAAGGTGCCGCCCTTCTGATCTTGGATGTGGACTTCAAAACCGCTACTTGCTCCGTAGCCTGGAATCATACCGCGGGTGAAGACGATGATCTTAGCCGAAGTGATGTCTGATGTCTTGGCATAAATATCTTCCATTACAAAGTCGATATTGTCTTGTACTTCAGTACGTTCTTCCCAAGGTTTAAGACGAATGGTGAAACCTCCGCATGAAGGTCCTACGCCACTCATCATACCGTAACCTGTTGTGTAGGAATATGATTCTATCTGAGGAATCTCCTCTAAGCGTGATGCAATGATTTCCATGACGCGCACCGTCTCTCCTAAGTTAGTTCCTGGAGGTGTCTGTACGTCAACGTTGATAGAACCCATGTCTTCTTTAGGGACGAGACCTGTCTTGGTGTTTTCAAGCATGTAGAAAAGTCCTCCAACGGCAGCGATGACGAGTATCACCGACAACCATTTGTTTTTGAACATGAAGAGAACGCCTTTTCTATATTTACCAACCACGGCTTTGAAACCGGCGTCAAAGGCGAAGTGGAAACGTGTTGAGAACGACATACTTCCGTCTTCTCTGATGATGTAAGGCTGCATCAATAATGCGCATAATGCCGGACTTAAGGTGATGGAGTTGATGAGCGAGATACCCACGGCGACTGCCATCGTGAGACCGAACTGCGTGTAGAATGTACCTGTTGTTCCGCCCATAAAACATACTGGAATAAACACCGCCATAAAGACGAATGTAGTAGCAATCAAAGCGTTGGAGATGCCTTGCATTGCGTCGATGGTGGCTTTATATGGAGATGTATAACCTGCGTCGAATTTGGCTTGTACCGCTTCCACCACAACGATGGCGTTGTCGACGACAGTACCGATGACGAGCACCAAGGCGAAGAGTGTGATCATGTTGAGACTGAATCCTGCAACCATCAAGAATGCGAATGTCCCAACAAGAGAAACAACGATGGCGATGGCTGGAATGAAAGTGGAACGGAAACTTTGTAAGAAGATGTAAACTATCAAGATAACCAAGATGACAGCCAAGACAAGTGTCTCAATTACGTTAGCAATAGATGCGTCTAAGAAATCTTTGGTACTCATCAAGTCAACGATTTCGATGCCTCTTGGCAAAGATTTTCTGATCTCTTCAACTTCTTTGTCGATGGCGTCGATGATTTCGTTGGCGTTAGATCCTGATGTCTGTGAAATCATCAATGTAGTTCCTGGATGTCCGTTGACCTTACCGATATAGTCATAACTTCTTGAACCTAATTCTACTGTTCCTATGTCTTTGAGTTTTAATAATGTTCCGTCGCTGTCGGCACGGATTATCATATTGGCGTAGTCTTCTTCTTTGTCGTAGCGACCTCTATATTTTAATGTGTAACGGAAAGTATTTTCTGAGTCGGCACCGAGTGTACCTGTCGCTGCTTCCAAGTTTTGTTCCGCGAGGACTGCTGAGATGTCGGAAGGTACCAAAGAATATTTCGCCATCTTGGCAGGGTCGAGCCAGATACGAAGCGAGTAGTCTGCGCCTCTGACATCGACTTCGCCGACGCCAGCGATACGTGATAATCGTGGTTCAATATTGATTTTTAAATAATTGCTTATGAATCTCTCATCGAAGGTATCGTCGGGACTATAGACGGCGAGTGCCTTGATACGGCTTGTCTGCCTTTTACGTACTGTCACGCCGCTACGTGTTACCTCGGCAGGCAACAGACCTTGAGCGGAGGCGATACGATTCTGCACGTTGACAGTCGCCATGTCGGGATTTGTTCCTTGACGAAAATAAATCTGAATGTTAGCAGAGCCATTGTTGTTGGCTGATGATGTCATGTACATCATGTCTTCCACGCCGTTGATGGCTTCTTCCAATGGAACGACGACGCTGTTCTGCACTGTCTCGGCATTAGCTCCTGCGTAATTCGCTGAGACACTTACAGTAGGAGGCGCGATTTCCGGATATTGCTCAACAGGTAATCCGACAAGGCAGATGAGACCTAAGAGAACTATTATCACAGAGATGACACCTGCGAAGATAGGACGGTCGATAAATGTTCTGATATTCATAATCAATTACCTCCGTTGTTATTTTGACTGTTAGCTGTTTGCTGTTGGCTGTCGGCTTCTTCAGCTGTCTTAATAGTAGCTCCTTCTCTCACGAGACCTGCGCCTTCTGAGATGATGACGTCGCCGACCTCGAGTCCGCTTGTTACTATGTAATCAACGCCGTTGTTACGAGGCATGACGGTGATCGCTGCTGAATGTGCCTTTCCGTCAATGACTTTATATACGAAGATTTTTTCTTGTAATTCAAAGGTGGCTGTCTGAGGTATGACGATGCAGTCTTCATGTTCTGTAGGTATTATGACTGTTCCACTGCCGCCGTCACGTAAGAGACGATCAGGATTCGGGAATACCGCGCGGAAACTCACTGCACCGGTACTTGCGCTGATGGTTCCACTCACTGCGTTGATCTTGCCTTTGTGATTGTATGTCTTGCCGTTGCTCATGACTAACTCGACAGGAGGCATGTCTTTGATGGCTGCTTTCAAAGAACCGTATTCTTGGATGAGGTCGAGCATCTGATTCTCCGCCATCGAGAAATATGCGAAAATCTTGCTGTCGTCGGAAACTGTTACCAAAGGCTGGCTTATACTGCTGTTAACCAAAGCGCCGACACGATAAGGTATCATTGAAGCGACGCCGTTGACAGGAGACTTCACCATTGTATAAGAGAGGTTGTTGTATGCGCTGTTCATCTCGGCTTTCGCCAACGCCAATTTTGCTTCTGCCTCGGCGAGATTGTTTTGCGCTGTCATCAGTTCGAATTCTGAGACGACATCTTGTTCAAGAAGTTCCTTGCTGCTTTCCAAAACGAGTTGAGCTGTCGAGAGATTTGCCTCCGCGCTCATCACGTTGGCTGACGCTATTTCGTATGCTGCTTTGTATGGAGTCTGGTCGATGACGAATAGGGTAGAGTCTTTACGGACGAAGTCGCCTTCGTTGATGCGGATGTCGGTAATCATGCCGCTGACTTGCGGACGAACCTCGACGGTCTGGCATCCGTTGATGGTGGCGGCGAAACCGCTTCTTAAAACCTGATTGCTTTTCTCTACCGTCAAAGTTTTGTAGATTGTCTCAGCACGCTTCTGTGGTGCTACTTTCTCCTGACACGATGTCAACGATAAACCGATGATTCCGATAAAAAATAATTTTCTGAATTTACTTAAATTGCTCATTTTCAAGTTTAATTTGTTGTTGTTTTGTAGTGAGAAAATAACTTATAGAAATATAAGTTATGAACGACAAATTTAAGAAATATTTTGCGAAGAGAGAAATATTTTTTACGCGATTTCTGTAAATTACTTAGCAAGTGATTTGTGAATTTTTTTTTTTTAATTATTTTTTTTACATATAACTAAAAATTTAGTTGCGAAGTTATAAAATAAATTGTATATTTGCATCGTTAAATGTTAAAAATATTTAAATAATGGAAAATAATATTAAAGAACTTACGAAAGCAGAAGAGCAGGTGATGCACGTAATCTGGAAGATAGGCGAGGGCTTCGCTAATGAAATAATGTCGAACTTCCCTGAACCGAAGCTTTCTGTAAAATAGAAATCAATATTGAAATTATTAGTTGATTATTAATCGAACGGAATGGTCAATCATTCCGTTCTTTACCTTTAGTATCATGAAAAAAAATATAATGATAATAGTTGCTTTTTGCTTGATATTGCCTCTTAAAGCACAATTGTTTAATGCTAATGTGGAGATCTTTGATACAGCAAATCTTGTTGTGATGTATGAATTGTCTTTGCGAGAGGATACTACGCACTTGAACTATGTTAAGAATGTAAATCAAATTCTATTGATAGGAGAAAACGGTATTAACTCATATCAAGATTATAATCATTACAGATATTATAGGGATATGAGGAGAAAGGTGAAAGATGGTACTATCAATGAATGGCTTATGGGTGGTTTAAATGTGGCTGATTATATTTCAAACTATCAATTTGAGATATATAAAAATCATCATAATAAAACTATATCTACCAATGATCATATATTTCAAATGGGACTTTATGAATACGAGGAGACATTCAATAGTTTTAATTGGCAGATAACTTCTGAAATTGATACAATTCATAATTATGTTTGTCAGAAAGCCATCTGCGATTTCGGGGGGCGTACTTGGGAAGCATGGTTCACTATGGAAATTCCAATTAGTGACGGACCTTATAAATTCTGCGGTCTGCCAGGCTTAATTCTTAACATAGCTGACACACAAAATCATTATTCGTTTAAGTTCCTGTCAATAGAAAAACCGTCAGAAATTATAAATATAGAAAGAACTGATAAAGACAGGACAAAAACGACCAAGAATGACTTTTTTAAATTACAAGACAAACATAGTAATAGTTTTTCACATGGTGTAAGAGACATGACATCAAATGACAAAGCTGTTCAAAGAGCTATTGAATATGAGATGTCGAAGAATAATCCGATAGAATTAGATAGGAAATAAATTTTATTTTGATAATATTTAGTGATTTGTTATATTTGTTTCGTTATATTACAGGACCTTAACTAATATCCTATCCTATGAAAAAATCGTTAATATTATTCGTTTTTGTTTTGATAGCTCTCAATGTAAGTGCTCAGTGGTGGAAACCTCAGCATCATATACATGACACCGTTAAATATATAGTGATGTATGAACTTACGTTAAGAGAAGATACTGCTCATCTGAATTATTATCGTACTGATAATTATATGTTGTCGATAGGCAAGAATGACATTATCAGTTCTTTCAGAGGCTACAATAATTATAGAGGTGATATGGAACTGAAAAAAGTTAGTGATAATGGATCGGTGGACGAACTGATTAACACAGGACATATTGGGAAAATATACAAAGGTATAGGTACATCGATTCATAAATTTGACATATTTAAAGAATATGATAAAAGGGTTATTACCACTATAGATCATATATTTACCTATGGAAAGTACGAATATGAAGAGACATTCAATAGTTTTAATTGGCAGATGACTTCTGAAACTGATACGATTCATAATTATGTTTGTCAGAAAGCTATCTGTGATTTTGGAGGTCGTACTTGGGAAGCCTGGTTCACTATGGAAATTCCAATCAGTGACGGTCCTTATAAATTCTGCGGACTGCCAGGTTTAATTATTGACATAGCTGATACACAAGACCATTATTCATATAAATTCCTTTCAATAGAGAAGCCGTCAGAACCGATGATGATATATGAAGTCGTTGAAGATAGAATCAAGACGACAAAAAAAGAGTTTTTTAAATTACAAAATAGAAACAAAATTTCACATAGCATAAGCGCAATGTCTTCTAATGATAAAGCCGTTCAAAGAGCTATAGAATATGAAAAATCCAAGAATAATCCGATAGAGATAATTGACAATTAATAATTAACAATATGAAAAGAATGATATCGTTAATGGCTTTTATCTTGATGTTGACTGTCGTTGAAATTCAGGCGCAGACTGTCATCAAAGGTAATATTGCTGATACTTCTGGCGAGCCTTTGTTTAATGTCAGCGTGCTTGTGCATAATGCTGGCAGCAATCTGATAATAGCCTACGGTTTTTCCGACATCGACGGTAATTACGAAATAAGTTTTAACTCGCCTTCCGATAGCTTGGACATAAAGACCAATTCTTCTTTTTATGAAAAGATAACTAAACGTATTGCAAATACTTCTCAAACTATCGACTTTATTTTGAAGGAAGAAGTCTATGAGTTGAAAGGCGTTACGGTGATGGCGCGTCCTATTGAGAAAACGAATGATACAATAGAATATTTCGTCGATTCTTTTGTGGGACAAGAAGATAAAAGCATTGAAGATGTGCTGAAGAAAATGCCAGGAATAGAAGTGGAAGGTAATGGTCAGATATTATATCAAGGTCTGCCGATACAGAAATTCTATGTCGAAGGCATGGATCTGATGGACGGACAATATGCTACCATCAGTAAGAACCTGCCTCATCAGTCGGTGGCATCGGTGGAGATTTATGAGAACCATCAGCCTATCACCTTGTTGCAAGATCGTGTTGATACAGAACGAGCTTCTCTCAATATAAAACTTTCTAAAAACGTGACCGTTACAGGTTCTGGCGAACTTGGAGTCGGGCTGTATCCTTTGTTGTGGAACGTCAATGTCACTCCGATGCTTTTCTCTGATAAAGTGCAGATGGTGGCTTCTCTTCAAAGTAATAATGTCGGTAATGATCTTCTGAATAACAATATGATAAGCTATTATCAAGATACGGAAGAAGTGGCTCCCGATGCAGGCGAGGAACTTTCAATAATAAATTCGCCAACGCCTTTGATTGAGAAAAACAGATATTTGAACAATACTTCGCATCTCGCAAATTTCAACGTGCTCGCTCCTATAAGCAAGACGACACAGATGAGAGTCAATCTGTCTTATATCAATGATTTACAAAAACAGAACTCGTATCAACAAAACACTTATTTCCTTCCGAACGATACGGTCTCATATACCGAAAAGATAAACAACAAAATCTACGATTCTTATCTGAAAGGTGATGTGGCTATTGACAGAAACGACAAGAAGGCTTACGTGAAAGATAAAATCGAATTTTCAAAACGATGGAATAAATCTTACGGCTACGTCTTAAATAACGACGAAAACATAAGTCAGACTCTTAACAATGACGCTATGTCGGTGTTGAATGACTTGCGAATAATATTTCCTGCCGGTAAGCATCTCCTTGATTTCGTGTCGTATAATTCTTACGATAACTTACCCGAAAATCTTAATGTAGAACCGGGAGTCTTTGAAGAGTTGTTTAACGTTGGAAAACCATATAATCGTACAAATCAGAACTTTGATAGAGAAAGATTTTTTACCAACGAGGCTTTAAGCGGAATATTCACATTCGGGAATATTGTCGTAAGTAGCAAGTTAGGAATCAGTCATTATCAGAATAAGATCAAGACTAATCTTGCGATATTTCCTAATGAAAACTTGCTGGGTTATGTTTCTATTAGAAATGATATAAACCACACATATACAAAGCCATATCTTAAAACAAGATTGGAATATAAACTCAGAAAAGCGACTTTTACACTTAATCTTCCTCTTTCTTTAGATTATGCGACAACCAACAATCATAAAGAGAAACAAGAACTTACTCACATGTTTTTTAATCCTACATTGTCGTTTAAATATGAGTTTAGCAATATGTTCAAAATCAGTGCAAGCGGAAAATACGAGCAGACAATCGACAATTTTGAGAACTATTACGACAATTTAGTTTTGAATGACTATCAGAGTTTGGTCACGATGACGGCTCCTATGTCGGTTTCGGATTTTGTGAGAGTTAACGTGAGACTTACTTTCGATCAGCCGTTTTACGCGCTAAACAGTTCTTTGGCATATACTTATCAGCACAGAAATTCCGACATGATTTATAAATACGACATCGCCGAAAACGGAGCTTCATTCTTGCAGATGATTGAAAGTCCTAATACATCAGATTATCACATCGTAAATCTTAATGTCAAGAAATTCATCTCGGCTATAAAGACGACTATCGGCTTGAAAGCCAATTTCCTTCACAACACGCGACATAATATCTTGAATGGAGTTTATGTCGAGAACAAGAACCTTTCAGCGAGCATAATGCCGAATATGATGATGACGATAAAACATTGGGTGCATTTTAATTACTCGTTTAATTTCAATAACATACAGACATTTACCGAAGATGTCAAGAAAAGCGATGTTAATTATCTGCGACATTATTGCAAGTTGAATATCTTTCCTCACAGAGATCATCTCGTGACATTAAACTCGGAGATATATTCGCATCTTGGAGAGGATTATGTCTATTTCGACGTTTCTTATCAATATTCAGTGCCGAAATACAAACTCGATTTTGAATTGAAATGCAACAATATCTTCAACAATAAATCGTACGTCTCATATTATTCCGGAGTGTTTTCTATCGTAGAATCCATCTATGAAATACGCCCGATGGAAATCTTCTGCTCACTGAAATTCAGATTCTAAGGAATTTGACACATTCAACGTATCCCTACATTCTTAATTGTCAACTTTCAACTTTCAACTTTCAACTTTCAATTTTCAACTTTCAACTGTCAATTGAATCACCGTAATTTCTGGCTTAGTCCCGATTCTGGCTTTCATCAAGGTTTCTCCTAATCCGATATTCACATAAAGATATTGATCTTCATGCTGAAATAATCCTGCTACTTCCTTGAATATGAACGACGACGGCGACCATCCGAAGATAGAAAACTGCATCGCGTGGGTGTGGCCAGAAAGCATCAAGTCGATTTCTGGAGTGTCTTTCACTTCCAACTCCCAATGTGTCGGGTCGTGACTTAAAAGTATTTTGTAAGAACCGTCTGCATTCTGCATCGCATTCTGAAGGTTGCCGTAAGAAAGGAAAGCTCGATGCGTCGAGATGTTTTCGACCCCTATTAAAGAAATGGTGTCGTCGTCACGGATTATGTTTACGTTCTCGTCCAAAAGCAAATCCCAACCCATATTTTCTTGTCGCTGTTTCAGCTCCTCAACATATTGCCACTGAATGGAATCGGGGAAGTTGCTGTATGCGCTGTAGTCGTGATTCCCTAAAACGGAATACACTCCATCTTTGGCTTTTATCTTCGATAATATTGTATCCAATCCGTCCAATTCCCAAGGACCGTATGAGACCAAGTCGCCGGTAAAGACTACAATATCAGCGTTTTGTTCGTTGATGACATCGACGAATTTCTGTAACGTCTTGCTTCTGCCTTTAAATGAATGAAGATGTAAGTCAGATATTTGAACAATCTTATAATCGTTGAACGATTCTGGAACCTTCTCACTTTCAATATTTACGTTTACAACCTGACATTGGTTTCTCTCGATGAAAATTCCGTAAGCGAATAGGAGAGGGGCGAGGAGCGTGAACCAAAGTCCTTTCTTGAAAAACGCTTTGAATTTCTTTCCGAACAAAGTCGCCGCTAATGATATTAACGCTACAATCAATGCGATAGCAGCCATCGCAAAAGCGACGATTATTAAGTTTGCTATTATTTCTATTATTGATACCATGAAATTTTGACTCTGACAGTACGGACGTGGCTATCCGCGTCCCTACATTGAACTATAACTATTATAACACTTGCAAAGGTAAGATTTATTTCAACTGATGTGTATCTTAATTGTTAACTTTTAACTTTCAACTTTCAATTATGAATTATGCATTATGCATTATGAATTCCTCTTGGGCGTTCCGGCAAGCCGTCGGGCTTTCCGCTATATCTTTTTCCGCTGACGCTCCAAAAGGATGCCGCTTCAATCCCTAACGGCAAAATGGCGACTTGATAAATGTGCTGCTTCTTTATAATTAAAAAATACCTATTTTTGTATGTGGTTATTATATGGTGTGAATTTGTTGTATTATTTGTTGAAAAATAATGCTTATGAGAAATAAATTATCGTTGCAAGCTTTGACTAAGACAATATAGACCATAATTTTTTTAGAGTTAAATTCCAAAAAAAAATATTTTTATAAAGTTTTTGGATTATATTCCAAATATAAATGTATATTTGCATTTCAAAAATATTTGAACTTATGAAATTGATAGAAAGAAAGCAATATACTGATAAACTTAATTCTTTTAAAGATAAGAAGGTAATAAAGATAATAACTGGCGTTAGAAGATGTGGTAAAAGTACCTTGATGCAGTTGTTTCAACATAATTTGCTGAACTCTGGCGTTGAAAAAAATTGTATCACGGCAATCAATTTTGAGAATTATGATTTTTTTGAATTGAGGCAGTCTAAAGAATTATATAATTACGTTAGCAAGCGATTGGTTTCTGACAAGATGAATTACATATTTCTTGATGAGATACAACATGTTGATAATTACGCAGATGTTGTTGATGCTCTTTTTGTGAAAGAAAATACGGATATTTATATCACAGGCTCTAATGCGTATCTGTTGTCTAGTGAGATAGCAACGTTGTTATCTGGAAGATTTATTGAGATTCATGTTTTGCCGTTGTCTTTTAAGGAGTATATTTCCGCATTGGAAAAAGTAATTGATATAGATAGGCATTATTCAGATTATATAACATTCTCATCTTTTCCATACGCTATAGAGTTTGATAGAGAAGAGTCTTTGATAAATGATTATTTAAGAGGTATTTATAGTACCATTGTCTTAAAAGATGTAGTACAAAGAAATAGAATTAATGATGCCTTGACTTTGGAAAATCTGATGGCTTTTGTTTCTGATAATATTGGAAACACATTGTCGATAAAGAAGATAACAGATACTATATCATCATCGGGAAAGAAGGTGGATTTTAAAACCATAGAGAAATATGTTTCTGCGTTATGTCAAAGTTTTATATTATATCCAGTGAAGAGGTACAATATAAAAGGACGGGAATTGTTGAAAACTATGGAGAAATATTATCTTGTTGATGTCGCATTGAGAAATACTCTTCTTGGTAATAAAAAGACTGATTTTGGTCATATCCTAGAGAATGTGGTTTTTTTAGAACTCATCAGACGTAATCACAATGTTTACATAGGAAAGACGGATTCTCTCGAAGTTGACTTTGTTGCAGTTAAAATGCAAGAAGTTACATATTATCAGGTGGCGGCAACTGTTTTGGATTATGCTACATTAGAAAGGGAAATTAGAGCGCTGAAAAATATTAATGATAATTTTCCAAAAATACTTCTGACATTAGATAAAACACCAACAACTTATCATGATGGAATCAAACAGCAGAATGTATTAGACTGGCTTCTGGAGTGTTGATATTAATTTGTTTTAATAAATATTAGTGACTTCTATAAATTGCTTTGCAGGTGATTTATGAATTTTTCTTTGAGAAGATTTTTGTTTTTCTCGAAAGAGCATAGCGAGCTATATGTCAGAGTTCAGGGTTCAGAGTTCAAAGTTCTTTCATAATCTCCTCAATTTCCTTGCGACTGATGCTTTCTCGTTCCGCTTTGTCGTATATCGTCAGAAGGTTAATCTCGCCTTCATCGACGGATAATATTACGGTGTAGGTTATGACTCTCGCGCCGTGACTTTTCCCTTTCCCTTTAGAGCCAATTGCCATCCTGACTTTACGTAAGCCAACACCAATCTCAACGCCGGAATTAGGGTTGTGCTGTAATTCTTTAATAAAGTTGGCGTAATCCTGTTTGATAGAACGATACTTCTTGCTTAGTCGTTTCAGGTTTTTGGCAAATTCGGGAAGAACGTTAATCCTATAATTCATTTAGAAGTTCCTCCGCCGTCATTAGTTTGCGACCACTTGAACGAGCTTCTTTTATCTCCAAAAGTCCGTCCCTGATGGCATCAAGGATTTCCTGTTTTTCAATGTATTCTTTTTCTTCTTTCATAATAATGGTTTTCAACCTTTTGTTGTGAATGCCGTTGTACGACGACAATACTGTAGAATTTGAAGTTTTCATATATTTTGGATTTAAAATTTATATTGCAAATATACTATTATAATAAGAAAAAGTCAAGGAATTTCTACTTGAAATTTTGCTTGAAATCCATTCTCTCATGAAGTATTCTGATTATAAGAATTTCATTATTCTTGATTCGATAAAAGATGACATGCTTCTTTACTTTACATCCTAACAAACCGTCTATAACTTCATCGTATTTTATACCCAATAACACTGGATTTTTACCGATTGACTTGCAGAATGAGATGATAAAGTTGTAATAATAGTTGGCTTGTCTTATCGACCAATTCTTTGCTGTATAATTCCAAATCTCACTTAAATCATTGACAGCCTTTTTGGAAAAAATAATGTTATACATTTTTATATTCCCGTTTCAAGGCTTCAAGATGTGATTTCGGATCGAAATTCTCAGCTATGCCACTTTCGAGACCTTCGAAAATAGCTTCTCTTAATTCTTGAATCTTGTCCTGTTTTTCAATGTATTCTTTTTCTTCTTTCATAATAATGGTTTTCAACCTTTTGCTGTGAATGCCGTTGTACGACGACAATACTGTAGAATTTGAAGTTTTCATATATTTTGGATTTAAAATTTATATTGCAAATATACTATTATAATAAGAAAAAGTCAAGGAATTTTTTCTTAAAAGTTATTATTAAAGTTAACTGAAATTTCTGAAACTAAAACTATCATCTGCTGATATGAAATTAGATATTTTATAATAATTTATTGTCAGCAGACTTTGTGCACTCACAACATTAAGTTCATCGAAAAAAACCTTTAGCCAATAATAAAAGGAGCCAATATATTAATATCGACTCCTTATTTTATACGTAAACCAAAAATTCTCAGATTTTCAGATTCTCAGTTTCTCAAGTTTAAAAATCATTGATGTGTGTCTCTCAATAAATCGTTGACAGTCTTAACCGGATTGAAAGTCAAAATTGGAACTTCGACGAAGATGTTGATCCAATCTGCCATGGCGCCGTTCCATAGTCCTGGCAACTCTAATGCTTTCAGGTCTTTGCCGTCTTTCGATTTCTTGGAGATGAAGCCAGTGTTGACATCAATATAGTCGTTTAAGTTGAAGCTGTTGCCTTTGAAGTCTTGTGTTGCGCATACCAAATCGACAGGGTTGAAGTGTGTCGCGGCTTGGAAAATAGCTTCTTGTTTTTCGTCATTATGATTCATCTGCGACGACTCTACAATCTGCAAGGAAATCTCATCGTTGCTGTTTCTTACCCAGTAAGGACCGCCTCCAGGCTCGCCTTCGTTCTTGACCATGCCGCATATTCTCATTGGACGATTCAACTTGCTGTATAAGAAATCTATCTTTTCTATCTCGTTGTATGTCTTATAATAATTAGGTATGTCAATCATCAGTTTTTCCTTGGCGAATTTTGCAATCTCGTCAATTTCGTTATCTGCCAAACAACCTTCGTCCAACAGATTAAGGTATTCAAATTGTTGTTGCTGCAATCTGAAGAGATATCCTCCTAATACTTTCTTATAGTCGTATGTTGTCTGTTTCAATCTGTCGGGAACGACATTATCTATATTTTTTATGAAAATGATTTCTTTGTGTAAATCGTTGAGGTTCTGTATTAAAGCACCGTGACCTCCCGGACGGAAGAGAAGACTTCCGTCATTGTTACGGAAAGGTTCGTTGTTCATATCTACGGCGATGGTATCGGTCGATGGTTTTTGTACGGAATATGTGATGTCGTATTTGATCCCGAATTGTTCTTCATATTTAGGAACGACTTCTTCAACGACTTTCTTAAAAATATTTAAGTGTTCTTGTGATACGGTAAAATGTAATTGTGCAACGACACCGTCTTCTGTTTCTGCTGTGCTGTAATGAGCTGCTTCAACGAGATGCTCTTCTAAAGCGTAACGTGATATTTCTTTATATCTGTGGAATTTTAATAATGCTTTCGGTAATTTGCCGTATCCAAGTCCCTTGTTTTCAAGTAGGAATTCTGCGACATCGACAAGTCTGTTCTCGCTTAGAAGTGTATTTATGTCTTTGTCGTGTTCTGCCAATTTAGCTTTCAAATCATCGTAGAAAGCGAAATCTCTTATGTTCAAAAAGAAACTCTCGATGGAATCTGTTTTTATGTTTTCTTTTCTTAAAAAATCTTCAGGAATTTCTTTGTCTTTATATTCTTCAACGAAAGAGTAAATATTTTTAAACATGCGACTTGCAGCACCAGATGCAGGAATAAATTTCAAAATGTCGTAGTATTGTTTGTCTTCATCGAATTGTTTTATAAGCTCTTGAACCTCCGCATCGCTGAATCTTATTATTCCATTGTCTATAGTAGCTGCTGCAACCAAATCGCTGAAAGGGAATCCGGTTTTGAATTGATTGACTTGCTTTTCAACTTGTTCTGTTGTGATATTTAAATTCTCAAGTTGTTTCTTATCGCTGTTTGTTAATTCTATCATAGGCTTTTATATTTGAACACGACAAAGATATAAATTAATCTTTATGTTGTTAAACTTTTTAAAAAAATATTTGTATATATTTGCAGAGACTATAATGTCGGATTAAAGGCAAAAGACTAAAGACTAAAGTCTCTGTTAATGAATTTGAAAATTTATAAAACTCAAAAAAATAAATCATCATGATTAACAAAAAATTACAAGACGCTATCAATGCGCAGATAAATGCTGAGTTATGGTCGGCTTATCTTTATTTGTCAATGGCTACAAATTTCCATGAAATGGGATTGGGCGGTATCGCCAACTGGTTTGAAGTTCAGTTTAAAGAAGAACAAGATCACGCGATGATTTTCTACAACTACTTGGTATCACGTGGCGGTCGTGTCGAACTTAAAGCTATCGACGCTGTCAAGACAAAATGGGAATCTCCATTGGAAGCTTTCGAAGATACTTTACAACACGAACAAAAAGTCACTTCTTTAATCAACGACATCAACGCTTTGGCAGTAGAGTTGAAAGATTACGCAACTCAAAACCGTCTTGTGTGGTTCATCGACGAACAAGTTGAAGAAGAAGAAACAGCTCAAAAGATGATCGACAGTCTCCGTATGATTAAAGATAATCCATACGCTGTCTATATGTTCGATAAAGAATTGGCTGCAAGAACTTACACAACGCCATCACCTTTGGCAACAGCTGCTGAGTGATGAGACATCTCGCTATCGCAAGTGCCCGTTCTTTTTAATAAATAGCAGGCACTTGTGATAGTGAAAAAATGAGAAACCAGAACATAATAATGAAACTTTTATTTATTGACTATGCCGGAAATTAGCAGATTTTTTGGGATAGTTATCTATATGTATATCGATGACCATAATCCTCCACATTTTCACGTTTGGTATAATGACTACGAAGCAATTATCACAATAGAAGAAGGTGTCGTAACAGGTTCTTTGCCGAGACGAGAATTAAAATTAGTTTATGAATGGTTAGATATTCATAAGGAAGAGTTGCTGGAAAATTGGAGATTGCTTTCAAATAGCGAAATTGCAAATAAAATAGATCCTTTAAAATAATTATGAATGATTTTATCTTGAAAATAATAAAAGCAGAATATGTCAGAGATTATATTTTAAGATTGACATTTAATAACGGGGAGGTTGGATTGATGGATTTTACGCCATTGATGGATAAAGGAATATGTCAAAAATTACGTGATATAGACTACTTTAAATCTTTTACCTTAGACCATTTTACTGTCGATTGGAACAATGAAATTGGTTTTGCTCCTAGATTTTTGTATGAAAGAATCTTAAAATCTTAAAGTCACAAGGTCGCAAAGATATTTAAGGTGACTTCTATAAATTCCACGTTTTAATATTTTTAGTCATTCGCAAAATAAACTTTTTCGAGATTTATGTTTTTTATCGGAATCTTTTCGTCTTTCTTTCAATCACATAGCTCGCTATGCTTTTTCGAGAAATACAAAAATCTTCTCAGATAAAAATTCATAAATCTTTCGAAAAGCAATTTATAGAAATCACCTTAAGATATTTGTGTATAAAATTAAAGCCTGATATAGAAATCGGGCTTTTTTTATTAATGAAAATTTTAGTGTCTACTTCCTGAAACTGGTACAACAATAAAAGCGTTTTGTCACAATAATTAAAGATAAAATACCACAAAAATTGAAAATAAAACGCCACAAAAATTGAAAATAACTTTGCGATATAAATAATTGTTAGTAAATTTGCCCAACAAATTATCTTTCTCTCAATCACATAGCTCGCTATGTTCTTTCGAGAAAAACAAAAATCTTCTCAAAAAAAATTCATAAATCACCTGCAAAGCAATTTATAGAAATCCCCTAAAGATATTTGTGTATAAAATTAAACCCGATATAGAAGTCGGGCTTTTTTATTTGTTCTTAACTTATATTAACATAAATCTTGTCAGTTTGTTAATGTTTTGTTAAATAATGCTATAATTGTAAAAAATCTCTGTTAAAACTCTTGACAAAAGGTAGTTGTAATGTTTATTTTTGAAGAAAAAATAATTTTAATTTGTTAGTAAATTTACTATCTTTGCAAAAAGTTTGAAGGGAGGGATTTGTGGAGAAATTAAAGACCAAAATTGTGATTAAAATACTTGAGGCTGACGGTTGGTATTTTGTGAGGCAAAAAGGAAGTCATAGACAATATAAACATCCTACTAAAAAAGGAACTGTTACAATAAATGGTAAGTTAAACGATACTCAGGATCAGGAATTATTAATAAGTATATTTAAACAAGCGGGATTAAGATAATATGAATAAGATTTTAGTTAATATAGTATGGAACGACAATTACGGAGCGTATTCAGATGAAGTTCCAGGTTGTGTCGCAACAGAGTCAACTATAGATGCTGTTAAGGAAGCTTTTAAATCTGCAATAGAATTTCATGTCGAAGGTTCTGATTATGAAGACTTGCCACAATGCCTTAAAGAAGATTATGAATTGGAGTTTGAACTTTCTGTATCAGCGTTGCTTCATTATTATGACAAGATTCTTACGAGGGCTGCATTGAGTAGAATTACAGGTATCAATCAGAGACAATTAGGACATTATTTAAGCGGTTATAGAAATCCTCGAAAAGATAAAAGAGAAATAATTATCAAAGGTTTGCATAAAATAGGGCAGGAGCTGCTGAATGTGAGGTGAAAAAAAACCACAAATCCACACTCATAGAACTAATCTGATGTGGATTTGTGGGCGAAATTTTTCTTATCTCTTTCTAACAATAATCTTCTGCAATTCTAATCCTAATGGTTCCAAAGGATAACACTTTTCTGCTTGGTTGAGTTGGAAGGTGTTATTTCCTTTTTTGAGATTCATCGTGCCTACGTATGAGGTCTGAATCATTTGATCGACGCCTGGAAGAGTGTGGTCGATTTTATTTTCTCCGCATTCAAATGAATATTTCTTGTCTAAATATTCTGGAAGGTAAACGATGAAGATGTCGTAAGTTCCTTCTTCCGTCACATCTAACTGCCATGAACGCCATGAGTCGACTTGCGTACTCATATATCCTGTGCCGTCAATCTCAGCGTGCATCATACCGTTGTCGTCGGTAAGTTCAAAAGTGTTATTCTCTGACTTTACGATAGTTTTGTCTTTATAACTGACTTCAATCTTATCTAATGCGTCAGGATTTTTTCTGAAATAATCGCCTATCAGTGTCAGGACTTCTTTCTCGTAAGGAATGACGTTGCCGTCGCCGTCAGGACCGATGTTGAGCAAGAAAACGCCTCCATGTTGTACGGTGCTGAATAATCTTCCTAACTGTACCCCGACTTGCTCAATAACTTGAGGACGGTTGATCCACGATTTGTAGCCCCAAGTTCCGTACATTGAAGCAGGATTGTCCCAGAAGATGTTTTCGTAACCTGCCACATCGCCGTTGTCTGGCAATGTCATGTAGTCGCCTTGGTTGTTCATGATTCTTCCGTTGATGATACATTTAGGTTGAAGCGACTTCACAGTCTCACGGAAACGTTTGCTTTGTTCTGGAGTGACCAATCCCATGTCGAACCAAAGAGTGTTGATGTCGCCGTAGTTGGTAAGTAATTCTGTTACTTGCGCTACGATATAATCTTCCAATTCAGGAGTTACTATCTCGAGAGGAGAATAAACTTGGTTTACATATTCGTGGCATTTGGTTGTAGTATCAGGTTCCAAGCGAGGTATTCCGAGAGGATAATGCCAATCGGGGAGTGAGTAATAGAGACCGAATTTCATGCCTTGACGTTGGCAGGCTTCCGACAGTTCTTTCACCACGTCTCTTCCGAAAGGTGTGAAATCTACTATGTTGTAATCTGTTGTTTCGGTGTGGAACATGCAGAAACCGTCGTGATGTTTCGAGGTCATGACGATATATTTCATTCCTGCGTCTTTAGCGAGTTTCACAATCTCGTCGGCGTTGAAGTCTTTAGGATTGAACTCTCTTGCCACTGCCTCGTATTCATCGATAGGGATACGGGCGTGATTCATGATTTGTTCGCCGTAGTAAGGAATCTTTTCGCCTTTCCACCAGCCGGCGAGTTTTGAATAGATGCCGAAGTGTATGAACATTCCGAAATGTTCGGAGCGCCATTCCTCGAGAGCTTTTTGTGTTATCTCATCGACATCAGGCTTTGAAGCCGTTTCGTTTTTTGTTTCAGATGTTGAAGATGTGCAAGATGACATAAAAATCATCGCGATAAGTAATAAGCTAATAATGTGTTTCATTATAATAGATTTTGTTGATTTCAATTTTTGCAAAGATAAGAAAAGGCTAAAGACGAAAGACGAAAGACGAAAGATTTTTTTAATTCACTGAGGCAACGAGACAACGAAGCCATGTAAGGACGTGAGATAATAGGGAAGGTGTGAAGAGAAACGGAACGCCTGCCGAGGAGAGAGTGATGAAACTTATTCTTTTCTGTTGTTAAGGTTGTATTGATAATTTTCATAATATTATAATCTGAATGCTGGCTAATGCCTAAAGACTAATTCCTAAAGACAAAAGGCTTAACCATAAACTACACTACACTCTACACTTTAATAGAAATAGAAATTGTAATTTAAATCAATATCAACATTTAAAATTTATAAGTTATGAAAAGAATCTATTTGATTATGCTGATGATTGTTGCGATGATGGTGTCGTGCAATCCTAAAGACGAAGATGACAATAACAATTCTGGTGGAAATGGAAACAATGGCGGAGGAAGTGCCGGCGAAATTGCCGGCGAAATTGCCGGACACGGCTATGTTGATCTCGGCTTGCCATCTGGCTTGAAATGGGCGACATGCAATGTTGGAGCAACTTCAGCTGAAGATTACGGCGACTACTTCGCATGGGGAGAGACAAACCCTAAAGCGGAATATACTTACGAAAACTCTATCACATACGGAGAGCAAATGAGTGACATCTCTGGCAACGCACAATACGATGCAGCTACTGCCAACTGGGGCGGAAGCTGGAGGATGCCTACGATAGACGAGATGCGGGAATTGGTTGACCATTGTGAATGGGAATGGACTCAGGTTAACGGAGTTGACGGCTCAAAGGTTATAGGACCAAACGGCAGTTGTATCTTCCTTCCTGCTGCGGGCGTCCGTTACGGGGCATCGCTCGGCTATGTTGGTTACAATGGCTACTATTGGAGTTCTACGCCGTACGACGGCAACTACGACGACGAAGCGTACTCCTTCGGCTTCTACGATGGTGACGAGTGCGTGGGCTACGGCTATCGCGGCGACGGTCAGACTGTACGCCCCATCACAGAATAAAGCGAAGCGCATTCAATTTATTTGATTTATTTCCGTCGGACATTATGCCCGACGGAAGGATGACAAAATAATTTATAAAAATTTTTAATTTGGACTATTAGATTAAAAAAAATAGTTGTATCTTTGCACCACTAGAATCCGCCACGCTTCCCAACGAACAGCGTACCAGGGCGGAACTTTTTTTATATGCCAAAATTATGAAATATCTTAAAGAACCACTGACCACATCTCAGATTATCGATGTGTTGAAAGAAAGAGGATTATCTATAGAAGATGAAAATGCTGCTGTTCATTATTTGGAACATATAAGTTATTTTCGTTTCGCCGCTTATCTGCGTCCTATGGAAACAGATACGAAATTACATACATACAAAGAAACTGCGACATTCGATAAAGCACGTTCGTTGTATGAATTTGACATGAGACTCAGAGAATTACTGTTTTCAGCTATTCAACAGATAGAAATATCACTACGTTCAAAAATCATTAATAAATTTTCTTTGAAATATGGTCCGATGTGGTTTTTGGAAGAGACATTAGCAATAGACAAGCATAAGTATATTGATAATTTAACCACAAACTCTATTCATCATTATGCTGTATAGTTTATTGGTTGAATTCAATAAATCCTAAAAACAATTTTGTCTCAGATTTGAAATCCTTATTGAAGTCATTTTCAAATGTGGATCCAAATGCAATGGGATTTACCAAGAACTGGGAACAAGAATCTTTATGGAATGCTGCTCCCTCGCGTTAGGGATTGGAGCGGCATCCTTTTGGAGCGTAGCGGAAAAAGATATAGCGGAAAGCCCGACGGCGTAGCCGGAACGCCCAGAGATAATTCATAATTTATAATGCATAATTCATAATTGGGGGTAGAATTAAGAAATTTTGGTTTATGATAAAAAGATTTTAATTTTATGAATTAGATTGCGAAAATATTTTTACTTTTGCTGAGCGAAAAGCGGATGTAGCTCAGTTGGCAGAGCGAAAGCTTCCCAAGCTTTAGGTCGCGGGTTCGAACCCCGTTATCCGCTCGATTGTTAAAATCTGAAAATCTGAAAACCTGAGAATCTGAAAATTATTCTCAGGTTTTCAATTTCTCAGTTTCTCAGATTTTAAACATTCACTCCATATCCGAATAGTGCAAAATCATATTTTACAGGGTCGTTAGGATCTAATTCTCTGAGTTTTGAAGTCAGTTCTTCGACGGTGGTTCTGTCGTTGCTTTTTCTTTGGAGAAGTCCGAGCTCGCGGGAGATTCGTCCTACATGGACGTCGAGAGGAATCATCAAATCAGAAGGTCTGAGTTTTTTCCAGACGCCGAGGTCAACGATGCCGTCGTCACGGACGAGCCATTTCAGAGCGAGATGAAGTCGCTTGCAAGCAGAACCTTTCTTCGGATTGTCGCAACCAGGATTAGAGATATGAACGCTCGTAATTCCGTCATTGGCTTCCTGAATCTTGTCTCTGAAATTTTGTATTCCTTGCCAAACGTCGTGATTGCCGTTCAGAGTAAAGATATTCTCGATATTTTGATGCTCATTATAAATATGTTTCAATCCTTTACAATAATAAATAAAATCTCTGTTGAAGAAAGTGCGATGCACACATTTGTCGGGCTCTAATTTTTTGAATCCGTCTGACATCACAAAGTCGTAAGGCGATTTTCCCATTACGTTGAGCATCTTATTAGCGGAGTTAAGAATCATGGAGCGTTTTCCCCAAGCGATTGTAGCGGTAAGAAAAGATACGATTTCGATGTCGTTTTTTTCAGAATATCTGCGAGGAAACTGTACCGGGTCGTTGTCGATGAAACTCGGAGTGTTATATTTTATTAACAAAGAATCTAAATAATCTTTCATAATGATGAAATTGATTTTACAAAGATAAGGAAAAAAGTCAACGAGACAACAGGACAACAAGTCAACGAGTCAACGAGACAATAAGTCAATGAGTCCCAGAGGGACGACAGAATACATAGGCAGGTGTGAAGCACGATAGTGCGGAACGCCTGCCGAGGAGATGGTGATGAACCACAGATTTAGCAGATTGCACAGATTTTCAAAGGTGGAGCTTTTTTTGTAGCAGCCTCCCCGCGTTAGGGATTGGAGCGGCATCCTTTTGGAGCGTAGCGGAAAAAGATATAGCGGAAAGCCCGACGGCGTAGCCGGAACGCCCAAAGGCAATTCATAATTTATAATGCATAATCACTAGTGTTCCGTTTAAACTAATTGAATAACAATAAATTATATTCTTGTTCTTTGACATATTTGTAATCAGTATTATTAAGCAGTTGATTTACAGGGGTTTTATCCAGTAGCGATATGCTCAGTATCTGTAGAATAT
>JAZUSL010000057.1:0-12043 GCA_045606705.1 Bacteroidales bacterium
GGAAACATAAGAACTATTTTGCCATCAACTGCGGCGCCATTCCAGAAGGCACCATCGACTCCGAGTTATTTGGTCATGAGAAAGGCTCTTTCACAGGAGCCATCGACACCCGTAAAGGATATTTTGAAGTAGCCGACGGCGGCACTATCTTCCTTGATGAAGTGGGTGAACTTCCTTTAGCGACACAGGCACGACTGCTGAGGGTCTTGGAAAACGGCGAATTCATCAAAGTCGGCTCCTCGAAAGTACAGAAGACCGATGTGAGGATAGTAGCAGCTACCAACCTCAATATTCCGTTAGCAATAGAAAAAGGCAAGTTCAGAGAAGACTTATATTATCGACTCAACACAGTGCCGATTCGTATACCAGCATTACGCGAGCGTAAAGAAGATATCAAGTTATTATTCAGAAAGTTCGCTGCCGACTTCGCAGAGAAATATCGTATGCCAGCAGTGCAACTCACGCCAGAAGCTGTCGTCATGATGGAAAATTATCGTTGGGACGGTAACATAAGACAACTGAAAAATATCACCGAACAGATTTCCATCATCGAGGAAGAGAGAATCATAACGCCCGATATTTTGAAGAATTATCTTCCAAATAACAATGTCACCTCATTACCTACATTATACAAGGGAAGCAAAGACGAAGATCCGCTCTCGGAACGCGACATATTGTATAAGGTGTTGTTCGACATGAAGAACGACATTATGGAGCTTCGCAGAACTGTCAACGAATTGTCGGAACAAAGAAATAATGGCAATATGCAGCATCTTCCTGAGCCGTCGAATATCACACCTATCAACGCGACAGTGATTTCACAGATAGATGAACCAGAAGATAGCTTCATTTATGTTCAAGATGATGATTATAAAGACACGAACAATAACGTCAATACAGAAAATGAAGTACAAATCGTTTCAAATCAAAAAGAATCATTGTCTTTGATACAGACAGAAAAGGATTTCATTTACAAAGCTTTAGAGAAACATAAAGGCAAAAGGAAAGACGCCGCCAAAGAATTAGGCATCAGCGAGAGAACTTTATATAGAAAGATTAACGAATATCAAATCAAGCTGTGATGGAGAATTTAAAGACACAGAGACACAGAGACATAGTGACGCAGAGACATAGTGACGCAGAGACACAGAAACGCTTTGCGACTTTGCGACTTTGCGACTTTGCGACTCAACTTGTTGACAATAAATAACAGTGATATCATTGAACAAAGCGGCGGCTTCGGCATGACGTTGTACGAAAAGTCCGAACATCGGGTCGTAGCGGTGCGGATACCATCGCGCCAAAAAAACTATATGTTTCCTTTCTTTATTCATGATAATACTTCATTATTATGTTTATCGCATTCTCGACTCTTTCTTCATTGTCGCCTCTGACTATTTCGAAAGGGATGGACGTGGCATGCCGCGTCCCTACATTCATTTGTTCCAATGTGTTTCTGTATATATCAAACAGTTCTTTTCTTTCTTCAAGATTAGGATTCTCTCTCAAAGGGTCATAAACCCAAGGCAAATCAATGTCGCATAAAAGATATAAGTCGAAGTCTTGTTGTTTTAAGATATTGTCGATAGTCTCGTTGGAATGTTTGAAGACGTATTCCACCCAAATCTTGCATACGATAATCTCAGTGTCGGCGATGAGGATTTTAGGCGATTTCTTCTCTTCTTTCAATATGAGGTTATGTTGACCTTTTGCTATTTCAACTACGTCGTTTTCAGTATATTGACCTTCGAAGTTTTCGAGATAGGTTCTGGAATATTCGGGTATGAAGTCGGTGTTGAAATGTTTCGCCAACTTCTCTGCGAGTGTCGATTTTCCCGTCGATTCGGGTCCGGTGATGGCAATCTTAAACATTTTTCTTCGCCTCCTTATTCCAGTTGATGTAACCCATTATCGCTAAAATCGTATATGCAACATATTGAAAACTTGTGAGATATAATCCGTTATAAATACAGAGCGGAATCAAGACTATATCGGCAACCAAATAGAAGAACCAATTTTCTACTTTCTTGAACGATGTAAGAACCATCGCTATCAATCCTGCCGCACTTGTATAATAATCCAATCTTATCGATAAATCATTAGTTGTAAATAAATTGATGAGCCATATCAAAGTCACGAGGATAGTGATGGTAATGACATTCTCTTTTTTACTTAAATAAGAGACTTTTAACTCACCTTTATCAGTAGTCTGTTGTCCGTTGTCTGTTGTCCGTTGTCTTAACCAGTTCCACCATCCGAAAATGCTTATCACGAAATACAGGAAATTGATTACGGCATTGGCGTAGAGACCGTTCTTTATGAATATGAAGACATAAAGAGCGAGGCTTATCATCCCGATAGGATAGACCAAGATGTTAATCCTATAAGAATACCAGATGCTGAGCATCCCCGTTATCACCGCGATTATTTCTAATATTAATTCGTAATTCATTATTTAGTTTAAAGTTTAAGGTTTAATGTTTAAAGTGGTTTTGAAGTTTAGAGTTAAAATTTTATCGAAATCCAACCTTAAACCTTAAGCCTTAAACCTTAAACCAAATTTTCAATTTTCAATTCAAATATTCTATCTCATATCAATAACTTCTACATTCGGGTGCATAGTCTCATCAAAGATGAACATACTATCTGGAAGATTTTGATTTGTCTTGAAGTCGGTTATCTCATATATTAATTCTTCAGAATAAACATCATGGTTGATGAATACGTGAACTTTCTTTACGGTAAGATTATTCTTATCGATGCTGATTTGGATTTTCTCAAAAATCTCGTCTTCGTTTCCTTTTATCTCTATTGTTTTGATGTCGATATCGTTACTCTCGACAAATGACATCGTTGTATTTTCTTTAAAAGTGTCGATGATGAAAATAGGGGAGGAGTCTTCTGTCGCTTCGCTTACCATCACTTCTTCATCGTAAATGAGATGTGTCCATAATATTTCTCCGTTGCAAACCATTTCCTGTCCATCCATATTCATGATGTATGAATTTCCTTTTATTGAAGCGAATCCGTTTGATGATATGCTGCTGTCGGTATATTCATCTTTCTGAATATTTGTGATTTTATACACTATGCTGATGTCGTCGTAAGACTTCATTTTCTTGATGACAGAATCAAGAAATTCTTCAGCAGTTTGCGCCGATAGACTTATACTAGTCAAAAAAACTATTATTATCAAAATGTATTTCTTCATAATTAAAATTTAGTTCATAGTTCATAGTTCATAGCCATAGCCATAGTTCATAGTCATAGTCATAGTTCATAGCCATAGTCATAGTTCATAGTTTAAAGTCATAGTTCAGAATCATCATCCATATACAAATCCTTGAGGTATTGTTCGAGTGCCATTTCGTTGGCGATTCTCACTTCGCGTTGTTTGCTGCCGGCGAAAGGTCCTACGATACCGGCTTTCTCAAGTTGGTCGATGATACGTCCCGCTCTGTTGTAACCGAGTTTCAGTTTACGTTGCAGCATAGATGTTGAGCCTTGTTGTGTTTGAACGATGATGTATGCAGCTTCTTCGAATAATGGGTCTCTTTCGTCAGGGTTGAGATTTTCTTTTCCGCCGCCTTCATCTTTTTCGTCGGGACATTCTGGAAGATGATAAGCGTCAGGATAAGCTCTTTGTGCTCCAATGAAGTCGGTGATTTCTTCTACTTCTGGAGTATCGATGAAAGCGCATTGCAGACGTACCAAGTCGTTACCGGTAGATAATAACATATCGCCTCTACCGATGAGTTGGTCAGCTCCGTTAGTGTCCAAGATTGTTCCTGAGTCGACGCGTGAGATGACGCGGAATGCGATACGTGCCGGGAAGTTAGCCTTGATGGTACCGGTGATGATATTGACGGAAGGACGTTGTGTTGCGATGATGAGATGGATGCCGATGGCACGAGCCAGCTGAGCGAGACGTGCGATAGGAGCTTCAACTTCTTTACCTGCTGTCATGATCAAGTCGGCGAACTCGTCAACGACTAATACGATATAAGGTAAGAAACGATGTCCTTCGTAAGGATTCAATTTGCGAGCGATAAACTTGGCGTTGTATTCCTTGATGTTACGTACTTGTGCGTCTTTCAAGAGTTCGTAACGGTTGTCCATCTCAATACATAATGAGTTGAGTGTGCGGACTACTTTTCTTACATCGGTGATGATTGCTTCTTCTGCATCGGGGAGTTTTGCCAAGAAGTGACGTTCAATTTTTTTGTAAAGACTCAACTCGACTTTCTTAGGGTCGACGAGGACGAACTTAAGTTCTGCCGGATGTTTGCTATATAGTAATGAAGAAATGATGGCGTTGATACCAACAGACTTACCTTGACCTGTTGCGCCAGCCATTAGGATGTGAGGCATCTTAGCGAGGTCGGCGACGTAACTCTCGTTAGAGATGGTCTTACCTATACCGAAAGGAAGTTCGTATCCGCATTTCTGGAAACGTTCCGAACCTAATACGCTTCTCATCGATACTATCTGTGGCTTCTGGTTCGGTACTTCGATACCTACTGTGCCTTTACCTGGTATAGGAGCTATGATACGGATTCCTATTGCTGAGAGGCAGAGCGCGATGTCGTCTTGAAGACCTTTGATCTTTGAGATTCTGACGCCGGCAGCCGGTACTATTTCATACAATGTTACGGTAGGTCCTATTGTTGCCTTGATCTTATCGATGGCGATATTATAATTTGCGAGAGTGTCGACGATACGTTTTTTGTTGGCTTCGAGTTCTTCTCTGTCAACGTTTGTAGAACTTTCACCATAATCTTTTAATAAATCCAATGGAGGGAATTTATAGTTGGAAAGTTCCAGTTTAGGGTCGAAATCCGTGTCAAGACCAAAATGCTCACCAATCTTTTCTGCTTGTTTTTCTTCTGTTGGGATGGTGACTTCCATGCCAGGAACCTTTATCTCTGGGTTTTCTTCTTTTGGTTTCTGAATTTCTATTTCTATAGTTTCTATTAGTTCATCGTCCTTGTCTTCTACATCTTCTGTCTCAGTGACAGGATCAAGGTCTATCACTAGTGGATTTTTTTCTGTTTCATGAGAGATGTGTTTGACTGTGATCTCAACATCTTCGTCTTCCTCATCTTCTGTTTCATCTTCGCTTTCGTCTATTTCTTCATCAACTACTTCTGTTACAGTGTCGTCACCGATTTCAATTTTAATTTCTTCGCCATCTTTTTTTATTGGAAGTAATGGGAGTGGTTTTTCTTCTGTATCGTCATTGCCGTTGTCCTCTCCGTTATCATCAATGTCGTCTTCTCCATCATTTTCAATGTTGTCTTTCTTGAAGTTGAATGTCGGCATCTTGATATCGAAAGTGAATATTACGTATAAGAAAGCGGTAAAGAATAAAACGATATAAATACCGATATTACTGATGTAAGGATTTAACAGTTCGTTCAAACCGGTTCCTACATTGCCGTAGAATTTTTCGCATAGCAAACAATTGTTGTTAAGCATTATTGTGGCTAATAATAATGGCAACCACACCAGAAACACTAGGCAATATTTACATATTGTAATGATTCTGATTTTAGGACCTTTGAATGTCAATAAGGAACCAGAGATGAATAATAAGAAAACAAGGTAGAACGATCCGATGCCGAAGCTGTCTCTGCTTAGCCACATTCCTATGGTATTGCCCCAATTTCCTGTCAAGTTGTAATTTATTATATATCCAATTGTTGATACAAATAAGAACAAACTCACCAACATCAAGAAGACTCCTGATATTATGCGGAAACGTGGGTCGCTTGTTTTCTTTCTTGTTCCCACAGCCTTGCCTTTTGGTTTGCTTTGAGGTTTATCTTTTTTCGTACCTTTGCTTTTATTGTCTGCTGCCATAATATCAATCTACGAATCTGAATGTTTTGTTGAAACGAATCTTGCCTGTGTTTTTGTCAATTGATAACCATACGAAAACAGGTTTACCTACGATGTGGTCGATAGGGACGTAGCCCCAAAAACGTGAGTCTTGTGAGTTGTGACGGTTGTCACCCATCATCCAATAATAATCCATCTTGAAAGTATATTCGTCTGTTTCTTCCCCGTTGATGAATATCTTGCCGTCTTTGATTTTCATGTCGTTGAGTTCATACGCTCTTATCACTCTGTCGTAAAGTGCGATGTTTTCAGGAGTTAATTTAACTGTAACACCTTCTTGTGGTATCACGATAGGACCGAAGTTGTCGGCGTTCCATTTGAAATGCGTAGTGTCGTTAGGGAAGATGTCTTCAGATACTTCAGTACCTGCTGCGGCAATTCTTCTTTCAACAGATGTTACGAAAGGAAGTTTCCTGAACTCTTCGGCGACTTTACCTGTCATGTTGAAAATTAATTCGTTGGAATGTGCGGTTCTGTAACCTTCTGTTATATTATACTTTTCTAAGATAGAAGGGTTGATGCCGTTACTTGTTATCTTTACTAAATAATTATGTTGCATCTCTTCGGGTTGTTCGCCAATCTTTCCGTTTATATAAACAATGCCGTCTATTATCTGTAGGGTGTCGCCTGGCATCGCGATGAGACGTTTTACATAGTTCTCTCTCTTGTCGACAGGGCGTGTGATGATATTGCCGAATTGTTTCTTGTCGCTCATCACTTTGTCTTTTCCAAAATAACGGCATAACTGGTAATATGTTACGTTACTTTGATAGACTTCACTCACTGTATCTCCAGCAGGGAAGTTAAATACTATAGGGTCGTTACGTTTTATCTCTGTAGTTCCCGGAAGACGTTTGTATGGAAGTTGTGGCCATTCGATATATGATTTGGCTGTCTTTGACCATGGTAATGTATGATGTACGAATGGAAATGCTAATGGTGTGTTAGGAATACGTGGTCCGTATCCTAATTTGCTTACTACTAAATAATCGCCGACTAATAATGACTTCTCCATACTTGATGATGGTATGGTGTACATTTCGAACATGAAAGTCCTGATAATCATTGCTGCTACTACAGCCCAGACTATGGCATCAAGCCATTCGCGGACAGGTCCTTTGGGTGGATATGTCGTTACTCGTGGGTCGCTGTATTTTGAGTTTTGTATTGTTACGATAGGGAAGAAGATGAAAGGAACGACAGCTGCGCATAACACTTCCCATATTTTGAATCTCCCGAATGCTTTTGCCAAGTCGATGAACATAAGCATCATGGTGAAGACGTTTATGTATGGAATTGCCAAGAGAAGATACCACCACCATTTCGTGTCGTTGACAATCTTTGATAAAATGTATAGATTGTAGTATGGTATTACGGAATAGAATCCTTTATAACCTGCTTTTTCGAAAAGTTTCCAGCAGAACGCGATTGGAATTGTAAATAATGCCGGTACTAAGATTATGAATGCTAACATGATTTTATATTTTTATATTTTACTTTTCTCAGATTTTCAGATTTTCAGTTTCTCAGATTTTTAATAGGTTTTCCATTGTAAAGATTCCTTTTTTGCCGAGGAGAAATTCTGCCGCTATCACCGCGCCTGTAGCGAATCCTTTTCTGCTGAATGCTTTATGACGCAGTTGGATGATGTCGCAGTCCGATTCTGCCTTAACCTCATGGATGCCGAAGACATCACCTTCTCGGATCGCCTCAATTGGAAGTACATCACCAATTGTTAATTGTTCATTGTCGATTGTACATTCTTTTAACGTCCAAGACTTGTAATTGTTGTTATTGTCTAAAATATCTTCTGCGAGTTTCACTGCGGTCCCGCTGGGTTTGTCGAGTTTGTGTATGTGATGTGTCTCGGTGAGGCTTAATTTATAATCGTATTTTTCTGTTATCTTGGCGAGTTGTCTGTTGAGCATAAACATGATGTTCATACCTATGCTGAAGTTGGGTGCGTAGAAAAAAGTTTGCTTTTCTTTTATGCATCTTTCTTTTATCTCATCAAGATGTTCATACCATGCTGTTGTTCCGCATACGACAGGTATGTTCAAGTCGAAACATTTTTTGATGTTGTCGAATGCTGTCGCTGGTGTGCTGAATTCTATCGCGACAATGTTTGAATCTGAGAATCTGAGAATCTGAGAATCTGAGAAGTCTTGAAATTCCCTCTCGTTGTCAATAGTCGCTATTATATTATGTCCACGTTGCAGAGCAATATCCTCTATCTCGTGTCCCATCTTGCCGTATCCGAATAATATTATGTTCATCGTTTAAAATTTAAGTTTTAGAGAAATCCCGTTCCCGCATCCGCTCCCGTATCCCATGTCCCAATAAGCATAATTGGTTTGTAACACTGGTTCTACTTTTAATGACAAGTCATCGTCGATGTCATATTCGAAAAAATGGGCGTCAACGGTGGCGTCGATAATATTAAGTCCGTACCATAACGCCATGATAATCCAGCTTAATTCCATGTTACGTCTGTAGTTATCTCTTATTGAGATGAGGTTCTCTGCCGAATATTTCCCTGCGAGTTCTTTGATGTCGTCACTTACATCAGTTGTTGCTCCTGACTGATAATCGTATGCTAATCGATAGTCTTTGTATCCGTTACCGTTTGATATTGCGAGATATCCTATGGCTCCTATGCCTGCATAAACGACAGGGATTTTCCAGTATTTTTTGTTGTATGCCTGTCCTAAACCTGGTAATACTGCCGAATATAGAGTCGCTCTTTTGGGGTTATGTTTCTTAACGACAATACTATTTTCTTGTGCGTAAGAATTTCCTATCGAGATGAAAACCATTAATAATACTATGAGAAAACGTCTCAGCATCTTGGAAATCAATCTTTATTGATTAATGAAATAAGTCTTTCGAAATCTTCATCGTTTTTAAAGTCTATTGTCAAAGATCCTTTGCCTTTGCTGTTGCGGTTTATCTTGACTTTTGTGTTTAAGGTCTTTGATAAAAAGTCGACTTTATTTATAAATGCAGCTGGTAATACGTCTTTTTGTTTTTTTGTCTTAGTGTTTTTGTTGTTAAGTGAGCGTACCAGTTCTTCGACTTGTCTAACGCTTAGGTCTTTGTCGATAATCTCCTTAAGTATGATAAGTTGTTGGGTTTTATCTTCAATATTGATTATAGTGCGGGCTTGGCTCATGGAGATGAAGCCGTCTCGCAAGGCGACTTGTACTTCAGGTGGTAATTTCAACAAACGTAAGAAGTTCGTTACGGTACTTCTGTCTTTGCCTACTTTCTCGCTGAGTTGTTCTTGTGTTATGTTACATTCTTCTATGAGACGTTGATATGAGAGAGCCACTTCTATTGCGTTGAGACCTTCGCGGTGGGTGTTCTCTATCAGAGCCATCTCTAACATCTGTTCGTCGTTGGCTACGCGGATGTAAACAGGTATTGTTTTAAGTCCTGCGAGTTTTGATGCGCGAAGACGGCGTTCGCCGGAGATGAGCTGGTATTTGTCGCGACCCATCTTTCTCACGGTGACCGGTTGTATGACGCCTTGTACTTTTATTGATTCGGCAAGTTCGTTGAGTGCGTTGTCGTCGAAGTCGGTTCTTGGTTGGAACGGGTTAGCTTCTATGAAGTCGATGTTTAGTTCTGCCACGGCTCCTGCTACGTAGTTGCCGGATATATCTGATGATGTTATGTCTGTTTCTGGGCTTTGCAGGATGGCTTCCAATCCGCGTCCCAGTCCTCTTTTCTTATTTTGCATTGACATTTTGGTTGTTGTTTAATATTTCTTCAGCTAGACTAAGGTAATTTTTTGCGCCGTTGCTGCCGGCATCATGCATAATGGCAGTCATTCCAAAACTTGGTGCTTCGCTAAGACGGGTGTTGACACTGATGATGGTGTCGAATACCATATTTTGGAAGTGGGTCTTGACTTCGCTGACTACCTGTTTGGATATTCTTGTCCTTGGGTCGAACATTGTCAACAAGATTCCTTCGATATCGAGACTTGGGTTTAATCTGTTCTGTACGATTTTTATAGTGTTGAGAAGTTTTCCGAGACCTTCGAGGGCGAAGTACTGACATTGTACGGGGATGATTACGGAGTTCGCTGCTGTGAGAGCGTTTACCGTGATGAGACCGAGCGAAGGTGAGCAGTCGATTATGATATAGTCATATTCGTCTTTCACTTCAGAGAGGGTGTCACTCATCATGTATTCGCGTTGAGGCTGGTTGATGAGTTCTATCTCTGCGCCGACGAGGTCGATATGAGCTGGCAGCAGATATAGATTCGGTGTCTCTGTCTCCTTGATGATGTCTTTCGGGTTGACGCCGTCGATGATGCATTCGTATATGCTGTTGTCGATTTCCTTAGGGTCGAAACCCACGCCTGATGTTGAGTTTGCCTGAGGGTCTGCGTCGATGAGAAGTGTCTTATGTTCAAGTACTGCAAGGCTTGCCGCTAAGTTGATAGCGGTGGTTGTCTTGCCCACGCCGCCTTTCTGATTTGCTATCGCTATTATCTTACCCATGTCTTGTTGATTTATTATTCAAACTACAAAGGTACGATTTTTATTGTACAAATTAATAATGTGTAAAGAGAAGTTATCAACAATTTTTTTTGAGGGAACGGGAACGGGAATGGGAGCGGGAATGGGAGCGGGTACGGGGATTTATTTCTCATAAACTACTGCTCCTCTTCTATTGATATGTTCTATCAGTTCTTTATTTCTTAAAGTATGAAACAAAGAGATGTCGAACATATAAGGCAACAACAAATCATCGATGTCGTTCATGATTCTCAGTAAATCGGAATGGGCGAGACTTTCTCCAATCAATGTGATGTCAATGTCGGAGAATGGTTTATAAGTTCCTTTTACTCTGGAACCATATAAGATTACTCTCTCAATAAGAGGATACGAAGCGAACAATTCCGAGAGTTTTTGCCAATATTCTTCCTTTATTCCGTATCTCATTGTTCCTCCATCTTTTCGAGCATTACCTTTTCAAATTTAACGAACAAAGGATAATACGTGTTTATGATGTGGTCGGAGATTTTTTGTGCGGTCTCGTCATCATAATGATGGGAAGTCACGTTACGGTCTTTTATGGTATCAATCCATTGCTCATCATCGATAAGTCCTAACCTCAAACTATAACGTATAGCGTCTCTCGATCCGAAGATTTCCATTATGCCTTGATGTTCCGCATAGTCTTTCATCACCTTCCACGACAATTCATGGGTAAACTCAAAACATTGTATCAAGCCTTCTCTTGCTATCTCATAAAAGTCATTGTCAACAATATCTTTTCTTTTGAAAATCCCGACTGCTTTTTCGAGTTGTTTCAATGCACGGCGATAGTTGCTGAATCTCTGTTTCCATCTGATGTCTTTTTCCTGTTCCATAATAATTTTGATGTTTGGTTTAACATATTTTTATCACTCACAAAAATACTACAGAAAACAATATCCCACAAGAGAAAAATTCATAAAAATTATTAACAGAATTAAGAAAATAAATTTACATAATATTTACTTCTAATAAAATATGTTTTATCTTTGCCGTGTAAGTATTGATAACAAAAAATTATTGCCTATGATGATATAAGCGTATAGTTACGCACACTTTAAAGACATATTGAAAAAAGCGTTTTTGCTATAATCTTGTGCTACTAAACCTTCGACAAGTTTAATAATTCACCAAGAGTAAAGCAGAGAACGCCTGCGCTATGCGTGGGCTTTACTCGTATAATTTGGTGAATTAGGTAAGTCGAAGGACCTGGTAGTACGAATTAGCGGTAAGCACCACGCTTTTTTTGTGCGCGTGGAATTGGTTCTCAATGGTGCTTTTTACAATTAACAATTAACAATTAACAGTTAATAGTTGATAGTTAATAGTTAATGAATTAATAATAATTATCTTATTGACTTTAATCTCCTCATCATTTATAGTTAATAACTTTCTTTATATTTACCAAAATTATGTGATGTATGATATTAGTTTTAACAATAATTTTGCATCACAAAATGAATAACAATTTTTAATAATGACAAAGAATAATTTTACCTTCATGATGATGCTGTTTCTTGGCATCTTTCTTTTTTCTTCAAATTTTACATCTTTTGCGCAACAAGAAAGTGAGGCTAACATCTATGGTCACG
>JAZUSL010000058.1:0-22518 GCA_045606705.1 Bacteroidales bacterium
CATAGTCATAGTTCATAGTCATAGTTCATAGTCATAGTTCATAGTCATAGTTCATAGTCATAGTTCATAGTCATAGTTCATAGTCATAGTTCATAGTCATAGTTCATAGTCAGAAACTCCTCACCGCTCTAGCATATACTCTGATAGCGAGTTTTGAGCAGCGTTTGATTTTACCTTTATGGTTGATGCGCCATGCCTCGCCTTGTCCGTATTCTGAACTTGTCCAATACCAGCCTTCAATTGGTTTGCTGCCGTTTTCTTTGAGTGTATTGTCGATAGTTTTGTCGGCATTGGCAATTATAAGTCTATATGCTTCTCCTGCCGATGGGATGTACCATTCTTCTCCTTGCTCGCGACAATATTTGGCTGCGATTGGTTTTATTTCACCTAATTGTTCTAAAATGTATGCTGTGTAAACTTTGCCTAAAAGGGGATGAAGTTCTAAACTTGGTAATAATTCATTAGGGATGTTTATGATGTCTTGACAATAGACATAATTTGTTTCATCTTCCCATCTTCTTTTTTCTTGATTCAACGATACTGCTAAACCATGCCCTTCATCGTCTACATAAAATACTACGCCTTTGCTGTTATCGTCGAAAGTGTAGATGTCGCCGACTTTGATGTTTTGCTGAGCATTTAATGATAATGTACCTAATAACAAAAATAACGCTAAAAATTTTAATGTTTTCATGATGATGTTTTTTTATAAAGTTTATAGTTGATGGTTTAGAGTTTATAGTAGTTGGGTAGTTGATAGTTTAAAGTATTAAGTTTATTGGAGATTGATTAAATTTTCGACTTCCTATTACTATAAACACTAAAAAATATTTTTTACAAATATACATATTATTACCGATTATGAGTTAGGAATTAGGAATTATTTTATGATTGGGAGTTTTCACTTACTTCCTCTGATGAAATATGATGAATGATGAGAAATCTCCTGATTGTTTTTATGATTATTTTTGTCGAAATAAATATGGTTTATGGGATTTTGTGATATTTTTTGATGTGAAAATGTGGGAAAAGTGGGGGAGAAGTACGTTTTAATGTATTTTTAAGTAATAATTGTAATTTTTTTAATTTTGTAAATATATGATTTTCAGATTGTAAAAAATAATTTTAAAAAATATGAAAAAAAGTTTAGAAAATACTTGCGCGTAATTAGAAAATGCGTATCTTTGCACCATCAAACAACAACGCGGAAATAGCTCAGTTGGTAGAGCACGACCTTGCCAAGGTCGGGGTCGCGAGTTCGAGTCTCGTTTTCCGCTCAAAGAAGTCCCGATAGAAAATCGGGATTTTTTTTAGACAGGATAAGTGCCTGAGTGGCGGAATAGGTAGACGCGCCGGACTTAAAATCCTGTGCCCATTTCGGGCGTGCCGGTTCGATTCCGGCCTCAGGTACTAAAAAAGATTGCTAGAAACAGCAATCTTTTTTTGTTTATAACTAATGTGGATATTGTTCTTCACTCGCAAAGCAATTTATATAATTCCACTCAAAAAAGAAAACCCAAGAACCATTCTCAGATTCTCAGGTTTTCAGTTTTTCATATTCTGAATATCTTATTTAATTCCAAGAGCTTTCTTGATATGTTTTGGAAGAGCGTCTTTGTGAAGAACGATGTTCATAGTCTTGTAACGTACGAATGCTTCTGAAGCGTAGAATGTACCTTCGTAGTTACCTGTAACACCCCATGAGTTCTTTACGATGAAGTAGTTGTTGCCGAGTTGGTCTTGTGCTTTACCGTAGATGATCATGCCGTGGTCGTCGCCTGTTTCATAGTTGTCGTATGCTTGTTGACGGTCTTCTTGTGAAACCCAACGTTGTGGAGATGGTTGTGAATAACCTTCTTTTGCTCTTTCTGCTGCGCTGAGACCTGCCCAACGTGCTTTGTCTGTACCAGCGTCGTTGTTATCTCTTGCTTCGAGGTCAGGAAGAACCATGATACCGAAGTTTTCGCCTCTTAAGAAACCTTTTTCACTTACGTCTGAACCCCATGCGAATGTGTAACCATTGTCGATAGCGTAGTTCATGACTTCCATAAGTTCGTCGATAGGAAGGTTGTAAGCTGTGCTCCAACGCCAGTTGTCTTGTACTTCGATGATGAATGGTTCATAGAATGGGTGGTGTGAGAATGAAGCCAAGTTTACATAATCATCTGGATTGAAACCTGTTGCTTCTGCGAATGATTGTGGAGTGTATTCTTTACCTTCGTAAACGAATGTCTCTGGACGTTCGCCGATGTAAGCGTTGAGGATACCTGCCAAAGCTTCTTTCCAAAGTGGAGTGCCTTCTGGGCTCATTTGTAATTTTCTGTTCTTGACGATACCTTCTACGAATGGGTCGCATACGCTTGAGAATTCTGAGAAGTCTGACAATGTGTCGCCGTGTTTGTAACCAGCTGGCATTTCTGCGTCTGGCACCAAACCGTAATTCTTGATACCGTAAAGCACGTCGTAGAATGAACCACCTTGTGAGAAGGAGATGTCACCGTGTGTACGTACTGTTGCTTGAGCGCGGTCCATGTAAGTGTTCCATACGATGAACATTTCTGAGAAGTCGTATGTCTTGCCTGTTGTACGTAACAATTCTGCCTCAACGAATGATAATGTTGAATAGCACCAGCATGTACCTGCTGCGTTTTGGTCTTTCATTGATGTGATAGGGAGTCTTACCTCATTTGAGAATTCCCAACCTTTTTTTTCAGGAGCTTGTTCAGCTTCTTGTGCGTTAGCTAAGCATGGCATTACGAATGCTACTGCTGTTGCTGCTAAGAATTTTTTAAAGTTCATAGTTTTTAATTTAATTTAAGTTAATATTATTTTATTTCTAATTTAGATTTCATATCTGATGTCAAACCGTCTTTATGGAGTGTGAAGAACATGGTGTGGAGACGTACGAAAGCTTCTGAACAGTACCAATAACCTTCAATGCCGTGTCTTTCGCTCCATGAGTTTTTCACTTTGTAATATTTTGTTCCGTTCTGGTCGTGAGCGATACCAACGATGAGCATGCTGTGGTCGTCGGTTGTCTGGCCGTTTTCGTATGCTTCCTGATGCATCTCTTCTGTGACGACTTTTTCTGGCATTACAGATTCGAACTTATATAATGAAGCTTTGATTTCGTCGTCGCTCATTTTCTTGTATTTCTTCTCGTCTGATTGTCTTATCTTCTCTATGTCGTCTTCCAATACTACGCCGACGCCTGCCTTACGGCTGAAGCCTTTGTCGCTTACGTCTTGAGCCCAGCCTACAGTGTAACCGTTGTTCAATGCGTTGTCTAACTCGTTCATCAACTCATCGAGTGGCATATTGTACGACATTGTATTTGTCCAGTTGTCCTGGATAGGCATGATGTAAGGTTTGTAGTTTGCGTGGTTTGTGAACGCACTGATTTGTACGTAATCTTCGATGTTGAGAGGATATTTTTCTGCAAATGATTTGGCGTTGTATTCTGTTCCATCATAGTTGAATGTTGCAGGGACTTCGCCGAGATAAACATCCAATACAGATTGAACCATTGGGTTCCATGCCTTGCTGATTTTGCCGTTATGTTGTTTGTTGACGATTTTTCCGTATTCGGCGAGAACGGTATGAAGTTCACCGTGGTTGTGGTTTTTGTCGCCTAAAACTAAACCGTTGTAAGCTTCTTCTGTCATCATGCCGCTTTCGTTGATGGCGTATAATGCGTCGAACACTTCGCCGCCAGGACTGAAGTTACATGTGCCTTGCATTCTTACATATTTCTCGAATTTGTTGGCGTAAGCCCAGCGGACGAGATACATCTCAGAGAGGTCGAGTTCCACTCCGTGTATTCTCTTGATTTCTGCTTCTATCATACCTACACCGGCGAAGCACCAGCATGTTCCTGATTGAGCCTGATTCTTTACTGATGTGTGAGGAACAACAACATCATCTGTGATTTGATAAACGCGTTCTTGTGCGAAGAGAGCTGGCATTGAAAGTAAAATTGCCAAAGCTAACAAAACGATAGTTTTTTTACGATTCATTTTCCTTGATTTTGTTAAGAATTCTCAAATATTTTACGAACTTACAAAGATAAGAAAAAATGTGATACGATACCATAAAAAATCTGAGAATCTGAGAAATTGAAAACCTGAGAATCTGAGAAAACATTTGGTTGTTGAACTTTTGCTCATGGCTCACAGCTCAAAGTTTTTTTCAGATTCAAAAATGACGCACTTTGCAATTCATAATTCACAATCAACATAATTATGCATTATGAATTATGCATTATGAATTAAAAAAATCTCTGAAACCTTAGAAATAAAATTCCAAAGTTCCAGAGTTCTAAAATTCTAAAGTTCTATAAAACTATTTTATTCTTTTATGAAGCGTTTAACTACTTCGCCTTTTTCTGTGTTTATCTTGATGAAATAAACTCCGCTATTGAATGTGCTGAGGTCAACAGACAACGGACAACGGTCAACAGATACTTGTTCGCTGTAAACCTTTATTCCGATGATATTATAAATGTTAATTTCATTTATGTTCTCGTTGGTGTTGATAGTAATGTTGCTTTCTGCCGGGTTAGGATAGATCTCGAATCTGTTTGAGTATTCTTCCAAGGAGTCTTCTTGAACTATTAATGTGTATGGTTCTGATTGTTCTGATTCACCGTTTGCACATACGCTTACGACTGTTATTTCCCATGAGCCTTCTGCGTCTGTGCCGAAGATGTAAGAGTTTGTGCTTGAAGCGCCCCATTCTTGTCCGTTGACATAAACGATATAAGCTTCTGCGCCATCGACGGCATCCCATGTCATGGTGACTTTGAATTTATAGCCGTAGTCTTCAACGTCTTGTTCTACTGTTGCGCCTAAGTTAGTAGGAGCGAGGCAAGGACCGTCAGTTCCGCCGATAACGACTGTCAATGGGTCTGTCATGTCTGACTCGCCGTTTTCGCATGATGATGTGACGTTGTAGAATACTGTTGTCGGACTGTCGTAACCGAGTTCAATAGAATTTGTTGTTGCGTATGATTTCCATGTGCCGTTTTCGTAGATGGTGTATGATGATGCGTCTGGATTGGCGTCCCATGTCAAGGTGACTTTATATTTATATGGGAAGCCTGGTACGTCTTCTTCTACGTTAGCTTGAAGATTGGTTGGAGGCATACAAGGGTCGATGTTGACATATACGTTTGGCGATACTATAGATTCGCTTCCGTCTTCACATATTGTCGCCACAGCGAAATAAAGTTCTTGTGGGACATCGGTTCCAGTGACGTATGTTGTTTCTGTTGTGTATGTAAACATATCGCCATTGACGTAAAGTTCATATTTTTCTGCATTTTCAACAGCGTCCCAGTTGAGTGTGATGGTATATTTGAACTCTGCGTTAGGAAGGTCTTCCTCTACTGTTACTGAGAGGTTCTCAGGCATTCTACATGGAGTAGCGTCATTTTGAATTACTACTGCGCATTGTTCAGATTCTTCAGATGTCGAGCCGTCGCTGCAGTGTGTCTTCACCGCGAAATAGAAGATGGATTCTGTGTTAGCTCCTGCAACGTAATATAGTCCGTCGGTGTCGCCTAACCACATTCCGTTTGGATAGTTATCTGAATAGAAGTAGATTGAATAGAAGTCGGCTCCTTCAACGGCATCCCAGTTCAACGTCACTCTGAATGTATATCCGTAACCAGGAACATCTTGTTCAACCAATGATCTTAAGTTTGTCGGAGGATCGCATGCCAAACCTTTAAATGTTAATGTAGTCGTGAAAATTAATGCTAATAAAAATTGTAATGTTTTCTTCATAGATGTATTGATTTTAAATGATTTGATTAGTCTTGCAAAGATACGAAAAAAATCTGAAAAATTGAAAACCTGAGAATCTGAAAACTTGAAAGAAATTTCTCAGATTTTCAGATTCTCAATTTTTAATAATCTTCTTAACAAAGTTTCCGTTTTCTGTCTGAATCTCGATGAAATAAACTCCGTTGCTATAATCTGAAACATTGATTTCAATATCGCTCGAATTCACTTCAATCTCTTCTACTAAAATTCCTAAGTAATTGTAAACCCTGACTGCCGACAGCTGACAGTTATTAGCTGATAGTTTTATGTAGTCTCTCGTTGGATTAGGATAGACTTCCACGTTTCCGTCTTCGCTCATCGTCTCTTGAATTGAAACTCCGTCGAGGTCACTCGCGATGACGCCTACAGATGTTCCTTCTTCATATAAAGCCACGACTTCCACGATATAGAATTCTTCATCTTTAGCGAAACTATATGATAAGTCGGAGGTGTTTTCCAAAACGAGTTCGTTGTTGAAATATACATTATAACCTGTTGGCGTTCCTTGTTCTGGCGCTTCCCAAGTGACGATATATGTGTCTGTGTTTTCTGTCATCTCCATATTTCTTGCAGGATATCTATGTCCGGTGTATTCATACAAGAAACTGCTGTTGAACACTTCTTTTGTGTTAATGTCTTGAATCCAGACGGCGACTTCAAGGTCGTTCATTTCTTCCGCATTGGTCTGCGACATATCGTAAGAAAATTCAAAACGTTGATATTCGCCGGCTTTCAATGTGATGTCGTTGCCGTTGGCGTTTTCCAACATCTTCATCATGATATGATAGAAGTCGGTCTCGCCGTTGTAACTAGCGTTGCCTGTGGTATGTTTCTCGTTGACGGAAATAAAAACTTTCGCATTTTCAATATCGATATACGACATCACGTCGGCTGTAACATTGATGGTGTTTCCTTCCATGTTGAAGGCTCCTTTTATGTTGACGTAAGCGTTTGTGTTATAACTATCATCGAGTTGATATTGTGATATCGATGAAGAACCTAAATTCGTTCCGTTAAGTATTACCTGCGGCACGCTGTTTATTCCGTAGAATCCTTTTCTTATTCCGACTTCAGCAGTATAATAAGGGTCGCCGAGTCCTGGTATATCAGTAGGATATTTTGTGTAGCAGAACTTGCCTGGATTGCTCTCGGTGAGCTGATGCATCGCATAGTTGATGTTGACGCAAGGCTCGCAAGTAGAACTGGAGAAATGTTCAATCATCGGGATTCTCTGTGTTGTTCCGAGTTCCACATTGATTTCTTTCTCAACGATGTTGTTGGAAGTGTTTCCGTCTTCTCCGCCATTGACGCTCACAATCTCAATCTTGGTGTTATAATTGTCTGGTGACAAGTTCGCTTTATTTTCAAAGGTAAGTTGTTGTGAATCGAACTGCTCCATATCAACAGTGAAGGTTTCACTTACGACGATGTCACCGATTTCATATCTCGCTTCAAAAGAAGAGATCTTTTCAACACCTAAATTCTGTACCGTGAACACGACTTCTTTTTCTCCGGCTGACAAATCTATCGGCATATCGTTGCTAACCAACTGAAGGTCGAGTTCGGTTTCTGTTGAGATGGTGATATCGTCGAAATACCAATAGTCGATGTTGGAAGTGCTGCCGTCGAAGTAGATGCAGAACATGACGTTGTCTTTTCCCATATCTTCGGTGCTGACGACTTGGTTGATGACGTATTGACCGTCAGTGGAATATTCCTGACTCCAAGCTGTGTTCCATGTGTTGCCGTTATCCGATGATGTTGCGATGCCTAATGTTGAAACCCAGTTCGAGAAGTTGTCGAAATAATGTTTGAAAGAGAATGTCACGCTTGAAATTCCTGTCAGGTCGATTGCTGGTGTGGCGAGACGTGATATTCCGAGATAGAATATCGGATGATAATATAGATAAATCTCACCGGGATCGCCACCGGCTTTGTTGGTCTCCGACATAAACCAGTTCTCCTGTCCGTCGCCGATTATCGACCAGCCTTCCGGCATAGCAGGAGAGTCGAAAGTCTCGTTTAATAATACAGCTCTTTCTTGAGCGAAAGAAACTGTGACGAATAATAATGCTATGAGTGTAAGTAATGTTTTTTTCATGGATTCTCTTGTCTAAATCTGAAAAATTGAAAACCTGAAAACCTGAACTTGAAAGAAAACTCTCAGATTCTCAGATTTTCAGATTCTCAATTTTTAATAATCTTCTTAACGACGTTTCCGTTTTCTGTCTGAACTTCGATGAAATAAACTCCGTTGCTATAATCTGAAACATTGATTTCAATATCGCTCGAATTTACTTCAATCTCTTCAATCAAAATTCCCAAGTAATTGTAAATCCTGACTGCTGACAGCTGATAGCTATTAGCTGATAGCTTTATATAGTCTCTCGCAGGATTTGGAGAAATTGAGATTCTGCTTTCTAATTCCTCGACACCTACGTAAATGACGCATACTTCTTCTGATGCTGCCGATTCATAGTTATCATAAACTGCGCTCACCTGATAACAATATTCAGCACCTTCTTCAATTTCATTGTCGATATATTCTGTCGATTCTGTCTCTGCAATGAGTTTTCCGTCACGATATAAGCGATATGATGTCGCGCCTTCTGCTGCGTTCCACAATGTCGAGATGTTTCCTACATTTGATGCAGCGACTAAATTTTCCGGTATCGCGAATTGTGATGAATAGATCTTCACTGCGCTGACAGATGTCTTGTCTCCATAATGTGCAACGACTTCAGCGAGACAGAAGTCTGCTGCATCTACACTGAATGATGTCTCTGTTGTATTGCTCAACATCAAAGAATTGTTGACATATAAGTCGTAACCAGTAGGTGTCGCGTTTTCAGGTGCTTGCCAAGATATTTTTAATCTGTTGCCTAAGGTGAATTTCAGGTCTTCAACTGGATAAGGATGGTCGGTATATTCATATAGGAAATGACTGTTGAAGATTTCTTTTGTCTCCGGATCTTGAAGCCATACAGCCACTTCAAGGTCGTTCATTTCCTCGACATTGGTTTCCGACATATCGAAAGAATATTCGAAGCGTTTGTATTCTCCTGCTGTTATGTCGGTGTCGAGACCTTCGCCTTCATCCAACATCTTCATTATGACATGATGGAACTCTGTCTCGCCGTTAGAACCTACGTTGCCTGTTGTTGTCTTTTCATTTATAGAGATATAAGTCTTCACGTTGCTAAGGTCGATAAACGACATCACGTCTGCGCTTAGGTTTATGGTGTTTCCATCAACATTGAAAGCGCCTCTGATGTCGGCGAAAGCCGGTGTATTGTATCTCGCCATTAAGGTTGAGTTGGTGACAGGCTGCGCTGTTTGGTTAGAGACTTGAGCTTCAGAATCCAAGAATACGAGAGGTGCTGTCGATACTCCGTAATATAGCACTCTGTCATAGCTTTCCGGGATGTAATATGGGTCGCCGGTACCAGGCCAGTTGACTGCATATTTCACGTATGTGAATTTGCCCGGATTGTTTTCAGTGAGGTTATGCATAAGCATATTGATGAGTACACAAGGTAGGCATGTAGAACTTGAGAAGTGTTCTATCATCGGGATGCGTTGTGTGTCGGCTATTGCCACGCTGAACTGTTTGCTGAGAGAATATGTATGTTCACCGTCTATGTCCCAACCATTTACCTTTGTGATGTTGAGTGTGATGTTGTATGTACCTGGAAGTAATGTCTCGGTTTTGCTGAAAGAGATATTGTTGCTTTCAAAAGTGGTCATATATACGGAGAATGTTTCTGTCACCGGTTCTTGGTCATCGATTTGGTAGGTTGCTTCTATATAGGTGATGGCTGTACTGCCCATGTTTTGTACGTTGAAACTTACGTTGAGCGGTCCGGAACCGAGACGCTCGTTGATATTGATGCTGTTAAGGTTTATGGCGAGGTCTTCTTGTACCTTAACGACAAAATCGTCGAAATACCAGTTTTTGAAGTTGATGGAAGATCCGTCGAAGTAGATGCAGAAAAGAACATCTTCATATCCTAAGTCGCTCGTCATGATTCTTTCTTCAATGCGGTATTGTCCTGTCTCTGAATATGATTTTTCCCATACTTTGTTCCATGTGTATCCCATGTCGGAGGATGTGGCGATGCCTATGGTGCTATATGCCGAGTTATAATTCTCGAAATAATGATTCATGGAGACAACGGCGTTTTGTATTCCAGTGAGATCGACGGGAGCCGACACCAATCTGTTTGTCCCTGCGAACTGAGGACTCCAGCTTATCTTGGCTTCGTTAGCTTCGCCGCCCGCATAGTTGGTGTTGCTTATCGACCAGTTGTCTGATGGATAGTCGTCGGGTCCTATGGTAGTCCAGCCTTCAGGCATCGACGCTGAATCGAAATGCTCGTCGATGATATAAATGACTTCTTGTTCGTCCTGTGCCATGATGTTGGCGCAGAATAATAATGCAATGGTGAGGAATAATGTTTTTTTCATGGATTCTATAGTTTAAATCTGAAAACTTGAAAACCTGAGAACCAGAGAATTTTTCTCAGATTTTCAGGTTCTCAGATTCTCAGTTTTTAATAATTTTCTTCGTTACGTTTCCTTCTTTTGTCTGTATATTGATGAAATAAATTCCAGCATTATAACCTGAAGTGTTGATTTCAACTTCAGAAGAATTAACTTCTATCTCTTCAACTAAAATTCCTAAGTAATTGTATATCCTGACTGCTGACAGCTGATAGCTATTAGCCGATAGCTTAACAAAGTCTCTCGCCGGATTAGGATATATTGCGATGTTGCAATCTTCGTTTTCTGTCACCGACATTCCGTGCGTAGCGATGACTCCTACAGATTCTTTGTCGTCGGCATATAATGCCACTACTTCAACACTGCAATATTCACCTATATTATTAATGGTATATGATGTCACGTCGGCATTTTCATCAACGAGTTCATTGTTGACATAAATATTATATCCTGTTGGAGTACCGCTTTCTGGAGCATTCCATGTCACGTTTACGATGTCACCATCTTTATTTAGCTGAAGATTTTGTACAGGATAAGGATGGTCGGTGTATTCATACATGAAATGGCTGTTGTAGATTTCTTTTGTTTCGTAATCTTGAACCCAGACGGATACTTCGAGGTCGCTCATCTCCTCGACGTGAGTCTGCGACATATCGTAGCTGTATTCGAAATGTTGAGATGAACCTTCTGTGAGACTTATTGTTTCGCCTTGTGCTCCAGGTAACATTTTCATCATGATATGATGGAATTCCGAGTCGGAGCCGTTGATAGGTTCCACGTTTTCTACTGTTGTCTTTTCATTGACGGTCACGAAGAGTCGCTTGTTTTCCAAGTTGATGTACGACATCACATCGACTTTGATGTTTATTGTTGTTCCGTCGATGTTGAAAGCTCCTTTTATGTTGACGAAAGCAGGCGAGTTGTAGCATTCATCAAGTTCTTCTTGTGTCACTGCGAGATATGTATGGTCTTTGCCGTTAAGAACCATAGTAGGGACACCTGATACGTTGTAGTAGCTTTTTCTTACGCCGCCTTCTGCGGTATAATAGTCGTCGCCGTAAGAAGGGAAGTTCATGACGTATTTTGTGTATGTGAATTTGCCTGGATTATTGTCGGTGAGTTGTTTCATTGTTCCGTTAAGAGGCATACATGAAGCGCAGGTCGCACTGGAGAAATGTTCTATCATGGCAATTTTCGTCGTTCCACCCAAGGCAGCGGTGAGGTCTTTTCTCATGATGCTGTTGGCTGTGTTCTGGTCTTCGGTTCCATTAACAGAGGTGACTTCTATTTCAACGTTATAGTTGCCAGGATATAGATTCATCGGTTCTGCGAATGAGAACTGCTGCTTCTCAAACTGAGCGAGATCTGTTGTGAAAGTCTCGTTTACTGTCATGTCATCGACTCTGTATGTAGCTTCGAAGGTAGTTATGTTTTGCAATCCGGTGTTTTGTATTGTGAAAGCGACATCAATATTTCCTGCTGCTATGCAATTAGGAATATCTATGCTTTCCATCTTGGCGTCATTGTCTTCCATGACGGAGATTTCTAAATCATCGAAATACCAACCGACGATATTATTGGTGTTGCCTTGGAAATAGATGCAGAACTTCACGTTGTTCTTGCCCATGTCGGGAGTGCTTATCTCTTCAACAACTGAATATTGATTTTCTTCGGTATATGTTTTTGTCCATGCTGAACTCCAGCTGTTTCCGTTGTTCGATGATGTAGCTATTCCTATGAGTGAACCTATCGATTTCTTGGCGAAATAATGCTTGAAAGAAACGACGACGCTGCTGTATCCTGTCAAGTCGACGGCATCTGTGATGACGCGAACCAATCCTACTGACTGAGGTGTCGGGTTGAGTTTTAATTCGTTGGCTTCGCCTCCGGCTTTGTTGGTTTCTGAAATAATCCAGTTTTCGGAACCTGTGTCTGATGTGCTCCATCCTTCAGGCAATTCTGTAGTGTCGAATGTCTCTCTGATGAGAATGGATTTCTCTTGTGCGAAGATTGCTGTTGTAAGCAATAATGCTAATACTAAAAGTAATGATTTCTTCATAATTTCTTGTTTAATGTTTAAGGTTTAAAGTTTAAGGTAAAGATCCTCTGACCTTAAACCTTAAGCATTAAACCTTAAACCATTAATTATTCAATAATAAACTTCTTAATTAAATTTCCGTTTTCTGTTTGTATGCTTATGAAATAAACTCCAGAATTATATTCAGAAACATTGATCTCAACTTCGTCTGAATTCATTTCAGTTTCTTCAATCAATATTCCTAAATGATTATAAATTCTAATTGTTGACAGCTGACAGCTATTAGCTGATAGCTTAACAAAGTCTTTCGCCGGATTTGGATAAATCTCAATATCGCTTTCCATTTCTTCAACAGAAACTCCGATGAGTTCAAACTCAAATGCTTCTGATTGTTCCGACTCGCCGCTATCGCAAACTGCTGTCACTGTGAAATAATGTTCGCCTTCTTCATCGAAACCTTTCACGTATGAAGTCTCTGTTGTGCTGTCTAACAATTCGCCATCTAAATAAATATTATATTGGTATGCATATTCTGTAGCGTCCCAACTCATGGTTACTTTGAAGTTATGGTCGTAACCTTCTGCGTCTTGTTCAATTGTAGCGTTGAGGTTTGTCGGTGCGTCGCAAGGATATATCACCTCACCTAATTGTATATATTCCGATAAGCCTACAGATGTTTTGTCGTCCTCATAAAGAGCAGTCACAATGATGGTATATATTCCGGCGGCGTTGTCGATATGATACGACATCTCTGTTGTATTTTCCAAGACCAATTCATTATTTACATATAAGTTATATCCGACAGGTTCGCCTGCTTCAGGAGCATTCCAGCTAATGTCGATGGTTGCTTCATCTTCGTTACCGTTAAGTTGCAGGTTCTGTGCAGGATAAGGATGGACGTCGGTATATTCATACATATAATGACTGTTATAAACTTCTTTGGTGTAATAGTCTTGTGCCCATACCGCTACTTCCAAGTCGCTTAACTCTTCTACGAAAGTTCCAGAAAGATTGCATGTGAACTCGAATCTTTTGACTTCGCCAACGTTGAGCGATGTTGTCGTACCTTCTTCATCGTCTAACATCTTCATCATGATGTGATGGAATTCTGTCTCGCCGTTAGCACCTACGTTACCAGTCGTGGTTTTCTCGTTGACAGATGCCAACAGTTTGAATTCAGGAATATTGACGAGTGCTGTTATGTCGACGATTACATTGATTACGCTGTCTTGCATATTGAAAGAACCTTTGATGTCGACGTATGCAGGTCTGTTGTATTCTGCGTTAAAGTCGTTGGTAGGCACTGCTGCTGCTCCGTAGTCGACGCCATCGAAGAAAACTTGCGGAAGACCGACAACATTATAATATGTATATTTTGCCATACTTTCCTCGGTATAATAGTCGTCGCCGTCAAAGAACAAGCGTATCGGATATTTTGTGTAGGTATATTTTCCCGGATTATTTTCTGTTAGGATATTCATCGACTGGTTTACATAAACGCAAGGACCGCAGTTTGAGTTTGAGAAGTGTTCGATCATAGGAATACGTTGTGTTGTTCCTATCGCGGCGTTGATGCTCATTGATTTCATGTTGTCAGATGCGATATCATCGCTGCCGTTGACTTTCAAAATCGTGACTGTCATCGAATATGTTCCTGGAGTTAAGGAGAGTTCATTCTCAAATGTGAAGTCTGCTTTTATTGTCGATTCGAGATTTGTGGTGAAAGTCTCGACGACAGGCGATTTGCCTTCTATCTGATATTGAGCTTCGAAAGATTCTATTGTATTGACGCCGGTATTTTGAACTTTGAATGTCACCTTGTTGCCTTCAGTTCCAACGATGTTAGGGAAGTTGATGTCGAGCATACTGAGGTTTAGTTCATCGAGGGTATATACTTCGATGTCGTCGAAATACCATCCGTTCATATTTTGTGAGTCGCCGGTGTAGAAGATACAGAATTTCACGTTGTCTTTTCCGACGTCAGGAGTGTTGACGTTATGGATGAAACTATGTTGACCTTGGTTGCCTGTTGAGAACGAATCTTCCCATGCCACATTCCATGTCGTTCCATCGTCGGATGTTGTAGCTATACCTATTTGATGAGGTACATCCATGTAATTATCCAAGAAACCTTTGAAAGAGAATACAACTTCGTCGATACCGGTGAGGTTTACGGCAGGACTTACGAGGCGTGACGTTCCTACAAAAGAAGGACGCCAGTATAGTTTGATTTCGCCTGGGTCGCCGCCGGCTTGATAAGTAGGCCATATCGACCAGTTCTCAGCGCCTTCGCCTGTTGTGATCCAACCTTCAGGAATTTCTTCAGAGTCGAAAGTCTCTCTGATATACGACACTTTGCTCTGTGCATACATCGCTACAGAAAGCAATAATGCAAAAGTTAAAAATAAAATTCTTTTCATCTGATTTGCAAATTATAATTAAGGTGCAAAGATACGATTTTTTCAGAATCTGAGAATCTAAAAAACTGAGAATCTGAAAGTAGTCTGATGATAAATGATAAAGGGCAAAAGTCTATGGTAATAGAGAAGATAATTCTCAGATTTTCATATTCTCAATTTCTCAGTTTCTCAGTTTTAAAAGAATGTGTATTACAAAATGGTCTTCACGATTTTCTCTATGCTGATTCCTTCAGCTTCGGCGGTGTAGTTCCTTACCAGACGATGACGTAGTATTGGCAACGCTACCTCTTGTACGTCTTCTATGTCGGGTGAGAATTTTCCTTTCAACAAGGCATTTGCTTTTGCACCTATAATCAGATATTGTGAGGCGCGAGGTCCTGCTCCCCAGCTGAGATATTTGTTGCTCCACTGATGAGCACGTTCTGTGTTAGGACGTGTACGTGCCACCAAACCTACTGCATATTCATAGACGTTGTCCGATACGGGAACGCGACGTACCAGGTTTTGGAAATATATTATCTCTTCCGCTGTCATCACTGGATTTACGTCGGTGACTTTAGCTGATGTAGTGTTTTTGACGACTTCTATCTCTTCCTCGTAAGTTGGATAATCCAACAAGAGGTTAAACATGAAACGGTCGAGTTGTGCTTCAGGAAGCGGATAAGTACCTTCTTGTTCTATAGGGTTTTGTGTTGCGAGTACGAAGAAAGGAGCTTCGAGTTTATATGTCTTTCCCGATATGGTAACGTGTTTCTCCTGCATTGCTTCGAGGAGGGCTGCCTGTGTTTTAGGAGGTGTTCTGTTGATTTCGTCGGCGAGGATGATGTTGGAGAACACCGGACCTTTCACGAACTTAAACTGACGTGAGTCGTCTAATATCTCTGTTCCGAGAATGTCAGACGGCATAAGGTCGGGAGTGAACTGTATACGGTTGAATGAGAGACCGAGGGCACGACCTATAGTGCTTACCAATAATGTCTTTGCCAATCCTGGCACTCCAACCAGCAAAACATGTCCCTGACAAAATACCGACAATATGGTGTTATGAATAATTTCGTTTTGACCTATAATAACCTTAGAAATCTCTTTCTTCAGCTGTTCATATTTTTGTACGAGTGCTTTGGCACCTTCCACATCAGAGTTATACATATCCAATCTCAGATTTTGATTTTTATTCCGCAAATTTCCAGTTAAACATAAAGTCACAGTCTTTGTAGTCATCGATGACTTTGATATATGCTTTTTGAGATTTGTTCTCAATCCATTTGTTTATTATCTCTTCGCGTTTTTGTTGTAACGCCCAGTCGCGGATGAGAGTGTAGTCGTCTTTGAGATTTGCCTTGTGAGGTGCGGTTTTTCTTTTTAGATAGAGCAGGCGATAAGCGTCTTTGTTGTCATCTGTTTTCATTGGCACAGGTTCGCTCAGTTCACCGACTTGCATTCTGTTGATTGTGAATGATACTTGTTGGTCGAGTTCTGAGGCGTCGAAGAGTGTGCTGCCTGTATTTGGATTTACGAGGATGCCGCCGTTGGTTTTGTCTTTTTCGTCGCTGAACTTACGTACTGCCTCGTCGAAGGTGATACTGTCGTTACGGATGAGTAGTGCTATAGAATCCAATTCATCGTAAGCTTTTTGTAATGCTTCAGGTGATACTTTTACGGTGAGCAAGATATGACGGACGTTGACGAAGTCGCCACGGCGTTCAATCATCTGGATGATATGGAATCCGAATTCTGTTTCAACAACTTCTGATATTTCGCCGTCGCGAAGGTTGAATGCGGCAGCCTCAAACTCAGGAGCGAACTCTCCTCTGCCGTGAAAACCTAACTCACCACCTTTCTTGGCAGAACCAGGGTCTTCTGAATAGAGAAGCGCCAGTGTTGAGAAACGTTCGCCGTCGAGGATACGCTTACGCATCTTATATAATCTGTCTTTTACTTCTAGTTTTTGGTCTAAGGTAATGGCCGGTTTCTTCACTATATGTGCTATCTCATATTTTGAGTTAACCATCGGGATACTGTCGCTAGGAATGTCGTTATAGCATTTTCTTACTTCTGCTGGAGTAACTTCCACATTTGCCAATATTGTCTGTTGTACCTGTTCTTCCAACATCTGGTCTTTTCTCATCCTGAACAACTCTTCCTTAATCTCTGGCATTGTCTTGTTGTAATATTTCTCAAGGTTTTCTTGTGAACCTAGTTGCGAGATGAAGTAACGTACAAGACGGTCTACTTCGCTGTTGACTTGTTCATCGGTGACGGTGATACTATCCATCTCTGCCTGATTAAGCATGAGTTTTCTGAACATGAGGTCTTCCAGAATCTCGCAACGGATAGAACTTGCACTGCCTTTTATTCCACCTTGCAGACGCATCTGTATATATTGTGCTTCAATATCCGACTGAAGGATTACATTCTGTCCCACCACAGCAACGACTCTGTCAATAACCTGAGGTTCTTGTTGTGCTTTTAATGGAACGATGGATAAAGCGAATATTACTATTAAAAAAAATCTTTTCATCAATTTTCAATTTTATTTTTCAGACGCACCAATTACATATCGTTTATTTTTAATTGGTGTAATAAGTCACGTCTCTACATTAATTTTCAACTTTCAACATTCAATTTTCAATTATACATTTCTACAGCATTGTCTTGTAGTGCTTTAGAATATAAGTCGTCGTATAATTTATCTAACAATTCTTTCTTTCTATTGTTTAGGATAATGTATTTGATTCTTTCTGTTTCCATCTCGCATGGAGTGAGATCGGCTACAAATCTGCATTCACAGAAACGAACATAAGTGGTGTGTAAATCATCGTATAGAACGATAAATCTGTTTTTACTTAAGAAAGACTTGTTGTCTTTTATTTTAAGGTTATATTGTTCAATGACGTCATTGATGTTATGCCATTCGTCAATGTTCATGTCGTAAGTGACGGCATGTTTTTCTGCCATGGAAATGATAGAGTCGACCATAATGGAATCGTGGTCACGGAGCATATTATAGAAATTCCATCTTTTTTTGCTGTCTTTTTCAACAGTCACGGAGACTACTCTTGCGATGTCGCGGTTCAGTCTGAACTCGTCGCTATTGTTGTTGTAGTATTCATGAATCTGTTCATCGGTGACTATTTTATCAAGTTTTTGGTTTACCAGTTCTGTCTCGTACTTATTAATAATTAATGAAATGCGATATTCTTCTAATCTTTTAGTGAAATCCAATTGACTAGGATTGAGGTTGTTTTCTGCCTGATGAACCAGCAGTTGGTCTTGTACCCATTTGTCGATATAAACTTTCGATCTAAGTACACTGTCGTTATAACTGATGCCTTCATAGAAGATGCCGTCCAAGTCGGTCTTATACAAATTCTTTCCATAGACGGAGACTATAATTTCACCCTTGTCTGTTTTTGTCTCCTGACAAGATGAAAAGAATATCATGAAAATAAGACCGACCCAGAATATGCGCATCTTTATTGTTTGTTATAATTATCTTTTACCTTATTTAATAGTTTCTCGTTGACTGTCACGTCAAATTTTTCTCTTAAACCTTGAATCCATTCTTGTTCCAGTTGTGCTTGGTAAGCAGATGTTATCAAACCTTTTGCTTCTCTGAATGTCTTAGGTTCTGGTTGACGTACTTCCAATATCTTGATTATTTGTGTGGTGTTGTCAACAGATGATGAATATTCTGCTATAGTACCTTCTATCCATTGTGTAGCATCGATATTGACGTTATCGCCTTTTTGGTAGAAAGCAACTCTTGCTGATGCTTGTGACTTGTTCTCTTTGATGAAACTTCTTAAAGAATCCAATTCGATGCCGTCTCTTATCAAACCTTTGATTTCTTCAACATTATCTTTGCGATGACATGTCACTACAATAGCCTTGACACGGTTGTTCCACATATAAGACGACTTGTTTTCTTCGTAGTAGTTTTGTAATCCGAGAGTGTCTTGTACCGCTTTGTTCCATACTTCGTTTTCCATTAAAGAGAATAACAAAATACCGTCGTGATATTCTTGTACCAATGCCTTGAACTCAGGATATTTCTCTTCCAACTTGGAATCTTCATAAGCGAAGACTTCTTGTTGTAAGAAAGCGTCATAGAGTTGATAAGAATAAGCTGCCGGTGTCAGGAACCCTTGTTTCTTTTGGTTTTTGTAGATATAGTCGATGAAATCTTGTACTGTCCACGACATGTCTTTTGTAGAGAAGAGTACTTGTTTAGCATCGATGTTTTCGTCTGCTTTATATTGTGCAGCTATGATTGAGCTGTCTATTGTGGCGATGAAAGCGTCTTTAACTTTAAGGTTTTCTTTGAAGTTGTTGTCTTTCATGATACGACGCATGGCTATCTCTTCGCTGAGTTGACCACGCATGTCTCTTTCAACTCTTTCCTTGATTTTGTTTTCCTCTACTTCGAAAGTGCCTGGAGCTGAGTTGCCAACCAATTTGATGATATGGTAACCAAATTTTGTCTTGACAGGTTTTGATATCTCATTAGGTTCGAGTTCTTTCAATGCACTGATGAATTCAGGAACTATTTGATTGACTCTGAATGGAGTGAGTATTCCGTTGTTTGCTATTGTACCTTTGTCGTCAGAATATCTTCTTACGTAGTCAGACCATGATTCAGGATCGTTGATGACTTCGTTATAGATGTTGTTTGCTTTGGCACAGAGTACAGAATCAGTCTTGTTAGAATCTTTAGGGTCGGCAGCGATGAAGATGTGTGATGCTCTTATCAAACCCATTGCAGGAGTCTTGCTGTTGACTTTGATGATGTGATAACCGAATGATGAACGTATTGGTAATGAGATTCCACCTGCTTCTGTATTATATACGCCTGTTTCAAAAGGATAAACCATGTCGAATACTGTAAAGTAGCCGAGTTCGCCGTAGTTGCCGGGGTAGATTTCATTGCCTTTAGCAGAAGGGTCGTCGGAGAATTCTACTGCCAAAGCGCTGAAGTCTTCACCTTTTAATGCACGTTCGCGAACTTCCATTGCCTTATTGTAGATGGCAAGAGTGTCGGCTGGAACTGCATTGGCGTCACATCTGAAGAGGATGTGAGCAGCGTTCATGTCGTACTGCATTCTGTCGTAAGCTTCTTTAACCAACTCGTCAGTAATGTCATCGTTAGAGAAATAAGGTTTTGCTAATTGCTGACGATATTTGTTGAGTTCGCTTTGGAAAGCAGCAGAAGTATCCATCTTAAGATATTCAGCTTCTGCAACTTTAAGTTGGAAGTCGATGTATAACTTAAGGTATTCGTCAACGTTTTTCTTGTCTAAGACATCGGTGTTGACATTGTTCTTTTCATAAGTTTCCATGAATTCCTTTGCAGTGATCTCCTTGTCGCCGATAGTGATGAGAGTCTTCTTCGCATAAGACTGTGCTGATAGTAATGAAGGCATCATCATGAAACACAAAACGATGAGCCATGTCTTGCTTGTGTGTTTTCTTATCATATTTAATTATTATTTTTCAAAAATAACGTATGAATCTTAACTATATTGTTTTTAACTATGAACCTTGACCATGACTATTGAATCAACCCAAAAGTTCATAGTCATAGTTCATAGTCATAGTCATAGTTCATAGTCATAGTCATAGTTCATAGTCATAGTTCATAGTAATAGTTCAGTATTATCAAGCTTTTGTGCTATAGTTAGGAGATTCTTGTGTGATGGTGATGTCGTGTGGGTGACTTTCGCGCATACCTGAAGCAGTGATCTTGATGAACTGTGCTTGTTGTAAGTCGCTGATAGTTCTTGAACCGGTGTAGCCCATACCTGCACGGAGACCGCCGACCAATTGATAAACGACTTCAGAGAGACTGCCTTTATAAGGAACGCGACCTACGATGCCTTCCGGAACGAGTTTCTTGATGTCGTCTTCCATATCTTGGAAGTAACGGTCTTTAGAACCACATTGCATAGCTTCGAGAGAACCCATGCCACGATATGTCTTGTATTTTCTGCCTTCGAAGAGAACTGTGTCGCCTGGTGATTCGTCGACGCCTGCAAACAATGAACCTGCCATGATTGATGATGCTCCTGCTGCGATGGCTTTTACGATGTCGCCTGTGTAACGGATGCCGCCGTCAGCGATGACAGGGATACCTGTGCCTTGAAGTGCTTGTGAAACATTATAAACTGCTGTGAGTTGTGGAACACCGATACCGGCGATGATACGTGTCGTACAGATTGAACCTGGTCCGATACCGACTTTGATAGCGTCGATGCCTGTCTTTGCCAATTCACGTGCTGCATCGGCTGTTGCGATGTTACCTACAACGATGTCGATGTTAGGGAATCTTTGACGTAATTCTTTAGCGACGTTGATGACGTTTTGTGAGTGACCGTGAGCAGTGTCAATGTTGATGGCGTCGACGCCTTCTGCTACTAATGCTTCTGCTCTCTCTATGGTGTTAGCAGCGATACCTACTGAAGCTGCAACGCGCAAACGACCGTGTGAGTCTTTGCTTGCGTTAGGACGTGCCTTGATTTTAATGATGTCTTTGTATGTGATAAGTCCAACGAGGTGGAAGTCTTTGTCAACAACTGGTAATTTCTCGATGCGGTGTTGTTGGAGAATTTCTGCTGCCTTGGCGAAGTCGGTGAACTCTGTTGTCGTAACGAGATTCTCTTTTGTCATTACTTCACAGATAGGACGTTTCATGTCGTTGACGAAACGGATGTCACGGTTTGTTATGATACCGACCAAGACGTTGTTTTCGTTTACTACAGGGATACCGCCGATACGGTTTTCGTTCATCATGCGAAGTGCTTCGCCAACCAATGCTGTCTCTCTGATGGTGACAGGGTCGATGATCATACCGTTTTCGGCACGTTTTACTTTGCGAACCTCAGCAGCCTGACGTTCTATTGTCATGTTTTTGTGAAGAACACCAATACCACCTTCTTGTGCAATGGCGATTGCCATAGCTGCTTCTGTAACGGTATCCATACCTGCTGTTACGATAGGTATGTTCAACTTGATGTTACGTGAAAAATTGGTACTCAGATTGGTATCTCTTGGAATGATATTGCTGTAAGCTGGAACTAACAAAACGTCGTCGTAAGTGAGACCGCCTTCGATGAATTTAACTTTGTCTGACATAGGGTTACTTTTTTAATTTTTTAAAAAATATATTAATTCGCAAAGATAAAAAAAAACTATGAACCATGAACTTTTTTGAACTTGAAAAATTAAAAATCTGAAAACCTGATTTTTTTCAGATTCTCAGATTTCAAAGACGCTACGGGGTGACGTCTCTACCTTGATTTTCAATTTTCAATTATAAAGACACAGGTCCGTGTGTCTCTACGAGAGAACCCCAATAATTCTCAGATTTTCAGATTCTCAGTTTTTAATAAATCTCTTAGTGACGTTGCCGTCTTCTGATTGGATATTTATGAAATAGATTCCTGCATTATATCCTGAAGTGTTGATTTTAACTTCATTAGCATTGACTTCAATTTCTTCAATCAACATTCCTAAAGTATTATAAACTCTGACTGTTGACTGTTGACCGTTGACTGTTGACACTTTAACAAAGTCTCTCGCAGGATTAGGATAAACAGAGATGTTTCCGCACGTCGTTTCTTCAACATTCGTATCGCGAACAATAATCATAGCTACACCAACCGATGTCTTTCCGTCTTCATAAACAGCTACAACTTCAGCTGTTTTAGCATTGTAACAAATATCCTCATCTTCA
>JAZUSL010000059.1:0-3787 GCA_045606705.1 Bacteroidales bacterium
AAAAAATAATCATTACTTTTGGAAGCATAATTTAAATTATCTCAAATATGAGAAATTTATACTTTATCATAATATTCATCGTCTCTATATCGTTGTCCAATAACGTCAACGCTCAGAAACTTACCATAACAGACCAGAGCAAATCGACTTTATCTTTAGAACTAAAAATCGACGAATACGACATCAAGGAAATCAATGACGGAAAAGAGATTCTGCATGAAGTAGTGTTGAGCAGCATCACGATTCCTAACGACAAAGGCAAACCAAATCTTCCTTCCGTAAACCGTTTCATCGCGGTTCCTAATAACGCTAAAGCTAAAGTCATTGTTAACAATTACAAGAAAGAAATCTTAAAAAACATTAACATCGCTCCGTCGAGAGGTATAGTATCAGAATACGACACTACGAACAGCGATTACATAAAAGATTCTGACATTTATTCGAAAGACGAATTGTTTCCGGCTAATATCGTTTCGATAACAGAAGATATTAATCTGCGTGGAGTTGAAACTATAGGACTCAACATCTCCCCTATTCAATATAATCCAGTAAGAAAAGAACTTATCGTTTATACAGAAATAGAATTATCCATTGAATATGAAGGCGGTGATTCCAAGTTCGGCGACGACAGACTACGTTCTATACATTGGGATCCGATTCTTCAGCATAACATTTTGAACTACAATAGCCTTCCAGAAATAAATTATTCTGAAAGATTTCAACAATGGATTGCTGACGATGCCGAAGGAGCCGAATATCTCATCATAATTCCCGATGACGAATCTTTCAGAGAACAAGCCCAACGTCTTGCAGATTATAGGAACAAGCAGGGAATCATAACAAAAGTTTATTCGCTCGATGAGATGAATGCACATTCTCCTGAAGAATTAAAAGATTGGTTCACCGAAGCATACAACAATTGGGAAATAGTTCCGGTGGCGGTTTGTCTTTTAGGAGACTACAACAAAGACAATCAAATTGGCATTAGCAGTTTTGTTTTTGATTTTAATGAAGATGAGACATACATCAGCGATCGTCCATATTCTGACATTGACGATGATTTTATACCAGAAATTGCATTTTCGAGATTAAGTGCGATAAATGCGGAAGAAGCCAGAATCATGGTTGACAAGCAAATTGATTATGAGTTCAACAATCCTGTCATGGAGGAGAATTTTTACAAAAGTCCTATAATGACATGTGCTTATCAGCAGATCAAGTGGTTTCAAATCTGTGCTGAAAGTATTAATGGTTATCTAAGTTCCATCGGGAAAGATCCTTACCGCATCAGCAAGATATACCATTATGACGGAAATTACAGCGATTCTATTTGGTCAACAGCCGACAATACCGATCAAATTCTTAATTATTTCGGTCCCAACGGATTGAATTACATACCATCAACACCTGGAGAATTAGGAGGTTTTCTTGCGCCAGATTATGAAAATGATGATTACAGTAATTATGATGACACTATTGTCAGAAATGCCATCAACCAGAATCCTGGTTACGTCCTGATGAATCGAGATCACGGATGGTATTCTTTATGGGATTGTCCTGCTTTTGGTTCAGAGATGGTACCAATGCTAACAAACCATAACAAATTACCTTTCGTACTTTCCATAAATTGCGCTTCCGGTGCTTTTGGGAACAAGAACTGTCTTACCGAATCATTAATTAAAATTGAGAATGCAGGAGGTGTTGGTGTTATAGCACCGACATTCGAAACACATACTCATAGCAACGACTCTTATCTTTGGGGAGTTTGGGATTTCTTCGAAAACGACTTCCTTCCAGATTACGGGACTTCTGTTGAAAACAACAACAATTATATGCCAGCTTTCGCCAATGTATCGGCAAAACATTTCATATATCAGCAGAATTTCCCAAACACTTACCAGAACACTCGTGAACTCACAAGTAATCTGTTCCACGCCCATTGCGATGCTTTCCTTAAATTATATTCAGAAGTGCCGCAACAAATGAACATTGAACACGACAACATCTATTACAGTGAGAACAAATCATTCAACATCAAAGCTCCAGCAGGTTCAATAATAGGCATTTCAACAGAAGATTATGACGGAATCAAGACTTTGACTATTGCAGAAGGTACCGGTTCGATGCAAAACATAAATATTCCAACAAACATAAATCCTGAGAATAATCTACACATCACTGTTACAAAAACAAACCACCTTCGTTATGAACAAAGCATAGAAATAACAACCGACAATGCTTTTGTTACAATGGAAGATTTCTTCTTTGATGACAACCAGCACAATCTAATCTTTAATAAAGATACATATTTGAATTTAAAACTAAAGAACACAGGAACAAAAGACGCTTCAACAATAAACATGTCGTTGATTAGCGATTCCGACAAAATAACAATAACAGGCAACAATAACGTTATTGAGGGAATTGACAACGACGATACTATTGATGTTAGCGAAGCATTTCATATCAAAATCAACGATATAATAGAAAACAATACCAAGATTGTATTCACATTAACAATAGAGCATGACGGAATTTCTCACGAAGAAAATTTCAGTGTCAGCGTAGATGCTCCATCATTTGAAATCGTCAATAGGGAAACAATAGAAAATGGAGACAATATATTTGAAGTAGGAGAAAACATAACATTTAGAATAGAGATAAAAAACACAGGAAATATTGCCTCAGAACCCGCAATTGCAAAATTAACATGTAATGACAATTATATAAATATCATTAATGAAAACATAGAATTCGGGGTCGTTGATACAAACGCTTCCGCCTATTTAGAGTTTAACGCAATTATAAATCCTGAAGCCCAAAACAAAGAATACTCAAACGTTACGATAAACATAAATTCAGAGACTTACAATTTCACCGAAAACACTTATTGTAATCTATGCATAGTAATAGATGATTTTGAAAACGGCATTGTTGACAACAATATATGGGACTATAACCCAAATCTTCCATGGACAGCATTACACAATACCGAAGCAGTGGGAGATTACTGCATCTATCAAGTTATACCAAATAACAATTATTCAACTCGTTTATACATAGATTATGATTTCCCATTTGACGGCATATTATCGTTCCGATACAAAGACGAATCCGCAGAAAATTTACGATTTCAAATTGACGATGAATCAATCGAATTGAACATCATGAACTCCGAATGGAATACTTTTGAAACAGATATTGATGCAGGGCAACATTCATTACAATGGTTCACAAATATCAATTATTTTTCCAATAATCAATTCTCTTATATCGACTATATCACATTCAGACCTGGTAATGTCAACGTAAATGAATTGACTTCTGACGACAATATCAGAATCTATCCCAATCCTGCGAAAGACTTTATTAAGCTATCAGCTGTCAGCTACCATCTATCAACAGTCAGAGTTTATAGTTACTTAGGAATGTTGGTTGAAGAAATTGAGACTTGTTCAAATGAGATGGAAATCGATGTCTCAAACTACAATCCCGGATTATATTTCCTGAATATAGAATATAACGGCAGAACTATCTGCAAGAAATTAGTCATAGAATAATATTAAGTCATTAAAATTTTAACATCATGAATAAACGTTTATATTTCCTAATAATTATCATATTATTAGTGACATCAAATTCATCGAACGCTCAGAAACTTACCATAACAGACCAGAGCAAATCGACTTTATCTTTAGAACTAAAAATCGACGATTACGACATCAAGGAAATCAATGACGGAAAAGAGATTCTGCATGAAGTAGTGTTGAGCAGCATCACGATTCCT
>JAZUSL010000060.1:0-54428 GCA_045606705.1 Bacteroidales bacterium
TCTTGGTACCTTTTATGCAGGGATTCCGCTAACGCTACATCACCTGTCTATTATCCGTCACCCTTTCAGGGTTATAATTCTACTGATGAAGATTATTGACTGATTGATTATATGTTAGTTACTTATATCGAACTCACGTTAATATAAGCAATAATCATAACACCAATTGCTTAAATCAAACTTAAATTAACTTATAAAATGTCATATTGTTTCTGTTCCATTATGATGATATATGTTGTTCTTTTTGATTAGGCATGAAAAAAAGATGTGTTGAAACTATATATTAATTATTCTACTAATCACTGATAATTGTTTATTTAAATTTATTTATACCAAGCATACGATTTATCACATTTTTGATAATAGTATAGACTTCTTTCCAAATCCCCAATAATATAAAAACATATTGCACCTTTCCAATAGTCATCATCCATACATACAGAATCATCTGACACTATTTTCTCTGCATCTAAAAAAACATTAATGCTATCAATATGTACTTTTTGAGACAATAAATAAAAAGCATTCTCAATTGATGGTTTCAGAGAAAATGCCTTATTAAAATACTCGTATGCTATTACGTGATTATTTTCATCAGAATATAATTTGCCAAGTTCAGCATACAATTCACCTTCCAGAGGATATTTCTTAATAGTATTTAATAATAAGTTCTTACACTCGTCTTTATTACCAATCAAGAACAAACAATAAACGAGATTAAGAATAATCTTTAAATCTAACATTTCCGCTGACTCAACAGCATACAATGCTTTGTACAAATAATCAATAGCCAATTCTATTTCACCACAATTAATATAAATTTGTCCTAAGTTAGCAAGCACCTCTATTTCCGATTGGTTTCTATGCCATGAGTTTTCACTTGACTGCATAAGATTTAATGCATTTTGTAATGATAACACAGCGACATCATTCCTTCCTATACGTGCTGAAATACAACCTAAACCTCTGAATGATCTTGGATCACTTGGAAAACTCTCTGATAACTTTTTGAATTCATTAAAACATTTTTCATAATATGCCCCATTATGACTATCTTGCCCCAACCAGATACAATATGTCCATGTTGGGAAAAAAAGATCTAATTGATACAATTTACAATCATCTATCCATAATTTAAAATGATTTGAAACATCCCTGCCAAGTTCTATCTGTCGACATATATATTTATATGCATTTATTATACATGATCTGTCAGAATTTGCCAAGAGGACCGATGATGCAGATATTTCTTCCTCCAAATCCCTATCTGATGGCAAAGAATTCCACTGAACATATCTTTCTGAGAACAAAGAACATATTGAATTCAATGTCTGTTGATATACATTCTCATTATCATATATCCCACTATAATACAATGAAAAATACTTAAACAAATTTATCTTAGAAAAGTAATATTCATAAAATTTATCCTTATACTGTTTTCTCCACTCACCATCCTCATCTAACAAACACACAATTATTCTGGGGCCATTCCTTCGTTCTCTATTTTCGAAACACCTCTCAATTTCTTTGATGCACCAATTTGATTTTGTTCTATAATTAACACTATCCAGAATTAAGAAATCATCACATTCATCAATTTTTGATAAAAACTCCTCCTTAAAATCAGCTGTTGGATCACCATCAATCTGGTCTCGCCATATACTTAAGTGGGATCTTGAAAGATCGTCATACAAACGCATGGCGATCTTCATATCTTTCCATGAATAAGAAAAAAACACTTTTCTATTCATAATAATAATCTATCGGTGTTTGTATTATAGGTGCATCATATTTCAATCCGTCAATTTTATTGATAAAAGCCACCCATTCATCATTATGATTTTCTTTTACATACCTGAAAAAGGCACTCCATTGACACAATTTATTAGTCGCATCGTACACTATTGGATTCATCATATAAACCAATCCTTGATTACTTCTAATAAAATCAGTAACTGTTTCGACTTCTCTTACCGCAGGTATCCTACTATCATATAAATAATCTATCAACAACTTGTCATATGTTAAATTATACTCAGAAGAAATTTCTTTAAGACCGATAATAGTACTATCACTAGGGATCAATTCATAAATATAATTAACATATTCTGTTACTATAGGATAATCATAATATTTCAAATCTTTTTCAATAGAAACAAATTCCTTACTAACATTGTATAATTCAATATTTTCACATCCATTCTCCACTATAGAATCAGTATAAATAGTTAAAGAGGCCTTTACATTTTCAGGTATTTTTTTAATATAATTATCCTCAATATCAAACGTGTCACATAATGAATAATAATCTATAACTTCAAATATCTCACGTGATTTCTTCATGACATTTTTATTGTTTTTTGTCAACTTCCTTAACTCCTTGATTTTTTTTGAGGTAGAATTAAATACATCAGATACACTTAAATTTTTATACATAGAAACTTTATCATCGTACATTTTTATATAATCTTTTAATACATAATACATTTCCAGTGTATCTACCATAACGCTATCTCTATATGCAAATCTATAATAGGGATTTCCGTTAATTACAATATCACCGTCTTCTACATTAAATGTTATCGATTGATTGTAATCTGTATATATGTATGTATCATATTTTTCACCTATTGAATATATATAATATTCCATCAGACTTCTGCTGTATAATGACATTTCTTCATACGAGGATTCAAATATTGCGTATAAATCATTATATGCATCATAAGTTTCGCGCTCCTTTAATGACATTATATACTCACCTTTATCATCAGATGGCAAACGCCATACATCATTAGCCGTTAACATCATATCTGATTGTAACACTCTCAATCCCATAAGATTATCCAATAATGCCGCATGATATTTAATTTTCGCATCGTAATCTCCAAATAATGTAACAGCCGCATTATATTCACTATCAGCATAATTGACTATAGATTTAAGCTCCCAAACTTCTAAAGGAATTTCATAAGTAGTATCATTAATAACAGCATAAGCACTATTATCAACGTAATTACAATCAAGTGACAAAGAATTTACAGTAAATTCTGGTGTTGCTGTTTGAATAAATGCCACTCCACCAACTCTAGCATAAATCTTAGGAGAAATACCAGTTGTAGCCATTCGCATTGACAACATTCTCGCTGAACTCGAAACTTCGGATGATGGCATCACAAATTTCAGATCGCCTAGACTCATACTTTGTTGGGCAATTGTTGGTAAAGAAAATACAACTACCAATAACGACATCAATTTTCTTAATCTTCTCATAAATTAATTTATTTTGAGCGGATTCCATTTATTATTATTTTCCTACATCAATGGGCGGAACCCATTTTCCCACTTCAGCAGTTTGATTTATTTCTTGGAAAGTACTCTCAATAATTATCAAAACGAACAGTCCCCCTTAAATTTGTACGTTATCTTTATTACTTTTCATACATCTTTCGCCTCCCATTTCAGTTCTGCAGATATTATAATTTTATTTCAAATATCCTACAAATTAAATCAATATTATTATATCAACTCATCTATTTTCCTACCTTTATAATAAAATCCTTGCTACACGGCATAGTGACAATGCTGTCTAACAACGGTATCGCGGAGGTAATCTTATATCTTGTATTTTGTTCCGATAACGGAATAAAGACAGACACATTACCATCCTTATCACTTATTGTCTTATGCTCATCTACAAACACTTCGGTATTTGCCAAACCGGTTTCTGTATCGACATTAAACAGCCAGAATTGTACATCGCCATAGATATGAGGATTCCGATATACGTTTATAGCAATGTCTTTTGTCAAAAGTAAAGTTGTGTCGGTTATGTTGAAATCTTTACAACCGACTACCACTCTCACGTTCTTTCCTATAAATCTTGAAGGAATATTTTCGAATGTAAGAGATTGTTCGAAAGGATGTTTATCTATAGTTTTCTTTTCGTTTTCCAGATACATCGTCACTTCTGCGAATTCCGGAGCAGGAAGGTTAGAGTTATATACCGATGTCTCTTTGAGATTCATATTGACATTAACAGGCTGACTCGACTTCCATACAAAGAAAAGTGACACAAAGACAAATATCGTCGCCAGAGTCCATCCGAGAATTTTTTGTATCAACAGTCGTTTATGACGCTGCCATATAGCATCGAATTCTACGTTCAACAGTTTGGAAATAAGTTGTACGTATGCACGTTCCTTATTAAGGAATGGCATACGATAGATCTTCTCGTGAATGTTGGCACCGAGTATCTCCGGAAGTCCCAGTTGATTCACTACCGGGTTGAAACATTCTGTATCAGGGTTTCCACTATGAGGTTCACCATCAACTATAAAAAAACGTATCTGTTTTGTACGTCCTAACTCATGGAAGAATGCAATTTCCTTCCCTACCCATTCCGATTTGGCAGAGTTGGGAGAACAGATAACGATAAGGTTTTGTGATGCTTTCAGTCTTTCCTGCAGTTCCTCGGTGAGACCGCCAGGCTGTATGTCTGTCGGGGCGAAGAACACCGGATTTATTGGATTACGTTTTTTCCATCCGCGTTCGCTGCACAAAGTGGCAGGCATACGATAATGCTCCAACTTCTTCTGAAGACGTTTTCCCCATTTTAGGTCATGGGAGTTATAGCTTATGAAAGCAAAAAACTTCTTTTGATTATTCATTCAACAACTGTTTTATCTTTTCTACATCAGATTGATATATTTCGGGAATTATACCCGCTTCTTCAAATTCCTCAAAGTCACTAAGGAATGAATCCTTTAATTCTGTTTTATATTGTTTGTAGATTTTTTCTGCATCATTATATTTTCCTTGGAACAAGAGAGAAGATGCAAGATTAGAATAGATGAACGTTTGCGTTGGATCCACCTCTATTCCTTCACGGGCATATTGTTCCGCTTTGGAGAATTCTTGCATAAACATACAGCAAAAAGAATGAGATCCTATAGTGATAGAATAGTCTTCTTTATTTTGCTCAGGTTCCCTTTCATACATTCCCTTTATTATTGGAAGCATTTCTTCTGTTAAAACATATGATTTTGAATAGGCACTTGTTATATCATACAAAGATACCAAACTAAAGTATAATGAGACAATATCTGATTCGTAAACCTGTGGATTGTCTTTCGCTAATTTACGACGAATCTCCAACGACTCCTCATACATCTGCTCTGCCTCTGAATAGCGTTGGATATCTGCGTAAAGAATTGCCAAAGCATTTAAAGCCATCGCGACATGTGGCTCGTAAACCTATGGATTGTCTTTCGATAGTTTACGATATATATCCAATGACTCCTCAAGCATCTGCTCTGCCTCTGAATAGCGTTGGTTAATTTTGTAAAGAATTGCCAAACGAGTTAAAGCCTTCGCAACGTCTGATTCGTATACCTGTGGATTGTCTTTCGATAGTTTACGATATATCTCCAATGACTCCTCAGACATCTGCTCTGCCTCTGAATAGCGTTGGGTACCTGCGTAAAGAATTGCCAGATTATTTAAAGCCGCCGCGACATATGGCTCGTAAACCTGTGGATTGTCTTTCGATAGTTTACGATATATCTCCAACAATTCCTCATACATCTGCTCAGACTCTGAATAGCGTTGGGTATCTGCGTAAAGAATTGCCAGATTATTTAAAGCCACCGCGACATCTGGCTCGTAAACCTGTGGATTGTCTTTCGCTAATTTACGATATATCTCCAACGACTCCTCATACATCTGCTCAGACTCTGAATAGCGTTGGGTATCTGCGTAAAGATTTGCCAGATTATTTAAAGAATGTGCAACATATGATTCGTATACCTGTGGATTGTCTTTCGCTAATTTACGACGAATCTCCAACGACTCCACATACATCTGCTCAGACTCTGAATAGCGTTGGGTACCTGCGTAAAGAATTGCCAGATTATTTAAAGCCGCCGCGACATCTGGCTCGTATACCTGTGGATTGTCTTTCGCTAATTCACTATATATCTCCAACGACTCCACATACATCCGCTCAGACTCTGAATAGCGTTGGGTATCTGCGTAAAGAATTGCCAGATTATTTAAAGCCACCGCGACATCTGGCTCATAAACCTGTGGATTCTCTTTCGCTAATTCACTATATATCTCCAATGACTCCTCAAACATCTGCTCAGACTCTGAATAGCGCTGGGTATCTGCGTAAAGAATTGCCAGATTATTTAAAGCCATAGCAACGTCTGATTCGTATACCTGTGGATTGTCTTTCGCTAATTTACGACGAACCTCCAACGACTCCACATACATCTGCTCAGACTCTGAATAGCGTTGGGTATCTCTGTAAAGCATTGCAAGATTATTTAAAGTCATCGCAACATCTGTTTCGTAAACCTGTGGATTGTCTTTCGCTAATTTACGACGAATCTCCAACGACTCCACATACATCCGCTCAGACTCTGAATAGCGTTGCGTATCTCTGTAAAGACTTGCAAGATTATTTAAAGTCATCGCAACATCTGCTTCGTAAACCTGTGGATTCTCTTTCGCTAATTTACGAAGAATCTCCAATGACTCCTCAAACATCCGCTCAGACTCTGAATAGCGTTGGGTATCTGCGTAAAGAAGTGCCAAATTATGGAGAGACTGAGCAACATAGTTAACATACGAACCATCAGATTTTATCAAATCACGAGACAATTTCAAAGAAGACTCCAAATACTTCTCTGCTTTAGAATATTGCTTCTGCTCATACAAATATTCTCCTGCATCTAATTGCCACTCCACATTAAGAGTGTCTATTCTTGCTCGTTGCTCTATGTAGTATGCTGCAGAATCATACTCATGCTGCATCTTAAAACTCTCAAAATAACTGTAGCAACGTTGTTCCAACTCTTTTTTATCGTGCATAAGAACACTCTTTGCCTTAGCAATTTCTTCTTCTCTATGGCGTATGCTCTCCTCTTTCTCAAGCTGGGCATCTATTTGCGCACTAACATTACCTCTACTTCTTAACATAGAATCAGCCTTCGTCAGCTTGCCTTCTTCTATATAAGAATTTACTTTTCTATAGAATACATCAAGTTGGTCATAATCCAATGTGGAGTAGCGTTTTGCCATTTCATTCACTAAATCTTCATTTTTCTCCTGATTTGACATCAGCTGTTCCAATTTCTCGAGATATTCTTCCTGACTTATCCTATTTTCTTCTTTCAGTCTTTTTATCTCCGCCATTGCATTTTTCCACTGACACTCAAGCGTCTTTCTAATTTTATCCTTTGCTTCAAGCAAGTCCTCAAACATTTGCTCAGGCATACTCATCACGAAATAAAGTGTGTCTTCAGAATAATTATAAAACTTAGGAGCGGCATCGGAGTCAAGCAGAGCGTATTCGTTCTTCGCTACAGACTTCACATAATAGTTATTGTCCTCCACCGGAAACGAAAAAGTACCGTTTGCATTTCTCACACCTATGTCGGTTATACCTTCTATTGAAACCACAGTACCAGGCAAACCTTTTCCAGGAACATATTGTCCGTCAACCATACGACCACGAGTCTTCACACGGGCGTTTTGTATTTGCGTCTGGGCGTTGGCAGATGCAGATACCGCAAGTAATAATAATAACACTAATCGTTTGAAAGACATAATCATTAAATTTTCTTATAAACATTAATAATATTGCAAATATGATATTTTTATTTTTATTACACAAGATTTTTTTAATAATTATATATCCTATACTTTTTTTACATAAATTTGCAATTCGGAAAATTCGAAAAACAATAATCTAAAATAATCATTATGAATAGAGAAGAATTTAAAGTATTAGTCATGCTTTATGCAGCTAATATCGACGGTAACATCAACCCAGACGAAGTTGACGCAATCCTTGAAAAAGTTGACAGCAACACATTCAAAAACGTGAAGAAAATGTTCGCTAAGATGAGCGATATTGAAATATTGAATTCTATCAACGAAAACAAGAGATCATTCGCCTCAACCGACACAGAACGCGAAACCTTAATAAACGACTGCCGCACTATAATCAATGCCGACGGGCAACAAACTGTGATGGAAGGGTTTATCGTAAAGATGTTAGAAAAAGTATTGAACTAAACCATTTATCGGTAATCATATAAAAAAAATAACTTTGACAGTCGTCAAAGTTATTTTTTTGTTAGGATACCTTCTTAAATATATCGCTCTTGTCTCTTTCTATATGTTCATGTATCCTCACACTTGCCCACTTCCACATCTTGAAACAGAAGAAGATAAACAACGCCGTGAATGCAAGTACTAAAATATCAACAAGCAACGAATTGATGTCATAGAATTCCAATGTTCCCATCGAAAAAAGTATTGAGTCATAAACACCATGAATAGCTATTGGCGCAACGAAAGTCATAATGATGTTTTTTACCTTATTTTTCTTCTCGAATTTGGCGAGCGAGTAATAATATCCCATCGCAATGCCGAAACAGAAGTGACCAGGTATCGCAGTGAAGGCGCGCATGGTTCCCACTTGTAAGAAGGTATCTGCGCTATTGAAGAGATAAGTTATATTTTCGAATGCCGCGAAACCCATTGAGACGCAGACGGCATATACGATGCCGTCCATCTTCTCGTCGAAGTATTTATTTTTTCTCAGCACTAGCCATAAAACGAACAGTTTGGCAAGTTCTTCTGGTATAGCTGCGCCATAAAACGATATCTTTATCGCGTCGGAAATCGTAACGACAAAATCAGTATAAGCTCCAACCAGCATCAGCGGTATCGACACCGTAAACGACAAAGGCACCGTCAGTATTCCGAGCATGAACGCCTTAATGATCTGCCCGACAGGTTCCGGTTTGATATTGTCTTTTCTATAGACGTGAATTATAAGTATCAGCACCGGAATAAGTGCCGTGATAATAATTAAAAGTGTTTGTGATGACATGGTTTTATGTTTTAAATTAAAAAGTTATATCAGATTTTAGAAATTTTCTCTCACTGCAAATTCAAACTGTTCAATATTTACAAATATTAATCGGTGCGAAGATAGTTAATTACTTTGAATTATCGGCTCATAAAACAACTATAGGTAATATGCGATTAGGAAGGTATATTTATTTACTCTTTATACCTAAAGCCTCTTTAATCCAAGTAAAATATTGTTGTTCGTAAAGCTATATCAATCCAAAATTTACAATTATATAATATAAACAGTATATACTTTATAATATTTTTATCACACCTCCCTAAGCTGATTCGTTTGATATTGTTGGTTTTGATACTGTTGCAAATTAAAGCCTCGTTTTGTAGCCTCATCATACCATTTTTGAGCTTTGCGCATGCTTGATTTAACACCGTATCCATTTTTGTACATCTCTCCAATGCAATAATATGCTAAAGGAAATCCCATATCAGCAGCTTCTATAAACAAATTCATAGCCTTATTATAATCTTGTTCAATACCTAATACTGGAAAAGAATTGATATAAAACATTCCTAAATTTACTATCGCTGGAGCGTAATTTTGCTCCGCTGATTTTTTAATTAATTCATACGCTTTATCATAATCGATTCCAACATAACCTATATTATTGAAGTAGCATAGGCCTAGATCATATAATGCAGGTGCAAAATCCTCATCTGCCAAAGATTTTAAGAGTTCTACTGCTTCAATAATGTCTCTATATTCTTCTACGTTTACGTATACACTAGCTAATTGATATGTTGCTACGTTATAGTCATTATTAGAAGATCTTTCCATCCAATATATAGCCTCATCTATATCACTTTGAACACCAATACTATAAACATAACATTTTGCTAAATTATATTGTGCTAACGCATAATCCTGTTCAGCAGCTTTAGTAAACCAATTATATGCTTCATATGGTTTGTAATTGGTATTGCCCGTACAGAATATTCCATAATCATTTTGGGCTGGAGCAAAACCTTGTTCTGCAGACATATAATTCCATTTACCAGCATTATCAAAATCTTCTTTAACATAAATCCCATTATTATAGAAACATCCTACAGAATACTGAGCTTTTGCATGACCTTGTTTAGCTGCCATTTTGAAATATTTAAACGATTCTTTGTAAGAATTTTCAACCAAATATCCATCATAATAAAATAAGCCAAGTTTATATTGCGCATCCTTCCCACCTTGTTTTGCGTTCTCTAAGCATTCATTTAGTATAAATAACGAGTCTTTTGATATAAAATCTTTTATTAATGAAATCTCATTTTTGACAAATTCCTCAAACTGAGCTTCATCTGTAGGTTTGTGTGGCATAGACGGATCTTCATAAACAACAATATCCTCTTTGAATAATTCTGTAACAAAGAACACCGATAAAACCATAATTAATATAGCAAACAATATAAATAATTTGGTCTTTTTACTTATCGACTTGATAAACCTTTTACGTAAAGTTTCATAAAAATCGTCAAAATAATACTTATTATATTCAGGACCATTCTTTTTTACAACGTCTACTACATCTTCTGGCAAACCATCCGGGAATTCTGAAACTCCAGACAGAAACACAGGAATAATATTCTTATTATGCTTCAAAGCATGAGCCAATTCACATCTAAGCCAGTCTTCATTTGGATTCGTTTCTATATCTATAGTTCTGTCAAAAGCATGTTCATCAACAATTAATATAAAGTCCTTACACTGTTCTATCCTTGTAAACAATTGAGTGTCAAAATCTCCACTTCGTAAAGTATCGATATCAAAACTTACTCTATAACCATCTCTAACAAGAAGATCGTTTAGGTGTTTAGCTGTTTCATATCCACCTTCTCTTCTGTAACTTATAAAAATATCGTATTTCATAATATATAAACCTTACATCACTTCAAAATTATAAAGGCAAGTTCTATTTATTAACATTTTCTCTTCAATCATGACTGAACCACATTATTCCCATGATTGAAGATTTCTTTTTTTCAGTTAAATATGTTTTTAATTCTATTTCAAAAACTAAATATTTTTCAGATTCTTATTCAAGTACATCATCTTATATCGGACTTCCATCATTAACACAATACTTCGCATCTATTGGATTTTTACTTCCACAATATGGACAATATTTAAAACCAGCACCATCATCAGTCTTTCCTTTTCCGCCGTTTTCTGCTATCACTTTGTTGGCTATCTCCAACGCCTTGTCGTCTAACTTCGACTGCTCTACCATGCCCCAGATCTGGGTGATGAGCACCGGCCACAGGAAAAACATGGAGATGATCGTAGGGATGGCTTGCTGCCCGAAGATGCCTACTCCTGCCTCGAAGTCGATGGCATTGCCTTGGGGTAATAATGTGACTTTCAACGCTGACTTCATTCCCAAGACCGCCTTGAACACTCCGCCTTTGGTGATGGAGATGTCGCAACCTCCTGTGCTCATATCTTGTTTGGTTACTTCAAAACCTTCACTTTGAAATTGTTTTACTATCTCGTCTGCTATAACTGGAATCAAAGCCGGTGAGCCGAATATAATTTGTTTTGTATTGAATGTTCCCATAATCTTTATCTTGTTATCTTTTGTATTGAATGTATGTTATAAATAGCATAAAGTACGCTGGTCTCGACAAAGAGATTCTTTATCTCGGCAAGTTGCTCTTCCGTATATCTCGCCTCCATTTCTCTAAGCATCGTTATGACTTTCTCTGACTGTAACTTAATCTCTTCTTCTGTCACTACTCCATCTTCCATGATATTCTTGAAAGACGCATTATCGGCGACTATCTCGTCTATGTTTAAGATTCCATTTTCATCGAAAAACATGATATATAATTTTAAAGGTTAATATTTTTTTTGCTTTGAGCCATTAGCTTCTATAATTGTTAATGGTACATTGTTAATTGTTAATTATCAAAGTTCTATCCCGCAGTGTCGGCAGAATTTCCAACTTGGGTCTATCGGTTTATTGCAATGCGGACAGCGCATAGTGTTATCTGTCAGCAATGGAGTTTTCCTGATGTTTCTGTATTGTTCGCTTTCCGCCCATCGCAGAATCTCGCGCACTCGTACAGCGCTGAACGGATGGTCTTGTTCTATTGTTGCCAACATCTGCAGGAATTTGTTCCATGCGCCGTCTTTCTTAATGGCATCATATCTGTCGGCTTGTTGCGCCCATTCTCTCATATTGACATTCTTTGTCAAGCTCTTGGGTCCTCCGGAAAGACGTGCCATAACACGAGTCACTACCTCAGGAGACGTCACTATGCTTGCGCAACGGTCGCAGGTTAGTTCACTTTTTCTGTACCAATACAAAATCGCATATTGAATAGGTTTCGTCAATGAACCCAATATCCCTAAATAATCAGCACCTTGCAAGATGTATTGCGCTATGCTGTGATACAAGACATGACGACATAGTATGTGACCGCATTCATGTGCGATGACAGCGTCGAGTTCCTCGTCGTCCATCATTTCTACGAGACCAGATGTCACAGTGATATATATCCTGCTGTCGCCGAAGGTATATGCGTTTGGCATAGGATTCATCTCGAGATAGAACTCAGGTTCTTCAATTCCCAGACGTTCGCATATAGGAGGCAGATGACGGTATATCTCAGGAAGTTGTGTCGGCGAGAGACGTATTGCTGTCGCCATATTGATACCGTATTGCAAAGGTTCAAGACCTAATGCCAAGATTTTCTTCACGAGAGCCGGGAAACCCGGTATGTTTTCCATCTGACGAAGTGCCGCAGCATCTTCCGGATGTATGAATTCTGAAGGAGATAGCATACTATCTAATTTTAAAATCTGTTAATAAATTAAAGCAAGATGAAGTGTCAAGAAGAGTGGGTTTACAGCAATGAAATTAGTGTAACAAAATAAAGACAATTGTCTGAAAAAAGCAAGGGATTTATGTGATATTTTTAAAGGATTAATTTAGGATAGCACTTTCTGCATTACCCCTCAAAACGACCGTCGGGCTTTTAAATGCCCGACGGAAATAAATCAAATAAATCAAATGAATCGGATGCGTGAGACGTATCAAATTCTCCTCACGTCGAATTATGATTCGTCTCTACTTTATTCTGAGACTGGGCGAACAGTCAAGCCATCTTTGCGATCGCCGTAGCCCACGTACTCGATACCATCGTAAAAGTTGAGGTGGCACGCGATGACGTCGTAGTGGTCGTACGGCGTAGAACCCCAATAGCAGCCATAGTAACCGTCTTTGACGAGCGATGACCCGTAACGGCAGCCCGCAGCAGGAAGAAAGATATGATTGCCGTTTGGTCCGGTAACCTTGTATCCTTTAACGCCGTTCTGGGTTGTCCATTGACATGTACAGCTATTTATCAATTCTAACATTTCCGCTTTTGTCGGCATTCGCCATGTAACGCCCCACTTCTTTCTCGCAACGTCATATTGTGGATTGCCTGATATATCGTTCATTTGTTTGCCGTAGGTAGTACAATTATCTTCTTTATATGATGATTTGGTGTTAGTCTCGCCCCATGCGTAGTAGTCACCGTATTCTTCAGGTTTGCTTGCTCCGATGTTGCAGGTCGCCCATTTTACGCTTAAACCGAGATCAACATATTTGTGACCGTTTATTGTTCCAGATGACTGCTTATTTTTTTCTTGGTCCGCTTTGGCTTTTGCCTCTCGTTCTTGTCTTTCTTTTTCAAGTCGTCTTTCTTTTTCTATACGTTCCTGTTCAGCTTTTTGCTTAGATTCTTCCGCCTTTCTGACATTATATTTTTCAAGTAAATTAACTTCTATGTAATCTTCATAATCAAGATCCTTAACTTCATAAATCGTACTATAGCTATCATCCTTGCACTCCAACCCTTCAAAAGTAAGTTTATGCTTTCCTTTGGGTAATCTTATCTCTGTAATATCATCAGCTTTAGCTATGGCCAATTCTTCTTTGAAGCGTAAAACCCTGCAATCCAAATCGGTTTCTATTCTTATCAAAGCATCATTTGTATTTCTCATATCAGTTTTCATCCCGCTCTTCAACCACCTTGCAATATCCACGCATAATTTATTCATTGCGAAATCAGAAGATGCATCAACCTGTTGTTTTGTGCCAAAAACCAATTTAAACCAGTCTGTTAACGGTGTATTGTCAATATTTACAAATACTATTCTTTTTTTCTTATCCTCAGCGAAATTGATTTCCCTCACAGTCCAGTCGTTATCATCTATTTCTGTGTGATTATGAGAATACATAAACAGGAACAATTCACAATCATTTATCGCCCTAATAATTACGTTTGCAAACTGGGCATCGCTCTCAATCCCATCCAAGTCAATCCAGCATTTATATCCCGTTTTGTTTTCTATAAAGTTTTTGATTTCAAAAACCTTATCTTTATCAAGACGTTTGTAACTTATAAATATATCGTGTTTCATATCCCGTAATTTTCAATTCAAAGACGCCACAGGGTGACGTCTCTACGTTTGTCTATATATAAAGTTTCCAATCAATATCCAATTCATGTCCGCATTTGGAACAGAAAACATCATGGATTGCAATAGGTGTCTTAACACCATTTTTCTCACATTTAGGACATTTCAAGTCGAAGCTTGCGTTGCGCATTTTTATCAGCAATGTTCTGTATAAGTCGGTGTCTTTTCTCTTCACCAACTCATAGCCTAACTTATACATCAGCTTGATTGTCTGCATAGCCATCTCTCTGTCGTATTCTTTCTCCGACTCCGGTAGGTCGCAATACGGTACCATGCAAGGGTTCTGTTTCTTGTCGTCATCGCGTTTCGGTCCGTAGGTCCAGCCTTCTTTCATGCGTGTCTCAGCCCAGATGTCGTGAGCGTTTTCAGCGATGGCTTCCCTTAATTCTGTCAGGTCTTCTGTCAATACGACATCCGACAAATCGATAGGTTTTGGATTATATTCTTTCATTTCTTTTGTATTTATTGTTATCAAATAATATTTAGAGTCAGCCCAAGCGTCAACGAATTTAAAGAAAGGATATGTATCTTGTTTATTCGAGGAGTCAGGGTCGAATATTGTTATTTCTTTTTTATCCTCATCGTAATCGAGAACCACCACGCAATGGTCTGGACGATGTCCTAATATGATGTCTTCCGCATATTCTTTATGCTGATTTCCTATCAGTTCTCCCCCATCGACGGCAGCAATAACATCATCGCCTCTTTTCAAAGCCTCGATAATGTCGGAAAAATCGCAATCATAACGTCGCGTGACTGACAAAGCATGCTGTTCTAAATGGCGACCTATATTATATAAAGGTGTACCTTCATCTTTAATCCATTTGTTCTCGACGGCATTTCTCATGAGTTCTTTCTCATCGAAAGAGATCTCTCTTTTATTCAAGATATATTTCTCACATTCTAGACAACAGAGACTCGACTCATCGCAGTTTGCAGCTAATGCAGTCATAGGCAATATTTCCATATCGTCGCTCAACATCGCCATATCATTATCAACCAATTGAGAGATTAGTAACAATTCTCTGAGTTCCTTGTCGTCTTGCATAGAATCTATTATGAGTTGCGTCTCTGCCGCATTTGTGTTAGCATCGAGATAAGCCGCCAATGTCTCATCTGAAATTATATTATCTAATGATTTCTTTTTCATAATTATTAATTTCTTTTAAGACTATCTGCGTCATGGAAGCGATAGCACGTTTTTTAACATTATATAAATTATCGACGGTGATGGAAAGTTCTTCCGCTACGGTTTTAGGTTCGGCATCTTCAATAACAAGACGTCTTATTACGTATGCATAACGTTCGTTATTCATCAAAGACAAAAGATGTGATATGTCCATTTTTGATATCATCTTATTATCATTATCGTCAGGATATTTATTAGCGACATCAATAAGATGGTCATCAGACTTATTTTCTATCATTATGTTACGCTTAGCCATGAAGAAACGTATAGCGACAATTTTTAGCCATTGATACAGGCTGCTTCTGCCTTGAAACTGTCTCAGTCGGCGAGCGTCATCTTCCATGATATGGATATAGAGTTCATTGACGAACTCATCATAATCCACCTCATAACCGAAGACATTTTTGATGACGCTTAAGAAAAGCGGACGGCAGCTCTTGAAAAAGAAGTGTTCCGTTATCCTTTCATCACGGCTTATGAGATATTCTATTATTTGTTGGTCTTTTGTTGGCATGACGAAACGGTCTTATTTTATTTCTTTATTATACCTCGATACAATATACGGCAATGCACCAGACAATGATATATCATATTTTTCTACACCTTTATCGACTTCCAACAAGCGATTATAAGAACATATATCAATATGTTTCATATTTCTCTTAAGCATATTTTTCTTTTGTTTATGTTCGTCTTTTTTACCGTCGGCATTCAATCTTTCCAATTCAAGCATATCATCTTTGCCAACTGGGGAATAATGCATCAACAGCTGTTCTACCACCCATCTATTATGCTCGGTAATAGCCATAACCTTTATCGTATCATCACTCAACTTGTTGTTACCATCCCATTTAATGCTTCTAAGTTTAGTTCTGACAGCATTTGCATTATATATATTAGACCAACGACAAGCACATCCCGACTTACCTTTATCAAATTTATTAATAATATCATTCCATGTTGAATTTATTTGATTATAACCCGCATCATTAATTACATTCCAGTTGTATGTCTGCGTTTTCACATCATATATTTGTTTATTATTCTCATCTCCACACATTGTATAATAATACACATAATTGATAAATTTAGGAATATAATCATCAACACACATCAAAGAAAATGTTTCTGATAACACACCGAATGACTTCACATTTTTATATCTAACATTCTTACCATCTTCTTCGCAAGACACAGACTCGGCTATATATTTCAATATACTGTCTGAGAAGCGCTGATACACCAATATCTGGAGAGCATTTTCATAAACGACATCAGGCAAATACAATCCGCCTGCTATGGACTGATGAGGTTCGTCCAAACATATTGCAACTGTCAAGATTTTGTCGGGATGTTTTTCTTTATCGGAGCATTCCCGCAAATATTGCTGTACTGAGAAATCGCTCAATCCACCTTTAATGAATTCCCATTCAATATCAATGAAGAATTCATCTCCATTTTTTTCACCTTCGACGCCTAATTTAACATTCTTATATGGAGAGGCAGAAGTCTTATCATACAGAGGATCGTGCCATGTAGAGTCGTTAACACTATAGTCCGCATAAAGATATGTTCTGGCATCATTTCTGTCGTTATATTTTTGAGCATCAACATAACGCCATCTGCACAATGCAAACAGGTCGGAATATCTGTTCATCACATAACCCGATTCTCTATCGGCGTTTTCATCGATAAAGGTGATACGAGTACGAGGACCTTTAGCTGTCAAAGCATTAGGATAATGTGCTATATGAGCGGCTTCCAATCCCATAGACACCCCCATCTTTGTCATACCAATAACAACGAGATGCACATAATGAGGGTCATCTTCCGAGATGTAAGACACCTTTTCATTATCCACTATCATATCCAAAGGATAATATTTATGATTGTAATCTGTTTCATCGCTCTTTGTCTTAATAATATCAGTAGGATCAGAGAAAGCAAAAATCTTCTGCGCCCACATCTCATAATAATTGAGAGGGATGTAATTTATCTTTTCCTTATCGTTTTTGCTAATGTCGGAGAACTGGAATGAAGAGAAGGTTATCTGGTTTTCAAAGATGACATAGACATTTTTCTTTTCACAACCTGTTGGAAGGTCGTTGGTTATAAGACTCAGACAATCCATATTATAGGCATCATGGTTCTGACCATCGTCTGCCAACGACTCTCCCAAAACATATATCTCCTCCGCCGAATTAATTATCAAATCTTCAATATCAATCTTTGAAGTTCTGTTACCATAATATATCACAACTCGTTTTTGCTGATCATCTGTCAATTCTGAATACAATGTACGTCTAAACAACTCAACTTCTTTAGAGGTTTGAATTAATATATATGAACATTTATTTTCTTTTTGTGCCACCAAATGCTTAACAATTCCAACCACCATATCATTACCACCGATGACGACATAATGTCTCTTTCTTTTAAAGAAGCAATTATACCTCACTTCGCCTTTTATCCATTCGTCGCGACGGCGTTCAAACCAGCCCACCAAGACAGCAACCAACATTCCATTCAACAACATAAAACCAAACACCGCAATAGTCGACGACCAGTTGCGTCCCGATTTAGTCGTTGTCATATGCAGGTTACCTGGATCTATGTAATGGTAAAAAATAGTCCATAACAAGGACGGATTTTCCTGCTGCCGCTTATATGCACATTCTAAATTACTATCTGAACATTCGTATAAAGTATCTTGAAAAACCATTTCTTTAGTAGATATATTACAAGACATAAAAAGATACAATACAAAAGGAACAATAAGCACAACCATAACGGTCTTTCTGAGGAAATCATTTTTCACCAGATACCAGTCGAATTTTATCCTATTTGCAATAAAGGTATATAGTATCACTGCTATATATATCAATCCAACAACCCCCAACGTCATACCAATACAATTCAAGATACGGCAATTAGGGATTATGAACGTAATGATTGTTGTAAAAAAACTGACAACAATGAGAATCAAATCAATCCATGAAAATAATTTTGATCCAGAATTATTCATAAAAAATAATTTTTATTATACAATAGTCTTAAAAACATTTACAACCCTGAGAAACATCACACTTCACATCTTACCAAATCACAAAGTTAATGAGTTAGCGAGATAATTCATCTCTCTTATTCTTCGCAAATATAAAAAATTATGATAAATGACACATTGAATCACTACAATAAATTTTCAGATTCTCAGATTCTCAGATTTTCAGATTCTCAGATTCTCCTCTCCCCTTTCTTATATTCCTTCACCTTACCTTTGAGTTCACCATTCTTGTAGTTAGCTTCCGATTTGATACTGCCGTCTTCGTAATATTCTATGGCAGGTCCGTTCTGTATGTTATTTGAGAACATCTTCTGAGTTTTAACTCTGCCATCCTCGTAATATGTCTCCTGAACGCCCTCAAACTTTCCATCTTGATAGGTATACATCACATACTTAGGTCCTTGTTGCTTGTCGGCATAAGCATACCATATCGTCACGCCGTCTCTGTTTCCTGCCCTATATTGTGATTCTTCCTGAACGAAACCATTATCATTATATATCAACGACGTTCCATCCAATTGTCCTTCCTTATATTCTTGTTTGACAGAGAGAAGTCCGTTTGTTCTCCATACGCAATTCAATCCGTCTATCATGTCATTCTTGTAGTCAACCTTCTTCAAAAGACGACCTTGCTTATCCAATTCCAAATAAAGTCCTTCTTTCTTGTCTTCTTTATATTGGATGATAAAATGCGGCATCTCAGAACTAGGATGATTCTCGACCCATGAGCCGTCTTTCATTCCGTTTACGACATTACCGGTGACTTTTATCATTCCGTAATACTGTTCAAAAACACCATCTTGCCTGTCACTGACTTTGATATTATAAATTTGTTGAGAGAACGCCGTCATCACAAACAGCGTCATTGCGAGAGTAATGAATATTTTTTTCATGATTTGATGTCGTTATTTAAATAAAGTAAGGACGTGGCAAGCCACGTCCTTACATTGTAAATTGTTAATTCTTAATTGTTAATTGTACATTTATTCTTGATGTATTCATCAATGCCTTTGGCTGCTTTCTTACCTGCGCCCATAGCGAGTATCACCGTCGCCGCTCCGCTCACTGCGTCACCACCTGCGAATACACCTTCGCGCGTTGTCTGCATTGTGACTTCATCAGCGATAAGACATTTATGTTTGTTTGCTTCAAGACCTTTTGTAGTACTTAAAATCAATGGGTTTGGTGAAGTGCCTAACGACATGATAACCATATCGACGTTGAGGATGAAGTCTGACTTAGGTTTCTCTACAGGGCTTCTTCTTCCTGAAGCATCAGGTTCGCCGAGTTCCATCTCAGCACATCTCATACCGGAGACCCAACCGAAGTCGTTGCCCAATATCTCTTTAGGATTTGTCAAGAGTTTGAAGTTAACGCCTTCTTCCTTGGCGTGATGTACTTCTTCAGCACGTGCTGGAAGTTCTTGCTCTGAACGACGATAAACGACATACACTTCTGCTCCGAGACGTAATGCTGTACGTGCAGCGTCCATAGCGACATTACCGCCACCGACGACAGCGACTTTCTTACCCACGAAGTTAGGTGTCTCAAAACCTTCTTTATATGCAAACAGCAGATTATTTCTTGTAAGGAATTCATTAGCAGAAACGACGCCACACAAGTTCTCACCAGGAATATTCATAAACTTAGGAAGTCCCGCTCCAGAACCAATGAATACTGCCTCGAAATTCTCCTTGTCCATCAATTCGTCGATTGTTACTGTACGACCGATGATGACGTCTTTCTCGAATTTAGCTCCAAGTTTCTTGAGGTTTTCTATTTCACTTCGTACGACTGTTTCTTTTGGAAGACGGAATGAAGGAATACCGTATGACAATACACCGCCCAATTCGTGAAGCGCTTCAAATACCGTCACGTCGTAACCCATCATAAGGAGGTCTTTTGTACATGTGAGACCTGCAGGACCGCTACCTACTACAGCTAGTTTATGTCCGTTCTTAGCGCTTGGCTTTTCAAATTCCACTTTGTTTTCGCGAGCCCAGTCGCCAACAAAACGTTCGAGTTTGCCGATGGCGATAGGTTCGAATTTCTTGCCCATGACGCAAGAACCTTCACATTGTGACTCTTGAGGACATACACGACCACATACTGATGGTAATGCTGAGTTTCTGTTTATCACGCGTGCAGCATCTTCGAAGTTACCTTCAGCGACGAAATGCACGAATTGAGGAATCTCGATATTAACAGGACAAGCCTTTACACATTGCGGCACTTTACAGTTCAAGCAGCGTTGAGCTTCAATGATAGCTTCTTCAGCATCATAACCATAACATACCTCTTCAAAATTCTTGGCTCTCACCTTAGGATCCTGTTCACGGACAGGAACGCGTTTCTTGTTGTCGCGCATCTCTTCCACGATACCGCCGACATGACATTTATGACCTTCTTCTTTTTCTTCTCTTTCAAGAATCTTGTGACCTTCAACGTTATTATACATTGCCTGACGTTTCATCACGTTATCGAAGTCGACTTTTGCGCCGTCGAATTCAGGACCATCGACGCAGGTAAATTTCGTCTCGCCACCTACTGTTACACGGCAAGCACCGCACATACCGGTACCATCGACCATGATGGAGTTAAGACTTACAGTACACTTGATTCCTAATTTTGTTGAAAGTTGAGAGACGAACTTCATCATGATGAGCGGACCGATAGCGATTACTTCATCGTATTTCTTACCTTCATCAACGAGACGTTGCAACATCTCTGTAACCAAACCTTTATATTGTGAAGAACCGTCGTCTGTTGTTACATATAAATTAGAAATAGATTCGAGTTCTTTTTCATAAACGAGAAGGTTTCTGGTTTTTGCACCGATAATAACATCAGCTTTCACGCCGTGTTCATACAACCATTTCACTTGAGGATATATTGGAGCGATACCTACGCCGCCACCAACAAAGACGAATCTCTTATTTCTACGTTCTTCATCTGAGAGATGAACGAATTCTGAAGGTCTACCCAAAGGACCGACCACATCAGCGAAAGAACCGCCAACATCATATTTAGCCATTTTCTGTGTCGACCTACCAATAGCTTTGAAAACTATGACGATAGTACCTTTTTCCGCATCATAGTCGCTAATTGTAAGAGGAATACGTTCCGACTTTTCAGTCATCTTCACAATTAGGAATTGTCCTGGTAAAGCAGACTTTGCCAAACGTGGAGCTTTAATCTCAAGCAGATATGTATCTTGAGCCAACTCTTCTTTTCTAACTATTATAAACATTACTATATATTTTTATAATTAATAATTTATTCAGAGTTACTAAGTAGTTGAGTTGCTGAGTTATCAAGTTTTGTATCGGGAAGCAGTTTAATGAATTTATAGGATTACAAAAGTAATAAATAAACTATGACCATTGACAATGACTATGACATTTTTTTATGTATAATCAAAATAATTTTCAATTGTTAATTGTTATTTGTCAATTGTTAATTGTCTAAGTTTTTCCACAAACGTCTCAATATCTTCTTCAGTGGTGTCGAAAGAACAGAGCCAGCGCACCACGTCATTATCGAGATCCCAGTCGTAGAAGAAATAATGTTTCTGTAATTCAGTCCATATATGTCGCGGGAGCTGTACAAAAACGCCGTTTGCCTGCACAGGATACATCACCTTTAAATGCGGAATATCCTTCACCTTATTATATAGCAGCTGTGCCATTTTGTTAGAATGTTCCGCGTTACGTTTCCAAAGGTCGTCTTTGAAATAAGCCTCGAACTGTACCGCGAGGAAGCGCATCTTACTACAAAGTTGCAACGCCTGTTTTCTGCGATATTTGAAATCTCTTCCGAGTTCAGGGTTCAGGAACACCACCGCCTCGCCTATCATGAGGCCGTTTTTCGTTCCGCCGAAGGAAAGCACGTCGACGCCGAGGTCGGTCGTCATCTCTTTGAAGGAGCAGCCCAAAGCGACAGCGGCATTTGCGAGACGTGCACCGTCAACGTGAAGATACATATTATATTCGTGAGCGAGATCTGCAAGTGCCTTTATCTCTTCCAATGTATATAAAGTTCCAAGTTCTGTAGACTGCGTTATCGTTATCGCCTTAGGTTGCGAATGATGCTCAAAGCCGAATCCATGAAGCTGTGTCTTCACGAGTTCAGGAGTGAGTTTGCCATCAGGTGTCGGCACTGTGAGAAGACGACAACCTACCACGCGTTGCACAGAACCGCATTCGTCTACATTAACGTGAGCCGACTCCGCACACACAACAGCCTCGTGAGAACGACACATAGCATCGATACTTAATGTGTTGGCTCCCGTACCATTAAACACAAAATACACCGATGACTGCTCCCCGAAATGTTTTTTAAAGAGAGTCTCCACCCTCTCACAATATTCGTCGTCGCCATAAGCGAGAGCATGATTTATATTAGCGTCAGAAATTGCTTTTAAAACCTCCGGACAAATACCGGAATGGTTATCACTACCAAAACCTCTTTTCATGATTTTTAGATTTAATTTAGGGTGTAAAGATAATAAAATGTCAACGGACAACAGACAACAGACAACAGTTTTTTTCAAATTATGATAAAGCATATTCTTAATCCATTTTAAGTAAAATTTAGATTTTTCATTAATATTTATTTAGGAATGAATTTTTATGAGATTTTTCTTTTATAATTGCTTGACAATTTTTTTTGTGTGAAGTAATTTTGCGGAAATGAATGTAAATAATAAAGAAAATTTAATCCTCTTTTTTAGAGGAATATTTTAAAATAAATATTATCTTTGCGCAACGAGAACCAAAAGTTATGATTGTTATTTTTGATAAGGATTATTTGGAAGAATTATATTCAAAAGGCAAGACAGATGACAAGAGACATCGCTTCCAACCCGACATTGTGAAAAGGTACAAGAAACGCATCGACATTCTTAAGCGTGCTTTAAATATTGAAGAATTGTTCACAATTCACTCTTTGAATTATGAAGTACTGAAAGGAGACAAAGCTGGCATTTCATCAATAAGGGTAAATAATCAATACAGGATTGAGTTTACGGTATCAAACCAAGATAGCGAAACCATTGTTTATATTTGTAATATTTTAGAGTTATCAAACCATTATAAATAAGATTTGTGTTATGATTACAGTTAAAGACATAAAAAAACAAATGATTGCCAACAACATCGATCCTTTTGAAGCCACTCACCCCGGTGAAGTCGTCAAAGAAGAAATAGAATATCGAGGTATTTCTCAGAAGAAATTCGCAGAACAAATCGGTATTCCATATAAAAACTTAAATGACATCTTAAACTGCCGCAGACCTATTACCGCAAGTACCGCATTACTTATTGAAGCTGCATTAGGAATACCCGCACACATACTTACAGGTTTACAAATGGATTACAACATGCATCTCGCAAAGACCGACAAATCATTTCTAGAACGACTTGCCAACATCAAGAAAATAGCGGCGATTTTATAGCATGGAACGGGACTTTTGGGAGCGGGTATTTTAGTGCGGGGACGGGATTTTGGGAACGGGAACATTATTAGTTAATAAGACATATCAATGTTTCTTTATTTATTGCTGGAATCATTGATGCGTCTCTACCATAATTTTCAACTTTCAACTTTCAATTAATAATCACTAGTGTTCCGTTTAAACTAATTGAATAACAATAAATTATAATCTTGTTCTTTGACATGTTTGTAATCAATATTATTAAGCAGTTGATTTACAGGGATTTTATCCAGTAGAGAGATGCTTAGTATCTGTAAAATATTGTAGATGCTTTTTTCGGATTTTAGTTCGTGTGCAACGATGGCGAATAGACAATAGGCAATGATGGCAGAATAGACCTGTATCCTTACCGCATTTTCGGATGTTCCCCAAAATGACTTTATCTTAAGATGTTGTTTTATCCATTTGAAAAACAATTCGATAGCCCATCGCTTGTGATATAGGTCGGCAATGGTTTTTGCCGGCGAATCGAAGTCGTTTGTCAGAAAGACAAAGGTGCGGTCCTGTTCTGCATCATGGTATTTCACTCGGCGGACCTTTTCCGGATATCGTTTTGGAGATAGTCCGGTGGTGAACACTCCGATCTGGTCGGCGATTATGCTTTTGTCGCGTTCGCCCTTGACAGAATATATGCGTCTGAACTTCAAGTTGTCGTTTGCCCGTATGACAAAATATCCGTCCTTCAGATTGATCGAATAGAGTCTGGCGAAGTCGTTATATCCTCTGTCGAAGATGTAGTAGCTGCCATGTTCTATGCAGAGAAAATCTATCCCTCGCTTGTCGTTAACCGATGCTGGTGTCACGACAACAAGTGACGGGATGTTTGTCCGCACATCATACTGTGCATGCAGTTTTACAGCCGACTTTCCATACTTGAATCTTGCCCATGGAAACAATGACAGACAGAGACTTATGGTTGATGAATCGAATGCATACACATTCCCTTTGACGGGCAGGTCGAAAGGTTCGTCCTGTCGTAGTGCTCGTGCTTTCTGAATGAGTATTGTGGCAAATTCCTCAAAGATGCGGTAATCGCGTTTCTCGTTGGATACAGACAATGTGGTCAAACGGACGCTATTGCCCAAGCCGAGATGATGGTGTTTCTGACGATGCGGTTCCAAAGAGGAAATCGTGTCACGCATGCTTTCTCTAGCGGAGAGCTGCCCGAACAGCATTATCAACGTCTGATTCCAATAAGTGAAAGAACGGATTCCTTTGTTGGCGTTGTATTTTTTCACGATGTAATCAAATTGCGCTTTAGGCAAAAAATCAACTAACTGGGCAAAAATATATTTTCCTTGATTCATAGCAACTTATAATTTTTTTACAAAGATATAATTTCAAAAGTGCAGAATCAAAAAACAGCTATAATCTATTGTATTACAATTATTTCAAAGAACGTTTTTATATTTAAACGGAACAGTAGTGATTAATAATTATGAATTATGCATTAAGAATTATGAATTGACTTTGGGCGTTCCGGCTATCGCCGTCGGGCTTTCCGCTATATCTTTTTCCGCTGACGCTCCAAAAGGATGCCGCTCCAATCCCTAACGCAGCGGGATAATGATATAATAAAATTTGTACGGACATATTGAATGTGTACACGATAAATATGATGATAACGCGGTCTGTATTTTTAGGCAGGCATTACGAGCTCCGCTCTTCATACCTGCCTATTTTCTGTCGTCCCTAACGGGACTTAGCATGAGACGTGTCAAAACCCCACAAATCTCACTGATGCTCACGGATTCTTTCTGTGTTAATCCGTGCCAATTCGTGGGACTTAACTTATTCCACCACAAATTTCACTGCTGTTCACAGATTTCTCAACTTTCAATTTTCAATTTTAAATTTTCAGTTTCTCAGATTTTCAGTTTCTCAGATTTTAAAAAAACTCCTCGCAGCATTTATTTCGTCTCGCTTCTCTCTTCGCTCCGCTCCGCTCGTGCTCAACTCCTTAATGCCGCTCGGCTCTTTTGCTTAAGACAATTTCCGGATTCATGTGTTTACTGATAAAGGCAGAGGCGGAGACCAAGGTTGACGGTCCAGAAGTCGGGATTGTCGCCGGAACGATCCGACACTCGACAGTTCCTCGCATGGTTGTAGCAGCTGCCGCCACGGTACACACGGGAAGAGCCAGACGAAGGTCCCGTCGGATTAGTCTGAGAACCGCTGCTATAGTTTCCATACCAGTCCTCACACCATTCAAACACATTGCCGCTCATGTCGTAAATGCCGAGTTCGTTAGGCGATTTTGTCTTTACGTTATGTGTTTCTGAAAGGCTGTTACCATTGTACCAAGCCACATCTCTTATTGTATTGCTGCCGCTGTATTTATAACCTTGAGATCCATTTCCTCCTCGCGCCGCATACTCCCATTCAGCTTCTGTAGGCAAACGGAAGTTCATGCCTGTAAGTTCATTTAACCTTGTTATAAACTCCTGGCAGTCGTTCCATGAAACCATCTCCACTGGTCTTTGAGGATTGCCTGATAACCAACTTGGGTTGCTGCCCATCACAGCCGTCCACAGTTCCTGTGTCACCTCTGTCTCGCCTATGTAATAGTCTGAAAGCGTCACTGAATGTACGGGTTTTTCTCCATTAAATGCATCGCTGTCGTAGTTTGTTCCGCTTGAGTCAATAGATTGCGCTCCCATATTAAAAGTGCCGCCTTCAACGGCTATCATCGTAAAAACAACATCTCCATACAATGTTATTATCCTATTCCCATTGGAGTCAATCGTTTCATCAAATACTTGTATTGTCGTAAAACTCTTCTCCTCTCCGTAGCTCGTCCCTTTCTCGTTGGTGGCGTATGCTCTGACGTAATAGGTGGTGTTTGCGTTAAGGTTTATGAGGTTGGATGTAAAACTTCCAGTTCCGCTACCATCACTTGTTTTGTTGTCATTTATTGTCGGGTTTTGAGAGGTGCTCCAGCAGACGCCTCGCGCTGTCACATTCGCTCCGCCGTCGGATGTCACGTTGCCGCCACATTTAGCAGAATTTATTGTTATATCTGTAACGTCATTTGTTGTAACTTTCGGCATGGTAATATCTAATGTCTTAAAGCTTCTCTGTTCGCCGTAACTCGTCCCCTTCTCGTTGGTGGCGTAGGCTCTGACGTAATAGGTGGTATTTGCCGTCAGGCCTGTTATACTCGATATGAAGCTGCCAGTGCCGTTGCCGTCGGTAGTGTGGCTGTTGCTTATTGTCGGATTTTGAGAGGTGCTCCAGCAGACGCCTCGCGCTGTCACTGCGGCGTTGCCGTCGGATGTCACGTTGCCGCCTGATGTCGCCGTGGTCTGGGTGATATTGCTCACGTTGGTTGTCGTCACCGTCGGAAGTTCTATATTCTGCAATGTAGTAAAGCTCCTTTGTTCGCCGTAAACAGTTTTCTTCTCATATCCATTATCAAACTCATAACAATAATGATATTTCTTGTTATCTTTCAAACCATTGGCTTCTACACTGAAAGTCTTTCCTTCCATCTTGCATTCAAACACCTTCGCATCGCTCATGTTTTCCTGCTCCGACAGATACAGAGAAACAGCCGCCATTTCCTCAGGATAGACATACTCCGCATTTATCTTAATATAATTCGAGCCTTCTTCTATCACCTCGTTTTTCACCTCAACCTTGCTTGCTTCTATAACATCGTCTTTCTTGCATCCGGCAAAGAAAAGAAATATAGCACTTAATATCAATAATGTCTTTTTCATGGTTTTCCTTTTTTTATGTCAACGGACAACAGACAACAGTCAACAGACTTTGTCCAATAATTTTTTATAATTTTCAATTTTCAACTTTCAATTTTCAATTTTCAATTTCTGAGACGTGTCAATGTATTTTTTATTTTTTTGCAGGAATCATTGACGCGTCTCTACAATTTTCAATTCCAATTTATTCCTACTCCTAACTTGAGTTCCAAATATTTGAAATTTGTAGTCACGGCATCAACACCGAGTGTTATCTTTTTTAGATTGAATTGCAATCCCGCAGTCATTTCCAATCCTTTGTATGTGTCTGGGGTATATTCAACATAATCGCCGTGTATTGTCTCGCAAGCTCTCACTCTCATGCCATAACCGGCTCCGGCCTTCAGATATACAGGACTGTTTCCCAACCTCAGCGCCACACCTCCGGTTATTGAAAGACGCGAACTCGCCGTCTCGCCTGTAAGAGCCGCCTCCTCATACGATTTGCCGTTCACGTTAAATCCCTCGAAGCTGGTGCCTGTCATCGCGCTGACAAACCATCCTATCTTTTTCACCTGTCCGTAGGTAAATCCGAAAGAAATCTGAGGCGCAACAGAATAAGCCGCATTCAATGTCAGGAAGTTAACACTTTCAGTCTTTCCATCTACAGATTTCACCTTATCATCTTTTTGTTTAGCTGGCTGTTGTTTCACGTCTTCCAACAGTTTCTCATTTAACGATAGCATCTCGCCTTCTTCAACGACTATATCTTTCTCAAGAGCCACATAGCCATCTTTCTCAAGTTTAAGTTTATGTTCACCTATTATTATATTGGAAACCACTTTAGGTGTAGTTCCATAATGTTTGCCGTCTAAATATATATCGGCTTTCATTGGAGAGGTGTTTATATCAATATGTCCGGTTATCGGTCGAGGGTTTTCTAACACGAATTCGTTTGTTGAGTTTTTATCGATTTCCACTTTCATGACCGCAGGTTTATGGTTTTCTTTTCTCGCCTCCAAATAATGGGTTCCGAACAAGACCTCACCGTTCCATTCCCCCTTTCCTTTATATTCGCTATCTATGTAGATGTCGGAATCAGGGTCGGCCTTAACAGTCAGCTTCATGAAATCAGCCGACAGATTCATCTCCGCCAACGTAGTCGCACCATCTTCGATAATGAAAGTGTTCTCTACGGCGTCATACATTTCCTTCACTATTCTCACAGAATATGTTCCGCTTGGCATTTTATCAGATTTATAAGGAGTAGTACCTACTCTTTCGTTGTCGATAAACACCACTGCGTTCATTTCAGGGTTTGTTGTCACGTTGATATATCCATAAGCGGGGCGAAGCGTTTTGGAAATCTCAATAGCATCGCCGCTTGTAATTGTCACCTCACCGCTTTCGGAATGATATAATTTACAGTCTATTTTCCATGTATGTTTGGAACCGATTTCAAAAGAACGAGAAGCCTCCTTATCGCCGACGTAGTTACCATCGATGTAGATAGCCGCGTTATCTTGGTCTGCATTGATGACGAGATAATTAATTTGAGGCATGTTATCATAATCGGCATTAGGTCTGACTATAACCATCTCATAACCGCAAAAGTCGCACAAGTCGTACGGCAGTGTGAATTCTGTTTTTCCGTAATCGTCATGAATTATCTCAATAAATGTAGCTGCCGCTGCCGAGACATAAAGATAAATTTCCCCGGGCTCGAAATGAACATCGAAGAATGTAGCTAAATTGCCTTTGAATGTGAATTTACGTCTTTGCTCTGCATTGATATTCTCTGTGGAAATTTTTATAAGCGCCATTGGAGCATTATTCATGTCGGTATGTTCATATTTGTCGAGCATGACAAAACCATCAATCTTACGGAAAGAATTCTCTTTAACCTTAATCTGTCCGAAAACATTTAAGGATATAAATACGAATAATATTAATAATAACTTCTTCATAATCTATATTTAAATCTAAAGTGGACATCTACAAATTCCACGTTAAATTAATTTGACAATCATGTTAAAAACTATTGCGAGTGATTTATGGAAATTCCCCAAAAAATCTGCAGATACTCTCAGCTAAGATTCGGCAAATGTAGCAAAAAAAGTCTTTTGTTAATTAGTTTTAAATAAATTTTACTTTTTTAATTAATATTCGTTAAGGAATGTATTTTTCTTTTATTTTCATCACAAAAACCATTGACAAGGTTTTATAAATAAGTTATTTTTGCAATGAAGTTATAAATCTATGAGCGAGCTAACGAGAGGCATATTGAAGCAATTTTGGGGTTATCCTTCGTTTCGTCCGTTACAGGAAGACATCGTCGATTCTGTCATTGAAGGGAAAGACACTTTGGCGTTGCTTCCCACTGGAGGCGGCAAGTCGATTTGTTTCCAAGTTCCAGCTATGGCGATGGACGGCGTTTGTATCGTGATAACTCCGCTCATCTCCTTGATGAAAGACCAGGTGATGCACCTCAAGAAAATAGGCATAGCGGCAGCGGCGATATTCTCCGGGATGCATCATAATGAAATAGAAGTGGCTTATAATCAAGCCGCCTTCGGGATGCTAAAGTTTCTTTACGTCTCGCCCGAACGTCTCATGACCGATGCCTTCGTAGAGGCATTAAAAAAAATGAAAGTATGTCTTCTCGCCGTCGATGAGTCGCACTGCATCTCGCAATGGGGTTACGACTTCCGTCCTCCTTATCTTAAGATTGCAGAGATAAGACAATATATCCCGAATACTCCTATAATGGCTCTTACCGCCACAGCGACACCTAAAGTCGTGGAAGACATTCAATATCGACTTGGATTTAAAAAGAATAATGTGTTTCAGACGAGTTACGAACGTAAGAACGTGACTTATAACGTAATTCACGAAGCCGACAAATACGGTCTGATGTATCGTCTTTTCAACAAGATGAACACCGGCAGCGGCATCGTTTATGTCAGAAGCCGTAAACGTACCAAAGTCATCGCCGAATGGTTACAGTCGGTCGGGATAAGCGCGTCGTTCTATCATGCAGGATTAGACGCGAAGACACGCGACTACCGCCAACAGCTTTGGATGGACGGCAAGATAAAAGTCATCGTAGCCACCAATGCTTTCGGCATGGGCATCGACAAACCGGATGTACGTCTTGTTGTACATTTAGATTTGCCTGACAGTCTTGAAGCTTATTTCCAAGAAGCAGGACGTGCCGGCCGTGACTTAAAACCATCTGAGGCATTTTTGCTGGTTGCTGATACCGACATCAATAAGTTGAAAGAAAATCTTCAATCTTCGTATCCGGAGTTGTCGAGGATAAAACTCATTTATGAGGCATTATGCAATTATCTTCAGATTCCTATCGGTGCAGGAGAAAATCAAAGCTACGATTTCGACATCAACGAGTTCTCACAATATTACAATTTCTCATTGTTAGAAGTCTTTAACGCAATTAAACTCATAGAGAGAGAAGGTATCATCGTCACATCAGAAGCATTGAACACACCTTCCAAAATCTATATCAAAGCAGGAAGAGAAGATTTATATCGTTTCCAGATTGAGTATAAGGAATATGATACGATAATTAAATTTTTATTAAGAAACTATCCAGGTGTACTCAGCGACTTCGTCAATGCGAGAGAAGAACATATATCGCTAAAAATGAATATTCCTGTCGACAAAGTGACACGTCAGCTGAAGAACCTCGACAGCATGAATCTTCTGACATATATTCCTCGCAACGACAAACCTCAGATTCTGTTTCTTACAGAGAGATTCGATATCAAATACTTCACACTCTCCGATGAAGTTTATAAAAACAGGAAGAACGATGCTACCAAACGCGTTGATGCAGTCATAAACTTTGTAAATAATAACGATGAATGTAGAAGTGTTCAGCTTTTAAGATATTTCGGCGAGAACATCAAAAAGACTTGCGGCAGATGTGACGTATGTTCTTCAAAAAACAAGATGAATATCAACGACAACGAATATCAAACCATCAGTGAAGTTATCGTCAGTGAACTACGAGAATGTGACAACAATATTTATGAGATATTAAAATATGTTAACAATCACCATGAAGAGAAAGTTATTAACACAATAAAATGGATGATTGATAATGGGATTATTGTTAAAGACGGAGAAACGCTCAAATTGAAATAGAATAAAAAAGTGGCGTCATTTGTTAATGACACCACTTCAATTATGCATTATGAATTATTTCATAAGTTCTGCACCAGCTTTAAATTTTACAACTTTCTTTTCTGCTATTGTAATTGCAGCGCCTGTTTTTGGGTTACGTCCTTTTCTTGCAGGACGGGTGCTTGTTGAGAATGTTCCGAATCCTACTAATGCTATCCGGTCGCCATTTTGTAAAGCTTCCATTGAAGCGTCCATGAATGCTTCAAGAGCTTTTTTTGCATCTACTTTTGTCATGCCGGCTTTTTCTGCCATTATGCTTACTAATTCTGCTTTATTCATATTATTTTAATTTAATAGATTATTAAACAATTACTTAATCATTACGCATACAAATCTAAATATTTATTAATAAAAAAACAAATTTTTTTTTATTTTTTTTAGTTTTTTTATTTTTAACGACATACGGATTTATTCCGCATTTATGAAAATACTAGTATTTATTAAAAGTTTTATTATTAATCATCTTAAATTATTTTAAAAATATATCATATTATTTTGTATAAAATCAATAAAAAAAGACGCCAAAATTTGACGTCTAAATATGTTTATGCATTATAAATTATGTATTATGAAATAAAAAATATCATAATAATGTCAATAATTTTAAATTTTCAATTTTCTACTTTCAATTTTCCATTGATTCTTGCGCCCCTTAAAAAGTCTGCTACAGGCATTGCTTTCTTACCAGCTTGTTGCAAATAATTTATTGAAATGTAAAAATTTTTTAAGACTACTTTCAGATATGACTTACCGTCCGTAATCACCTGGTATAATTCATATCGGTCTGAATTTCTTTCCTCTAAAGCCACCTCATATATTTTCATGTCGATTGTATCACCGTTTTCACAAAGCAATTTAGTATGTGCAGCAGGATAAGGCGACAAACCTCTGATAAAATTATAAACAGACTTAGCATCTTTTGTCCAGTCGATCTTACAATCTTCTTTAAATATTTTAGGCGCAGGTTTCAGCTGTATGTTGTCTCTCTGAATAATAGACTCTTGTGATTGTGAATGCAGTCTTCCCTCTTCTATCATCTTTATTGTATCAACAACTACCTTATTACCTAAGATCATCAGTTTGTCGTGTAGAGTTCCCGCTGTTTCCTTTTCTTCAATAACGACTTTCTCCTGTAATATGATTTCGCCAGTATCAATCTCCTTATCGAGGAGGAATGTCGTAAGACCGGTCTCTTTCTCTCCGTTGATGATAGCGTGGTTTATAGGAGCCGCGCCTCTGTATTGGGGCAACAATGATGCATGAAGATTGAAGGTTCCTAATGGAGGCATGCTCCACACCACTTCAGGCAACATTCTGAAAGCGACGACGACAAAAAGATCGGCATGATATGATGCTAATTCGTCAATGAAATCTTGTGACCTCAGACTCACAGGTTGCATTATCGGCAATCCATGTTTCAATGCCGTTTCCTTCACGTCGGAACTTTGAATCTTCTTACCTCTTCCAGCAGGTTTATCTGGAACCGTAACAACAGCCGCAACCTCATAACCCGCTGATATTATTGTTTCTAATTGCGATGACGCAAATTCAGGCGTACCAAAATAAACTATTCTCATATCAATATTTCTTTTTTTTGCAAATATAAAAAAGTCTACAACTTATTTCTCAAATATTCATTTTTTGCATATAACACAAAAAAGACAAACGATATTAAACCAACTGCCGCCGACAACAAAAATGCCGTTTCATAACCACCGAGATGTTCTGCAACATATCCGCCTCCAATAATTCCCAATCCAATACCCAAATCCCAACTTGTTAATATCGTGGAATTTGCAGTACCTCTTTGTTCGTGTGAAGCCATATTCAAGAACATTGTTTGGATTGCAGGATACATACTTCCTTGTCCAAAACCAATCACGATTGCAGAAATATAATATCCGTATAAGTTTTGCCAACAAGCAAACATAGTATAACCGACAAAGACGAAAGCGAGTCCATATGTCGCGTTTCTTATGACATGTCCATAACTCAGAGAACGAACACCGACCACACGCGACAATATTAAACCAACGGCAAAAAGCATGAAAAACGTCCCTGTACCTGTAGTAATATTCAAGACATCCTGACTATAAATAGCCACATACGTTGCCAGAATTCCATATGCCAGAGCCACCAAAGCCACACATATACCTTGACTCCAACCTTTTATCAAAAGAAACCTATCTAACGACATCTTCTTTTTCTCAGTAACGGGCGGACGATATTTACATTCTACAGTAGAGTTGATCAAAAGTCCTGTCAACGCAAAAAGAAGAGAAACAGTAAAAAGTATATTATAATTATTATAATGTGTATACATCCATAAACTTAATACCGGACTTAACGCCATCGCAAAATTATTGCTTAGTCCCCAGTAGCCAACACCTTCTCCTCTTCTTTGTGAAGGCAATACATCGATAGCCACAGTACTGCTGGAAACTGAAGTAAGTCCGAAAGGTGCGCCGTGCAACGTTCTTATCACGGCAAACAGAATTATAGAACCGGTGATATAATAACCAACAAAGAATAATGCAAATGCTGCATAACCCAACAAAAGGACTTTTTTCCTTGAAAATCTGTCGACTATATATCCGCTAAATATTCTTATAGCAAGTGCTGCCACGCTATAACCACTCAACACCAAACCAATCATGGCCTTGTCAGCATAGAAGACATCTCTTAAATAAAGGGGTAACAATGGTGTTACAAAATAAAAGGAGAAATATAACATAAAATTGGCAATCCATAGTTTCAGGTAATTGCCAACAAACAATTTTGGTTTTTCTTCTAATTCTGTTGCTTTTTTCATTGACAAACAAATTCTAATAAAAAACCCGATTCTTCACAGAAATCGGGTCTTCAAATTATGAAAAACTCTTCTTATTTATTTCATTTCAGATTGTGCTCTAGCGATATATTTTTCAATGCTGAAGCCTTCATTGCTTGTTGGATATTCAGCCTTGATTGTTTTATACATATCAATAGCTTTTTGGTAATTACCTGCCATTTCGTAAGCCATACCTGCTCTGAGCAAATACATTGGAGATGTAAAAGCGTTAGCTGATTTTATTGCTGCACTTTCATAGCATTTTGCTGCTTCAGCGAGATTGCCGAGTTCCATGTTTGCATCGCCCATAGCACCTAATGCCATAGATGTTAACATAACGTCTTTGCCATTAAATCCTTTAAGATAAGAGATTGCGTTGTTATAATCACCAGTATTGAGATAACAAATACCAGCATAATATTTTGCCAAGTTTGCAGTTTTTGTGCCACCAAATTCATTGATAACATCAACGAATCCTAAGTAGTTGCCATCACCATTGAGAGCTGTTTCAAAGTTATCATTTTCAAAATATTGCTCAGCGTGGAATATTGCTGATTGTGCATTTGCTTCACGTGGTTCAAGATAAAACTTCTTAACTCCAAAGAAAGCCAAGACTGCTACTATAAGTACTGAGAGCACTATCAGTACAGCTTTCTGATTCTTTTCTATAAAAAGTTCTACGTTACTTAATGTTGATTCAATCGATTCGAGGCGTTCGTCACCTTCATTCTTTACGTTTTGTTTTGCCATATCAATAGATTTTTTTCGGAGTGCAAATTTAGTTTTTTTTACTGAAAAAACAACAAAAAAAATAAATATATTTGCTCAAATATTTTTAAAAAGATTTAACAATGAAAAAATACACATTTTCAACGCTTTTATTGATTTTTTTAACATCATTCGGCATAGTTAACGCTCAAGAGAACGAAAATTTTTCATATAATAATGCCGAGATATGGCTAAGCACCGACGTACAAATTCTCAATAATCCAATGTTAAACGTTGGAGCGAACATTGCCGGCAAGACTTTTAAAGCCACCGACTTTTTTGAAATAATAAAAACTCCAAACGTTCAGAGAGCTGCCATCGACAGAAAATTATTCGACACGCCACAATCTCCTGTCTGGAACAAAACCAATGAAATGCCAAGTACCGGTAATATTAATAATGAGCAATATGCTTATACATTCCTTGCCGGTTATTTGGAGAATTCGCAATATCAAGAAGTTAAATTCAAAACCGAATCAAGTTCTCCATACGAACTTTACCTTGACGGAGAAAAGATCATCACCAATAACGATTTCTGCAAAACCAACACAAAAGACAAAACCTTAAAGTTGGAAATGGGGAAACACGACATTTTGGTTAAATCTTTATATCTCAAAAAAGATTCTTGCGACTGGAATTTTAAATTTGAATTCGGATGTGATAGTATCAACACTCTCACATGGAGCATCGACCCAACCAAAAACATGGACCTCACAACAGTTATGCACGGAATCCGTTTCGCCGGCATATCTGTATCTCCTAACGGAAAATATGTAAAATATTCATACAGAGAGACTGTCACTCCTGAAGGAAAATCATATAGTTGGTCGGACATCGTCGATATAGAAAGTAACAAGATTATCTTGACAACAAAACACAACAGTTTAGGAGGCGTAAGTTTCCACCCGACAGAAAATGCCGTCTATTACAGAAAAAACAATGATGGTAAATCTCAGATTTATATGCAGTCAATCGAAAATGGCGAGATTACGTTATTGATGGAGGCATCGAAAGACATGAATTATTACGACATTTCCAACGATGGAAATACAATAATTTATGGTATTAATATAAAAGGTGAAAAAAGTAAAGACGGCGTCCATCGTCTCGATGGCATGGAAGACAGATGGCCATCATGGCGCAACCAAACCAACCTCTATCATTACGATGTCTTAACAGGAATTCACACACAACTTACAGCAGGTAATTTAAGCACTTCTTTACATGACATAAACAGCGATGGAAGTAAAATCATTGTAAGTCAATCTACCAGAGATTACGAAGTACGTCCTTATTCGAAACAGATAATGATGGAAATCAATTTGAAAGACTTCACCGTAGACACATTATGGAACGACTCTTTCGGAGGTTCTGCTCAATATTCACCTGATGGAAAATCATTATTAGTAACAGGTTCTGCTGCAATGTTTGACGGAGCAGGAAGAAATCTTCCTAAGAAAATGATTGCCAACGACTATGACACAGAAGCATATCTCTTCGATATAGAAACAAAGACTGCAAAATGCATCAGTAAAGATTTTGACCCTAATATCGAGAGAGTTACTTGGTGCGACAACGACAATAAGATTTATATGTTGGTCGAAGAAAAGTCATATAACAACATCTACGTCTATGATATTAATATAGATATATTTGAGGAAATAGAAACTGAATTAGATAATGTCTTCAATATCAGCAAGGCAAGAAATAGTTCTCTCTTAGCATATTACGGAAGCGGCATACAGTCACCTGAAAGAGGTTTTATTATTGATATAGAAAGTAATGAAATAATCATCAAAAACAGTCCTGAAGAAGAATTATTCAATGACTTCGAATTCGGAAACTATTTCGATTACACATACAAGACAAGCAAAGGCGTCGTTGTCGACGGTTTCTACTATTTGCCTCCAAATTTTGACAGCAGCAAGAAATATCCGATGATCGTCTATTATTACGGAGGAACAAGTCCGACAGGTAGACACATAAGAGGATTATATCCTAAGAATTATTTCGCTGCCAACGGTTATGTAGTTTACGTCATCATCCCATCTGGATCAACAGGTTACGGACAAGAATTTGCCGCACGCCACGTAAATAACTGGGGTATCACAGTAGCAGATGAAATCATTGGCGCGACAAAGAGTTTCATCAAAGATCATGATTTCGTTGATGCAGAACATATAGGTTGCATGGGTGCTTCATACGGAGGTTTCATGACAGAACTTCTCACAACACGTACGGATATTTTCGCAGCAGCAATTTCACATGCAGGCATCAGTTCCATCTCATCATATTGGGGCGAAGGTTACTGGGGTTGGGGATACAATACCGTTGCAGCTGCCGGCACATTCCCATGGGACAACCAGAAAATGTATGTAGGACAAAGCGCGCTGTTCAATGCTGATAAAGTTAACACTCCTCTCCTACTCCTTCACGGAAGTGCCGACACTAACGTCCCCGTAGGTGAAAGTATCCAACTATACACAGCACTGAAACTCCTTGGTAAAGAATGTGAACTCGTTCAAATTGAAGGACAAGATCACCATATCGTCGACTATAAAAAACGTATCAAATGGCACAAGACCATCATGGCTTGGTGGGAGAAACATTTGAAAGGAAACGATGAATGGTGGGAAGAGCTTTATTAATTAACAATTAACAGTTTACAATTGACAATAAAAAATAATTTGGTTTAAGGTTTAATGCTTAAGGTTTAAGGTTGGATTAATAAACTTTAAAAGTTAAAACTAACGACTTTAAAACTACTTTAAACTATAAACCTTGAACTTTAAACTAATAAAATAATATGACAGAAAAAGATATAGAATTATTCAAGTTTCTTCAACAGTTTACAACCGAAGAGAGAAAGAAACGTTTTGAAGAGGTTCTTAATTACAGAACACGTCATGTGACTGTAGTTTTAGAAGATATATATCAATCGCACAATGCAAGTGCAGTTTTAAGAAGTTGTGACATTAATGGAATCCAAGACATTCATGTCATTGAAAATCGTTGGGTTTATAATGTAAACCCGGATATTGTTGTTGGCAGCATCAAATGGCTTGATTTGAAAAAGTATAACGAACATGATTTCAATACACCGGAAGCTTTTGACGCTCTTCATAAAAAAGGATATAAGATTGTTGCAACATGTCCTCATCAAGACGACTACACTCCAGATGAGTTGCCTTTGGATGAACCTGTCGCCATTGTCTTCGGAACAGAAAAAACAGGTTTAAGCGATTACGCATTAGAACATGCCGATATGTATGTAAAAATCCCAATGTTCGGATTTACTGAGAGTTATAACATCAGTGTATCTGCAGCATTGATGATGTACACCTTGATGCAACGTTTACACAATAGCGACATTAACTGGCATTTAACAGAAGCTGAAAAAGAAGAATTACGTTTTGATTGGACTAAAAAAACAATCAAGAGATTCTGGGATTATGAGAACAAATTCAGAGAAATTCACCCTGAGTTATACAAGTAATTCAAATCCAATTCTTTAACCTATAATAAGTCAGAGCAATATACTCTCTTATGCAAATTATCTCCAATTTAAGATAATTATAGAATGTATAGCGGATATTCGTGTTTTCAACAGATGGCAACCTATTGCCACCCAATTTCTGATTTTCAAGAGAAAGATTAAAATCAACGGTTGCTTCTTGTGCAGGCATTCCTATCACATTACTAAAACCTACTTTATTCAAACATTTTACTGTACGTCTTACATGTTCTGTTGACGTAACTACAAGCATCGGCACATCAAGGAGTTCCGAATAAGAATCTTTTAATTCCAAAGTTTGTGATCTGGTATTAGTTCCCAAAGTCATATATGATATCTTACCAACACCATCTTGACGAAGTATTCTTGTCATTTCGCTCTGACAAACAGAATCTTCCGGATGAACTAAAATTACAGGCACATCATAATAACGAGCCCAAGAAGAAGTATGATAAAGTCGCATTAAATTGTCAGGCGATGGCATTCCCGCTCCACCAAACATCACAATATACTCTGGTTTAAAATCTTCTGTGATTTCTATTCCGTCAGGATTTTTTCCAAGATTGAAATGCATATAAAAAGGCACCGAAGTAAATGCAAGCACAATCATTAATGTAAAAACCACCCCCATCGTTACCAGCAACAACAAGAATGATTTCTTAGTTATATTTAAGATTTTATGTCTCATAATAATTATTAACATCAAGATTTAATCACTCTATAAACCAGTTCCTCACCAGGACGAGCCAGTTGCATACTTTGACGCTGATTTTCTGTAATTTCAAAATATAACTTATCAGCATCTACTTTAAATCCTGCTTTTCTCAAGACATCGGCATAGTCACGACCAAATTGTCTTACATGATCATATTGTCCGAAGAGACGTTGACGTTCTTTTGGGTCTGTAACTGAAGGATCTTCAAAAGTATCAACATTAGGATTTATTGGCACCAACAATATTGCCCAACCTTCAGGTTTCAGAATTCTTTTAATTTCAGAAAATGCTTTACCAACATTATCAACATGTTCCAAAACATGATTACATATAACCACGTCATAAGTGTTATCCGGAAGATTTATGTTCGTAACATCTATATGTAAATCAGCAATTGGTGAATCCAAGTCTGCTGTTGTATAATCAAGATTCTTCAACGACTTAAATCTTTTTAAGAATGGCTGCTCAGGTGCAAAGTGCAACACCTTTAAATTATCATTAAAGAAAGTTGTTTTTTCTTTGAGATATAGCCACAACAAACGATGACGTTCTAACGATAAGCAATTAGGACATAAGCGATTATCCATAGCCTTTCCATAACCGTAAGGTAAGAACTTACGAAAATGTTTTCCGCACACCGGACATTCTACCTTATTTCCCCAATAGAATGGTCTTATCAAAACACTGAACAAATAACTAAATTTTATTAAGACTTGACGAGGGAATATCTTAGTCAGAAGAGAAATCAGTTTTTTCATAAAAAATATTAATTAACTTCTTTATATAATTCCATTATTGCAGTCGTCATCTTCGACCATTCATATTTCTTCTTCTCTTCTATAATATTATTCTCAAAGAACTCTTCCCTATCATTATCATAGAAGTCACATATAGCATCGGCAATTTTTACAGGTTGAGGTTCAACAACATAACCTACTTTTCCATCAGGAACTATTTCTCTCAACCCACCAACATCAGTAACAAGCATTGGTTTTTCGAAATGATATGCAACTTGAGTAACACCACTTTGTGTAGCAGACTTATAAGGTTGTACGACCATATCGGCAAGGTTAAAGAAATTCTTAACTTCCTCATCTGGAATATATTTGTCACAAATTATGACTTTATCCTTAATATCAAGTTCATCAATCATTTGCAAATAAGGTTCTTTCTTTTCGTAGAATTCTCCGGCAACAACAAGTTTCAAAGGATAATTATCGATACGCTTGTCAGCCATTGCTTTTAAAAGTAAGTCGAGACCTTTATATTCGCGTATCAAACCGAAGAAAAGAATATAGTTATAATTTGTATCAAGATATAAACTACTCATTGCCATCAGTTTATCTTCCTTATCACCGTAATGGTCGTAAAGAGGATGCGGAGAGAAGCGTTTTGGTTTGTCACCTTTATCCAAATAAGAGATATCTTGTAAAACAGATTTAGAGAGAGCTGCAAAAGCATCCATAGATTTCACGAAGCGAGGCGAGAACATTTTGTCTATCATAGATTTCTCATGTGGCATCATATTGTGAACCAATCCAATGCAACGAGTATGTTTATTTTTTTTAATAATCTTTGCCATCTTCGCATAACAAGGAGCAAAAAAAGACATCCAATATGCAAATATCACAATATCAGGATTCTTGGTTTTTATCTCTTTTGCAGTTTTAATCCATGTTAAAGGATTGATGGAATTTATCTTTCTGTAAATCTTAATTCTTTCAGGAGACGGAGCGTCTGAATATTGCGTCTTACCAGGAAAAAGGAAGGAAGGATATTGCAAGGTAAAAGTATATAATTCTATATCAACATTTTCAGCAACAAACTCAGTCGCCAATCGGTCGGTAAAAGCTGCAATTCCTCCCCTATACGGGTGTGCCGGTCCTACTATTATTATTTTCATATTATTATTTTTTCAATTTTATCAATGATAAAAACTTATCTATTATATCATTAACTTGTTTTGATATCTTAAATTTATATATAGTTACGATTCCTAATATCGAGAACAGCGATGTTCTTACGACAGAATCCAGGATTTGTCCTAATAATTCAACACTAAATAATGAAATCAAATATTTAGATATATATTTCTGGAACAAATAATCAATAATAAATAACATAAAAATTATTAAGAAAGTATACAATTCTCTCATAGAAAGCGGATTCACTTTCACCTTCACATTTACAAATGTTAATAAAAATAAATAATAGACGATATAGGAAGCAAGTGATGCCAAAGCTGCTCCATTCATTCCCCATATAGGTATCAATTTAATATTCATATAAATGGCAGTTACTGTGAGTATTACCGTAAAAAGAAGTGAGTAATAATAATATCTAGAGTAACTTAATACTGTTGCGCCAACATTTAACGAAGTGTTAATAATTTTTACGATTGACAGTATGAATACCACCATCATCGCTTCATTATAAATGTTTCCGTTTGGAATTAAAGTATACAACAAATCAATGTTAATCCAAATTAAGAAAAATATAAATGTTGAAGCCAGAAACTGATGTAAAGAAACATTCTTAACCAAATCATTAACTGTCGGCATATCATTATCTTTCATGCCTTGAGAGATCTGCGGACGAGAAATTGCAGCCAAGGAACGATAAGGGATTTCAACCATACTTGCGACATAAACTGCAATCGTATTTATGCCGGCTACTGCAAGTCCGAGTTTTCCCGATACAAAAAACGTATTTAGAACTGGAATAAGATTACCTGCCAACGAGGTTGCAATTAAAAACAAAGTATAGAATATGAAATCCTTACGCAACCATTTTGAGACGTATGAAGGTTGTATCTTAAACGAAATTCTTTTTAGTGAGAATAGATAAATAATATTAAGAATTGTAGCGATTCCATAAGTAGCACACAATGCTATCACCATTCCATCAAGATTAAGAATATCGAAAGCATAAAGAAGATAAACCGCCAATGTCATAAGACGTATTCCAACTTCACGAATGAATTTAGGAATCACAATACGCATTAAGAGATTTGAATTCGTTTCAAAGACAAGAAGATACATCATAAAAAACGCCATCGGTATGACGAAGTAGATGTAACTTACGAAGAGTTCTGAGTTTTGTGAAAAGTAATTCTCTATCGGTTTTTTAAAGACGAGGAATAATATTGTAAAAAAAACAAAACCCACTAAAGGAATTATCACCGACCAACCGAAGAATCCGTGATCTTTTTCTTTTTCATCTTTAAAATGAGGATAATAGCGCATCGCAGAAGTGCTCGTTCCAAGTTGTGCGAGACTTGATAACAATATAGATGCATCAACAAGTACACGTGTCAAACCAACTTCTTCCGTCGTAAGATATTTAGTAACGATAAAGAATGTTGTGACGAAACCCACCAACACACCTAAATAATTCATTATCGTACCTTTAATACTCTGACGAACAACGATACCCATTATTTCAATTGAAAGTTGAAAGTTGAAAATTGAAAATTACTTAATTTTATTTAAGATATTTTTAACGAACTTCTTTGTTGGATAATCATTGTCATTAAAGACATGATAGAGTTCCGACATGAGAGGATAGGCGTTTATATCAATGTGGCTATCTTGAACTTTCTGATAGAAGACATCAACAGCGATACGTCCTTCTAACACGACTTTCTCAGATATTCCACTATTAAAGAAGCCTTTGCCTATGAGAAGTCCAAGAGTTCTGTTACGGCTCATGTCATTGAGAGCTGTAAGAGAGAAATCGCCGAAGCCGCAATAATTGAACATGGTTATATCCTTACCTCCGAAATTGATAAGGAGACTACGCATCTCATTGATTGCCTTAGTTATAATTAACGACCTCATATTAGCGGAATCGTAGTTAGCGTCAAGCATTCCGATGATGATTGCATAGATATTTTTCAAGATACTCGCATATTCCACTCCGTTCATGTCATTTGAGTAATCGAAATAGATATTTGTATTTTCGAAGAGATCCGCAACTTCATTAAAATACTCACTAGTATATGAGGCGAGAGTAAATCCTGTTTCCTGACGGTTGATAATTTCACGTGCGAAAGAAGGTCCTTTCATCGTAAGTATAGGATTTACAAGAAAATGCTTCACACAATCAGGAATAAGTTTGTCATCTTTTCCGAAACCTTTAGCAAGATTTACTATAATAGCTCTTGGATTCAAATATTTCTTATTCTCAAACAAATAGTCAACCACTGCAGTCGATGGTATTGCCATAAAGATCACATCAGCATCGCTCAGTATATTTATATCTGAGGAAGCCTTAAGAGTTCTCGACAATTTCACATTAGGGAAATACGTTATATTAAGTCTCTGGTTGTTAATAGACTCCACTACTTCTTCTTCAATAGAAAGCAAAGTAACATCATACATTCCTTTTCTTGCTAAAACATTGCCTATGGCTGTCGCAATAGCACCGCTTCCTACAAAAACTATCTTTTTCATAGCGTTATTTTTATAACCTAAAATATTATTTCTTAATAAATTTTCTGACAACAACATTAGAATCTTCATCCTGTAACTTCACAAGATATAATCCTTCTTTCAAGAAACTTACGTTAAATTTATTATCAGCAATTGTCTCATTACAAATTTCCTGTCCTAATGAATTATAAATCACTATATTCTTAATCTTATATCCTGAGAAGAAGATATTGTCTCCAACAGGATTCGGATATATATGGATTTCATTATCCATGCTATTCTCTGCAACATTTATATGTTCGCAATCAACATAATAATTAAATAACTCACCAACTTGAGGTTTGTCTTCCGACTGATATATCATTATATCTTTATCATAAATTTCAAAAGAACATTCATCATCTTCGTCAGAATATGCAGCATTGACATAATTCCAGAAGAACGTAAGCGTGTCATTATCAGGGACAGATACCGTAATAGTATCAAACGAACCATTTTCTAAACCTATTCTTTTCACGACAATGCCTCGAGAATCTAATACTGAGATAGAAGGCGAAAGCCAGCCGTCATCATCAGAGTCGTATAGATTGAATCTTAGTTCACAAAGCGGACCGGTCACGACAGTATCGATGACAGCCTTACCTTTCAAACCATTAACCATAGGGTAAACACAATAATAATTCACTCCATTCTTATCCAATTGATCTTCATAATACAATGTCTCACCTGGGGTTGGATTATTAAATGTAAACAAATGCTCTGTATTACGCAGTATTATTATAGAATCAATCCTTGAGAGTGCGTCATCATTAAGTTTTTGTGTTGGCGCATCGAAAGAAATTGTATTCAACAGAGTTTCATCATTAACTTCAATCACAACATTCTCAACAGGTTTTGGTTGGTTATAGTAATTACTTTTTGGGCGTAAGTTAAAAATCACTTCATGACCGTATGGGAAATCGTGATATGTAAGATAAAAATTATCTATAGCGTAATAGCCATTATCGAATCCCTGCCATCCCCAATTGAAATGGAACAAGTTATTATCATCGTAGCCAGAACACACGAAAGCATGGGCGCCATCAGAACCAAATGCTGCATAATAGAGCGGCTCTCCCCTATCAAAACTCTCACGCAACAAATTTTCCCATTCTACAATGCCACCATCTAAGTTAACTAAGTATGTTGTGTACAAATCACATTCATAACGGAAGCAATACAACATCGCAATGGGGACATGATACGAATAAGCTCCGCTCGCATTCGGACCATACATCATATCTACGCTAACGCCTGCATGATATTGCAACAAGGCCACCGCATCAATTTCTGGCTGTATCGAAGTATAATCCAAAAATTCGGGCATAAGTTCGTAACAATAATTTGTATTCCCGAAGTCAACGTCCAAGACACCGTAATCACTTTGAAAAGAATAAGAGCCTTCTCCTACCTGTGGCCATTCCCAGTAATTCATTATCTGAGCCATAGCGTTTGCGACACAACCCGACTTTACATGCCCGCCATATCCAGCAGGATCTTCCGGACACATCGAATTATATAGATCAGATTGATTCCATGTTGTCGTGACTAAAGGTTTAACGAAGTTATCTGTTCTGTTAAAAGAAAGTTTTCCTGTATTTTTCAAACATTCCCAATCTTTTTTAGCAGCTTCTGTTCTTTCCAAATCATTGTCGACGACATATTCGTAAGTCGACACATAATTGCAGAAGAAAGTATTCAGATTAGGATTTATATTATTGCTATTAAATACATTATCACCAGAATATCCTAAAACAGGCCGCATTCTGTCATCAGCAGAAACTATTACGAAGCCCTTGCCTTTGTTGGTAAACACATAGAAAGCAATCTCGCCTTTATGTGTCGACGACGTGTATGCTAAATCCAAATCTATGTTTTTTAGATTCGTATTATTCTTCAAGAACAATGTTCCCAACGACTTTGCTGTTTGAACATCAACACTTTTAGATAAGAGATTGACATTCATCAAAAACAAAATTATAGAAATAAAAAAGACCTTCTTCATCGTTACAATATTTTATCGACAAAGATAAGTCTTTTATATTTATTTATCAAGATAATTACAGCTAAATTTTCAAAAAAATGCTGTTATATCATCGAGCATTTTATTTTTCTGCTTGTATCCGTATTTCCTAATGTTATCTCTACTTTAATAAAATGTTCAGGCATCAGAGGATCAATAAGTTCTGGCCATTCTAAAAGGCAAAGACTGCCACCATAGAAATAATCTTCGTAACCAATATCAAAAACTTCTTCCAAACTTTTTATTCTGTAGAAATCGAAATGGAAAATCGAATCGAAGGTATCCGTTTGATATTCATTGACCAAAGCGAAAGTCGGACTGTTGACTTCATCTTGTACGCCTAATTTCGCACATAGATTTTTTATCAAAGTAGTCTTGCCGGCTCCCATATTTCCGTAAAAAGCGATTATATTGGATTTATCGCGCCAGCTAATGAGCAAGTCAGAGACCTGCGACAATTCTTCTATATTATTGATTTCAAATATTGTATCTTGCATATTATAAATTATTTGCTTGTAAGGAAGGCAACAGGTATCAACATCTCGTTCATAGAGATACCGCCATGTTGGAATGTGTTTTTATAATAATTGACGTAATAATTGTAGTTGTTAGGATAAGCGAAGAAGTCGTTTGAGCGACAGAAGACATAACTCGTGCTTACATTTATTCTCGGCAAGAAGATCTTTTCCGGGTCACGGATTTCAAAGACTTCTTTAGCATTATATTTCAAGCTCTTACCGTATTTATAACGAAGATTAGTATTTACCGCCTTATCACCCAAAATCTTAACCGCGTCTTTCACCCAGACAGAACCATGGTCGGTTGTTACGATTACATTACATTTTTTCTGAGAGATAAATTTCATGATGTCGAACAAAGAAGAATGCTCAAACCATGAAAGCATCAACGAGCGATAAGCCTCTTCATCGGCAGCCAACTCCCTGATTATCTCCATCTCTGTACGAGCATGCGACAACATATCGACGAAGTTATAGACAATCACATTGAGTTTATTCTGCATCAGATTAGACATCTGCTCAGCGAGTTTCTTTCCTGCTGCGAGATTAAGAACTTTGTTATACGAATATTTTATATTCTTTCCAAAACGTCTTAACTGTTCACCGAGTAACTCACCTTCATATTGATTCTTAGTACCTTCGTCTTCTTCATCAGTCCAATATTTAGGGAAACGTTTTTTAATTTCTAAAGGCATCAGACCCGCAAAGATGGAGTTACGTGCATATTGTGTCGTTGTTGGAAGAATACTATAGTAAATATCATCATTTTCAGTGCGGAAATAAGGTTCCAACAAAGTCTGTATCGACTTCCACTGGTCGTAGCGAAGGTTATCTATAAGAATGAAAAACAAAGGTTTGTCGCTTTCATCAAGACGAGGAATGACTTTATCTCTAATCAAAGTATGAGAAAGAGTTGGTTTATCATCATTGTTAGGCTGAACCCAATCCACATAATTACGCTCAACGTAACGAGAGAATAGATTATCGGCTTCCATCTTCTGCATAGAGAGGATTTCCTTTATGCCTTCGTCGTTAGATTTTTGTAACTCCAACTCCCATCGTGTAAGGTTTTTATAAACATCAATCCATTCATTATATTTAAGATTGTTGTTTATCTCCATTCCGATCTTACGAAATTCCTGTTGATATTTAGAAGTCGATTTCTCATCGACGAGCTGTTTCTGTTCGAGGTTTCTCTTCAAGGAAAGCAGAATCTGGTTCGGATTTACAGGTTTTATCAAATAATCCGCTATCTTACTTCCGATGGCATCTTCCATGATACTCTCTTCCTCACTCTTGGTAATCATCACGATAGGAAGATTCGGAAACTCTATCTTAATTCTTTCCAAAGTCTCAACGCCGGAAATGCCGGGCATCTGCTCATCTAAGAAAACTATATCGAAATGACGCTCACGAACCAAGTCGATGGCTTCGCTGCCATTGTTGGTCGTAACCACTTCATAACCTTTCTTTTCAAGAAACATAATATGCGGTCTGAGAAGTTCTATCTCATCATCAGCCCAAAGAATTGTTGTTTTTACCATAGTTATTTATTTTAGCTGTCAGCCGTCAGCTGTCAGCCATCAGCACTGATAGCTGAAGACTGATAACTGATAGCTAAAAATTAACGACATAATTTTAAAAATGTTTTACAAAAGAAAAAATATTTAGCTGTCAGCCGTCAGCTGTCAGCCATCAGCACTGATAGCTGAAGACTGATAACTGATAGCTAAAATATCATTTCTTTTCTTTCGATTTCAAAACGAGAGCCTTCGCTTCTTCTTGTAATCTCGCTTCTTCTTCTGTTGTTGGAGTGATGACAATTCCGTGAGGTTGCGGCACAGTGTCGTCATTGACGTGTACGAAAGTAGCGAAACCGTCACAGAAAATTCTTTCCGGAGTCTTATTACAAGTGACTTTGGTATAAACTGTCAATGTGCTTCTTCCGTTGGCGATTACAGTACTTTCAAAAGAAAGAGCGTCGCCAGCATAGATTGGATGTAGGAACTCCAATCCGTGAACTTTCAGACACACAATATGCTGAGGATTGATATATTCTGCAACAGCGATAAATGATGTTTCTACGAACCACTCAGCGCATCTTCCTGCGAAGAATGTCTTGTGGTGATTGAGGTCTTCACTTTTAACTAATCTTTGTGATAACGCTTTTGGTAACATGATTTTTAATTTTTAAGTCAACAGACAACAGTCAACGGACAACAGACTTCGTCCACTAATTGCCATCTGAATATTTCCAATTTATTTTTTATGATGTTTGATATTCTATATTAATTGTTAATTTTTCAGGCGCACCAATTACATATTATTTATTTTTCATCGGTGTAATATGTAACGTATTCTCTACCATAATTTTCAATTTTCAACTTTCATTTCATTTCAGACGCATCAATTACATCGTGTTTATTTTCAGTGGTGTAATTGACACATCTCTACTATCTTTAAATTGTCAATTCCTAATTGATTTAATGATGTCCCTCGCAATCATAGCGTTCTCCCCTATTTCCTTTACAGCTTTGTCTCCGGCTTTTCCATGAAGATATACGCCGAGTAAGGCAGATTCTTCAGGAGAATAACGTTGTGCGAGAAGCGATAATATCATTCCTGTGAGAACATCACCGCTGCCAGCCGTCGCCATTCCAGGATTTCCCGTAGAGTTAAAGAAACACGTTCCATTAGGAAATGTGATGGCAGTATGCGCACCTTTCAACACAATGATAATATTATGCGTGACAGACATATTTCTCTGAAGTTCAAGACGCTCGTAAGAGTTATTTGTCTTTCCAAAGAGTCGTTCAAACTCCTTTGGATGCGGCGTAAGAATAGTATTGTTAGGCAAGAATGAAATCCAGGTCGGATTATCAGCGATTATATTCAGAGCATCGGCGTCCAACACCAAAGGCTGCGTCGCCTCTTGAATTATCTTCTTCAACAGAATTGCCGTCTCAGGATTTTTTCCTAAACCCGGACCGACACCTATTGCTGTATAAGGCAAAATATCTTCAATTTCAGTACAATGCGTTTCAGACTTATCGATACTCGTCATCGCTTCGGGGAGATAGATCTGCATCGGAAGCAAAGCATCTTTCGGAAGATGAGCCGTGAGAAGTCCGACACCCGTCCTGAGACACGCCTCTGCGGAGAGAAGAGCGGCACCTGTCTTACCCGAAGAACCCGCCACCAACAAAGCGTGACCGTAAGTGCCTTTATGCGAGAACTTAGTACGCTTGCGCAATATCGGCATCGCCATGTCTTCAGTAGTGTAGAAATTCAAAGTCTCGGCATTATCAATAAAATCCTTATGTAATCCAATATCAAGAACTTCCCATTGTCCTACGTAAACGTCATTCTCCGGAAACATGAAAGCAAGCTTTGGGAATTGGAAACTTAATGTATAATCGGCTTTAAAGATTTGCGGTTGACTGATGTATTTTTTAGACGTATCAATTACATATTGTTTATTTTCATGGTGTAATTGATGCGTCTCTACCTGTTGACTTTGACACTGACTTTGACTTTGAGACTCCACGTCTCTGAGACTCTGCGTCTCTACTTGGTGACTTGCTGACTCAGAGACTTGGTGACTTTCCCAAAGCCCCGACGGAATGTCGATAGCGATTCGTATGGCGTTATTGTCATTAAGATGTTTAATCAGTTCTGCTGCAAAGCCTTCGATATTTCTATTCAAGCCCGAACCGAAAATAGCGTCGATGACAATTTCATTGTCTTTTATTATCGGGAAATCGTCTTCAGAAAAGATTTCGTACATAGGAATTTCCGATTCAGACGCCACAGGGGTGACGTCTCTACAGTCTTTCAGGCGATTGTAATTTATCTCGCAGTCGCGGCTCATTTTGTCTGAAACACGTACGATAAACACTTCTGGAATTATTCCTGTAAAATATAACATCCTCGCGAGAGCGAGACCATCGCCTCCATTATTACCGATACCACAGAAAATTTTAACATTCACTTCCTTAGTCTTGCAGCGTTTCATAAACCACTCATAGACCTTAGAAGCCGCACGTTCCATCAAGTCGATGGAATCAATAGGTTCATTTTCTATCGTATAAGCGTCAGCTTCTCTTATCTTATCAACAGGAAGTATCTTCATTTTATCGGAAATTTTGTTTTTACAAAGATAATAAAAGTCAACAGACAACTGACAACAGTCAACAGACTTTTTTTTGTTTAAAACTTTTGGGTTAAAATCTAAAGCAGTTTTATGTTTAGAGTTTCAAGTTCAAGATTTATTTTGTAAAACATATAATTCTTATTTATATCTTTGCAAAAATCAAAATTTTACTATGAAACTTTTTAATCATGAATAAATCTATTAACATCTTTGACAACGACTATCTGCAATGGATTCAGGATTTATGCAAGCGCTACCGTCAGAATCAAATCAAAGCTTCTATGCAGATAAACAAAGGCATTCTTGCTTTTTATTGGGAATTGGGGAAAGACATTGAAGAACGGAAATACGATAACAAATATGGTTCTCGTTTCTATGAAAATCTAAGTCGCGACTTATCAAAGGTATTAAACAACAAGAAAGGCCCCAATTGATGATTTTTGAAAACCACAGAAGGATATGCTCTCAATCCTATTGTCATATCCTTCACCGAATAATGTTCGTATATTAAAAAATAAAAATGATTTAAAATAGAACTGATATTTTCTATTTGCAATTCTTTCATTACTTTCTAATGATATAAATTCTTATTGTTTGTTTTCATTTCTCCAAATACCAGATTTTCTTCACTTCCGAGCGAATGGTGTCGTTAAATTCAGTAACGTAGATTCCTTGTATTTCGTATTCTCCGAAATTGCGGTTTTGTATTTTACGGACTTTTTCTTCTTTTTCTTCATTTGACATTTCTGTATCAAATATATCTTTCGCGGTATCCCACATCCTTGCATTAAACAAGCGGTTTATTGGAGTACGAATTTCTTGCTCTATTAGAATATGATGATATTTCGCAATCCAATATTTCAAAGGTTTAAGTCTTCTAACAATGACAGGAAGAGGTTCTTCGTACTTTTCTCCATTGTGTTTTATGCTTACATGAATTCCATTGGGAAGAACACTCTCTTTTGTATTTACAACTTCAAAACTTTCAGGATTCAATATAATCCTATTTGGGAACCATCGGTCAGTTGATAGACTAAATGATAATGTCAATGTCTCTTCTGCATAAAGGGTATCTTGTTCGACGGACAGATGTAATTTTAAAGATGAGCTTTCCTCAATTTTTGTTGAAGGTAGCAATGTATACTCTTTATACGACACATCATTGTTTATAGTATCAATCAATTGCATGTCAAGTCTTATTCTTGAAATCTGACCGCTTGCAATCATATTTGCAAACAACAGGAATATCAATGTTATCTTTTTCATAATGTTAAAACTCAAGAGGTTTCGCATGTTATTTCTCGTTTTCGTATTTTAACGTGAATTCGACATAAAATTATTCATTAAAAATGAATAACATAACGATATTTTTTATATCTTTAAAGTGCAAACAAAAGAACAAAACGTTATGTTATCCGATAACAAAGTTATTGAAATTTTCTATATGGCAGACGACTTCTGCAAATTTTTTAATGAAACAGTTAAAAAACATTAAATCGAAGATGGCAAAAAGCAACTGACATTATTCTAATCACTTACAAACAGTCCTGTAAGGACGCAAGACTACAAAGCAGGTGTGCAGTGAAGCGGAACGCCTGCCAAACAACGACAGACCATCATAGAAGTCCTGGAGGGACGACAGAACTCTGTCGCGCCTACAGCGCTTTGATTGGTCTCGCCTCATTTAAGCAGAGATTACGCTGTCGCTCCATCGTCTGCCTTCTATCTGTAAACCCTTACAGGGTTCAGATTCATCTGATGAAGATTATTACTTGATTATATGACAGTTCATTATATTGAACTCACGTTATTTTATTGTCAGCAAATTTAATGATTACATATTCTATTTTTGAACTTAAGTTTGTCTGGTACATTATAGATTTGTTTTTTCTTTATGAAATCTTCGTACGACAAAGGTCCTATAACTTCTTTATTTCGTTTTATAATTATCCAATAATATGTATAATTTTTACCTAACGGATAGTTGATTCTATCATATATAACATATTCCTTATATTGAGGTCTTTGTTTTACAATTATATAATTTCTGTCGTAATCGTATGCTATAACGTAAGGTGGAATATCAGTAGCATAAGAGCATAAGATATGTTTATTAATCTTATCATAAAAAATACCTTTTCCTAATCTAATGGTATCATTGTCATAATTGAATATAAAAATAAATACGACAGACATTACAATTAACGCTGTGATAAACAAATACCTTGTTTTTTTGTTACTATCCGGCCTGACAAAAAACAAACCTATTATTAAAGATATTATTGATAATATTATTAATATAAGTGAGAACATAATAGATAATTATTTAATCCATGGTAAAATAGGTTTCAGTTCAGTTTCTCCATATATATTGATTTCATAACTATTCCCGTTACCAGAAACCATCTTTCCAATCATAGTTTCAATGTTTCTTAAATAGTTTAATGGATTTTTCCAACTATGCATCTCAAAGTCATATCTGTCAGAATATGCCCTAACCTTATGATTCGGATAACGTTTAAGGGTAATATGTCCATAAACCAATCCATCATCTAAAGATGCGGAATGAACTAAAAGATTAAAAGATATTGGAGATGGCGATCCCTCAACAATATCTGTATTGAAAGAACTTCCATCACTGCTAAAACTACTAAAGTCATAATACAAGAAATACGGATTAAGAACATCATTTCTTCCTCTCACCACATACCCGCTCGGATCGGTAAATCTCAGCGGGTTGTTGAAGCAGTAGGAATAACGGTTGTAGGATTGGGAGTATTCTGACATAGCAGTTGTTGTTTAGATTTTATTTCAATTTGATATTATGGACAAGTGGTATATGGATTACCACACTGGTTAAAAGGTGCGAGCCAACCTTCTATTTCATTGCCGTCCTCAACAATTGCTTCTATATAAACCCAATTTCGTTTTGTATTAAGGATTGGCACATGTTGAGGGGAATTTATGTTAGCCATTATTGGTGATTTAAAACAAGGCTTTTTATAAATAGGGACAGAGGTGTTTTTTTCATCATCAGATACTAATCCTCGAATATTTAATCCTATATCACCTTTTTTTATCCAAAACTGACCTGTATTGGGATAATCAAAACGCACAAAGAAGAAGTCTTTTTTTTGTGATATAATAGTCACCATGTATCCTGCTTCCTGTTCAGCTTGCAAATCAACCATTTTAATGAAACACGTATCATGGCAATCGGAATAAATGGCGAAAGGCTCCTTGTTTTTAAAGTGAGTATATCCTTGTATACCATCTCTCGTATATCCAAGTTGTTTGCGTTGAATGCATGAGCTAACAAGGAAAATTGTCATTAATAGTAGAAGATATTTTTTCATAGTAAATAACGTGAGTTC
>JAZUSL010000061.1:0-6346 GCA_045606705.1 Bacteroidales bacterium
TCTATATCAGGGTTTGCCATATATTATTTTTTTGTTAGTTACTCATCTTTCAACTCACATTATCAGTCGGTTGCCTTGAAGTTTGCCTTTAGTATTCCTTTGGTGTTCCATTAGATGACTTAGGGAAGTCTTGTGATAGTCCTGTAGAAATGAAGCGGAACACCATCGGAATACTTACGGGCTGGTTCCTACCTAAGGCCTCGTGAATGCGTGCTACAAAAGTATAGCAAAAAATCGGGATAAAATCAAGTTTTGGGCTTACCTGAAAGATTGATATAATAGATTATATAAATCGGGGAAAAGACAACGGACAATTGTCAACAGACAGCGCAAAAATCTTCGGACATTATTTTTCTGAATTAATTTGACAAAGTGATTTTTGATTGTAAATAATTGATTATGACATATTTTAACTTTGTCAAATGCTTTTGACAATGATTTGACAAGAAACAGCCCCAAAACGGCTATTTTTAACATAAGTCATTGATTCATAAGGTTGTCAAATCTTATTATTTATTTTGTCAAATTAATTAACAGTATTTTTCAATTTGACAAACAATTTGACAAAATTTAATTTTCACGTTTTCAGTTACTTAAACCATTATTTTGTCAATTTGTCAAATTGTCATTAAAAAACTTAAACTTTGTAGAAGTATAAATTAATATAGAAAGAGCGCAAAAAAAAAGACCGCCGAAGCGATCTTTTGTATTACTCATGCCTCAAACAACGTTCTCCAGCACTCGTCTGGTGGTGATGAAAGGACCCCGCCTCTGACAGAGTTTACAAATTTGCCTGTAAAAGATTTCACTTTCAGAGTGCCGTCTTTTCTAACAACGCCGTGACAGCCGTCAACGAGCTTATAGACTACTCCGCGGCTCTTCACTCCGTCGATGTCGTAACGAGAACCTCCAGGCTCTAACTGAATAGCATTACAGCCTTCTTCCGACTTCGTGTAAACGTCTTCTCCTGATCCGTTCTCGATCTTCGATTGCCCGAAAGCCGCCTGACAAGCAGCTATCATAAATGTTATACATCCAGCTGAAAGCCAGTAAATAGGTTTAGTCTTCTTCTCAAAGAAGGCTACAAGCAGCAGCAGTGTGATGACTGCCATCACATCTACCGCTGCATAAAGATTCTTTTTAATACACTTCTTCATAATTTTGATTTTAATTAATAATTCTGCAAAGTTATTCTTTTTCCATGACATCCGAGTATTCCTCCCGGATGTCTTCAAGTATCGACAATGTAAACACCAATTTTCGCATAATATTGTCCGAATAGCTTCCGTTTATGCACTTCATCACGTCGATGACTGTCTTGCGGAAGTCGTCTATAAGCTCGCCTGTAAGGATATTGTCCAAGGTTGGAAGCTGCTCTATGTTTATCGTCTTCATGCCTCATCTCCTTCCTTGACAAATACATCTATCTCGCGTTTCATTGTCTCCAGTTCTCGGAGGACATGGGTCAGGTTGTATAGAAGCGAAGTGTCGATTGCATCATCAGCTTCAGCATCCTTAAGAATAGAGATCATTGTTCGTGAAATGATGGATATACATAGTTCCAAATTGCTGTCGCCTTCTATCTTAGTCTTGCAGTAATCATCTATGATAGTGATCTGGTCTGTTTTTATTGTTTTCATCTTGCGCCTCCTTCCTCGATTAAAGCATCTAAACGGTTTTCAATCCAAGTAATCTCTACGCGAAGCTGACGCACAAAGCAGCGATAGAACTCATCTCTATCTTTGACTGTGTAGCCTGTTTCTAAAGCTTGATGAAACTCGCTGGAGACTCTTCTGATCTTGTAAAGGCTTTCATGAATCTGTGCCTTAAATTCTTCGGTAAATAAGTAATTTTCCATTTTTATAATAATTTTTAGCATTCGGAACAAAAAAAACGGTGCTCCGACCCGCTGCTAAAGTCTATTATAAAGGCTCGCATACGCCATTACAACGTATGCACGGGAGAACACCGATATATCGTCAGGGCATAAAAAAAGCCCGCAAGAACGGACGTGATGATTTTTCACGCCTTTATAATTAAACTTTAGCGAGGCAAAGATACGGCGTTTTTTTAATTTGTCAAGAGTTTTTTTGAAAAATTTTTCATCGGGGAGGCATGGCAATTGACAATTAACAGTTGACAATGTACAGTTTACAGTTGAAAAAAAAAGACCGCCGAAGCGATCTTTTGTATTACTTAAAATAGATTTGAGTGAGAATTTAATCTGATGAGTTCAAGTATTTTCAGCTCTTTGGTGTCTGTCTTACCATAGACAAGCACCCAGTCGGGGTGAATGTGGCAGTCGCGGAATCCCTTGTAGTTACCTTTCAGCGGATGATCTTTATATTTGGCTTCTAACGGAATATCTGATTTTAACTTATCAAGAACATATACAAACACTTTTTCATCAAATGTTTTACTCTTCAAAGCTTTTTCAAAATCTTTCTTAAACTTAGTAGAAGGTACGATTTTACGTTTCATCCTAATATATCTCTTTTCATTTCTTCATAACTATCGTATGCCTTGCATTTGCCTTCACGGACTTCTTTCATCGCTTCGAGTGTTTCGGAATTTGGATAATAATCTTCCTTCAGTTTGAAAACACCCAATGAGAGTATATAATCCAAGGTTTTCTTAGCGATAGCGTTACGTCCGTCATATTCTAAAGTTACTGTTCTCATAATATTTGATTTTAATTGTTAGACTATCATTTGCAAAGATAACAAAAAAATATTCAATGGGGTTTACCTACGGAAAAAAAATACCGCCGAAGCGATCTTTTGTGGGTAAATATCATCTAAAATTCTTTTTCATATAAGTAATAATCCCTTTTCTTTATATCTTTTCAGTTCTTCCTTTGTAAGAAGGTCAAGGTTTCTGGAAATCCACGCTTTTAATGCTCTGTCGTATATATCTTTTTCACTGAGATTTGCACGCTTCAGCATTGTGGAAATCATTTCTTTTTCATCTTTACTTTGTTCAGTTCTTGTTGCCATAATATTTGATTTTTAATTATTAGACTATCATTTGCAAAGATAATCAAAAAGTATTCCTTTGGGAATATCTTTTGATGTTTTTTTTGTTAAATTCATACACATTATCACATATTATCAAACACATCAGCGTCTTTGTTGCCGATGTAGAAGCCGTAAGCGTTTATCATCTTGTCACTGCCCGGAAACGTCGGTTTCTGCCAACGGATTTCGTTGCGCTTACGCTCCGTCTCGCTCCTATAACGCATAATCTCCTCCGGATTGTATATATAGCCTCTGATTTCGCACCATTGCTGTAGTTTTTTCGTAAACGTCTTCTTCTTGACAAACGACTGTGACCTTTGCGACAGCGAACTCTTATAATTGCAGAACGCATCTTCCTTATCAATCTGCATATTGAACCTATCCTGGAAGTATGTGTCAGCCCAGTCGATGAAGTCGGTTCCGACAGCGTAATATTTCTGGCGTTTCTCTATGTTTTCCATGTCAGCGTCGATGAGTCCGTATTTAAGATAGGTCGATACGGTCTGCAACATGAAATTATAGAATGTATTATAATCTTCTTCGCTGAAGTCGTCGAAGAAATCTCGGCCGAACTCTATCTTAGGCGACATTTCTTTCACTCCTTTGTCGGGGTTCGCACTGTGATAGTAGTCCGAGAACTCGCAGAAAAAGATTCTTCTTCTCAGCGATCCAGTGAAACGGCTGATGGCGTGGTTTGATGTAAGCGACAGCTTCGGACTCTGAGAGAACGGCAGTATAAACGCTGACCTGTGCTTGGGGTTCACCTGCAAGTCGCCGGTGATGTCCGGAAGAAGAAGGTTCATGTCGAACTTGCTGTTAAGGTCGTCGATGTGGAATATATCCGTGTCAAAATCAACATTCTGATACAAGAAGTTGAACTCATTGTTGGTTGCTTTCTGTCCGCTGACTGATATTCTGTTTCTGAGGTGCTGCACGAATGATGTGAATAGCGACTTTCCGGAACCTCCGTTATGTTCGCCTTCGTCCTCTTCAGCGATGGATGTCTCTATGCAATACAAGGCCTTGGCGTTTGACGGTGATTTATATCTCGAAAGCAAATATCCTAAGGCTGTGCATTTGTTGATGAAGTTGAGGTCGATGATATGCCTTTCCTTAGGTGTAAGTTCCGAGCTGGCAAGCTTCGCTTCTCTCTCTTCCTTCCAGTAGATGTTGCCTGTATTGTATATGAATCTGATAAGGTCAAAATCTGAGGAGATCTCAAGAGAATAACGCTCATAATTTGGCATTTTGTCAATTTCGTGCCTTATCTCAGATATTGAGGAGGGGTCCGGGGATGGAAGGTTCAGGTTCTCCTGAAGCACGCTTTCTGCCCACTTGTAATGTTCGGAATAATTGACAAAATAATATGGTTTCTCAGGCAGTATTATGTCGTGCTGTGTTATCTTGTCTTTCAGGATGTAATACGGACAGTCCGACGGATTAACTCTCTCTATATTGTCTCCGGTGACGCGTATGATGGCGTTCCTGAAGAAGAAATATTCTTCCGTCCTGCTGAACGAGTTCATGTTGAAGCTGCGTTCTTCCAGGTTCTGAAACGACTCGGCGTTAAGCACCTTATTACGCAATATCATGTTTTCAAGTCCTATGCTGTAGTATTTCGGATTGTCGCTGATGAACTTCACCAGGTGCATCCTCACCTTGGAGACGATGTTGGCATCGGGAATGACGTCTATTATCTTGTCTTTGACAAACACATAACGCCAGCTGTCTTTTCCGACCGACATCTTATAGAATCCTGTAGCCGCAAGAAACTTGAACATGCAGGCGTTAGAAATATCGTAATTTATGCGTCCTTTCTCGCTGACTGTCTCGGTCCAGAACTTTAGCGGTTTGGCAAGCTTCATGAGACGTTCTTTAAACTCGTAGTGAGGGTTTATCTGTCCGCGTTTGTAGAACACCATAAAATCTTTGATGTCCTTGCACGGCTTGTTATTGCCCTCGCTGTCGCGTTTATTCGTAGAATAAGTGCTGAAATCTTCAGGAAATTCGATGACCTTAACGTCAAGATCCTGGAGCGCGATCTTACGGGCACATCGCAGACCTGTCTCGTCGCTGTCAAAGCAAACGAAAAGATTTTCGCATAATCTCTTTAGCATCTCCAGATGATTGTTCGACAATGGTTCTGACTCGGAATTAAGCCAGCACACCTCGCAGTTTCCGACGCTGTAGGCGTTCAGAGCGTCCGATGGTCCGGAACAAAGAATCAGATGTTTGAATTTTATTTTGCGATCCACATCATTCATGTCATCTCCATCAGCTTCTTTATTAGCACCTCTCTGTTTTTTTCTCTCTTTTTCAGCATTAAACTCTTCCTCCGTCATAGGATATATTTTTTGAACAGCATCTTTCCAATACTCCTGGAACGTCTTGGTTCCGAAGATGAAATCCTTAGGCTTCTCTCCGTAATACATGAAACGAAGATCGCCGTATGGCTGGTATATCTTTCCCCATTCACCGTAATCATAGAAGAGAATAGGATACTGGTCGTTTGACTCTATGCGCCAGGAGTGGTCGCCTTTAGCCTTGGTGATGTAGCCGTCGAGCGGAACCAGTCCGAACTCGTCGCAAGTCTTCTGTGTGATTTTGTAGCCGAGACACTCTAATTCTGCCTTGGTAAACTTGCCAGACTTACGTTTAATAAGACGCATTTCCGAACTCGGCGCTTCCTTTTTCATTACAGGTTTGAAGGCAAAAGTATTGTTGCCTGACGCTGATGCCAGCAGATGAGGCGCAAAATTGGACGCAATCCAGTTGATGGCAGCTGCATAATCAAGATTTTGTTTCTCTCTCACCAGCTCGATTGCATTATATGCTTTCTGATCGCTGCCTCCGTGGTCTTTGACAAACCAGATGCCTTTCTCACCCTTAAAACAACCAGCTGAAGGACGTTTGTCATCAAGACGTAGTTTCAGCGGTTTCTTTGGATTGGAAGGATCAATCTCTTTAAAGAAATGGCAAAGCACATCAAGTCCACCATTAGTGGCCGCATATATATCTTCTGCAAAGATCATAACTATTCGATTTTAAAGATTTTTTTCTGGAAGAAAGTCTCTATAAGGACTCTCTCCTGGTAATTGATACGGGTCTTGCCCATGACCTTATTGTAATAGACTGCCAGCGTCCATCTCATATACTTGCACAGCTCGTTGCGGATCATGATGTAATCACCTTTCGGCAGCTGCTGAAAATGACGGTATAATTGTTTGGAATAGAGGTTCATAATTACTCCTCCCATTTTATTTTAAAGTCTGTTACTATTTTGTTTCCTTCTTTAAGTTCGTCGGCCATTGCCACTAAAATGTTCATGG
>JAZUSL010000062.1:0-2974 GCA_045606705.1 Bacteroidales bacterium
GGTTGGATGGCGTCCATATATTCATCGACGCAGATGATGAGCATCTCGCCTTCGTCGACCAAGAAGTCATATTTGGATTGGTTGGCGAAGTTGATGAAACGACGTTCGTAAGCAGCCTTCGACTCAACGTTGAGTTTTATCTCATCGCTTCTGCGTGACACTTTCTGGTTCTCACCGTTATCGCTTACTTTCTTTACAGAGATTCGGAGGTCAGTATAAACACGCAATGTCTTTGTCACAGGATTGTAGGCGTAAGGATATACCATTAAGTTTTGAGCGCGGAAGTCTCTCAAGATATATGGACTGTCCAAGGTCGCCTGTGATGCCGGATAGAAAGCGTCTTGTTCGTACATCTCGCCATAGACATATTCCACGTCAGCAGGATTTATCTGACGACTGAAGTTACCTTTTGAAGGAGCGACTTCGATGTTTTCAAAGTCTGTATAGTTTGATTTCAAGATTGAGACTTCCATCTCGGCGCGGTCGCCGATGATCATGGAGATTGGATACATAGGAAGTTCAGGTGCGCCTTTGGTAAGCATCGCTGCCATATTGTCGCCGCTGATGACGACCTGCTTGCCGTTCGGTGTTTCTACTGATGTCTGGAAGAATCCCCCGACCTTGACATCGACTATGATTTCATCTTCTGAAGAAGAAACCAAGGTCTCCTGGATTTTCACTGGTGTGCTCTTGTCGACGCCCACCCATTCTTGTGCATAACCTAATGTTGATGCGATCAAGAACATTGTTACGAATAAGAATAATTTTTTCATTTAGTTTGATTATTAGTATTTACAATTTTAAAGACAAAAGGGTGAAGCTTATACTCCACCCTTCATTATCATTATATGTCCATTATTGAACAGTCAATTTGTTGATTCTTGCTTCACCGTCAGCGACGACTTTCAAGAAGTAAACACCTTTATTAATATCAGAGACATTAATTTGATATTCACCGTTTGCTGTACCGCTGAGAACAACCTGACCCAAGCTGTTGATCAATTGATATTCATATCTTACAGCGTTAGTGTTGATGTTGATGACATCTTTTGCAGGATTTGGATAGATAGCGAACATCACTTCGTTTTCGTCTATACCGACTCCAATTTCAACTGTCACCATTTCCGGCATGGCTTGACCATCAGCATAGACTGCAGTAACTGCGTATGTGTATGTTCCGCTTGCCAATTCTGAATCGACGTATGTTGTCTCTTCTGTCTCTGCTATCTGGATGCCGTTACGTTCGATGATGTAGTTGACTGCTGTGCCTTCCCATGTGAGGGTTACCTGGTTCATATCGACAGCAGCTTCAAGATTTTCAACTGGATCGAATGTTTCTACTGAACCGCCACCGCCACAGTTAACAACAAATTCTGTATTGACGCCGCTGTTAGGTTCGCCGTTTGAGTTGTATATCTCATCGCCGTCTTGATATCTGATGCTGTATGAACATTCGTCTGTCCAGTAGTTGCTGTTGACATTGAAGGTAACTGTTACCTTAATGCCAGAACCGACTTCCAAGACATGAGTTATGTTGTAACCATCTCCAAAGTCCAAAGTTTGTGAAGCATCGCCATTGTCGAATGCTAATGTCAGATTTGAACTGTTCCAACCGTCGCCGTAACTGTCGTTCAATATGAATTCGATGTTGCATGAATTTCTCAAAGTACCTGTACCAGTTGCTTCTATTCCATTGTCTGCTGTGAGTTCGAAGTTGAGTTCTATAGCTTCTGTAGCTGGGCATGAAGCTGCTACTGTTACATTGAATGTTGCTGTTCCAATACCGCTTGGATCTATTGTTCCGACTTCGAAAGTATCGCTTTCAAATGTTATGTAGTCGTTTGCTGATGCTTTAACAACAACGTTCTTTGCCTTACTATGACCTATATTTTCGAATTTAGCCATCACTGTCTGTGATTCACCTGGAACGTATGAACCAGCGAAGACAAACTCTTTGAAGTTAACAACAGGAGCATTTGCTGTAACCTTGAATGTTGATTCCCATGTTTCGTTACCATCTGAACATGTAATCTTGAATTCTACTTTTTCTTGGTCTGGTACGTTTGGTGCTACTGAGAATGCAAATTCGTTGTTGAGTGATACAACTTCATTGCCGGCTATTGAAGCTATTGTTGCTGTAGCGTCTGAGATTGTAACATATTCTGACTCTGAAGAAAGTGTTACTGTTACATTTGATGTTGGGTCGTTACCGACGTTCTTGATGTCTAAGCTGAGAGTGATATTTTCAGCACAGTCAATTTGACCGTCAGCTTGATTTAAATCGTGAGTGTCGTAGATTAAGAATGCACCATCGGCAGGAATAACGTCAACGTCTATAATTTCTGTGACTTTGTTATATCCAATAACTACAAGTTGTAATGCGCCTACATTGTTTAATGCTTCGAACTCGAGTTGTGCAGAACCGTTTTCAATATAGGATGAAGCCAATACCTCGCCTTCTTTTGATAAGGTGGCGATACCGAAGTCTGCATCAGCGTTGACTGTCAATGATGACATGCCGATAACAAGTGTTGAAGGACTTGCTGCCACGCCCATTGATTCCGGAGCTTTTGTTCTTACCATCATTGACGGGTCGCCGAAAAGTAACCATGAATTGTGTGTCTCACCTGCATCTCCAGGGCACATGTCAAGAACGAACATATTGCCGTTCAATGATACTCCGCCGAGTGTGTGTTTGTAACCTTCACGCCATTCTGTCAAGATTGCGTTCATCTCGTCTTGTCCGTACATAGGTGGTTGCCATGGTTGTGAAATCCATGAGAACATGCCGCCTACTGCACCTGTAGGTTCGCCTGTGGCTTCGTTGGTGGCTCGCATCCAGGCTTCCGCGAAACATTCCTGATAATCCAACTGTCCGTTGTTACATGCCACTGACCAGATGAAGGAAAGTTTCTGGTCGTTGGTCAGCTGATGTACGTGGGTGTTGCTGAAGTTCGCTACTGCCCAGCCGTCA
>JAZUSL010000063.1:0-143501 GCA_045606705.1 Bacteroidales bacterium
TATCGACGTTTTTATGCGCATTTTGGTATGTTCTGACGAAATCTCAGAATCCACACGGAAAAATCTTCAAATATGTTAATAATCCAGAGTTTTGCTCATAAAAAAAGAAACTGCCTAACTTTTTGTTGTTAGACAGCCTCAATTGACATGGAGTCACTACTATGAAATTCTAAAATGTGACGATATGATAGAAATGCAGTTCTATTTAAAACAATGTATCAAGGAAGGTTGGAAAGTACGGGAATTAAAACGACAAATGAAAAGTTGTCTATTTCAAAGAATTGCATTAAGCACTGATAAAGAAGGTGTGTTGAATCTAGCTAACGATGGTCACCAGATAATGAAAGCACAAGATATAATCCGAGACCCATTTGTACTTGAATTTACAGGTCTTCCTCAAAAGAAGAGGTATAAAGAGAGTGAATTAGAAACAGCATTAAAATCCAACATGGAACAATTCTTATTGGAATTAGGAAAAGGTTTCGCATTTATCGGTCGTCAATATCAAATGCATATTGGAAGTCGCACATTCAAGGTTGATTTGGTTTTTTATCATTGTATTCTAAAATGCTATGTGCTTATTGATTTGAAACGAGCAGAAATAAAGCATAACGATATCGGGCAAATGAATCTGTATCTCAATTATTTTCAGACCGAAGTGTGTCAGCCCGATGATAATCCTCCTATAGGTATTGTACTTGGAGCTAGAAAAGACGAACTTTTAATGGAATATGCGATGCAAGGTATCACAAATCAATTATTTGCCGCAAAGTATCAACTTTATTTGCCTAAGCGAGAGGAATTACAAACGCAGTTAGATTTGATTCTCGATAATGGTGTATAAGTACTCATCATAGTTCTCTCTCAATAAATCAACAATCCTACTATCGCTCCTAATCCTATGATGCCAAAAGGTCCAATCTTTTTGAAATATAAGGCGATGAACGCTACGATGCATATCACGAAACTCTTCCAGTCGATGAAGTTCTCTGGTGTGGCGAGTGTGACGGCGGCGGTGCCTATGAGTCCGATGACAGCGGGTCTCAATCCAGTCATCACGCCTCTGAATATCGGATGGTTTTTCCAAGCTTCATAAACCTTACATAACAGAAGTACTATTATAAATGATGGCAATACTACTGCGAATGTGGCTGTGAAAGAACCGAGTACGCTCATGAACTCCGACGCTCCTGATTCTAACAACACCTCGTATCCGATGTAAGTGGCGGAGTTGATGCCGATAGGTCCTGGCGTCATCTGCGAGATTGCTACTATGTCGGTGAATGTGGTCTCGTCAATCCAGCCATGAACGTTGACGACTTGGTTCTGGATGAGCGGCAACATAGAATATCCGCCTCCGATGGTGAACATCCCGATGAGGAAAAAGGTCAGAAATAACTCAAGGTATATCATGATGTTCTTTGTTGTTATACCAACTGATGAAGGCGGCAAATACGATGACGCATATCAGTATGTATATTGGTGAGACTTTCAGAAAACAGACTAATGCCATCGACAAAACGACGACGGTCCATGACCACCATTTCATCTTCGTGGCTTTTATCATGTCGATGACAGGAACTCCTATGAGCGCGACGACAACAGGTCTGATGCCTTTGAACGCTTTGATTACGTATTCGTTGTCTTTGAAGTTGGTGAAGAACATCGCGACAAATAATATAATAAGGAATGGAGGCAGGCAACTCGCGATTGTAGCAACAACGCTGCCTTTCGTCCCGCGCAGTCTGTGTCCCGTTAATATGGCGATGTTCACGGCGAACAATCCAGGTGCTGTCTGTGATAAGGTGATGATGTCGACAAAGTCCTCGTCGTTGAGCCACTTACGACTAACGAGTTCAGACTTTATAGCCGCAATCATCGGGATGCCGCCACCAATAGTGAAAGCTCCTATTTTTGCGAATATCCAAAATATCTGCCACAGACTTACCATTTCTTACAATTGACAATTTACAATTCCTAAGACGTGTCAATGTTTTTTTTATTTTAGTAGGTATCATTGACGCGTCTCTACATCATTCCTCATTCCTAATTAAAAACCGGTTCGCAAAATTAAAAAAAATCATAATCGCTTTGTTTTTAATGAAAAAATAAATAGTTTTGTAATGTCAAACCAATAAAAAATTACAGCTATGAAAAAGTTATTCTTAATTATGCTTTTGGCATTCGTATCTGTCAATGCCTACTCGCAATCGGATGATGCTGACAATGATGTCTATAATATGGTAGATCAGTCAGCGAAATTTCAAGATGGATATAATTCAATAATAAAGTTTGTCCAGGAAAACATCAAATTCCCGGCAGAAGCAAAAGAAAACAATGTCCATGGTAAGTTGATGCTCAGTGTTGTCGTTGAAAAAGACGGTTCGCTCAGCAACATAACAGTAAAAAAAGGACTTGGCTACGGTCTCGATGAAGAAATCGTAAGAATCATTAAAATGATGCCTAAATGGCAGCCTGCCCAACACAAAGGAAAAACTGTTCGCCAGTCACAGACGATAGTTATTCCTTTCTAAGTTTGTAATTAATTATACATAAAAAGAGGTTCACTTCACAATTGGAATGAACCTCTTTGTTTATTATAAATCTGATTCCTCAAATTATCAGATTATCAGATTTTCAAAGACGCCACAGGGGTGACGTCTCTACCATAATTTTCAGATTTTCAAAGACGCCACAGGGGTGACGTCTCTACTGATTGCTAAACGCTAACAGCTGATAGCTATTCAGCATTCTTTCGTTGCTGATTCCAACTTCTTCATGATTGAGAAGATGAAGATTGCTGATAACAAACATAAGACTACGAGGACGCCCCATACCATCCATAATGGCATTCCTGTTCCCCAGATCTTAGCGATGACGCTTGTCAGATAATTGCCTATCGCTGTGACGCAGAACCAGCATCCCATCATCATGCCTTTATATTTTGGAGGAGCTACTTTCGTCACAAATGAGATTCCGATAGGACTTAACAACAACTCAGCGAATGTCAAGACTAAATATGTGCTGATGAGCCAGTTTGGTGATACCAATGTGCTGCTTACGCCGCCTGTGGCTTTCAACTCAGCTGGACTTAACAAATGTACTGATGCCATCGCCATGATAGCGAAACCTAAACCTGCCACTACCATACCCATACCGATTTTCTTTGGTGATGAAGGTTCTTTGCCTTTCTTTGCTAGTGCGCCGAAGACTGCCATTGAGACTGGTGTCAAGGCGACGACGAAGAATGGGTTGAACTGTTGGAATTGTTGTGGCAATGTGTCGATGGTCTCTGGCATTCCGAGATATAAGGCTGCTGCCCCGGCCCATAATAATAGGGTGACGATACCACTGATGATTTTGTTTTTCTTAGTCTCTGCCTGGAATGTAGAGAATAAGGTATAGACTGAAATTGCTATCAATGTCAAAGCCCAGATGTTAAATCCGATGCGTGAGATGCCTGTTGCTGTGCTTGCTGTGTAGTCGCGGGCGAAGAAAGTGAGGCATAATCCGCTTTGTTGGAACGACATCCAGAAGAAGATGACGACGGCGAAGACTAAGAACAAGGCTGTCATACGTGAACGTGTCTGTTCTGGTGAAAGTTCTTCAACCTTGACTGTGGTATTGCCCATTTCTTTGGCTTGCTTGCTGTTGACGTCAGCGTGTTTGAACCAGTTGCGACAGCTGAGATAGATAGCCATTGAAAGTACCAATGAGATACAAGCGACGCCGAATCCGTAGTTATATGCTGTTGACAATGAGTCGATGTAATTCTGTGCGAATGTTGCTAAGTCGCCGGTGTTGCCTTGTTGTGCTGCTAAAGTCTCGAATGACTTGAGAGCGTCGGCGCTGATGCTTCCATCTAAATATTGATGAGCGAGAGATGGAATCTGCGGCACGTAGGTGAATCCAGCTTTGCCGAGGAAGAGGTCGGTGACTTTTGTCGCTGTCATAGGAGCGAACATAGAACCGATGTTGATAGCCATATAGAAAAGGCTGAAACCGTTGTCGCGGAACGGGCTGTATTTTGCCTCGTCGTAGAGGTTTCCGACCATGACTTGAAGATTACCTTTGAAGAGACCTGTTCCTATCGCGATGAGTGCGAGTGCCGAGAACATGGTGACTTTTGCCGTCGCGCCCATCATAGGGACGGCGAGGAGAAGATAGCCAAGGAACATGACTACGATGCCGGCTCTTACCATTTTACCGTAACCGAAACGGTCGGCGAGGATACCACCGATGAGCGGCATGAAATAGACGCAACCGAGGAAGATACCGTAGATTTGACCTGACTGAGCTTCATTGAAACCGAATTTAGCTTGCAGGAAAAGTACGAAGATAGCAAGCATGGTGTAATAGCCAAAACGTTCTCCGGTATTGGCTAATGCTAAGGCGTAAAGCCCTTTAGGATGACCTTTAAACATAATTTCTTATTTTTTTTCTTTTCTGCAAAAATAAGAAATAAAGTCAATAATAAGTAGAGACGCATCAAAGTTTCCTGCAATATAAATAAACTTTGATACGTCTAAATAAGTTTATTTTAAATCTGAAAACCTGAGAAATTTTTCAGATTCTCAGATTCTCAATTTCTCAGATTCTCAATTTCTCAGATTTAATAAACAAAGTCCCAGAAATTTTCTTTATTGATGACCTTAAATTCTATGTCGGAATAATTATTTTCAAATGATGTAGGCAACTTAGATTTTTTCTTGGAATTCCATTTGAACTCATATGCGAAAAGCCTTCCGTCTTTTTCTTCAATCAGGTCGATTTCTTGTTGCTGTTTTGTCCTCCAAAAAAATAATTGAGAATAATCGTTGCAATATGCATTTCGTTTGATGCGTTCGCTTATCATAAAATTCTCCCATAATGCCCCTGCATCTTGTCTCATCTCCAAAGGAGCAAAATTTGAAATCAAAGCGTTCCTAATACCATTGTCGTAGAAATATATTTTTTTGCCTTTCTTGATTTCATTGCGCATATTCCTGTTGAATGAAGAAAGTCGAAAGACGACGAAACATTTTTCCAATAAATTGATATACGATTCAACAGTTTCTTTGTCGATTCCTATTTGATTTGATAATTCATTGTATGAAACTTCACTGCCGATTTGAAATGCCAATGCCCTGACTAACTTGTGTAGTATCTCAGGTTTCTTGATGCCTTGATAACTTAATAAATCCCTATATAGATAATTGTTTGCCAATGAAGTTAACAGACGTTTGCTGTCAGAAGGATTTGTAACTATTTCAGGATATAATCCGTAAATCATTCTTTGCTCTAACAAACGAGTTTCTTCTCTTTGACTTGTGTGATTTGACATTTCAGCAAGAGACAATGGGAAAAGTCTGTACTCAAACATCCTGCCTGTGACAGGTTCGTTTATTTTAGATGAAAGTTCTAATGAAGAAGATCCTGTGACTAAGACTTGTGCGTCTAATTTTAAATCGGCGATTATTTTTAATGTTAATCCGATATTTTCTACTCTCTGAGCTTCATCGATAATTACAACCTTATGATTTGAAATAAGATTTTTCAATTCTGTTGAAGTCTTGTTCTCTAAATCTAATCTGTCGTCATAATCGTCGCAATTTAATTTTAGGACATTATCGTAATTATCTATGATAGAATCTAATAATGTTGTCTTGCCAACCTGACGGGCTCCCAAAACAATAATAATCTTTCCTTTGTTAAAATCATCTCTTATGCTATTCTCAATCTGACGTGTAATCATAAAAATATTTTTAACAAAAATAATACTTTTTTTCGGTTGTAATCGAAAAAAGTTATAACTTTTTTCGGTTGTAATCGAAAATGGTCATATTTTTTGAATCTGAAAATCTGAGAATCTGAAAACCTGAAAAGATTAACCATTAGTTATTAGCCTTTAGTTTTTAGACATTAATTCTCAGATTCTCAATTTTCAGATTCTCAGTTTTTAACAAATCTTGCCGATAACGGAAAATTTTGCTATATTTGCAATGATATTTTAATAAAACTTTGCCGATATGAAATATTTGTCAGTAGCTGAATTTGCGTCATTACATTCTGTGTCGGAACGAACTGTACGTAATTATTGTGCTTCAGGAAAGATTGAAGGTGCTTTTTTAACGGGCAAGACATGGAACATTCCGGAAGATACCACATTGCCTGAAAAAGGGAAGCGTCATAAGAAAGCATCGCCACTACTTCAAGCATTGCGTTTTGAAAAAGATAATCATATCAAAGGTGGTATATATCATAGAACGCAGATAGATCTGACTTATAACTCTAATCATATTGAGGGAAGCAAGTTGTCGCATGACCAGACTCGATATATATTCGAGACAAACACCATCGGCATTGAAAAAGAATCTATACCGGTTGATGACATTATAGAGACACTGAATCATTTTAGATGTGTCGATTATGTCATTGATTGTGTTGATGAGACTCTTAGCGAGAAGATCATCAAAGACTTGCATCGTATGTTAAAGTCAGGAACGCAGGATTCTTCAAAGAAATGGTTTGTTGTAGGTGGCTATAAGAAATTTCCTAATGAAGTCGGTGGTAATGAGACTACATTGCCGGAGAATGTTCAAGGTGAAATGAAAGAACTTCTGAAGTCGTATAATTCTAAGAAGGAAAAGACTATCGATGACTTGCTTGATTTTCATTATCATTTTGAGAGAATACATCCTTTTCAAGATGGCAATGGTCGTGTTGGTCGTTTAATTTTGTTTAAGGAATGTCTTGCCAATAATATTGTTCCGTTTATAATCAATGATGAATTGAAATATTATTATTACAGAGGTCTAAGCGAGTGGCAATCGGTGAGAGGTTATCTCCGTGATACTTGCCTAAGCGCACAAGATAATTATAAACTGTTATTGGAATATTTTAGAATAAAAATCTGAAAATCTGAGAAACTGAAAACCTGAGAAATTTTTCAGATTCTCAGATTCTCAATTTCTCAGATTCAAAAAAAGGTTCCCGAACTTCGAGAACCTTTTTTCTTTATGTAGAGACGTTATATTATGACGTCTCTAAATTTAATTCTAATTTCTTATTTTGTTGCTTCTTCTAGCCATCTTACCATGCCGAACATGATACCCATTGATACTAAGCAGATTCCTGCGAATACTGCCCAGCACATCCATTGATGTGGGAATGTGTTAAGCATTGTAACACCAATAGCGATGAACAAGTTACCGATAGCTGTTGCTGTAAGCCACAAACCTTGGCAGATACCTTGTAAGTGTTTAGGAGCTACCTTTGATACGAATGATAATCCGAGAGGTGAGATGAACAATTCAGCTACTGTCAAGAAGAAGTAAGTCAAGATCAATACGTAAGGACTTGCCTTCATTGATTCTTTAACAGCGTCAGCCAAACCTCTGAATTCTACGCCTGAAGGATAGTTGTTAGCCATTGCTACGCCAGCCAAGAAGATGTAAGCTGTTGCTGTGATCAACATACCGATAGCGATCTTGCGAGGTGTTGAAACTTCTCTGCCTTTTCTTGCCAAAGCTGCGAAAGCCCACATGATGATTGGAGTCAAGGTGATGACGAAGAATGGGTTGATACATTGCCAGATCTCTGGTGGGATAGCGTTTGTCAAAACGAAGTCACGTGCGAACACTGAGAGTGACTGACCGTTTTGGTGGAATGCGAACCAGAAGAATGCTGCGATACCTAACACTGCGAAGAGAGCGTATAATCTTTGTCTGATTTCTTTTGCGTTTGCTGCGAGTTCTTCTTGTGTATATTCTACTGCTTGTTTCTTTTCTTTCTTAGCAGGATTTGGGAATTTATTTCTTGAGATGATGAAGATTGTCAATGACAACAACATAGCTGCTACTGATGCGATGAATGAGAAGTGAACACCAGTGTTGAAGATGTTGAGGTAATTGCTGCAGAAGTCGCCTAATTGTTCAGCTGGAACTGCTGTTGGGTCGATTTGTACGTCTTGAACTAATTTTGTCAAGTTAGCCATATCAGCTTCTGAAGCTTTGTTTTCCAAGAAGTTGTGGCACAAACGTGGAAGGTCGGAATTGTAAACGAGACCTTTTGTCTTTAACCACCAGCTTCTTAACAAAGGAGCTACGAATGGAGCGATAACGCCACCGATATTGATGAATACGTAGAAAATTTGGAACCCTGAGTCTCTCTTGTCTTTAGCGATCTTAAGAGCTTCTGGACCCTTCTTAGCTTCTTCAGCTTCGAAGTTGTCGTACATCTGACCTACGATAGCTTGCAAATTGCCTTTGAACAAACCGTTACCGAAGGCGATGAGGAACAATGCGAAGCATGTGAATACCAACACCATGTTAACGCCAGGTTGTGAGCTGAAGATTGGAATAGAGAGTAAACCATAACCTATAGCCATCACGAGGAGACCTGCCATGATAGTGCCTTTGTAGTTTTGGATACGGTCAGCGATCATACCGCCCGGCAAACCGAGGACGTAGATTAAGAAATAGAATACAGCGTAGATCCAGCCTGCTGCTGCGTCGCTGATACCGAATTTTGAACAGATGAAAAGGAGCAATACAGCGTTCATGATGTAGTAACCGAAACGTTCACCCATGTTACTGATAGCTGCAGCGATAAGTCCTTTTGGATGTTCTGCCTTAGCTTTTCTTACGTAAAAGATTAAGAATGGGATAACAACAATAAGGATGGCAAAGAGGATTACCAAAGGTCTGTTGTTTGCCCACAGATTTTGAAAGCCTGTCATAATGTTTTAAAGTTTTTTTAATTATACAATAAATTTAGTTCGTTTTCAATTAAAGACTTAAAGTCGCAAAGTCGCAGTGTCGCAAAGCTTTTGTCATCACAACTTTGAGTCTCTGCGTCTATCAGACTTTGCGTCTTTAAAAAGCAGGGCAAAGATAATAAAATTTCTGTAATATCAAAAAGGAATTTTATAATGATAACGTTAAATTAAGAGAATGATATTTTTTTAAATTTACGATATAAAGTCGTTTTAAACCATGTTTTAAATCAGTAACAACTTTCCCCTACTGCTTAAAGTCAGCTATGGTGAACTATTCTTAAAAGCTATACCAGTTGTATCTTCATAGATACCAGTCTGTAAATATCCGATTATACTATTGATAATCTGAGTTAGCGGATTGTTTACTTTTGCCATCTTTTTACCATAATACACATACTCATCAAGTTTAACATTCTCATGAGGTTTAAATGTATTTATCTTAAATTTTTTTCTTACGAGAATACTTAAATTATACTCGTAGTTTGCATTATGAGTAATATACGTTTCAGCATTACTATTATGATTTGTAATTCTTAATGAAGCTTCCAATTTCTTTCCATCTTCTTTTTGTATAATAATAACTCCATATTTACTGGATCCTTCGAGATTTGGAATTTCTAAAGCATTTCTTAAATTAGTTAAGAAACCGTATGGATTTGTAACACCAACATAATCTTGTGCAAGTTTTCTTAATTTTGGTATTGCAGTCTCATTATTTATTACTATATTTGCATCGCCATTTATCTGAGAAGGCTTAGTGAACCTTTGAGTTCCTCTTATAGAGTTCAGATGATTGGCTTTTTTATTTTCTCTATTCATATAAATATCCGTATTTATTTCAATTCATTTAAAATTCCCAAAACACATAAATACAGAGATATTAATCAATTGGATCGATGTTTTCTGTCTCACAAATTATCTCTATCAGGTTTTCGGTAGTGCAAAGTTAATATTTCATTTTTAATAAATGATAAATCGTCAACAAAAAAAATCTTTTGTCTTTTGTCTTTCGTCTTTTGCCTTTTCTTATCTTTGCACCTTAAATATTTTTAGACAAATGGAAATCAGCAGTAAATACAATCCTCAGGATACCGAAGCGAAATGGTATCAACATTGGTTAGACAAGAATTATTTTCATTCTACACCTGATGAACGTGAACCTTATACGATAGTGATACCTCCACCGAACGTGACAGGCGTGCTCCACATGGGTCACATGATGAACAACACCATACAAGACGTCCTCATCCGTCGCGCTCGTATGCAAGGCAAGAACGCCTGCTGGGTTCCAGGTACCGACCACGCATCTATAGCTACCGAAGCTAAGGTGGTGGCAAAACTCGCCGAACAAGGCATCAAGAAAACAGACCTTACCCGCGAAGAGTTTCTCAAACACGCTTGGGACTGGACACACGAACATGGCGGCATCATCTTGAAACAGCTGCGTCGCCTCGGCGCATCCTGCGACTGGGAACGCACCTCCTTCACCTTAGACGAGACTCGTAGCAAAAGCGTAATCCACGTGTTCTGCGACTTATATAAGAAAGGTCTCATCTACCGCGGCGTCCGCATGGTCAACTGGGATCCTAAGGCTCTCACCGCCCTCAGCGATGAAGAAGTGATCTACAAAGAAGAACATAGCAAACTTTTCTACTTACGTTATAAAATAGAAGGCGAAGACGGCTACGCTATAGTGGCGACAACACGTCCTGAGACTATCATGGGCGACACCGCTATGTGTATCAACCCTAACGACCCTAAAAACGAACATCTTAAAGGCAAGAAAGTCATAGTGCCTCTCGTTGGTCGCGCTATCCCTGTCATCGAAGACGAATACGTCGATATTGAATTCGGTACAGGTTGCCTTAAAGTAACTCCGGCTCACGACGTGAACGACTATATGCTCGGTGAGAAATATAATCTCCAAAGCATCAACATCTTCAACGACGACGCTACTATCAGCGAGGCTGCTGGAATGTACGTAGGCATGGACCGCGACGCTGTCCGTAAGCAGATAGTTAAAGACTTAGACGCTGCCGGTCTCTTAGAAAAAGTTGAAGACTATAATAATAAGGTAGGATATTCGGAACGTACTCACGTCGCCATCGAGCCAAAACTCTCTATGCAATGGTTCCTCAAGATGGAACATCTCGCTGAGATAGCTCTCAAACCTGTCCTCGACGGTGAGATTCAGTTCTATCCTTCAAAATATGTGAACCTCTATCGTCACTGGTTGGAAAACATAAAAGACTGGTGTATCAGCCGTCAGCTTTGGTGGGGTCACAGAATACCAGCTTACTTCCTCCCAGAAGGTGGCTACGTGGTGGCAGAGACTCCAGAAGAAGCCTTACGTCTCGCTAAGGAAAAGGCAGGCGACAACATCACGATGGAAGACTTGAAACAAGATCCTGACTGCTTAGACACCTGGTTCTCATCATGGCTCTGGCCTCTTTCATTGTTCGATGGAATCTTAAATCCTGACAACGAAGAGTTCAAATATTATTATCCAACAAACGACCTCATCACCGGTCCAGACATCATCTTCTTCTGGGTCGCCCGTATGATTATGGCAGGCGAAGAATACAAACAAGAAGTTCCTTTCAAGAAAGTATATTTCACAGGTATTGTCCGCGACAAATTAGGTCGTAAGATGAGTAAGTCGCTCGGCAACTCGCCAGACCCTATCGAACTCATCGACAAATACGGAGCCGATGGCGTAAGAGTGGGTATGATGCTCACAGCACCTGCCGGTAACGACCTTCCTTTCGATGAGGCATTGTGCGAACAAGGACGTAACTTCTGCAACAAGATGTGGAACGCCCTCCGTCTCGTGAAAGGCTGGAAAGTCGATGAGAATATAGCTCAACCTGAGACTGCCAAGATGGCGATGAAATGGTTCGACCAGAGATTCTATCAAGTGCTTCAAGAAACAAACGACAACCTTGACAAATATCGTCTCTCCGATGCCTTGATGGGAATCTATAAATTAGTATGGGACGACTTCTGCTCTTGGTATCTCGAAATGGTGAAAGCTCCGATGAATCAACCAATCGACGCTGTGACATACAACGCAACAGTGACATTCTTCGAGAACTTGATGAAGATATTACATCCTTTCATGCCTTTCATCACAGAAGATATATGGCATCTTTTGAAAGAACGTCAAGATGGCGACGACATCATCATAGCTCAACAGCCAAAACAACAAGTCGTTGACAATGACATCTTAAATCAATTCATATTCACACAAGACGTTATCAACAACATACGTAAGATTCGTGCCGAGAAGAACATCTCAATGAAAGAAACAATAGAACTTATCGTTGTTGACAAAGACGCCAGCGTGAACAAAGACTTCGATTCTGTTATCATGAAGTTATGTAATGTAAGTTCAATAAATTACGTTACTGAAAATCCACAAGACGCATTCGGATTCTTGGTGAAGGCAGTGGAATTTTTCATTCCTGTAACAGACAATATCGACACTGAAGCTGAGATCAAGAAGTTGGAAGAAGAGTTGAAATATGCACAAGGATTCTTGAAATCAGTCGAAGCAAAATTGTCGAACGAAAAATTCGTCAATGGCGCGCCAGCAGCAGTCGTCGATAAGGAAAGAAAGAAAAAGTCAGACGCTGAAGCAAAGATCAAAGTCCTTGAACAACAGATTGTGACTTTGAAGAAGTAAAATATTAGAATCTGGGAATTAAGGTAGAGGCGTCACCCCTGTGGCGTCTTTACAAAAAATGTAATTACAATTTTCGTTTAACACTTTTTGTAATTACATTTTTTGTTATATCTTAATTCCTGATTAGAAAAAATTCAACGGTCAATAAGTAGACTCATCCATTCATTTTTTTCGTCAGTTCCTCAATGAACTTAAACTCACTGAGGAATTGTCTTGCGATGATTCTTATCAGAGTATATGACGGAATCGCTATTATCATTCCTATCACGCCACCGATATTCCCTGCCATAAGAATTACTAAAAATATCTCTATTGGATGAGCAAAGACACTCTTGGAATAAATAGTAGGTTGTAAGACAAAGTTATCTATCAAGTTGGCTGTGATAAATACACCTATTATTTCTAATGAGTTAGGTAATATCATGTCGTATGCATTAATGCCAAGATTGGATATTATTCCGATTATCACACCGATGAATCCTCCCATCAATGGACCGAGATATGGAATTATGTTCATAAATCCACCGATGACAGCTATTATCAATGCGTTCTCTATGCCGAATATAGTAAGTCCCAAGAATATCAATATCATCATGCATAATACTTCAGAGATTAATCCTAACATGTATCTTGTAAGCATAACTCGAGAGTCGTTGAGCACTTTCTTCATTCGCATCGTCTTGCTGTCGGGAGTTATTGCCATGAAGATATTGTGAACTATATTGGGATCTCGTAAAAGGAAGAATGTTAAAAAAATGACGGAAAATGTTCCCACTGCGATGGAGCTTGTCTTCGAGACTATACTTCCAATCGCGCTGCTGAGATTATCCCAATTTAAAACAGAATAGATTTTAGTCTCTATGATTTTCAAGATGTCTTCTTCTGGACGGATTATGTTATACTGGATGAGTAAGTTATAGAAACTCTCCATCGTTTTTTCGAAATATGCCACTATTGCATTGGTGTCGATATTAGATAGTATTATAATCTCTTTATTTACTAAAGGTATGATAAACATGAATATAAGCAATATTATTGATGCCAATATTGTCATAGTTAATATTGCGGATACAGAATCTCCTAGATGGAATTTCTTTATGTGAATTTTTTTTAACATTTCACATAAAGGTCTTCCTAACATGGATAGAACAACAGCGATGGCGAAATATAGAAATATATCTGGAAAGAAATATATCAATGTTGCCAAAGCCAATATTCCGGCAATAGGTTTTATGTAAGAGATTATTTTGTTCATAAAGTGTGTGAAGTTTAGATTTGATGGTTTAGAGTAGTTTTGTAGTTTAAGGTTTATGTATTTTTATAAACTTTCAACTTAACAACTTTCAACTATTAAACTACTCTACACCATACACTATAAACTATTACAATATGTTTTCTAATGTCATTCCGAAGAGTCTGCTCAACGGGATTCCCATCTCTGCGGCTTGTTTAGGCATGATGCTGGCCTCCGACATTCCAGGGACGATATTCACCTCGATGAAAAACAGACCTTCTTCGTTGAGTATATAGTCGAAACGAGCGAATCCTTTGCATCCGAAGCTTTCGTAAAGCATTGCTGACGTTGCTTTTACCTCTATCTCTTCCAACTCTTCCAACTCTGCAGGTGTAATTTCGTCCGACATTCCGCTTGTATATTTTGCTTCGTAATCGAAGAATTCATTTTTTGAGATTATTTCTGTCAAAGGTAAAACCATCATCTTTCCTTTATGTTCAATGACACTACAAGCAAGTTCACGACCTTTGACGAATTTCTCGCACATGATTTGGTCGCCGGCGTTGAAAGCTGTCTCCACAGCCTTGTCAAAGTCTTCTTCGGTGTTGACTTTACTGACCCCGACGCTGGAACCATTACAAGTTGGCTTTATAAATAATGGTAAACCGAGTTCTTCAATAATTCCTTTTTTGTCAATTGATTCACCTTTGTTTATAGTTACAGAAGGTGATACTGTTGCTCCGTGAGCTGCGGCAATATGTTTTGTCAGGTCTTTGTTGAATGTCAAGGCGCATGTCGTAAAATTAGAAGATGTATATGGAATATTTAACATCTCAAAATAACCTAAGATCTCGCCGTTTTCGCCTGGAATTCCGTGTACAGCATTGAAAACAGCGTCGAAAGTTATTTTTTTACCATCCATCATGATGGAGAAATCGTTCTTGTCGACAGGCAGATGTGCTTCATCGTCGGTGAGACAATACCATTCACCTTTTTTTATGACTATGATATATGAATCGTAAAGTGTTGAATCTAAATGTTTTTTTACAATTTGAGCACTCTTGATGGAGATTTCGTATTCGCCAGAGTAACCTCCACAGATAATAGCAATCTTTCTCATAATATTCTTTAGATAAAATTTCAATAAAAAAATTAAATTCGTTATCTTTGTCGCACCAAAGTTAGTAAAAACACGTTATTAAAATACATTGAAAAATTAAAAATAAATGAAAGCCTTCAATTTTTTAACCAAAAGGGCGTTTTACATACATCTTCTGATAGCGATAGCATTGGTTGTCATAATAATAGAAGTTGCGTTCTTCTCCTTGAAATCATATACGCGTCATGGTGATGAAATTATTGTCCCTGATTTTGTAGGATTGAATTGTGATTCTGTGTTGGAAGTTTACGCCAATGACTTTAATTTTATCATACTCGACAGTGTTTATTCAAAGTCGTTTCCAGAAGGTTCGATATATCAACAAGACCCGCTGCCTGATTCAAAAGTCAAGAAGGGTCGTAACCTGTATTACGTAAAAGTGTCGGAAGCTCCTGAAATGGTTGTGATGCCTAACCTCAGAAATCTTTCATTACGTCAGGCTATTGTTACTCTGAGAGCTAATGGATTGAAAGTAGATGAATTAGAATATGTGAATCATTTCGCTAAGAATGCTGTCGTCGATCAGATGTTTGATGGAGATACTATCCAACCAGGAGAACAACTTACTAAAGGCAGTGCGGTGAAACTTTTGGTGGGTTATGGTCGCGACGATAAGAAGACGCATCTTCCTAACTTGTTGACTGTTAAAAGAGATAATGTTAAAAATATTATTCTTGAGGCTTCACTTAATCTTGGCAAAGAGATTTATATGGATTATGATGAGAACGAAAATTATAGGGTTTACAAAATGGAACCTACCTACGATATCAAGACTCTTGTTACTCTCGGATCTAAGGTCGATGTGTGGTATCGCTCTGAAAGTAAATTTGATTTCGACTCTTATGGAAGAGAACTCTTCAAAAAAGATTCGGTCCTCACTGTTATGAAAAAGAAAAAACTTTCTGAAGACACAATTAAATATGTCACAGATAGTTTTGATTATATCATAACACATCGACTTTTCCGTTTCGATTCCATTAGTCGCGAGTACGACAAGAAACTCATCCTTGAGAGAGATTTCTTCGAATACATCTATCGTGACGATACTATCGACATGGATTCGTTGAATGAACTGATTGAAATTGGAATTAATGCAAATTATAATTATTACTATGATGAAGAATAAATTATTGATATTTATAACATTGATATTTATCGGCTTGCGAGGTTTTTCACAAGAATATCTTACAGGATTTTCCAATGGGACTATGACCATTGGCGATGATAATGGCTATATTGTTAATCAAAATCAAAGCCGTTCCGTCGCGAATAATAAATTGTCACTTCCATTCTTTGACGATTTTACAGATGATAACGCTCTTGACGCAACAAGATGGAAAAACCGCAGCGTCTTCGTAAATTCGGGTTTCCCTTCTTTTCCAACTAATTATAATGCGGTAACTTTCGATGTGCTTGACGAAAACGGAAATGTATACTCTCATGCAAGCAGTAATCCTTTTGTGGCAGACTCCTTGATTTCTAATCCGATAGACTTAACTAACTTATCACCTGCCGATTCGCTCTATTTTAGTTTCTATTTCCAACCACAAGGCAAAGGTGATGCTCCGGAACCAAGTGACTCGCTCGTACTTATGTTCGGTTATGTTTTAGATACATTCAGAATAGAATATGACTCTGTTTATGTTTTCGAAATGCTCGATTATATGCAGGTCGACACTATTTTCGCAGGTGATATTTTGTATCATGACATGAATTCATCATGTAACCAAGATATGTACACCTTGGCTACCAGACCATACACGATGGCTGATTCATTGATAAAAGTCGCTATTCCTTGCGACACTGTGTTTTATACAGAAATGGTGTGGGATCATATCTGGAGTTGTGAAGGTATGAGTATGGATTCATTCTTAATAAATAATAACAATCAGTATTTCAAACAGGTTATGATTCCTGTCACGAAAGAAGATTATTTCAAAAATGACATGGTCGTGCTGTTCTATAATTATGCAACCATATCTTCTACAATGTATCCTAACGACAGAAGTAACGTGGATAATTGGAATGTCGATTTCATTTATTTTGACAAGAACCGTTCATTCGATGACACGACATATCCTATGATTACATTCTCTGAAAAATCTCCTTCATTGTTGAGACGTTATCAGTCAATGCCTTACCGTCAATATAAGAGTAATCCTACAGTAGCGATGTCGGCAGACTACAATATGTATCTCGTTAATTTGGATTCTGTTGGCGCAAACATAGAATATTCATGTAATATTGAAAATCTTACTTCCGGTTGGATATACGATTATAGTTCTGAATTATTGGTTTCTGCTTTTTATAATCATGGAATTCATGAATATCCTGTACATTTCAATAATTTCCTTTTCGATATGGATGACAAAGCAGATACAGCTACATATCGAATAACTCATATTATAAAGACAGATAAAGATTCTTCGGTTAAAGGTGATACCTTAGTTGGATATCAAGTCTTTAATAATTATTATGCTTATGACGACGGTACTCCGGAAAGAGGTTATGGTGTTACACCTGACGACTCATATTTCGCGACACAGTTTACAATCTCATCACCTGATACATTATGTGGAGTACAATTTCTTTTCAACCGCACATATAACGACGCAAATTATGACTTCTTCGATATCGTAGTATGGAGCGACAATAACGGAAGTCCTGGAAATGAAATATACCGCCTTAAGAATCAGCGACCAATATGGGATGAAAACGAAATATACAAATTCGGTTATCATCCATTCGACAAGGTCTTGAAAGTTAACGGAACTATTTATGTAGGCATAATGCAGCAGGCAAGAGAAAGCATCAATATAGGTTTCGATACTTCCGTCGATAACAGTCAGTACAATTTCTTTGAAACGGGCGACGGTTGGTTGAATAGTCAGATGAAGGGTTCATTGATGATACGTCCTGTTTTGGGTGGGGACTATGTTATAGAAGAAGAGAACGGTATACAGAAAAACAGATTGGGACTTTATCCAGTTCCATCGCAAAACGAGATAAATATCAGTGAATTACCAGCTACTTCATGTGAAGAGATTATCATATTTGACATGACTGGTCGTGTCATGAAACGTTATCATTATGATGTGAGATTAGACATCAGCGATTTGTCGAACGGACTTTATATGATAAGAGTCGTGACAGAAGAAGGTAAGTCATATACGGAAAAATTCTTGATTTCTAAATGATTATGACAGAACGTTTTGAAGATATAAAAGAAGAATCCAAGAATCAGGATTTCGTCGGTAGATATCAAGATGAAGAGACAGAAGAAACGACGGAACTATTTGAGCATTTCCGTATAGTGGCAGATCCAGGACAGTCGTTGGTGCGAATAGATAAGTTCCTCCAAAACCGTATGGAAAACGTTTCTCGCAACAGGATACAGAATGCCGCAAAAGCTGGAAGTATCCTCGTCAACGATAAACCTGTAAAACAGAATTATAAGATAAAACCCAATGATGTCGTTTCTATAGTTCTGTCATATCCTCCTCGCGAAGTGGTCATCACTCCGGAAAACATTCCTTTGGAAATCGTTTACGAAGACGACGATGTCATTATCATCAACAAACAAGCGGGATTAGTAGTTCATCCCGGTCACGGCAATTTCGACGGAACCTTGTTAAATGCCTTGGCGTATCACTTCAAAAATACAAATCAGAATGTGGAAAACGGTTTCGGTTATCTTGTACATCGCATTGATAAAGATACCACAGGTCTGATGATTGTCGCAAAGAATGAGACGGCACAAACAGTACTCGCGAAACAATTTTTTGAACATAGCATAACACGCCGTTATCAGGCGTTGGTATGGGGTGACTTCGCTGAAGATGAAGGAACAATAGAAGGTCATATAGGACGTAGCACAAAAGACAGAGTGGCGATGGCTGTCTATCCCGATGGATCTCAAGGTAAGTCTGCCGTAACACATTATAAGGTCTTGGAAAGATTCAATTATGTGACATTGGCGGAATGCCGTCTCGAAACAGGACGTACGCACCAGATACGCGTACATTTCCAACACGTCGGTCATCCGCTCTTTAACGATTATCTCTACGGCGGCGACACTATAATAAAAGGTACCACATTTTCAAAGTATCGTCAGTTTATCGAGAATTGTTTCAGAGAGATACCACGTCACTGCCTTCATGCCAAGATATTAGGTTTCGTACATCCTACAACAGGAAAAGAAATGTATTTCGATTCTGAACTTCCGAAAGACATGGTGGCGGTATTGGATAAATGGCGAAATTATATTAAAACTAGAATTGAAAACTGAAAACCATAAATTGTTAACTATTAATTGTAAATTCTAAATTATTATGATAGTCGTAACAGGAGCAGCAGGTTTCATAGGCAGTGTGGTAGCTGGTGAACTTAATAAAAAAGGATACAATGATTTGATTCTCGTTGATGATTTTTCGAAAAAAGAAAAAGAAAAAAATTATATCGATTTAAAATATAACTCTTTAGTCGACAGAGAAATCTTTTTCGAATGGTTTATGGAAAACCATGGTAAAGTAGAGTTCGTTGTTCATCTCGGAGCTCGTACCGACACTACTGAATTCGACTGGAACGTATTTGTGAAACTCAACGTCGAATATACTCAGACAATGTTTTCATTATGTGCCGAATACCAGATACCTTTGGTTTATGCTTCTTCTGCAGCGACTTACGGTGGCGGTGAATTAGGTTATGACGATGCTCATGAAGTTGTTGAAAAACTGCAGCCATTGAATCCTTACGGAAGGTCGAAGAACGAAGTAGACAAATGGATTTTGAAACAAGAGAAATGTCCTCCATTCTGGGCAGGACTCAAATTTTTCAACGTCTACGGACCTAATGAATATCACAAAGGACGTATGGCATCTGTAATATTCCATTCTTTCAACCAGATAAATGAAACAGGGAAAGTGAAACTATTCCGTTCACATCGTCCCGACTTCAAAGACGGACAACAATTACGAGATTTCATCTATGTAAAAGATATCACAAACGTAATTATTTGGATGATTGGTCAGCAGACATCATCCGCCTCAAATCTCAATTCATTACATAGCGGATTATATAACCTCGGTACAGGCAAGGCTCGTAGTTTCTACGATTTAGCAGCGAATACATTCAATGCGATGGAAAGAGATGTCAATATAGAATTCATCGACATACCAGAAGACATCCGCGACAAGTATCAATATTTTACCGAAGCAAATATGAGTAAATTGAAAGCTTCAGGTTACGACAAAGAATTCACCTCGTTGGAAGATGGCGTGGCTGACTATGTGAAGAATTATTTGAAACATAGGAATTGATTTTTGATAAAACATTTCTATAATATTATTGTAAAGATTTAATAAGTTTTGATAATGGACAATGGACGGGAAATAGCAGTTGACGGTCAACGATCAGCACATACTAAAAGCTCATCGTTTATCACCCGTTGTTTATTGTTCATAATTCTCCTTCTTGTTTTTTGCCATAATATCGTGGCGCAAACCAATGATACCATTATTCGTCCTCGGGTTGGTTTGGTTTTAAGTGGGGGAGGAGCCAAAGGTTTCGCCCATATCGGAGTGCTTAAGGTGATAGAAGAGTCAGGATTGCCGATAGATTACATTGCCGGAACTAGTATGGGCAGTATCGTCGGCGGACTATATTCGATAGGATATTCGCCTGAGACGATGGTACGTCTTGTTAAGGAACAGAATTGGGACGCTGTGATGTCGGATGCCATCCCGCGTAAATATATCTCCGTTGATGAGAAGATGTTAGACCGTCATTATCTTGCAACGTTTCCATTCAGGAATAGAAAGATAGAAATGAAGTCGGCTATCTATGATGGTGCTATGGTAAACCTTCTTCTGGCACGACTTACTTCACCTGCTTATAAAATCAAAGATTATAGTGAGTTGTCGATACCTTTTCTATGTGTGGCAGCAGATATAGTGACAGCCGATGCTTATGAGATGACGAAAGGAAATCTGCAGCGTTCCATAAGAGCTTCAATGTCGATACCATTCTATTTCACACCAGTTGAGGTCGACAATCGTTTGCTCATTGATGGAGGAATGAGAAATAACTTTCCGGTGAGCAACCTTCGTAATAAAGGCATTGATATTATAATAGGTGTCGATGTTCAGCGTGACTTCCGCAAGAAAGATGACCTTAATTCTCTGGCGAAGATCCTCGACCAGATGATAGCTATGACGGATATCGATGCCAATATGAAAGCACAAGAAGATGTCGACATACATATAAGACCAAATCTGTCGCAATATGGCATGATGGATTTCAACTATTACGATACTATCATCGCATTAGGAGAACAGGCTGCACGTAAATTCTTGCCCGATTTTAAAAGACTTGCCGACTCGCTGAAGTCAATACAGAATTATTCCATAAACCGCCCTCACGTTGAACCTTTCGATAGTATCTTCGTGGTGTCGTTAAAGATAAAAGGTGTCGGGACCGAAAGTGCCAATTTCATCAGGAAATCAATGGGAAAACATTATCCTGTGACAATGGCGATCAACGATATAGAGACGTCCATTATGAGAATTTATGCCACTGGTTATTTCAATGATATCTGGTATGAACTGGAACCAGCAGCAAAAGGAGCTAATCTCGTGATACATTGTAAGGAAAAAGAAGAAGAAACATTTTCTGTGGCAGCACATTACGATACAGACTATGGAATAGGAATACTGGTGAATGCCACATTTAAGAACATCTTGAAATTCCCAAAACGATCAACACTCTCTGCCGACATCAATATAGCGGAAGATCCTTACTTCAAGCTACGTTTTCATTCCAATGTGTCGCAGAAATTTAAATACGGTATGGATATTTCGGTGATAAGTCTTTTTATGAATCAATATCATGATAGGACTATCAATAACTCTTATAGCGTGCAGGATAATAAGTTAGACTTGTTTATGGAGATTATGCCTAATCTGGAACGTCAGTTGAGAATAGGTATGGTGCTCAATTATGTTCACCTTCGTGACAACCTGCTACATACTGTCAGTGCCGACAATTACGATTTCATCAGTCATGCATATTTCAACTATTATATTAATAATGAAGACTCTCCGACATTCGCTTCAAGAGGATGGAAGTTCAATCTCAACGGGAAATATATCCTGCCAGTCGTGAGACTTGACGACGGAAGTCGCATGTCAAATTCTTTTATAGTGAAAGCTGACATAAATGGTTCCATAGCTGTAGGTGAGAAACACTCTTTGAAACTAGGTGCTACGGCAGGAACTTCCTTGATGGCACAGGAGCCGCCTCTCAGTTATCAGTTCTTCGTAGGCGGACAATCGCATATGAAATATTTTGATAATATCATTTCTTTTGAAGGATTGAGATTTACTCAGTTATATGGCGACCATATAGCATTGGCAAAAGTGTCGTGGCAATATAATTTTTACAAGAACTTATATGCCATCGCTAATGTGAATGGAGGTTATGTCGCAGCAGATTATGAGAATTGGTTTGTTGATGACAGTTTCGTTTTCGGCTGCGGGTTGACATTCGGAATGCAAACAATGGCAGGTCCGATAGAAGTTAGTCTGATGGGATCTAACAGATGTTCCAACCTGGTTGGATTTTTAAATGTAGGTTATTGGTTTTAAATAAATAATATAAACTTAAAGGATATGAAATACACAAGAGTACTTTTGAAATTAAGCGGCGAAGCCTTGATGGGAAATCAACAATATGGCATCGACCCAGAACGTCTTAACGACTATGCAGAAGAAATTGCAGAAGCATCGAAACAAGCACAGATAGCCATCGTTATCGGTGGCGGTAACATCTTCCGCGGTTTGCAAGGTGCAAGTAAAGGTATGGACAGAATACAAGGCGACTATATGGGAATGTTGGCAACAGTCATAAACAGCATGGCATTGCAATCTACATTACAAGCAAAAGGTGTAAAGACAGCTTTGTTGTCAGGCGTTTTCATCGACAGGATAGCAGATTCCATGAGTAGCGCCAAGGCGATAAAACTTCTCGAAGAAGGCAATGTCGTCATCATTGGAGGCGGCTCCGGCAATCCATTCTTCACAACAGACACAGCATCGGCATTGAGAGCTGTTGAAGTGAGAGCCGACATCATCTTGAAAGGAACACGCGTCGACGGTATCTATACCGCAGATCCTGAAAAAGACCCTACAGCAACCAAATTCGAACACATCACCTACGACGAGGCATATAATAAAAACCTTAAAGTCATGGATTTGACAGCATTCACATTGTGTAAGGAAAACAATATGCCTATGTATGTCTTTGATATGAATACAAAAGGTAATCTTATGAAAGTTCTTAATGGAGAAGAAATTGGAACTTTGGTAACAAAATAATGTCGATATAAGCGAAAAATATTTATTTTTGTGCTGTAAAAAGAATTTATTATGACAGACGAATCTCAATTTATTTTAGACGAGACAACTGAAACTATGGAAAACACCATGAAACACATGGAAAATGAGTTTCAGAAGATAAGAGCCGGTAAGGCAAGTCCTGCTATGTTGCAAGGCGTTAAAGTGGAATATTACGGAACTATCGTTCCTATCGAACAGACTTCAAATATTGGTACACCAGACCCACGACAAATCATCGTTCAACCTTTCGACAAGAGTTCTTTGCAAGCTATTGAGAAAGCTATCTTGGCAGCTAACTTAGGTTTCAACCCTAAGAACGAAGGTGAATTCTTACGTATCCAAGTACCTCCATTGACAGAAGAACGTCGTAAGGATTTGGCAAAACGTTCTAAGACAGTGGCTGAAGAAACAAAAGTTGGTATCCGTAACATCCGTCGTAACGCTAATGATGACGCTAAGAAACTCAAAGATGAAGGCGTTTCTGAAGACGAAGTTAAATTGGTTACTGAAAAGATACAAGAACTTACAGACAAATACGTCAAGAAAATTGATGAGCTCTGCGATCTCAAAGTGAAAGACATCTTGACAGTGTGATATAAAAAAGGTTCCAATTGGAACCTTTTTTATATTAGTCAGATTTATTTCTTATCATATTTTTCCTTGCTCTCCAATTCCTTGTCGAGTTCCAACAAAAATTGCTTGGTCTTTTCTAATGTCATTAAGACGGCAGCCTTACGTTCAAGTTGGTCGAAGTCTTTCTTGAGAGCATCTTTAGCTCCCTGTAGAGTATAGCCTTGAACTTTGACGAGTTGGTAAATCATTCGAAGATAGCGAAGATCACGCTGAGTAAACATTCTGTTACCTTTGGTACTTTTTCGAGGTCTGAGGACAGAGAACTCACTTTCCCAATAACGTATCAATGACGTATTTACGTTAAACATCTCGGCAACTTCGCCTATGCGGTAATATAATTTCTCGTTTTTCTCGTCACTCATAATCAGTCCATGGTTTGTGAAGGAAGCTGCGACAATTCAAGAATCTTGTCGTATTCTTCAGGTGTAATATCGTTATAAAAGAAATTGATAGGATTGACGGTCTTATTATTCTTGATGACTTCGTAATGGAGGTGAGGTGCCGTCGATTTACCGGTGTTACCCATGGTTCCAATCTCCTGACCTCTCTTCACTTTCTGACCTTTCTTCACTTTGAAAGAATGAAGGTGAGCATAACGTGTCTTGTAACCATAACCATGGTCGATGAGAATATTATTGCCGTAACCACTTTTGTTTTTCTCAACTTTTATCACCACGCCATCGCCTGTGGCATAAATGCCTAAACCAACTCTTCCACTGAAGTCGATGCCACCATGAAATTTAGTGACTTTATAGAACGGGTCGGTGCGTTGTCCGTAATGAGAAGAGATTCTGTAAATGTCAGTTCCTTTTACAGGCATGATGGCCGGAATGCAACTTAACATCTCCGACTTGTTTTTCGCCATCTCATAAATCTCGTCAAAAGATTTAGACTGGACATAAAGCTGACTTGTGAGTATATCGATGCGTTTCGCTGTATTGATGACCATGTCGGAATTGACGTGACCATCTAATGCCATATAACGGTTGGAACCTCCGTAACCAGCTTTTCTTACTGACGACGGGATAGGGTCGGCTTCAAAAATCATTCGATAGATATTGTCGTCTCTGTCTTCTAACTCAACTAACAACATGTCAAGATTGTCAATCTTGTCGTTCATGATGTCGTATTGTAACTTGAGATATTCTATCTCGCGTGCCTGCATTCTCTCTGTCGGGGAACCGAAGAAATTCTGAATCAGTATTACAAAGAGAAAAGCAAATGCAGCCGTTGATAACAAATATAAAGTTACATTCCAGAACTTTGTCTTACGAGAGGTTTTAAACTCTTCGAATTCAAGGGTCTGGGGATTAAATATATATTTTTTCTTTGCCATCGTTCAATATTTGGAAATAAATGAAAAATATTCATTCTAATGTGCAAAAATAATATTTTTTTGAAGTAAATTTGCAAAAAATATTTTTGAATTAATATCTAATACATTATCATATATGAAAGCAAGTGAAATTCGTAGCAGTTTCTTGAATTTTTTCGAATCGAAACGACACATGATTGTTGCTTCGGCTCCTATCGTCGTTAAGAATGACCCTACATTGATGTTTACTAACGCTGGTATGAATCAGTTTAAAGATATCTTCTTGGGTAATGCTCAACCTAAATCGGTGAGAGTGGCTGACATCCAGAAATGTCTCCGTGTATCAGGCAAACATAACGACCTCGAAGAAGTAGGACGCGACACTTATCACCATACTATGTTCGAGATGATGGGTAACTGGTCGTTCGGCGATTATTTCAAGAAAGAAGCTATCGCATGGGCATGGGAATTCCTTACAGAAGTTTTGAAAATTGATAAGAACAAATTATACGTCACCGTTTTTGGCGGAGATGCTAAAGATAACCTCGAACCAGACAATGAAGCCTTTGAATTCTGGAAAGAACATATAGAAGAATCACGTATCATCTATGGAAGCAAGAAAGACAACTTCTGGGAAATGGGCGACCAAGGTCCTTGCGGTCCATGTTCTGAAATACATATCGACATCCGCGACGAAGAACAACGTAAACTCGTTGACGGTAAAGAACTCGTCAACAAAGACAATCCTGAAGTCATTGAAATATGGAATCTTGTTTTCATGCAGTTCAACCGTATGGCTAACGGCAGTCTTGTGAACCTCGCAGCAAAACATATCGACACTGGTATGGGATTCGAACGTCTCGTACGCGTAATACAAAACAAGAAATCAAATTACGACACTGACGTATTCACTCCTTTAATCAATAAGATAGCTGAACTCTCTGGTAAAGAATACGGCAAAGAAGAAATGGTCGACATCGCAATGCGCGTCATCTCCGACCATCTTCGTGCTGTAAGTTTCGCTGTCGCTGACGGTCAACTCCCTTCAAACAATGGTGCTGGTTACGTTATCCGTCGCGTTTTACGTCGTGCCGTCCGTTACGGATATACATTCTTAGGTTTCACAGAACCTTTCGTTTACAGAATTCTTCCTGTTCTCGTACAAGAAATGGGTGACCAATATCCAGAATTGAAGTCGCAACAAGAACTCGTTTCTAAGGTCATCAAAGAAGAAGAAGCTTCATTCTTGAGAACATTGTCGCAAGGTATCAGACGTTTCGAGTCATACGTAGAACAAAATCCTGATTCAAAAGTCATCGACGGCGCTTTTGCTTTCGAGTTGTTCGACACCTACGGTTTCCCTGTTGACTTGACAAACCTCATGGCTGAAGAGAAAAAACTCAGCGTCGATATGGAGGGTTTCAAGATGAATCTTGAAGAACAAAAAAATCGTTCACGTAAGGCTGCTGAGAAATCATCAGGCGACTGGGTGGTTGTTGTTGAAGAAGACAAAGCAACAGAGTTTAAAGGTTATAACGAATTGACAACGACATCAAAGATTATGCGTTACAGAGAAGTCGTCGCCAAGAACAAGAAACATTATGAAATCGTTCTCGATGCTACTCCATTCTATGCAGAGATGGGCGGTCAGGTCGGTGACGTCGGTACTTTGACATCAGAAGATGAAGTGTTAAAAGTTCTTAACACTGTTAAAGAAAACGATTTGATTATTCATATCACAGATAAGATTCCAACAAATCCTGAGGCTGAGTTCACAGCTGTTGTCGATGTGAAGAGAAGAAAGAAGATTGAAGCGAACCACACAACAACTCACTTGATGCACGCTGCTTTGCGTCGGGTTCTCGGTAACCACGTCGAACAAAAAGGTTCTTTGGTAAATGACGAGAGATTACGTTTCGACTTCAGCCATTTCGCTAAGATGACAGACGAAGAGATCAAGGAAGTTGAGCGCATCGTCAATGAGAAGATCAGAGAAGATATTTTGAATAACACATACGAAAATGTTCCTATCGAAGAAGCTAAGAACATGGGAGCTATGGCTTTGTTCGGTGAAAAATACGGCGATCATGTTAGAGTCGTTGCTTTCGACAAGGATTATTCTGTTGAACTTTGTGGTGGTACACATATTGCCTCAACAGGTCGCATCGGTTCGTTCAAGATTTTGTCTGAAGGTGCTATCGCAGCTGGCGTCCGTCGTATAGAAGCTGTTACAGGTGAAGACGTGATGAACTACTTAGACAATCAAATCGAGCAAATCGCCAAGATTAAGGAAATCGTAAAGACTTCAGGCGACTTGATTAAGGCGATAGAAAATCTCAACACACAAAATCAGACTTTACAAAAGAAGGTCGAGCAGATGATGCATGACAAAGCCGTTGCTGAAGCACGTAGCATCTACAACACAGCTGTCGATTATGAAGGACGTAAGTTGATTGTTGCTAAAGTTGAAGCCGATGTAAATCAGATGAGAACTATCGCTACATCAGTCAAGGAGTTAGATGCAGAAGCCATCTTGATTATGGGTGGTATTTTTGAAGCTAAGCCAGCATTATGCGTGATGATACCACAGTCGTTAGTCGATGAACGTAAGTGGGACGCAGGCGCTATGATCAGAGAAGCAGCTAAAGAAATTCAAGGCGGCGGCGGTGGTCAGAAGACACTCGCTACAGCAGGCGGAAAAAATGTCGATGGCATAGAAAAAGCTATCAACATATTGAAAAAATTCTTATCTTTGTAAGAAGTTAAAATGTAATAGAGACGTAGAAAAATGCGTCTCTATTACTTAAGGGGACATCTATAAATTTCCCGTTTAAATAAATTTTGACAATCATGTTAAAAACTTTTGCGTGCTTTATGTTTCTCTTTGGAATCTTTTTATCTTTCTCTCAATTACATAGCTCGCTATGCTCTTTCGAGAAAAACAAAAATCTTCTCAAAGATAAAATCATAAATCACTCGCAAAGCAATTTATAGAAGTCCCCTTAATTTATTAACCCAAAAAATCAAAATTATGAGTAAAATTTCAATCAGATTTTTCAATGATCGAGAAGTTCGTGCTGTGTGGGACGAAGAAAATTCCAAGTGGTGGTTTAATGTTGTGGATATAGTTTCCATTCTTAATGAACAACCTGATTATGTTAAGTCACATAACTATTGGCGATGGTTAAAGCGTAAGCTGAAATCAGAAAACAATGAACTTGTGAGTGTCACTCACAGTTTCAAATTTATTGCTCCTGATGGAAAGAAACGTCTTGCAGATACTCTTGATAGCGATGGGGTAATAGAGTTAGCTAAGAATTTTCCTAATACGAAGTCCGTTAAATTCCTCGATTGGTTTTTATACAGCGACAATACCATTGACGGACAAAGTAAAAAGAAAGCCTACACCTTGTTTGAAAGCGGCTTATTGGATAGCCTCGAAGTGGGAAGCATGAAATGTCTTCAGCAGATTCATGCCTATTTGTTCGGAGGGCTTTACGATTTCGCTGGAAAGATAAGAACCAAGAATATCAGTAAGGGCGGATTCACTTTTGCTCCATGCCAGTATTTTGACATTACTTTGAGAACCATTGAGAATATGCCAGAGACAACATTCGACGAGATTATGGATAAGTATATCGAGATGAATGTGGCGCATCCTTTCATGGAAGGCAATGGACGAAGCACGAGAATATGGCTCGACTTGATGCTGAAACGTTCCTTAAAGAAATGTGTCGATTGGAGTCGTATCAACAAGAACGATTATCTCAACGCGATGAGCATAAGTCCTGTTGATGGAACAGAGATAAAACGCTTGGTTGAAAACGCTTTGACGAACAAAATCAACGACAGAGAGATCTTTATGAAAGGAATAGATTATTCGTATTATTACGAGGAGCAGTGATGTTGTTTTTAAAAGAAATAAGGGAATTAAGAATTTTAACTCCCTTCGTTTATAGTTCTTGGTGTCAGAGTGACTTGATGACTCAGAGTCTTATCCCTTCATCAAAAACTCTACCAGTTTCTGTGTGGCTCTACCTCTGTGTGAAATCTTGTTCTTCACTTCCATTGGCATCTCTGCGAAGGTCTGATCGAAGCCGTCAGGTAAAAATATCGGGTCGTAGCCGAAGCCTTTTTCTCCGTGTTGTTCCTTGGTGATAACGCCTTCAACTTTTCCTTCAAAGAGATATTGTTCTCCGTTGAGGTTAAGAGCTATCACTGTCTTGAAGCGAGCTTTGCGGTTTTCGACGCCTTCTAAGGCTTCTAAAAGCTTATTAACATTATCTTGGTATGAGCAGCCTTCGCCTGCGTAACGTGCCGAATAAACGCCAGGTGCTCCCTCTAAAGCATCGACCTCCAATCCGGTATCGTCGGCGAAACAGTCGATATGATAATTGTTTGTGACGTAATTTGCCTTGATGATGGCGTTGTCTTTTAATGTCTCTCCATCTTCAACAATATCTTCATGGCAGTTGATGTCGTGAAGTCCTAAGATGTTAAAATCTTTTAAGATAGCGCGAAGCTCTTCTAACTTATGAGCGTTATGAGTTGCAAAAACTAAGTCTTTCATATTTTTTAAGTCAACGGACAACAGAGTACAGTCAACAGTCATTGTCCCAATTTTTATTGTTAATAATTATATTAATTCTATTTCCATTAGTCTTTAGCCATTAGCCATTAGCCTTTAGCCATTAGCCATCAAAGACTCCAGTCGATAGGTTTGATATTATGATTTATTAAATATTCGTTTGTTTTAGAAAAATGATGGCAGCCGAAGAATCCTCGTGATGCGGATAGGGGAGAAGGGTGAACAGTTTTCAGTATGAGATGTTTGTTGTGGTCGATGAGGTTTTCTTTAGCGATGGCGTAGTTTCCCCAGAGTATGAAGACGAGGTTCTGTCTTTTATCGGATAATGCTTTTATTGCTGCATCGGTGAAACGTTGCCAGCCTATTTTAGCGTGAGACGCAGCTTCATGGGCTCTTACTGTGAGTGATGCGTTTAAAAGTAAGACGCCTTCTTTTGCCCATTTTTCCAAATTCCCATTCATTGGGATAGGAATATTTAAATCCTGATTTAATTCCTTAAATATATTTTGCAGACTTGGCGGCTTTTGTATTCCATCTGGAACAGAGAATGCTAATCCGTGAGCCTGACCGACATTATGATATGGATCTTGACCTAATATCACCACCTTGACGTCGTCGAAAGGAGTGAGGTTAAAGGCGTTGAATATAAGTTGAGATGGCGGAAATACAATGTGCTTTTTTTTCTCTTCAATAAGAAATCTCTTTATCTCAGCAAAATATGGAGATTCAAATTCTTCTTTGAGAACTTCATACCATCTTGCCTCTATGTCTGGTTTTTTAATAGATGTCATTAAAATTATTTTTTTTAATTATGTACAAATATCGATAAAATATCGTTAATTTGTATGATGAATTTCGAAAATAATTAAAATCTATTAATAATGAAAAAATTGTTCTTTTTGTTAATTACAGCGACAATATTATGTTTAGCGTTTAGTTCATGTCAACAAAGTCAGTCTTGTTCATCTTACAACAGTTACAAACAATATCAGAAGAAAGTTGATACCTCAAAGCAATCATCAGATAATGGTTCCAAGCAATATCAAAGGGAAAATCCTTTTTAAATGATTTTTTTTAATTGCATAAAAAAGAGCATCAATTGATGCTCTTTTTTGTTATCTATGTATTACCTAATTAGTAAACCATTACCTTTGCAGTTGAAGACTTTTCTCCTGCTTGAACTTTTACGATGTATGTTCCTGATTTGAGACCTTCTACGCTGAAGCTGGCTTTATGTAAACCTTCTTGGTAGGTGCCTACATTATTGCTTATTACTTTACGGCCTGACAAATCATAAACTTCAATAGTAACTTGTGTATTGTTTTCAACTTCGAAGTCGATATAAGCTTCATTTACTATTGGGTTAGGATATACTTTCAAGTTTTCAACTTGTTTACCACCATTGTCATCGTCATTGTCGTCTTCTTGTTCTTCTACTATAGGTTCAACATGGTAGTTATCACATCTATATAAACCTCTACCGTATGTAGCAATGTAAATCATACCTTCGTTGAAAACGCCTGGATAAATGATATTTGTTACAGCACCGATTTCATCAATCATTTTAATAGTATCATTATCGTGATTCATTTGAAGTTGTTGTTTGATATCCATTACAGGAACGTCTTTGATTGTAGCATCTTGTGCCCATGTAATCATATCTTCTGATACGTAGAGACCTTCTTCAGTTCCGACAAATACCTTTCCTGTTTCGCTTTCTATCAAGCTTGAATATACTGGAGTAGTTGGTAAGTTACCTTGTTTTGCTGTGAATGTAGTTCCGTCTGTTGATTCGAAAACGTAGTTGCTATTGCCATAGTTACCTAATGTAACGATTACGTTGTTAATATCATTAGGATTGATAGCGATGCTTGTAATAGCTTGTCCGTTGAATACTGTACCATCTAATTCTTCGAATGTGATAACACTTGGTACTGCAGGTACACCTGGGATTGAGTCTGTACCGTCAACGCCTGGTATTGCTGGAACTTCTGCTTGACCTAATGCTGCTAATTCTGTTACAGCATCTGTCAAACCTTCTGCTCTATATAGTCTACCTTCAATAGTACCTACGTATGCGACATCACCATTCTTAGACATTGTAATTACATTAGGGAAACCTGTGATTGTACCGATTTGCCACCATCTAGCTACTTGGCTGAAGATTAAAGCATCTCTTGTCATATAAACTTTACCCTTAACAGCTGTGAGGAATGTTGAAGAGATGATATCTTGTACTTCTATTGAATCGCCTGCTGCTAAAGGTGCTTCAAGTACATATTCGAATGGATATTCAGCATTGTGACTTCTCATTGTGACTTTTGTACCTGCTGGAATTGTATCGTTAGTTTTATTGATATATTTTGCTAATTCAACAGCTTTTGTATCGTTATAGTTTTCAAACAATGCGATAGGTGTTCTGAATGCGTCTGTATTTTCAATATAAGTTTCTTCGTTTGTAACAGAATATGAGAAGTTGTCTTTGTCGTAGTCGTAACCAGCAGTTTGTGTTCTTAACAATGGTGTTCCAGGAGTGTTAGAACCTGTTGCTGTGACAAACATATATTCTGGGTTAATTGTTGATATTGCGCAAGGTCCGCCTGCTTTTGAATAATCGAATGCACCGTATGTTTCTGCAGCATTTGTTGTTGCAATGTCGTTTGGATAGATAGCGTTACCTGTTGTAATACTATTTGATTCTGGATCGCCAAATACGTTAATTGTTCCATGGTCGAGAGAACCACCTATTGTCATGTCATATTCGCCTGCGAAACCAACACTGAACATTCTTGTTACAGATGTGTGGATGTCTGCTATGTCAGTAGGGTCGTTATATGATAAATAACGATTCTTACCTTCAAATTGATATCCGTATGCTGCGCTGCAGGTTCCTTTAAAGATACCACCTTCACTTCCGACAAAGAATTCATTTACGTTGTCTGGATTAAAAGCGATAGCTTGGATACCTGAATGTATGTATGTATAATTATAATAGAATGCGCCACCTGATTGTGCAATTTGGAAACCGCTACCGTCGGAGATACATTCTAATCTATAGATGCCTAAATTTTCTTCATCTCTAACATACCAGAGATTCTTACCACCGATTAATAATTTTTTAGGGTTATTTGGATAAACTGCCATTGCATTATCTAATAAACCGCGTGAGTTGAAAATGTCATATAAGCTTGATGCGTTATAAACATAGTCCCATGTTTGTCCGTGGTCGTTTGTGTAATAAATGTTACCAGTACCGTTTGATGATGTTAAATAAGCAACATACATGTAATTATTGTCTGATGGTGATACTGCAACTATCTTGTATGTCTCTGTTGCTGGTAAAATTGAGTCATTTGTGATTAATTCTGATCCGATATAAATGTTGTAACCTACTACTGAAACAATATCGCCGTTAGGACATACTTCAACTCCGTAGACTTCTTCGCCTTGGAATTCTGTTGTCCAGTTTCCGTTTTCATAACATTTAAGACCATCGTTTGTTGCAGCATAAACTTTATTGCCGTTTACTGCCATATCGTTGACAAATGTCACTGTGTTATCGATATTTGTAACAGTACCATTTTTTAATTGATAGATACCTGTGCCAACGAAACTTGTTTCATAATTGAGTTCTGCAAAACCGTTTTGGTTATGTGCTCCACGTCCGTCACCAGTACCGATGTAGATTGTACCATCTTCTGTTTGTGCTAAGCTACTTACCATTAAGTTTTCGCTTACACTACACCATGTGATACCACCGTTGACAGATTTGAAAACACCGCCACCCATTGTGCCAATGTAAATGGTTTTGTTTGTGGCATCTTGGTTGTCATAAATGATGCCTCTTGTTAATGAACCATAATTGTCTGGTCCTAATGCTGTCCAATTTAATTCACCATCTTCTCTTGATTGTGAACCTTTTGTTGCTTCAAGCATCCATGCAGGATCTATTAAACCTGTTTCTTGGTTTGCTCGAATACTCTTCATAAATGATTGTGCGGTTGCTTGCGAAGTGCTTCTAGGATTGTATTTTCCTAAATCACCATTTGCACGAACTACAAAACTTGTTTGCGCTAAGATAATGATAGTCAAAAGCAAACTAATTGGTAAAAATCTTTTTTTCATATCGCCTAATTTAGATATTTATTACTATTTATTATTCACCTTTTAAGGGTGCTAAATTACTATAATTTTTGAATACTCGCAAATAATTTTAGTAAAAAAAATATTTTTTTTTTCTTTCAAAAAGATAGTTCTGGTATTATTCTGAAATATGTTATTTTCTTTCTTTGTTTTAATATTTTATGATGGTTGAAGATGGTATCCAACCAATACTTCCATTGGCTATTTTTATCTTATCCCATTCACTTGTGTTATCTAGAATTTTAACTTTTGATCCTTCGTGTAGAACAAATAAGTCGACGCTGGAGGTAGATGGGGAACTTTTAACCGTTATGGTTGGTGTTATTATGATACCTTCGTTTTTGCTTTTTATGTAATTATTTTTTTTGGTCGTTATGCTAAATGTACTTATTGTAACTATTGCAAGTATAATGCTTAGAAAGAACATGCTTTTTTTTAGTGCTCTTGTTCTCGTAGTTAAATATAAAAAGATACTCAGTAATAAACATCCTAAAACGATCAATGAAATAATTGCCCATGTGTTTAAGGTAAATAAATTACTCAATTTGTTCCACCATGATTTAAGGAAAAGTTCTGGTACTGGTTCTATTTTGTCACTGATAAATGTTCTCGCTATTTCTATATTATGTTGTGTGTCCTCATTGTTTGGGTCTAGTTTCAGTGATTTCTCATAATAGAGAATTGACATTGGATAATTTCTTAATTTATAGTAAGTGTTACCTAAATTGTAATATAAAGTTGCTGATGAGTACCCTTTGTTTATAATACTCTCATATACAACGGCTGCTGAATCATATGCATGCTGATTATATAATTCATTCGCTTTGGATAATAATTCTTCCGGATTTTGTGCTTTTATTTCTGGAGCAAGGATGCTTCCTATTAAAAGCATTATTATTAATATAGGTGTCTTTGTTTTCATGTCCTTTATTTTAATAGTTTCTCGGCTTTTGTTATCAGTTCAATACCTTTATTATATAAATCATCCATTTTTTTGTTTGAGTCACCAGGAGCGAATCTTGCAAATTCACAGTTGTTCAACAATTCTATAAATTCATTGACAATGTCTTCTCCAACATTTTTGTCTAGCATGATTTCTTTGACGGTTTCCATCGACAATTGAGAACGTGCAATATTCAATTTATCCGATATATATCCCCATAATGCTTGTGAAAATTCTTCGTAAAAACTGTTTTGATTGTTGGTCTTTAAGAAGTTATATGCGTTGTTTAGTCTTTTCTTCGCTACTTTTGTGGCTTGTTTGTTTTTAACTAAAACCTGATCTTTATTAAGTTTGACTTTTCTTTTAAATATGACAAGTGCAACTATGAATACTATTATCAAAATACATAATATAATAATGTATATAGTTGACATATAAAATGTAAGACCTGTTATGTTAAGTTTGTTATTGCTTGCGTTTATGTGTAGGATGTCACTGCCAAGGTACTTGATGTCGGCTTGCCCTGGAGTGTATACGGTATTATTTCCAGTACCATTTTCACTTTTGTTGACAATAATTTGGCTGACATCAGATCTTAATGTTTCGTATTTGTCTAATGTCGGATTAAAATATGAAAATTCAGTGTATTCTAGTTTGAAATCGCCGGATACTCTTGGTATTACTATGTATTCTGCTTTCTTGCTTCCACTGATGCCTAATGCATTATCTTTAATAGTTGTGCTGATTTTAGGATCATAGACTTCGAAATCTGGTGGGAATATTGGTTTAGGTAATTCCAATAATTCTATATTGCCTTTTCCTGATACTGTTACCGTAAATGTAAATGCTTCGTTAACTTTAAGTTCACTTTTATCAATTTTTGTGGTGAATGTGAATTGTCCTACCGCACCTTTGAAACTTTGTGGCTTATTATTGTTTGGTAATGGCATTACCTCTATTTCAATAGGTTGCGACTTGATGTCTTTTCTGACATTGGTGTATGTTGTACCAAAGACATCACCGAAGAAGTCTTCAAAAGGATCATATGATTGAGACCTGTTCTTTTGTTGTCTTACCTGTGCAAGACATGATATGTCGAGTGGGTCTATTACTAGTTTTCCTGATTTTTGAGGGAATAATACAATTTCTTGTATTGTTGCAACATTATATTGTTTACCGTCTCTTATTACAGATGATTGTTGTAATGTTCCGTTGTTATTAGTAACGTCTTTTGTCCAGAATCCAGCATATGATGGTGATTTGGAAACGGTTAGTTGAGAAATTGGTATGGTGTAATATATACGATATGTAAGCACGATTTGTTCTCCTAGATATACTTTTCTTTTGTTTGGCATTGCCTCTAGGAATACTTCTCTTGCGTTGTCGTTTGCTTGTGAATAATTGTTTCCGTTATTGCTACTTCCTGAGTATGTGCTGTTTCCGTTTTGTGAGGCGACTACATTAATCTCGCAAGGTTCACTGGTAATTCTTTTTTTATCGACGGTGATGGATGCTTGTGGCATGGTGAAGTTTCCTTCTTTGATTGCTCTTAGATGGAATGAATATGTCTGTGTGTTTGTCTTTGTAACAGAACCGTTTATGATTTGAACACTTGAACTTGTAGATGAGAATGGTCCTCCTATGACTTCGAAATTGGTGAAGTTTGGTGATCTGAAATCTTTACCATCGCCGTTTAATTCGTATGACACTTGGAATTGCTCACCAACTGACACTTGTTTCTTGCAGATAGTTCTGAATGTGACATCGCTTTGTGCTTCAACTGAATTCATTGCGATGAACATGATGGCTATTATATATAGAATCTTCTTTTTCATTATTTTTAAATTTATTGCAAAAATAAAATCTTATTTCTTATTACCAATCTTTTGCAGACTTTCTTTTTTGCATTTTGGATGCTTTTTGCTCGTTCATATCTTTCATTGTTTCTTTCTCTTGGTTTTCAAGAGCTTTTAGCATTCGTTCTGCATCTTCCTTCGATAATTCTTGCTGTTGCTGTTGTTGTTGCTGCTGTTGTTGCTGCTGTTGTTCCTGTTCCTGTTGTTGTTGCTGTTGTTGTTGCTGTTGTTGTTGTTGCTGTTGTTGTTGATCTTGATTTTGTTGTTGATCTTGATTTTGTTGCTGTTGTTGTTGGATCATTTTCCAGCGTGCATATTCTAAATTATATCTGGCATCTTCATCATCAGGATTTGCCTTTAATGAATTTTTATATGCTTCAAAGGCTTCTGCATATTTTTCTTGTGCCATCAATGTGTTGCCTAAATTATAATATGCTTCAGACTCTATGTCTTGTGATGTGTTTCTTTTTGTGACTTCGGAAAAGTTTTCTTCTGCTGCTTCGAAATTTCCTTGTTCGTATAACGCATCTCCCAAATTAAATTGTGCTTTGGGGTTGTATTCTTGGTCTAAGGATTTCCTGTATTTGATTTCGGCATCTGCATAATTGCCGTTTTTGTATTCATTATTTCCTTGTCTGATAAGTGCTTTGTCGGTCTGTGCTTGTGAACAAAAGCAAGCGACATTTAATAATATCAATATACCGATTTGTTTAATTGTTTTCATCATTTGGTTCAAAAAAGTTAAACTTGGATTCCCATTCTTTCTTACCTGATGATATCAGGATTTCCATTATTAGAAGTATTATTGCGGCACCTAAAAACCATTGAAACTGATCTTCGTAGTCGGTGAAAATTTTTGAATCAATTTCTGTTTTTTCTGCTTTATTTATCTCATCTATAATTTCGTCTAAGCCTACATTTGAATTGCTTGCTCTTCTATAAATTCCATCTCCTATTTCTGCGATTTGACGTAACATGTTGTCATCCAATTTGGTAATTACAATATTGCCTTCTCTGTCTTTTTTGTATCCAGTTCTTTTACCATATTGATTATAGAGTGGGATAGGAGCGCCGTCTTCCAAACCCATACCTATTGTGTAGATCTTAACTCCTAATTTAGCTGCTTCTTGTGCTGCTTTTACAGCATCTCCGTTTTCATGATCTTCACCATCTGATATGACAATAATAGCCTTGCTGTTTTCGCTGTTGCCGAATGATTTGATGGCTAGATTAATTGCAGAACCTATTTCGGTACCTTGAGATGGAATTAAACTGGTGTTTATTGTTGACAAAAATAATTTTGCTGCGGCATAATCTGTTGTGATGGGTAATTGTACATAGGAATTGCCTGCAAATACTATTATTCCAATTCTATCGCCTCTAAGTTGATTGATGATATTGTTGATTGCTTGTTTTGATCGTTCGAGACGGTTAGGAGCTATGTCTTCAGCATTCATTGAGTTGGATATGTCAATGCAGAAAAACATGTCAATGCCTTCACGTTTTACTTCCTCCATCTTTGAACCAGTTTGTAAGTTGGCGACGGCAAAAATGCCTAAAGTAATGACTAGTATGAACAATATAAACTTGGTGTTGCTTCTTGCTCTTGATGCAAGTGGAATAAGAAATTCAATAAATTTATTGTCGGCAAATTTCTTGAATTGACGTTTGTTTACAATTCTTATGAAAATATAAATGGCGATTAATACTGGTATGACCAAAAGCCAATATAAATATTCTGGATGTTCAAATCTTAAAATGTGTGATTCCATGGCACTTCAATTAATCTGTTATTGATTTGAAAATCGTATGTTTTGATATAAATGATAAAATCAGTAAGATGAGTCCCCATTTAACCAGTGGATAGAATTCTTCGTGCAATCTTTTAAATTCATTGACTTGTATTTTGGAGCGTTCCATCTTGTCGATTTCGTTGTAGATTTGTTCGAGTTTTTCCTTTGATTCGGCACGGAAATATTTGCCTCCTGTTTCATCTGCTATGCTCTGTAATAATTCCTCGTTGATTGTTACGGGAACTTGCTGATATTGAATTCCTCCAAATGGTGTTTGAACTGGATAAGGTGCAGTTCCTCTTGTTCCGGCACCAATAGTGTAGACTCTTATCCCAAATAGTTTTGCCATTTCTGCTGCGGTATTTGGGTCGATGGAGCCTGCGTTATTGTCACCGTCTGTTAATAAGATCACGACTTTCGAAATTGCTTCACTATCTTTAAGTCTGCTCACAGCAGATGCAAGTCCGTCACCTATGGCAGTACCGTCTTCCAACATTCCACATTTCATGTCTTGTAACATATTGAGCATCATTCCATGATCTGTTGTTAATGGGACTTGCGTGAATGTTTCTCCGCTGAAAACTATAAGTCCCATTCTGTCGTTAGGACGTCCTTTGACGAAGTCAGATGCTACTGCTTTTGAAGCTTCTAACCTGTCTGGTTTTAAGTCGGCTGCCAGCATACTGCTTGAAATATCCATTGCCAAAACAATGTCAATACCTTCAACATTGATTTCCTTGTTTTTTGAACTGCTTTGTGGACGCGCCAATGCTATGATGAATAACGATAACGCACTCATTTCTAAAACAAATACAATATGTCTAAGGTATGATTTCCACGATTTTGGGAGTTCCTTAAAGAATCCGGTATCGGAAAAACGAACATACGCTTGTTGTTTGTTGCAATTGAAAATATACCATATTATAAATAGAGGTATTATAATCAATCCAAAAAGGAAGTGCGGAGATGCAAACTCTATAGAATTCATAATGTTTCCTCCATTTCTTGGTTTTCAGCTACTTCTTTTTCAGTATCATTTTTCTTTGCCTTCGCTTCTTCTGCTTTTTTCTTTTCCATTTCTTGATGGAAAATGTAACTTTCTTCAACAAAAGAATTAATGTCGCTGAAGGCTGTTTCGTTTTCTGTAGGACTTGGATTTGCTTTTGCAAATTTAACTAGGTCAGCTGTTGTAAGTGTGTGTTCTAACTTGTTTAAAATCAATTTGTCAATTTGTAATTTCTTTACTTCTTCAAGTGTTTCGTCAGATGTCATTTCAATGGCATCAATATTAAATTGACCTTCAAGATATTCTCTTGCGATATCAGTTAAATATGTATAATATTCCTTTGATTTTCCTGATTGCCATAGATTTGCGTCTTTAAGTTGAGACAATCTTTCACGTGCTGTTACTATTGCAGGTATTTCAGGTATAGATTCTTCTTCTTCGATTTTACCTTTGTTCTTAGAACGTTTTATAAGATAGATCGCTAATAAGATTAATCCTATTAAAATAATTATTCCCCCAGCAAACGTAGAAACTTCTATAAATGTTATACCCTGTTTTATAGGCATTTTTATTGGTTTGTATGCCATTGTGGTGTCTATGGATGTAGGTTCCACATATATATACATGTATTCGGTGAAACAATTGTGTTTAGTTGTGTCTTCGATTGATTTAGAATATTTTAAACCTATAGGTGGAATTTCTACATACCCGGTGTCGAAACTTGTCAGTGTTAAAGTCTGTGAAAAAATCATGTCACCGTTGCTAATTGGTGTGTTGGTAATTTCACTTCTTTTTATCACCTCAATACTTTTGTTTAAAGTGTCTTTTGTTGTTGTCCATTCAATTACATAATCTTTAGGCATTTTTATGTCTATTTTGTAATTGAATGGTTGACCAGCAAATATGCTGTCTCTGTCGATGCTGCCGTTAGCATAGATGTTCTGCGCAAAACAATGCTTATTTGATAATATCATTGCTATTGCACAGAAGATGCTTATTATATGCAATTTTCTATTCATCGTCTTGATTCTCTCTTCTTGAATAATTGCATCAGTGGTTTTACATAATCTACATCTGTGTAAATTAATGTATTGTCGATGCCGTTATTTGCAAAAATCTTATTTAGCTTTATTGATTCAGATTGAATATGCTTTTGATATGCTTCATTCCACGAGTTCATTGAAGTGTCAATCCATACATCTTTGTTAGTTTCTGAATCTCTGAATTTAATAAGTCCCACTTTAGGAAGTACCAACTCTCTTTTGTCTGTTATTCTAAGACAAACTAGGTCGTGCTTGTTTGCGGCGATTCTAATTTGTTGTTCGAAAGATTTTTTTGTTATAAAATCAGAAATTAAGAATGCGGTGGTTCTTTTTTTAATAGCGCTTGTCAAGAAACGCAGACCTTCACCAATATCAGTTCCTTTGTGTTGTGGTGTGAATGTTACAATCTCTCTGATAATGCGTAAAATATGACTTGAACCTTTCTTTGGAGGGATGAATTTTTCAACTTGATCACTAAAGAATATCACGCCGACTTTGTCGTTGTTTTGTATAGCAGAAAATGCTAAAACAGCTGCTAATTCAGCGGTAAGATCGCGTTTTGAAATATTGACCGAACCAAAGTCATTTGAACCGGAAACATCAATAAGCAGCATCACAGTCATCTCGCGTTCCTCTTCAAAAATTTTGACAAAAGGTCGATTGAAACGTGCTGTTACATTCCAATCAATGTTGCGGATGTCGTCACCGTATTGATATTCACGAACTTCACTAAAGGTCATACCACGCCCTTTAAAGGCACTATGATATTGACCTGAGAAAATATTGTTGGTCAAGCCACGTGTCTTAATCTCAATTTTTCTGACTTTTTTAAATAGTTCGTTTGTTTCCATAATTCAATAAATCACGGCACTTCAACAATGTTTAATATCTCGTTGATGATTTCTTCTGTGGTAATATTCTCAGCTTCGGCTTCGTATGTCAATCCTATACGATGTCTCATTACATCTGGAGCAACTGCTCTTACGTCTTCAGGGATTACGTAACCGCGGCGTTTGATGAATGCGTATGCTTTTGCTGCCATTGCCAAATTTATTGTAGCACGAGGTGAGCCTCCGTAACTGATTAAATTGGCGAATTTCTTTAACTTATAGTCGTTTGGATAACGTGATGCAAAAACGATGTCGGTAATGTAATTCTCAATCTTTTCATCGAGATATACCTCGCGACAAACTTTTCTTGCGTTCAAGATTTCTTTTGTTGAAGTAACAGGCTTGATTTCCGGATATTCTTTATTTATGTTCTGACGGAGGATGGTTTTTTCTTCCTCTTTTTTAGGATAATCTATTACCACTTTAAGCATGAAACGGTCTACCTGTGCTTCTGGAAGTGGATATGTACCTTCTTGCTCAATAGGGTTTTGTGTAGCCATTACAAGGAATGGGTCTGGTAATGCGAAGGTACTTTCTCCGATTGTTACCTGATGTTCCTGCATGGCTTCAAGTAAAGCACTTTGAACTTTTGCAGGAGAACGGTTGATTTCGTCTGCTAATACGAAGTTGGCGAAAACAGGTCCCTTGCGTACTATAAATTCTTCATTTTTCTGACTGTAAATCATTGTGCCAATTAAATCGGCGGGCAAAAGGTCTGGTGTGAACTGAATACGGCTGAAGTCGGCATCTATAATGCTTGACAATGTTTTGATTGCAAGTGTCTTTGCCAAACCTGGTACACCTTCGAGAAGAATGTGACCGTTTGATAATAAACCAATTAACAATCTTTCTGTCATGTGCTTCTGACCAATAATAACCTTGCTCATTTCAAGATTGATAAGGTCAATAAAATGACTTTCATTCTTAATTCTTTCGTTTAGTTCACGAATATCTGTCTCTATCATTTTGACTATTTTTTGTTTGTTATTAATATGTGCAAAATTAACAAGATTTTGTCGATTTTATTGTATATATTTTTAACATTTTTTTTGCTTCGAGCAGTGAGCGTTGAATCATAAGCTTTACATCGTTCTTTGCTCGTCGCTCACTACTCAAGGCTATATAATCTAGTTAGGACAATATTCACTTAATTGATGCATGAGTTTTTTTCTGCTGTAAAAAATCCTGCTCTTTACCGTTCCAATTGTTAGGTGCAGACAATCGGCAATCTCCTTGTATTTGTAACCTTCGTTATACATGTCGAATGCACGTCTAAATTCTTCGTCTAATTGTTTGATTCCTCTTTCTAATTCAATTGCATTGAGAATTGATTCAGGGTCGGTGTCAGTGTGAGAGTTGCTTATGTTCAGATAGTAAAGGTCTTCTGTTTGGTCGATAATGGTATTAGCTTTTTTAGTTCTTCTGTAATTGTTGATGAAAATATTCTTCATAATGGTGTAAACCCATGCTTTGAAGTTGTTGTGATTTACATACTTCTCTCTGTAAATTAATGCTTTGAGAAATGTTTCTTGTGTTAAATCTTTGGCATCGTCTTCGTTGCCTGTCAATTGTTTCGCAAATGATTCAAGGTTGCCTTGAAGATTTGTCAAGCTGGTGTTGAACTCGATTGTTGTCATTTTAATGTTGTTTTTTAGTTTAAAAATTGGGTTGTTTTTTTGTTGTTGCGAGTGCAAAAATAATATACAAATTCTTTTTGTCAATACCTTCTCGCCTTGAATCAATGACTTATGCCGTTGTAATTGTTCTATCTTATTGATATTTTGATACTTATGCAAATGTTAAATAAATGTTAAATTTTAAAAGTTAACGGAAAATAGAATAAGTTAACGGATTTTAAGTATAATTTACGTCCTTTTATTAAAAGTTAACGGAAATTAAGAATTGTGATTTTTACCACGGTATTTACGGATGTCTTCATCTATACATTGTTAATTGTACATTGTCAATCGTACATTATTTTTTTGTAATTTCGTAGAAAATTATTTTGTGATGATTCCTTTTGAAAATATAGCTATAATAGGTTCGGGAAATGTTGCATGTACTTATGCCAAAGTCCTGAAAGACAATGGTATATTTCTAAAGTATATTTTAATAAGGGACCAAAATAAAATTAAGGAAATTAAGACGAAAAATAAGTGTCTTATTCTTGGAACAGAATGCCCGTATTCATTTGACGAGCATCCTGAAACAAATCCATTGCTTGATGTTGAACTTATATCGGATTACGAGAAATTGTATTCTTGTGATTTGATTATCATTGCAGTAAACGACGATGCCATAGGAGATGTTGCATCTAAATTACCTAATTACAAAGGTGTGTTGGTTCATACCTCAGGTACGCAGGATTCTGCTATATTGCAATGTGCCGATAATTATGGTGTTATTTATCCTTTACAAACATTGTCAAAAGACTATCCTGTTGATTTTAAATCTGTCCCTGTCTTGATAAATGCGTCTTCTCGAGAAGTGAGAGTTAAATTGAGATGCTTGGCGGAAATGATGTCTGACATGGTTTTTGATTGTTCAGATGAAGATAGACGTTATATTCATATGAATGCTGTATATGTCTCTAATTTTGTTAATGTTATGCTGCAAATAGGCAATAAGTTATTGGAAGAAAAATCGTTTAATATCTCTATTTTGGAGCCATTGGTAAAGGAAACTGTTAATAAGGCTTTTAGGATGGGAGCAGAAAAGGCGTTGACTGGTCCAGCGCGTAGAGGTGATATGGAAACTATTAATAAGCATTTGCAGCTCCTTGATAATAATAGGGAAGAGAGAGAAATTTATCAGTTGTTAACAAATTATATACTTAATAAATATAAATAATATGAAGAATTATAAGGAAAATTTAAAAGATATTACAACTTTTATCTTTGATTATGATGGTGTTATGACATCTGGAGATGTCTTAGTTGATGCTAATGGTGTGCCGTTACGTAGTAGTAACGTTAAAGATGGTTATGCGATTCAGCTTGCGGCTCGTTTGGGTTATAATATAGCAGTTATTACTGGAGGTTATTCTGTTTCAATAGAAAAACGCATGGAGATGTTGGGTGTGAAGGATGTTTTCGTGCGTTCTGCCAATAAGGTTGAAGTCCTTCGGAAATATATGGAAACCAATAATTTGAAACCAGAACACATTGTTTATATGGGTGATGACTTACCTGATTATCCTGTCATGAAAATGGTTGGTATGCCAGTGTGTCCTGCCGATGCTTCCCCGGAAATTAAAGACATAAGTTTGTATATCAGTCATTTTGGAGGTGGTAAAGGCGCAGTTCGTGATATTATTGAACAAGTGCTTAAAGCTCAAGATAAATGGATGAAGGATTTTAGTTGTTATATTTGGTGATAATTGAAAATGAATAAGATAAAAGCGTTCTTTAAACTCATACGTTGGTCTAATCTTTTGATGATAGCAATAATGATGCTTTTCGTATATTATTGCTTGATGTACCCGATGTTTCAATCTGGAATTGTAGGTGCGGTTCCTACGTCTCCTGCTTTTACGTTACTCCTTATCTCTATGATTTTCATTGTTGCTGGGGGGTACGTTATAAATGATTATTTCGACGTGGAAATAGATAAGGTTAATAAGGCGGATAAACTGATTGTATCTAAAATATTTTCAGAAAACGTTACTAAGTTTTTTTATATAATATTGTCGTTTATAGGTTTAGCTGCAGGTCTTGCTTCAAGTATATTGATTCTGCATTCTAAATTTTATCTGCTTTTTGCTATTTTGATTCTTTTGGCTTGCTTGCTTTATTCTTATTCCGTCAATTATAAAAAGAAATTAATAATTGGTAATCTAATAGTCTCGCTATCTGTTGCGTTTGCGGTGTTTTTACCTTGGCTTTTTGAAATGTTGTATCTGTCAAATAATGCCTTGATACTTTATGCAGTAAAAGATACAATAATGTCAATACTTCCTTATGTTTTGATTTACACGGCGTTTGCTTTTTTGATGACGTTGATTAGAGAAATTGTGAAAGATGCTGAAGATTTAAAAGGTGATTTGCTAACCCATTGTCGTACAATTCCAATTGTATTGGGCGTTAAAAAAATGAATCTCATATTGGCGATTTTGACATTCTTGATATGGGCGATTTTGCTTTATTATCAGTTGGTTTTATATTATCAGCATCTATATCTCGCATTGGGTGTTATGTTATTCATCTGGATTTCTATGCCGATTCTAATAACTTTATTATTCAATAATAATGAAGTAAATTATCATAGATACTCGATTTTCTTAAAAATAATTATGCTATTAGGTGTTTTATCAATGCTATTTATATAATTATGTTAACAAATCTTAAGAAATATAATATTATTTTAGCTTCAAAATCTCCTAGACGTCAGGAGTTATTAAAAGGCATCGGTATAGAATTTTCGATCCTGACAAAAGAAGTTGATGAATCATATTCGAAGAATATATCTGTTTTTGATGTCGCACCTTTTTTAAGTCTTAAAAAAGCGAAGGCTTTTGAAGAAACTGAACTTCCTGAAAATTATTTGGTTATAACGGCTGATACTGTGGTGATTGTCGATGATAAAATTCTCGGAAAACCCAAAGATGCTGCTGATGCACGTAATATGTTACGTCTTATTTCTGGGAAGAAACATTCTGTTGTTACAGGTGTTACGATTCGTACTGCTGAGAGAATCAAGACTTTTTCTGTCGCATCTAAGGTTTCTTTTGATGTTTTGGATGAGGATGAGATAGAATACTACGTATGTGAATATAAACCTTTTGATAAGGCAGGTTCATATGGTATCCAAGAATGGATCGGTTATATTGGAGTTAACAATGTTGAGGGTTCTTATTTTAATGTAATGGGTTTGCCGACACATAAGTTGTATCAAATGTTAAAAAAATTTTAGATGAAGATAAAAGATAGTTTTTTATTTGGGGTTGTTGCTTCAATCGCGATTTTCTTCGCGTTATATAGCATAATAAATATTTTTACCAATTATGCTTATTTATCACAAAGTCGTGAGTCTCTTTGGATTTATATGGTATCTCTTATACCGAATCTTTTGTTGTCTAGATTTATGCTTGTGAAATGGAAACTTGAATCGTTGGGTAAAGGGATGATGTTTACAACTTTAATAGGAATATTATTGATAATGTATATTGTTTTAAAATGAAATATTATATTATTGCTGGTGAGGCATCTGGCGATTTGCATGGGTCAAATCTCATCGCCTCTATAAAGAAAAAAGATCCTCGTGCAAAGATTCGCGCTTGGGGCGGCGATCTTATGAAAAAACAAGGCGCTACTTTGGTGAAACATTATCGCGACCTCGCGTTTATGGGCTTCGTTGAAGTCTTGATGCACTTAAGAATAATCTTAAATAATCTTAAGTTTTGTAAGAAAGATATCTTGAAATTTGCTCCTGACGCGATAATTCTGATCGATTATCCCGGATTCAACATCAAGGTGGCGAAATTCGCTCATAAACACAATATTAAGGTGTATTATTACATATCTCCTCAGGTATGGGCATGGAAGAAACAACGTGTATATACCTTGAAGAAAGTTGTTGATAAGATGTTGGTTATCTTGCCTTTTGAAAAACCTTTCTATGAGGAGTATCGCATTGATGCTCATTTCGTTGGACATCCTTTATTAGACGAATTGTCTAAGTTGAAAGATGTTAACAAAAAGGTTTTTGTTAAACAGAATAACCTAGACCCTAAAAAGGAGATTATTGCATTGTTGCCGGGAAGTCGTAAGCAGGAAGTTACTCGAATGTTGGAAGTGATGCTGAAAGTGGTTGAGTATTATCCTAAATATCAGTTTGTGATAGCAGGTGCTCCTTCATTGCAGGAAGAATTCTATAAATCGATAATTGGTGATGCGGAGGTCGATATAGTTTATGGTAAGACTTATCAGTTGTTACAGGTGGCTAGTGCTGCTGTGGTTACTTCAGGTACTGCAACTTTAGAAACAGCTTTGTTGTATGTCCCGGAAGTTGTTTGTTATAAAGGAAATCCTATTTCGTATGTCATAGCAAAGAATTTGATTAAGGTGAAATACATTTGTCTCGTTAATCTCATTATGGACAAACCTGTTGTTAAAGAGTTGATTCAGCATGAATTGACTCCAGAGAATATTAAAAATGAGATGGATATGCTTTTGACTAATCCTAAGAGACAGCGTGCAATTTTGGAAGATTACGAAGAACTGCGTATTGTACTAGGCAATGCGGGTGCTTCAGATAATGCAGCTTCAATTATTGTTTCTGATCTTAAGAAAAAATAAGATTTCATTATGTTCTTATTATATATTTTATGTTAAGATTTTTTAACATAAAATATTGAAAATAAATGTATTATCTATAGAAATTATTCTTATCTTGCGTCGTGAATCCAAAATTTATGGCGCAATATGATTTCTTGGTTTAAATATCCTTTTATCAGATTGTTAGTTCCTTTTGCTCTGGGAATATGGATGGCTTTTTCTTTTGAAGGAATTTCATTTGGAAGAAAGGATGTCTTTATTTTGTTGATTTTTTTATCATTATTATTGATATTGCTAATATTAATTTCTTCACTAATAAAGGAATATCGTTATAGGTGGATTTTTTCTGTAGTATTATTCTTTTACTTGTTAACAATAGGTGTGTTACTAGTGGAGATAAAAGATTATAAATTACAATTCAATGATATATCTAACTTCTGTGGCAACTCGGAATATTATGTCGCCCGTTTGTTGGAATGTCCTGCTGTTAAAGATAAGTCTATAAAAGCAATGCTTGGAATTGAGGCGGCAAAAACTGACGATGGTTCCGTTTATGATGTTGATTCTAAAATTATAGCTTATTTCGAAAAATCTGAGAAGTCGTCGAATCTTGCATATGGCGATTGTATAATCGTTCTTAAAAATCCAGAGGAAGTTGAAAAACCTCCAAATCCTGAGCAATTCGATTATAAAGATTATTTATATAAAAAAGGTGTTAAGTATCAGGTTTATCTTAAGTCGGATGATTGGCTTGTTTTGAACCATAATGATGCAAATCCAATCTACAGGTTTTCTTATTTTATCAGGGATTTTCTATTGGAAACTATGAAAAATCTTGGTATAAAAGAAAATGAATATGCTGTGGCGGCTGCGATATTGCTTGGTTATGACGACATCTTGCCGTTAGAATTACGTCAACAATATGTAGCGGCAGGAGCAATGCATATACTCTGTGTGTCGGGACTTCATGTTGGAGTCGTTTTTATGGTGTTTTCTTATATGTTGATTTTTCTTGACGATAAGAAGACATGTCAGCGTATTGTCAAACAATCTATCTTGTTAGTATTGATTTGGTTTTATGCTTTGCTTGCAGGATTAGCACCTTCTATATTAAGAGCAACAATAATGCTTTCTTTTGTGATAATAGGCAATATTATCAATAGAAAAGGTGTTTTGTTGAATTCACTGGCAGCTTCAGCTTTCTTATTGTTATGTTTAAATCCTGCAAATCTTTTTGATATAGGTTTTTTGTTATCGTATGTCGCTGTCGTAGGAATAGTCGTTCTGCAAAAACCGATTTCAAGATTGTTTTATTTTAGATTTAATTTTCTTAATAAAATATGGGAAATCATTTCTGTTACGATAGCTGCTCAGATTGCGACAACACCTTTCACGATATTTTATTTTCATCAGTTTCCAATATATTTTTGGCTGAGTAATCTTTTTATGACCCCCGTGTCTTCAATTGTGATTATTGGTGGAATGATAATGCTGCTGATTTTCTTTATTCCTTACGTAAATAATATAGTTGCCTATGCAGTATCCCAAATGATTTATATAATGAATCTTGGTGTCTCGTGGATAGAATCGTTGCCATATTCAATTATTAAAGGATTATATATAAATGACTTGCAATTTCTGATACTCTTGATGATTCTGTTAGCGATATTGTTTTATGCTGAGTTTAGATCTACCAAAATCTTAATTTCTATTATGATTATGACTTGCGCTTTTTTGAGTATTAATCTTAAAAATATACATCAGCAAAATAATCAGAAAGAAGTTGTGATATATTCGATTAATAACATGACGGCAATAGATTTTATTTATGGACGGTCGCATGTTTTGTTGGCGGATACGACTTTTATTTCAGATGAATCGGCTTTTTCATTCAATATTGAGAATTTCTTGGTGAGTAGGGGAGTTTTTTATAATGGAGAAATATTGTCTTTGGAAGATGATTTTAATCGGTTTTTTGTTAAAAAGAGAAAAAATGTCGTAACTTTTGATGAAAAACTCATAGGATTGTCTGATGGAAGTGAATTTTGTAAGGAAGAGCTGGATTATAAAATTCCTTTGGATTTTATGATTGTATATGGACGAAAACGACATGGATTATCGTCTCTTTTAAAGATGTATGATTTTGATAATCTGATAATTGATGGAAGTGTTCCTCGCTATATGGTCTTGAAACTTATTGAAGAAGCTAATGTTTTGGGTATAAAATCACACGATATAAGAGAAGAAGGATGTTTTTTAATAAAATAATTGTTGTATTGTAATTTATTGATAATTAAATGGATAAGAAATAATTGAAAAAACATTAATTTTTTTTGAAAAAATGCTTGCGGATATGAAAAAATGTTGTATCTTTGCACCCGTAATCAACAACGAAATAACGAAGTTGATGAAAATAAAAAAGCAGGTGCTGTAGTTCAGTTTGGTTAGAATGCCTGCCTGTCACGCAGGAGGTCGCGAGTTCGAGTCTCGTCAGCACCGCAAACCGCTCAAAGTCTTGAGCGGTTTTTTTATTATATATATGCTTCCTTTTAATGTTAGGACTATTTCAATAAACGAAAAAAAGAGACGATTTCTCGCCTCTTTAATTGTGCGTTGAGCATTATGAATTATGCTTTATTCAAATATTGCATTTATAGCAACTAAATTCTTTCCTTCTTCAATGGCAGATCTAACTTTGTTATGTCCTTTGAAAACATAGAATATTCCGTCTCTCTTTACAATCTCAATTTCGTCAGAATTGACATCGTTTTCGTTACATGTATTCTTACTCAAATCAAGATTTTTGGGAGATAACCATACCTTATCGTATTCCTTACCTTGTTCAAATGCTTTGAAACTACTTAAAACCAAGTCGTTGACTTCTTCTTTTGTAGCATGACTTGTATCAATGATGAAGTCATAGTTTTTGTAATTGTTGATGTCGGCGTTATAGAATGTCTTATATCTTAACACCTCACTTTGCCTTCTTTCTATAATTTCTTTTTTGGCTGTAGTCATATCGGAATAAGATTCACTGATACGACCTTTGTCGTTGAAGATACGTTCTGTAGCGACATCAACATCAACATACATATATATTTTAAAAGATTTAGGAACGAAGAACCATGCAAGTCGTGAGTCGAAGATGATGTTTTCTTCTTTCTCGCCCATTTCCTTGATGGTGTCATCAACCATATTGTCGTATTTAGGATTGCTTTCAATGAACTGGTTGAATTCTTTGGCGGTCATACCGTGTTCTTCTGCAAGTCTTCTGAATATCAATCCGGCAGATTCTATCCTATAATTGATATTATTTATTAAGTGGTTAGCGACGGTACTTTTACCGCTACCTAAATCGCCTGCAATTGTTATATTAATCATCTTCTTGTGTTTTTTATTATCCTTCAACGTTAGTAATATCTGTAACCTTTTCAATAATGTTTTTGTTAATTGTGACAAAAACTTTAAGTGGCGCCATAATTAATACCATCATGAGTTCGAGGAAGTATATCGCCCAGATGTGATCTTCTGCCGTAATGAGCTGATAGGTAAGTAATATTATAGTGAAAATCATAAAAAGAAACTTGCCGTATCGTTTTCTTCTGAATAATAGAATTAGACTGACGACAAGCATTCCGACTATAAACCATAAGATTGCGGACATTAACATGCTCTGAAATAATGTCTCTCCTGAATATTCTGGGTCGTAGACGTTTCTGTAAAAAATACCAAATATGGAAAGAAGCAAGAAATATAATGAGTAATATGTAATTGCAAAAGCACCAACTAGTTTGACTCCTAAAGTTAGTTTTCTGCCTCTGATAAATATATCTGTTATATCTTGCTTCTTACTCATTATTGCATCACTTTTTTATAATGTGGATAATACATTGCTATAAATAATGCGGTCCATAAAACTGGTCCGAATGTAATTTTGGTAAATACTGTTGTCACTATAAGCATGAGAATCTGTGCTATGGCATATACATGGAAACCTCTCTTCTGTAACTTCCACATCATAAGAACTCCTATGAATGAGGTGATGAATAATACCATCTCTAAGAAATAATAGCCTCGGCTTATTGATGATGCCATTTCGGTTGCTTGAACCATAACATCCCAATTGTCGCCCATCTGCTCTGCCATGTCTTCATAGACACCTGAACCTTCTCTAAGCTGAGTGAACAGGTTCTGGAAAGTATTGTAAAAAGCAAATGAAATAAAGTTGGACAATGTGTTCCATGCAGCGTTGATGAACGACAAAACGCACAGCACTGTCAACATTTCCGGACGTTTAGGCTGCTCTTGTTGCTCTTCTGCGTAAAAAGTGTTGTCTTCCATGTTTTTAAAGTTTATAGTTTATAGTAGTTTAAAGTTCATAGTAGTTGTATAGTTCATAGTTCATAGCTCATAGTTTAAAGTTATTTATTCAGATAAACTCTTATACTTAAAAACTTTTAACTTCTCAACTTCTATGAACTATAAACTATCAACTATGAACTTTATTGAATCTCAACATTGTAGTTTTGTAAAAAGTTCACTGACTTAGCGATTTCAGTGTACATGACTTTGTCGGTCTTAACGAACTCGACTTCTTTGCGATATTCTGTTACGAATTTTTCGATTGCTTCTGATGACTTCAATGGTCTTCTGAAGTCTAATGCTTGTGCTGCGTTAAACAACTCGATAGCGAGAACTCTTTCCAAATTGTCGGCTACACGTAATGCTTTTGTTGCTGCGTTAGCGCCCATACTTACGTGATCTTCCTGACCTTGTGATGATTCGATGCTATCTACTGAAGCTGGTGCGCATAATTGTTTGCTTTGGCTTACGATAGAAGCTGCTGCATATTGTGGAATCATGAAGCCTGAGTTGAGACCTGGTTCAGCAACTAAGAATGATGGGAGTTCGCGTTTTCCGCCGATGAGTTGGTAAACTCTTCTCTCACTGATATTGCCGAGTTCTGCCATTGCTATTGCCAAGAAATCTAATGTGATGGCTAGAGGTTGTCCGTGGAAGTTACCTGCTGAGATTACTAAATCTTCGTCAGGGAAGATTGTCGGGTTGTCGGTAACAGCGTTGATTTCATTCAAGAATACAGAAGCTACATATTTGATAGCGTCTTTTGAAGCGCCGTGTACCTGTGGGATACAACGGAATGAATACGGGTCTTGAACGTGTTTCTTTTCACGAGCGATGAGTTCGCTGCCTTTTAATAAGTTACGGAAACGTTCTGCTGTCTTGATTTGTCCTTCGTGATGACGGATCTGATGTACTTGATCGTAGAATGGTTCGATACGTCCGTCGAATGCGTCTAATGAAACTGCACCGATGAGGTCGGCGAGATATGAGAGACGGAATGCTTTTAGCAATACGTATGTTCCGTATGAACTCATGAATTGTGTTCCGTTGAGAAGTGCCAGACCTTCTTTTGATTGGAGTGTGATAGGTTCCCAACCGAATTCTTTCATCACTACTTCAGCAGGAACTATTTCACCTTTATAATGAACTTCGCCTAATCCGAGTAAAGGTAACATCAAATTTGCCAATGGTGCCAAATCGCCTGATGCTCCAAGTGAACCTTGATCGTAAACTACTGGAAGTACGTCGTTGTTGAAGAAGTCGATGAGACGTTGTACTGTAACGACTTGTACGCCAGAGTTACCATACGACAAGCTTTGGACTTTCAATAAAATCATGATGCGGATGATTTCTTTTGGGACTTGGTTGCCTGTACCGCAAGCGTGTGACATCACCAAGTTTTTTTGAAGTGTGCTGAGGTCTTCCTTTGAGATGCTGTGGTTGCACAAAGAACCGAAACCTGTTGTGATACCGTAGATTGGAGTTTCTTGAGTCTCCATCTTTTTGTCTAAATAGTCGCGGCATTTTTGGATGCGAGTCTTAGCGTCATCCGACAAAGCGAGTTTATAACCTTTTGTTACGATTTCATTAACTCTTGCAAATGTTAATGTTTCTGCTGAAATATAATGTGTATTCATTTTATGATATATTTATTTGTTATTTGTTTTTCTTTTTTTTAAGACACACGTTCGTGTGTCTCTACAATTGTTAATTCTTAATTTTATTTAATAATTCTTCTGCTGAGATATTTTCCTGTCTTCCTTCTTTCATGAATTTGACGGTGAATGTCTTGTTGTTCATTTCGTCTTCGCCAGCCATGATTACTACAGGGATTCCGCGTTGGTCGGCGTATTTCATTTGTTTTTGAATCTTGGCTGAGTCAGGATATATTTCTGCGTTGATGCCGTTTCTTCTCAGCTGTTGGAGATATGGCAAGCAATAGCGTTCTTCTTTAGGACCGAAGTTGAGGAATATTACTTCTGTTATGTCGCCGTTCTTTTCCGGGAAGAGGTTTAGTTCTGTGAGAACGTCGTAGATGCGGTCGGCGCCGAAGCTGATGCCTACGCCAGAGACGCCTTGCAATCCGAAGATACCTGTGAGATTGTCGTAACGACCGCCGCCTGAGATACTTCCCATTGCGACGTCTTTTGCCTTGACTTCGAAGATTGCTCCGGTGTAATAGTTCAAGCCGCGGGCGAGGGTGAGGTCGAGTTCATATTCGATGCCGACATTCATATCGTCGATATAGTTAAATAATGTCTCTAATTCTTCGATGCCTTTTTCACCGATTTCGATGCCTGCCATCAACGACTTAAGCTGAGCGAATTTCTCGCGGGCGTCGCCTTTCATGAAGAGAATAGGTTGTAACTTCTCGATGGCGTTTTCGTCGAGACCTTTCTGTGCGAGTTCTGCGTTAACAGCCTCGATTCCGATTTTATCTAATTTGTCGATTGCCACGGTGATGTCAACCAATGCGTCTGGTTTACCTATATATTCTGCTATACCAGCAAGGACTTTTCTGTTGTTAATCTTAAGGACTACGTTAATCTTCAATGCGTTGAAGACTTCATCTACTATCTGTACGAGTTCTGCTTCGTTGAGGAGAGAGTTGCTTCCCACGATGTCAACATCGCATTGATAGAATTCACGGTAACGACCTTTCTGAGGACGGTCGGCGCGCCATACAGGTTGGATCTGATAGCGGCGGAACGGGAAGGAAATCTGGTCGCGATATTGTACCACGAAGCGAGCGAAAGGCACTGTGAGGTCATAACGGAGACCTTTCTCGCAAATCTTACCGGCGATCTTTTCAGATTGAAGCGTCTCGCCATTTTGTTCCACGCCCGACAAGAAGTCGCCGGAGTTTAATATTCTGAAAAGAAGTTTGTCGCCTTCCTCTCCGTATTTTCCGAGGAGAGTGCTGAGGTTTTCCATTGAGGGAGTCTCAATAGGTTGAAATCCAAAGCGTTTAAAAACTGTCTTTATAGTATCAAAGATATAATTACGACGAACCATGACTTCAGGTAAGAAGTCACGAGTTCCTTTCGGTATAGAAGGTTTCTGAGCCATTTTAATAAATTTGTTAACGAAGTGACAAAGATAAGAAAAAGACAAAAGACAAAAGAAAAAGGAGAAAGATTTTTTGAGCGTTTTTTAAAATATTCTCTAATCTTTGTAAAATCCGAACTTTCAGAATTTTTATTTTGTCCATTTTTCCATTTTCGTTTGTATTCGTATTAGCCATTTATTATTATATTTGCTTACCTAAATGTATCGTGCTATGATTAACAGAATCAAAGAACTTGCTAAAAGATTTCATAAAGACACTATAGATATAAGACGTTATCTGCATGAGTTCCCAGGATTGAGCTTCGAGGAATATAATGCCATCCAGGTGATTCATAACTTCCTGACATCATGGAATATAGAACATAAACCGATGACATCTACTGGCATAGTTGCTACTATAGAAGGCAGGAATCCGGAGAAGAAAACCCTCGCTCTTCGTGCTGATACCGACGCTCTTCCTATACAGGAGAAGAACAAATGCCCTTACAAATCGTCGGTTCCCGGTGTGATGCATGCCTGCGGTCATGACGCGCATACCGCCATGTTGCTCGGAGTTGCCAGGATTCTGAATCTGCTGAAAGATGAGTTTGAAGGTACCATCAAGTTGATATTTCAACCGGGAGAAGAGAAACTTCCTGGCGGTGCCTCCCTGATGATAAAGCATGGCGTGTTGAAAGACGTCGATGCTATCATCGCTCAGCATGTCTATCCGGATCTTCCATGCGGGGAAGTGGGGTTTCATGCCGGCGAATATATGGCTTCGTGCGACGAGATAAATATCACGGTAAGCGGTAAAGGCGGTCATGCCGCTAAGATAAAAGAACGTTCCAACACTACGGTGGCAGCCGCTAAGATATTGTGCGCCATCTCGGAACTTAGCTCTGAATTTAATGACGAAGGAAGAGACAACCCGATAATAATCGCTTTCGGAAGTTTCATCGCCGACGGCACTTATAACGTGATACCCGATAAGGTTCATCTTAAAGGCACGATGCGTACTTTCAACGAGGATGACAGGAAGTCAATAAAGAATAAAATCAAGAAGATATGCTCTCATATCGCCAAGACCTACGGGGTGAAGTCGAGAGTCGTGATTGAAGAAGGTTATCCTGTCTTGATAAACGATGTTACTTTGACTAATTCTTTGAGAGATAATGCCGTCGATTTTATTGGCGAGGATAAGGTGAAAAATATCCCTCAGCTGATGACGGCGGAAGACTTCGCATGGTATTCTCATAAGGTGAAATCTTGTATGTATCGACTCGGCACTTCAAACGTTGAGAAAGGCATAGTCTCAAAACAACATACACCTACATTCGACATCGACGAAGATGCCATGGAGATAGGAGTGGGAATGATGGTTTATCTGGCGATGGAGGAATTGAAAATTAATGCAGAGACGCATCAATGATTCCTGCAAAAAAAACATTGATACGTCTCAAATATTAGTAAGAGTAATGGACAAAGTCTGTTGTCTGTTGTCAGTTGACCTACACCTACTTCTTCACGATTCTTCTCATAACATCGTAACTTTCTGTCTTGATGTTGACGAAATAAACTCCGGTCTTGAGATTCGAGACGTCGACACCTTCTGCGTTATATTCTCCCGAATAAACCATGACGCCGTTTAAATTATAGATACTGATTGTCTTGATGTTTTCTTCTGAACTTATGACGAGTTGCTTTTCAACAGGGTTAGGGTAGATGTCGAAAGAGACAGCGTTTTCTGCTATTGACTCGGTATTCATCAGTTCTACATTGTCGATTCTGATGCCGTTGGCTGTTGCGCCGTTACATTCATAGTGAAGGAAACCGATGTACATATTCTTTCCTGCGAACTCGCTGAGGTCGATGAATTCCTCGCCCCATTGTCCGTCTGGATAAGGCTCTTTATATCTTTTGCTCCATATCACCAAGAAGTTAATTCCGTCTTCTGAGACAATCACGCCGAAGTTTTCTTCAAAATAAACCATATCTGACTGGCAGTGGAAGAAATGCAGCTGCGATGTTTCTGTAATCAAATAAGATTCTGTGGTGTAAAGATAATTCTCAGGAGTGAGTTCCCCGCTCATATAACATGACGAATATACGCCATAGGTTCCGTTCATGCCGCCTGATGTCGAAGTGGCGTGCAATTCCCAGTTATATCCGTCACCATCGGCGTCATATCCTTGCCAGCCTGTAAATTCATTGTCATTAAAGTCGTAGAAAAATGTGGTTTCCTGTGCGTTAATCGTCACTAAACCAAATAAGCATAATGCTAAAAGTAAAGTCTTTCTCATATCGTTAAAATTTTGTTAGTTAATGATATGACAAATATAGTGAAAAACTATAGACTATTAACTTTTTGTTTAAAGTTTAAGAAATTTATAAACTTTCAACTTCAAAATTTCAACTTTTAAACTATCTTTGCGTAACAAATTCTATCAAGATGAAAAAACTGTTTTACGTAGACGCATGTTTAAGAGATGGTTCAAATACAAAGAGAATTGCCGATAGCATTATCGACGTACTTTCCAAGAAATATGAAACAGAAACCGTCAGGTTATCAGAACATTCTTTTCCGGTTGTCGGTAATGACGTTTTAAACGACAGAGCCAATGGCATTGTTCCTTGAGACTCTGTAAAGAATTCTAATTACTTATCATGTTCTAATAAAAAATGGATAAAGACTGTTGTCTGTTGTCCGTTGACTGTTGACTTAAGATGGATAAAGAAACCGCATTAAAAAAGATTCTGCATTACTGCAACTATCAGGGACGTTGCAAGAAAGAGATTTACGACAAGTTGAATTCTTTTGAACTCGATGAAACCGACAAGAATTTCATAGTAGGCTTTCTTCAAGAAGAAGGTTTTATAAATGACGAACGTTATTGTCGTTCTTACGTAAAAAGCAAACTTAATCTCAAGAAATGGGGTGTCAATAAAATCAAACTCGCTCTTATCACTAAAGGCATCGACAAAGAAATAATAGACAATGTCATTTCTGAAATTGACAAAGACTCATACAAGGAAGAACTACTCAATCTTCTTAAAAACAAAAAGATAGAGGAGACAGACCCTTATAAACGCAAGGCGAAACTGATACGATATGCTGTCTCAAAAGGCTATTTTTTAAATGAAGTGATGGAATGTGTTGAGAAACTGAAAATCTGAAAACCTGAGAAATGGTTCTCACGTAGAGGCACACGTCCGTGTGTCTTATTTTTTTACGTCTCTTTTTTAAATCCCTCTTGCTGTTTCCGAAGATGTTTATTATCTTTGCAGAGATAAACTAAAATTATCAGTTATGAAACCAAATAAATACATCAGATTCGACTGGGCTATGAAGCGCATGCTTCGCGATAAAGCCAATTACGCAGTTTTGGAAGGACTTCTTACAACCTTATTCAAGGAGAAGATTATTATTAACAGACTCTTGGAAAGTGAGAGCAATCAGGAAGATGAACTCGACAAATACAACCGTGTCGATATTCTTGCGGAGAACAGCAAGGGAGAGCTGTTCATCATCGAGGTGCAGAACAACGATGAATACGCCTATTTTCAGAGGATGCTGTTCGGGGTTTCTAAGTTGGTGACGGAGTATATTAACAGAGGTGAAGGTTATCAGAACATCAAGAAGATATACAGCGTCAACATCGTTTATTTCGACTTGGGACAGGGCAAGGATTATCTATATCACGGCAAGACGGAGTTCTTGGGAGTGAACACGGGCGAGATTCTGAAACTCAGTCCATTCCAGCGACAGAAGTTCAAGGTTGATATCGTCAGTGAGTTATATCCAGAATATTATATTCTGAAGGTCAACGATTTTGAAGGCAAGCCGAGTTCACCATTAGAAGAATGGATATATTATCTCAATACCGGTGATATCACGCAAGACTCAACCGCACCTGGCTTGGAAGAGGCGAGGAAGAAGTTGGAACTCGCCATGATGAGCAAGGACGAGTTGTCGGCATATTATCGTCATTTAGATAATACGGTGATATTGAAAGACAACATCTACACTTCACGAGGCGAGGGTCTGCTTGAAGGCAGAGCGATGGGAAGAAAAGAAGGAATGCAAGAAGGCTTGAAGAAAGGGTTGGAAAAAGGTCGAAAAGAAGGAATGAAAGAAGGTGTTAAAAAAGGTCGTGAAGAAGGTATGAAGAGAGGACGTGAAGAAGGTGTAAAAGAAACCAAGATACAAATCGCAAAGAACCTTATGTTGGCGGGAACTGATATAGAACTTGTGATGGAAGTCACAGGCATGACACGGGAAGAGATTGAGAATTTGAGAATCTGAAAAATGGTTCTCCCGTAGAGGCACACGGACGTGTGTCTTTCAAATTGACAATTGAAAGTTGAAAATTGAAAATTAGGGTAGAAACGTTAGTTTTCTCTCGCAGAGTCGCAGAGTATCGCAGGGTTGTTCTGCGTTCTTTACATCTCTGCGAGAATAATGGGTCTCTCATTACTTTGGACAATATTACCCAACAAAATAACAGCGAGCAGAAACTGAGTTCTACTCGCTGTTATTTATTATTTTTATTAATACATTTATTACAAATATTACAAAAATTTGTATCTTTGAGGTTTAATTTTTAATATCAAAAATAACCCTAATCATCATGGATACAAGAATCATAGAAGAAAAATTCAAGTCATTATTTGGCGACAACTATATGGTTTACACCTCCCCTGGTCGCGTAAACCTCATCGGTGAACACACTGACTACAACGGCGGTTTCGTATTTCCAGGTGCGATAGATAAAGGCATCTACGCTGCTATCAATCCTAATGGTACTGATAAAGTTCGTGCTTATTCAGTGGATTACGACGGACAAGTGGAATTCGGCATGAACGAAGAAGACGCTCCTCAAGAATCATGGGCAAGATACATCTTCGGCGTCTGCCGCGAGATGAAGAAACGCGGCTTCGAACCTAAAGGCTTCGACACAGTATTTGTAGGCGATGTTCCTCTCGGTGCCGGCATGTCGTCATCAGCTGCTTTGGAAAGCACTTTCGCCAACGCCTTGAATGAAATCTTCAACCTCAACATCGACCGCTTCGAATTAGCAAGAATCGGTCAGTCAACAGAACATAACTACTGCGGCGTTAAATGCGGCATCATGGATCAGTTCGCTTCTGTATTCGGAAAGAAAGGTCATCTCATGCGCCTCAACTGCGCTACCATGGAATTTGAATATTTCCCATTCAACCCGGAAGGTTATAAGGTGGTTCTCCTAGACACTGTCGTAAAACACGAGTTGGCATCATCGGCATATAACAAACGTCGTGAGTCATGCGAAAACGCCTGCGTACATATCAAGGCAAGACATCAAGAAGTGAATTATCTCAGCGACGCCACAATGGAAATGTTAGACGAGATAAAAGCTGAAATCTCTGAAGAAGATTACAAACGTGCTGTCTATGTCATCGGCGAGAAACAACGCGTCCTCGACGTATGCGACGCTCTTGAAAAAGGCGACTATGAAACTGTAGGCGACAGAATGTTCGGCACTCACTATGGCATGAGCAAAGAATATGAAGTGAGCTGCGAAGAGTTAGACTTCTTGAACGACGTAGCAAAGAAATGTGGTGTCACCGGTTCTCGCGTCATGGGCGGCGGCTTCGGCGGTTGTACCATCAACTTAGTGAAAGAAGAATTATACGACGACTTCATAGCTACAGCAAAGAAAGAATATCTCGCAAAATTCAATCGCGAACCAAAGGTTTATGATGTGGTGATTTCTGACGGAGCGAGAAGGATTAAATAAATCTGAGAATTTGAAAATCTGAGAATCTGAAAAGGTAGAGACGCGTCAATGTAACATGCTATGAAACACATTGACACGTCTCAAAAAAAAATAATTAATAATAACTTGGACAAAGACTGTTGACCGTTGTCTGTTGTCCGTTGACAAATAAAATAAAACAATGAAACCAACATTATTAGTATTAGCAGCTGGAATGGGTTCACGTTATGGAGCCTTGAAGCAAATGGACGGCGTTGGTCCTAACAACGAAGCTATCTTGGATTATTCAATCTATGATGCAAAAAGAGCGGGCTTTGGCAAAGTCGTTTTCGTCATTCGTAAAGACTTCGCTGAGGCTTTTGAAAAAGTAAACAACACAGAACGTTTCGGAATACCTGTAGAATATGTTTATCAAGGATTGGAATGTCTTCCTGAAGGTTATAGCGTACCGGAAGGCAGAGTGAAACCTTGGGGCACATGCCACGCTGTTTTGATGGCAGCTGATGTCATTAAAGAGCCTTTCGCAGTAATCAACGCCGACGACTTCTACGGCAAAGAAGCTTACGAAGTGATGGCAAAATATCTCACCGAATGCGAAGGTAAGAACGGCGCTTATAGCATGGTGGCTTATAAATTAAGAAACACATTGTCAGAATTCGGAACTGTTTCCAGAGGCGTTTGTACTCAGGACGGAAACCATTATTTACAGACTATCGTCGAGCGTACTTCGATAGCAAAGACAGAAGACGGCGCAGCTTATACCGATGAAGAAGGCTCTCACCCACTCGACCTTGAGACTTTAGTCTCGATGAACTTCTTCGGTTTCACTCCAGACTTCTTCACACATTCAACAGAAGGTTTCAAAGAATTCTTGGATACACAGGCAAAGACCAACATCAAGGCTGAGTTCTTCATTCCATTGATGGTAAACAAACTCATCAACAGCGGTGAAGCAAAACTGAAAGTCTTGTCAAGCGACGCTGTCTGGTTCGGCGTTACTTACAAAGAAGATAAACCAGACGTAGTAGCTAAGATTCAGAACTTAGTCGACAGAGGAGTTTATCCAAATGTCTTATGGAAATAATTTATAATATGGTTTAAGGCTTAAGGCTTAATGTTTAAGGAAAAGTTCTCTTTAAACTTTAAACCTTAAACTTTAAACCTTAAACAATAAAAACTATGAACATCGAAAGAATAGAACACGGAACATTGGAAGACGGCGGTGCTATCTATGTTTATAAAATCACTAACGCCAATGGTGCGACAGTGACATTATGTAACATCGGTGCCGGCATCGTTTCCATCGTAGTTCCAGACAAAGAAGGAAAAATGACCGACGTAGTTCTCGGTTATAAAGATTTGAAATCATATATCGGCGATGGACCTTGCGCAGGTAAGGTTCCAGGACGTTTCTCCAACAGAATATGCGAAGGCAAGTTCAGCATCGACGGAAAACAATATCAGTTGGTATTAAACACCGGCGACGGCAAACATCACCTCCACGGCGGTAACGACGGCTTCGCAAATCAATTATGGTGCGGAGAGATAAACGATAACGGCAATGTGGAATTTACATATTTCTCTGAAGACGGAGAATGCGGTTATCCCGGAGAGCTCCTCGCTAAAGCAGAATATCACTGGAGCGACGACAACGAACTCACTCTCACATTAAGAGCAGAAACCAACGAACCTACAATAGTGAACCTCACCAACCACGTTTATTTCAATCTCAAAGGCGAAGGCAACGGAAACATCTTAGATCATAATCTTAAGATTTACGCTCAGAACTATCTTCCTGCGACAAACGAGTTGATTACAACAGGAGAGATCGCTACTGTGAAAGAAACACCTATGGATTTCACCGAGACTAAACTCATAGGTCTCGACATCAAAGCCGACTTCCCTGCTTTGGTCAACGGCAAAGGCTACGACAGCTGCTGGGTTCTCGACAATTATAATAAAGGTGTGATACGCCAAGCCGCTACATTAAGCAACGACGCTTCAGGTATCAAAGTCGATGTGTTCACCACACAACCAGGTTTACAGATTTACACAGGCAACTGGTTAAGCGGCTGCCCGGAAGGTAAATGTGGCAAGAGCTACGAAGACTATGAAGGCGTGGCGATGGAATGCCAGGCACTCCCCGACTCTCCAAACAAGCCCAACTTCCCTAACGTAGTCTTACGTCCAGGAGAAGAATATAAAGAAGTAATCAAATTTAAATTTTCAACATTATAAAAAATTAAAACAATGGAAAACAAAAAAGGTAATTTCTTAGCAATCATCGTGATGATTCTTTTGTTCGGTATGATTTCATTCGTTACCAACTTAGCATCACCGATGGGTGACATTTTGAAAAATCAATTCGATGTAGCCAACTGGATGGGAACATTAGGCGTTTTGGCTAACTTCATCGCTTACGCAGTTATGGGAATCCCTGCAGGTAACATGTTACAAAAATACGGTTACAAGAAAACCGCATTAGCAGCTGTTACAGTAGGTTTCGTCGGCGTTGGCATCCAAACACTTTCAGGTACCATCGACAGCAACACAGCTTTCGGCATCTATCTTCTCGGCGCATTCATCGCCGGTTTCTCAATGTGTATGTTGAACATCGTTGTCAACCCTATGCTTAACAAACTCGGTGGCGGCGGCAACAAAGGCAACCAGCTCGTACAAGTAGGTGGTTCTTTCAACTCATTGATGGGTACAGCATGTATCTTCTTGACAGGTATCTTCGTTCCTAATATCGTTGAAGCTAAAATTAGTCAAGTATTCCCATTGATGTTCATCGCTTTAGGTATCTTCGCTTTGGCATTCCTCGTAATATCATTGACAGACATACCAGAAAATCCGGCTCAAAAGATTGAGAAAGGCGAGAAATCACAATACGGTCCAATGTCATTCCGTCACTTCGTTTTCGGTGCTATCGCAATCTTCATCTATGTTGGTGTTGAAGTAGGTATTCCAAACGTTTTACAAAAATGGTTACAGAATCCGGAACTTAACGTTTTGAATGTAAGTGGTGAGGGCGCAGCAGCAGCTATCGCAGGTACAGTCACAGCAACATATTGGTTATTGATGCTCGTAGGTCGTTTGTTAGGCGCAGCAGTTGGAGCTAAGGTCTCTGCAAAAGCAATGTTGACAACAGTATCAGGCATCGGTTTGATCTTTGTCATCTTGGCGATATTCTTAAATCCATCAACAGTTGTAGGTCTTCCAGTATTCAAAGGCACAGAAGGTTTCGGCATCGCAGAAGTTCCTGTCAACGCAGCATTGTTGGTATTATGCGGTCTCTGCACCTCAGTCATGTGGGGTGGCATCTTCAACTTAGCTGTTGAAGGTCTCGGCAAATACACAGAAAGAGCTTCTGGTATCTTCATGGCATTGGTATGCGGTGGCGGTATCTTACCATTCGTACAAAACTTAGTCGTCGACTTAAGCGGCAACTATTTGGTAAGTTACTGGGTAGTGGCAGCAGGTCTCGCATTCTTGTTGTTCTACGCTTTAGTAGGATCTAAGAATGTAAATAAAGATATTCCAGTGGAATGATTTTGAAATTGAAAATTGAAAACTGAAAATTGAGAAAAGTTGAGACGCGTCAATTACACCTATATAAATAAACGAGAAATGTGATTGACACGTCTCACAAATAATAAAATTGGAGAGGATTTTTTCCTCTCCTTTTTTGTTTTTTACCCAAACGTTACAAAAATTGTGTCTGAAAAATCCTTAATTAGTTTCAGTGACTTTTCCTTTGTAATATAGATTGAACGGCATAAAGGTGTAATAATCCAAAGCGGCGTTTCCTGATGCTGCTATAGTATAAACGTCACCTGATGATGAGATACTTAGATCTCCCGTGAGAAGATATTCCACTCCAGACCAAATCATCGTTATCTCTCCAGTGTAGTCGCCGTTGAGCGTAAGCGGCATGTTTCCTGTCGGGATACTTTGCTTGTTGTCTAATTCCAAAATAAGCTGCATCGCATCGGTGTTGACAATAATGTAAGTGTCGTCGTTTTCGACTTTATTGTAAACAGACGTAATCGGGGAAATAGCGTTACCTAAGGTGATGACATTATCAGGTATGATAACCTCTTCGTAGTCATCGTCATTACAACTTGTGAAAATCAAAGGTAATGACAGGACAAATAATCCAAATAATAAAAGAGTCTTTTTCATAGCATTTGTTTTTTAAATTTCGATTGAAAAACAAAGCAATGAAATAAATGTTGGCAACGGATTGTTAAATAATCATACTGTTACTTAGCTACTTTACGAGATTTCCTCAAATATACATATAGTTTTTATGTAGAAAGCAGACGAATTACAAAACCTTGATTATGTGGTAAGTATAATTCATTTTTCACCACATAGTGAATATGTTTTGTAGAAAAAATATTACATCCTTAAATAGTACACATCGGCAATATCCATACGATCTAACCAGAATCTAAGACCTGTATTTACTTTCTCAAATGAGGATTTATATTTTGTTAACAGCTTCCTGTTAAATGTATTATATTCCAAACTGCATAGAGTAGAGTAACAATAATTTATTTTATTTGTATAGTCTTCTTTATCATAATATCTTATTCCTGATATTTCATAATCACTACAATACGAATCCCAATGGTATAAATATAAAATATGCATCATAGTTAATGTGTAACTATTAAAATCGTCAGTTATTTTTTTATGGTTAACATCTAAGTTTTCCAACTCTTCGCATAGTTCTTGTAGTGAATATTTCAACGATTTAATACCACTATACAAGATAGGATTACATATTTTTAAATACGCCATAACAAATAACACACTACTAATATATCTTTCGTAACCATCAAGATCAAAAACTATTGACTTACAATCTCTATCAAGATAAGCAAGTCGTGCTGCTAAAAAAATTTTTTCCAATTGTCTTAACGTCACTTTATTTAACTTTATTAAAACTTCCAATGGAAAAAGACAATCGATGAGTCCATCATCACATTCTTCATCTTGAATTAAATTATTGAAACCATGATAATCAAATAAATATTCACAATAATCATGTGTAGCAGGTTCTGGCAAATCATAATATATATCAATAAATCTCCTCAAATATTCTCGAGAGTTAATCATGTCACTACCAAAATATCCATTTATGGAATAGCTTAATTGTTGCTTATCAATTGCAAGGATAAAAACGATTCCTCGAATATCAAACATATGTTTCATTCTTTCTAAGACTTTAACAGCAAAATGAGGATTGCATCTATCCAATTCATCAATAAAATACACTAAAGGTTTACCATTTTTACTCACTTTATCAATATATTTTGACAAACTTTCTCTGAATTTATCCATGAGAGATGAAATACCATCTTCTTTCTCCAGTGCATCTAAACATATTTTTTCTATTTGATTTACACCACCTTTAACGCCTCCTCCAACAACTTCATTAAAAAAACAATTCGATAATCCAGACAGGGTACCACTGATAGTAGCAGTTAGTATCTTAGCACCTATTTTGAGAACATTTTCAATATTACAATTTTTCGTCATTGTTTTTAGGTTTCTCAACATTGACAGTAATGGTTCTTCACTTAAATCATCTTTCCAAGCATTATAATAAACAACATTAAATCCATTGTTTTTAAGATATGCTTCCCACATTTTTACAAAAGTGGTTTTTCCTGTACCCCAAGCACCATTTAATGCCATAACAGCACCATTTTGATATGATTCAATTATTTTCGTCAATGATACTATATGACGTTCTCTACTTAATTTATCATAAAGGAAAGGATTATTACCATCTATTTCTATTTCTTTAACTTTTGCTGTTAATTTCAATTCTTTTGTTTCCGAAATCAAATTCATTACGTTTATTATTTAACGTGAGTTCGATATAAAATAATTTACTAAAAATGAATAACATAACGATATTTTTTGTATCTTTAAAGTGCTAACAAAAAGAACAAAACGTTATGTTATCCGACAGCAAAGTTATTGGAATTTTCTATATGGCAGACGACTTCTGCAAATTTTTTAATGAAACAGTTAAAAAACATTCAATCGAAGATGGCAAAAAAACATAGGAGCAAGCCAAGTCATCTCTCCAATGCCGAAATGATAACAATTCTCATAATGTTCCGTTGAGATATGTCGTAACCAACGCATCCATTGTCACAAGGTCTTCAAAGGAATCGCCATGATAGGACAATGCTTTATGGGTTGGTTCTTTGGCTTCAAACTTCATCGTCAACACCATCGCAGCATTAGCGGCATATTGTTTCTTTCCGAAGAAACCTTCAATCAGAGTTGAATGTTATCAGGATAATCAATTGACATTATTCTAATCTCTTACAAGCAGTCCCGTAAGGACGCAAGAACACAAAGCAGGTGTGTAGTGAAACGGAACGCCTGCCAAACAACGACAGAACATCACACAAGTCCTGTAGGGACGGCAGAACTCTGTCGCGCCTACAGCGCTTTGATTGCTCTCGGCTCATCTTTAGCAGAGATTCCGCTAACGCTTCATCGTCTGCCTGCTATCTGTAACCCTTACAGGGTTCAAGTTTATCTGATGAAGATTATTGCTTGATTATTTGATAGTTCCTTATATCGAACTCACGTTATTTAAATAAATGTGTGTTATCTGTTCTGTGGCGTGCCCCATACCGGCGCTGATAGTGGAAATTGGTACGTTGTGGTTTCTTGCAGCTGTTGCCCAACTGTGCCTTGAGGTATATGAAGTCAGTTTGCAACCTTCTGGCAACATCTTAGATAATTGTCTTAACAAACGATTATGGTTGTTTATTGCAGCATGATATTCTTCGTAAGCTCTTTTCGCTTCCGTAGATGTCAATATCGGGAAAACGTATGTAGATGATAAGGAAGAATATTTGTCAATAATCTTCTGTATGCATGGTTCTATTCTTATACTTAAAAGTTGTCCCGTCTTTCTTCGAGTGTAACAAATAATGCCGTTTTGAATATTCTTTTTTTTCAGATATGAAATATCCACGAATGCCATCCCTCGGGTACAATAACTGAAAATGAATATGTCCCTTGCAAGTGCAAGAGGAGTTCCTTCTGTTAATTCAAGTTTATATAAGTGTGATATTACGGATTCCGAAACAGCACGCTTTCGAGTGTAATCTATACCTGTATAAACATCATAAAATGGATGTGTTTGTTCAACCAATTTTTGTCTTACCGCCTTGTTATAAACAGCTCTCATTATACGCATGTAGAACGAGATGGAATTTCTTACTAAACCTCTTTGTACGAGAAAAGCATTATAATCAGATATTAGTTGTTCTGTCATCGCAGAGAATGGTAGATTTAGACCACCAAGAAACTCTGCAAAATTCTTCATCGTTTTTTCATAATTCAGAGCCGTCCCAAAACGATTGGTATTACGCATTAACTCTATCTGATTTTGCATAAAGTCTAATACGGATACATTAGATAAACTTGATTTAATTTTTATTTTTGCCATAATGATAAATATTTATTAACATTCATAAATTATAGCAAGCTTACGTGATTTGGTAACAAAATTTTGAAATAATGGCTGACTAAAATCAAAGGCGCATAAATTACACCATTTATAAAACAATATCTAATTGACGAGTCTTTATAATTACGTCTAAAATTCATTAAGGGGAATCTATAAATTTCTTTGTAAGTGATTTATAAAAAATATATAAAGAACAGTTAATTTTTAAAGATAAAATGTATATTTGCAGTCTAAAATATGTGGATCACCACACAAATAATACTCTAAAATGATAATACATCGTGACAAATATCTTAATCGTTTATAATTACATAAAACGCAAAACAGATGAACAAGGAATTATCACTATAGGCTTGTTGGATTTTCTTTTAGATCCCGACTGCATATAGAAGTGCCTGCTCATAATTATTTTGATATTTTCTCCTTTATTTTAGCATTATTTCGTAACTTTGTAAACTATTCACATTATACGCTCATAACATAAATTTATGAAAAACGGATATTTGGATTTCGACGAATATATCAGGCAGGGCGAGCCGCAGCAGAAGGAACGCGCTGAGGCATGGCGTGTGGCGATAGGATTGCAGGCTGTCGATGGCTTGAAGACTTCCGAATATCTGCATGAGACTGCACGCAGAAACATTGAAGGCGAAATCTCCATCGATGAGGCGAGAGATATTGTCAAACAATATTATATCACAAAGACTTCACACGATGAGGACAATCAAGACCAAGAAGAAGCTGATATTGTCTCAAGCAATATATCAAAATTACTTCAAACTGACGCGTTTACATATAGCGTAGCTGGAATATCCGCAATCCATAAAGCGATTTTTGAAGGAATATTTAAACACGCCGGACACTTTCGTGAATATGATATTTCAAAAAAAGAATGGGTACTTCGAGGCGATTCCGTTTTATACGGCAGATGGCAAGATTTACAAATGGCTTTAGAATATGATTTGGAACAAGAACGAAAATTTGACTATTCATCATTGAATATGGGACAAATTATAGAACGTCTTGCAAAATTCATATCAGGACTATGGCAGATACACCCTTTCCGCGAAGGCAACACCCGTACAACAGCTGTATTCGCCATCAAATATCTTAGGTCACAAGGATTTCAAGTAAATAATGATTTGTTTGAACAGCATTCTTGGTATTTTCGTAACGCCTTAGTCCGGGCAAATTATCGTAATTTATCTAAAGGTATAGCATACGAATCTAAGTTTTTAATATACTTCTTCCGCAATTTATTGTTAGGAGAAAATAATGTTCTGAAGAACAGATATATGATAATCGATTCTACTGATAGCTTTGAAATACCCGAACAAGTACCCCTCAACTACCCCTCAACTACCCCTCAACTACAGGACAAGTTCAATACGGATAATTCGAATATTATAAAATTGGTATCCATAATAGGAAAGCTGGAATTGTCAGTAAAAGAAATCAAGATAAGTATTGGCTTAAAAGACAGGAAAAACATATCGGAGCTTTATCTTAATCCCGCCATCCAGGAAGGTTATGTAAGAAGACTTTATCCAGACTCCGTTCATCATCCTCGTCAAAAATATTTACTTACAATAAAAGGATTGACATTATATAACGAATTGATCAAAAACAATAACAATTAATATTCATCATGGAAAAATTTGAAGACAGACTTAAACAAATATTACTGCAATATTTAAGACAGGAAAATGTAGTGGGCGAGCGTTTCCCTATCTGTCCTGACGTTGAGATTGAAATAAAAGACAATTGCTTATAACCTATAGAGAACGAAAAGAATTATATTAATCGTAAAATAGTTAGTAAAAAATGAGAAAAACAGTTAAACTTTTGTTAAGTGCTTTTGTTATAATAATGTTGGCATCATCATGCGAAAAAGGCTGCATCTGCAGAAACATCGACACAGGAGCGTCATATGAACAATATGGACTTTATTCAAAGAAAGAATGTAGAGAATATGGCGAAGGACTAAATGAAATCCATAGCGAATATAATATAGAATGTTCAATGGAATGGAGGTAAAATTATGAATGATACCAGACGCCATACAATGACGTCTCTATTGTTGAGACTTAAGGAGATTGCTCAGAAACATCCGATATTTGTAATATTGTCGATAGCTTTCATCTTACGATTGATAGTAGCTATATTAATCAACGACCAAAGTTTCGGAAAGGATCATTTCCTTTATTTTGAAATGCCCAACGCATGGCTCGACAATTCTGAATATCAAAACAATCACTCCTACACCGAACCTCAAGGAATTAGTCTTTTCTATCTCAGCCTCAATTATGCGTGGTTGGCAATACTTAAATTCTTAGGCATCAACAATGTCGCATGGTTAACTTTCTTATGCCAATTATTACACGCATTCATTTCATTATTCATAATCTCATTTGGTTACAGAATAACCGAATTAATATCAAACAAAAGAACAGGCATAATGGTGGCTTGCGCCTTGACATTCTTCTGGTTCATGCCTTTCGTAAGCGCCTACACGACACCTGCTTTTGTATGTATCATATTCCTGATGTACGCCACATTGGTCATTTTACGTCAGGAAATAAACAGATACGAAAGTAAATCTATCAACGTACATAGAACCTCTTTCATCATCGCTGGATTTTTCCTAGGATTAGGATTCTCTACATACTATATGTGTATGCCATATATTTTAGGTATCATCATCGTATTGATGTTACGCAAAAATATCAAAAACGCTCTCGTAACCTTACTAGGATTTATCATCTCAATATCAATAGTCTTAGTAGTTCCTGACTTGATGGTATGGGGAAAACCATTCGCAGAATTACAAGCATTTATCGAAGCCGCACCAAGGTTCATTTTTTTTGAAACCGAAAAGTTAATCTCATTAGCATCCGACCTACCCTTTTTAATACTGGGCACAATTCCTCCATTGGGTTTCATGTTGCTATGTGGATTTTTCAAGAACTGGAGAAAAAGATTCTTGTTATTCTTGCCTTCAATAATAGTCATCTTATATTATATCTTCTCAGATACTTCTATATGGTTCATACTTCCTATATTCCCAATATTTTTAATACTCGGAATCACAGGTTGGAAAGAAATCGTCGAGCAATCATCATTCTGGCAGAAGCATCTAACATTACATAAGACATTAATTGGAATCAGTATAATATTCAATTTCGTATTATTATTCTTAATAATTATTAATATATAAACAAATAAAAAAGTGGACAATGACTGTTGACCGTTGTCTGTTGTCCGTTGACTTAAAAGAATATGAATAAAGAAGAAGCAAAAGCCAAGATCGCTGAACTTAGCAATATCATTGATAATCATAATTACAACTATTATATATTAGCGAATCCTACGATTAGCGATTACGATTTCGACATGCTCTTGAACGAGCTCATCGCATTGGAACAACAATTTCCGGATTTGATTCTCCCCGACTCCCCTACCCAACGTGTCGGCGGCGACATCACAAAGGAATTTCAAACGGTGAAGCATCGTTATCCTATGCTTTCTCTTTCTAATTCATATAACATTGAGGAAGTTAAGGATTTCATCACAAGAATAAAGAAGACTATTGAAGAAGATGTTGAGTTTGTATGCGAACTAAAATTCGATGGAATCTCCATAAGTCTGACCTACGAAAACGGATTGTTCGTCAAAGCCGTCACGCGTGGCGACGGAACTCAAGGCGACGATGTTACTACGAACGTCAAGACGATTCGTACTATCCCTTTACGTCTCAAAGGTGATTATCCCGACTTCTTCGAGATGCGCGGCGAGATAATCATGCCTCACAGCAGTTTCAACGCCATAAACGCAGAACGCGAAGACTTGGGATTACAACCATTTGCTAATCCGAGAAACGCCGCTGCAGGGACAATAAAACTCCAAGATTCAAAAGAAGTCGCCAAGCGCAAACTCGACCAATATTGTTACTTCATGATGATGGACGACGACAAGATGATTTTCAAGAATCATTATGAAAGTCTGATGGCAGCGAAACAATGGGGATTCAACGTCTCTAACTTCATGGCGATATGTCAGAACGTTGAAGACATAGAAGAGTTCATCAACTATTGGGATGAGAAAAGAAAAGAGTTGCCTTTCGACATCGACGGCATTGTGATAAAAGTCAACGACTTCAAGCAGAGAGAAATTTTGGGTTTCACGGCGAAGTCACCCCGCTGGGCAATAGCATACAAATTTAAAGCAGAGGAAGCCCGCACCAAGTTATTAAGCGTCGACTTCCAAGTGGGACGTCACGGAACAATAACTCCCGTCGCCAACCTCGAACCCGTACAGCTAGCAGGAACAATAGTTAAAAGAGCCACATTACATAACGCCGACTTCATAGAACAGTTAGACCTTCATTATAACGACATAGTAAGCGTAGAAAAAGGCGGCGAGATTATCCCAAAGATAACATCCGTCGATTTAAGCCAAAGAAAAGAAGAAAACGAGAAAGTCACCTTCATTACAAAATGTCCTGAATGTGGAACTCAACTCGTTAAGGCAGATGGCGAAACAGCATGGTATTGTCCTAACACACTCGGCTGCCCGCCTCAGATAAAAGGTCGTATCGAACATTTCATCTCGCGTAAGGCGATGAACATCGAAAGTCTCGGCGAAGGTAAGGTAGAAGTCCTTTTCGACAATAATCTTATCAAGGACTATTCAGACTTATATGATTTGACTTACGACAAAATATTCGGATTGGAAAAAATCATTGATGTTGATGATACAATACGTAAAGTAAGTTTCAAAGAAAAGACAGCAAACAACATTATTGACGCAATTGAGAGGTCTAAGAGCGTTCCTTTTGCGAGAGTTCTTTTCGCCTTAGGAATAAAATACGTTGGAGAGACGACAGCGAAACTTATCGCCAAATCGATGGGGTCAATTGATAATATCATCAATGCATCTGTTGAAGAACTTACTGAGATTGAAGAAGTCGGCGAAAAAATTGCTCTTTCAATAAAAGACTTCTTCGCCGATGAAATAAACATACATATTATTAATAGGCTGAAAAACGCAGGACTTCAATTTGAGCAAGAGAAGAAAGTCGTCAGCGAGAATCAGGTTTTATCGGGAATGAACATTGTTGTGAGCGGCGTCTTTGCCACGATGAGTCGTGATGAGATAAAACAACTCATTGAAGATCTCGGTGGTAAGAACGTTTCATCAATTTCAAAGAAGACTACATTTGTTGTTGCCGGCGACAAGATGGGACCGGAGAAACGAAAGAAAGCAGAATCACTCGGCGTTGAGATTAAATCAGAGGATGGTTTTCTTAAGATGATTGGAAAGAAAGAATCAGATAATACATCACCTACGCAAACACAATTAGAACTTTTCTAAGCACAATAAAAAAATCCGCCGATCGACGGATTTTTTTCGTTATGGAGATCAGATCATCTCACTGAAATCTTGACATTAGGTTCTGACGCTTTTGTTTCCTTGTCAAGTCCGAAGTAAGGATTATACTTACCTCTTGGGAAATCGGAGAAGACATATCTGTTACACTTTCTTGCCGCCACTATGTGATCAGTGGTAGCGGTAGCTATTGCTGACGCCGCCAACTCCATCAGAATTCCCAACGCGCTACTCTGACCGCTTTGAACCTGAAGGTCGAGATACAAATCACATTTTCTTTCAAATAATATCTCGTTAGTCTTGGTTGACTTCATGATATATCTAATATGTGTTGCTATTCCCAAGCCTTGCTTTTCCCATTTATCGACGACAGAGAAAATTACTGCATCAACACCAAACACCTGACCGAACTTTGATATATCTCCGTCGATGAACATCTCGGCATCGTAGGCACTTTCATTTTTCAGAAACTCCATTGCGAGATGAGGCGATACAACATAATAACCTGCTTCTATCAAAGGGTAACTAATGGATGTGTATAACAAATCTTTGGCTTCCACATTAGTAGTATTGTTAATTGGAGGCATCACCAAAAGTGAGACCGGCTGTTCTTCATACATCTTAGGATACAACGACGCTCTGGTATATGTTGTAGTGGTGGTGGCACATGATGAAAACAACAATACTGCTATGCTTATCATTAAAAGGTTACAAATCTTTTTCATATCATTCAGATTTTAGTCTTTGGATGAAAGGTGCTATAAACGTCTCAGATTCCGGGTATAGTTCTATCTCTTTTTGTAACATTTCCAATCCTTTCTCAGCGAACAATGATGCATAATCATCAGTAGCAAAGACTCTTCTTTGTTTTTTGGTCGCGTATTTCTCAAAAGAATCTAATGTACTTTCCTGAATCAAAAGGAAGCCATACTCAGCGCATATTCCAGGAGGAATAGTATTACGTGTACCTCCCGGGTTACTTATCATATCTTCATATAACACCACCAAATCGCAGATGCTCTCCGGTGTTTGACGATCGTAGTTTTTGTATGTAAGATGTTCGTATTTTGAGACGCCATTGCTAACAGAACCCCAATAGTACATTGACGTTGTGGTCACGCACGACGACAATAATAACATCAAGGATGAAAGAAGCAATATTTTTTTCATAACTCGATAACCTTTATGTCGGTAGCTGAAACAAAGATCTCTTGATTATAAACCTCGGCACCTTCTTTAGTTACTACGACATTATGACGACCTGGAGTTAAAGTAATCTGATTATTAGCTGTTTTTTTAATGTTACGTTTTGCTTTATATGTTTTATACTTAATAGTTTCCATATCGTACACGGCACCATCGACATTCACTACTATTTCACATTTTTTATCTGCGGTAAAACATAAGGCCGCCTCATCTGCATTCCCACTAACAACGGAATAAGAACCGACGCCACAGCTGCATAGCGACATTGTTACTAAAGCAACAAATATTAATAATATCTTTTTCATTTTTCGAGAATATAGTAGTTAGACAATTCATTTGCTGAAAATTCTTCACCTTCGTAAGTGCAGAAAGAGATTTCTGATTCTGGAGTATCACCATAACATGATATTACGGTAAGAGTACCAACTTTAGTTCCAGGAAGTTCAACATTCATTCCAGTCTGAGGGTTCTTAACAATCTTTCCTTTTCTGTAAAGACAGAAAGTATCACCTTCTGCGATACCTTGTGACTTGCCACCAGAAATAACGTATGTTCCATCTTCCACAGAAAGCACATATCCTTTCCATGGTTTATCCATACATTTGTTGATAATATTTTCAACTAATTGAGACATAGCTGCAGAGATAGCCTTATCGCTCAATGTTGCATCGAAGTTAGCTGTACCGCCAAAACCCAAGGTTGTCTTTGAAGTAGTTTCCGCATAACCTGAAGCCTCGTCTGAATATATTATCAATCCTGTCGATACATCAACTAAACGAATGCTCACGCCCGCCTCAACAGTCTGCGTCTTTGTTTCTGAAAAGACCGCATTATTACCTTCTGTCTTTCTGCCGAATTTAGTGACTGAACCTAAGATGATATAGTCGGCTCCGATTTTCTGCATATCATCGCCCGACTCCATAATCAGTTCATCTAATCCGTCTCTTTCCAACAAGATAAATTTTTCACTTGCTGCTAATTTTGCGGATAAAATATCGAGTGCCTGTTTGCCCATAGGATCGTTTCCTGCGTCATAAAAAACACCCTTACCATATTGGGTCTCATTAGTAAATCTACCTATGGCGACTTTTCGTTTCAATGTTTTTTCGTTCTGAGCAAATGAGGTAAAACACACCATCATTGCAATCAAAACAAGTGATAGTTTTTTCATGGTTATAAATATTAAATATATATAAGTTTATTCAACAATTGTTTGTTCTTCAATTACTACTGCTGTTGTATCAGTAACGACTTCTTCAACTTCCACCTTATTATATCTCGGAAGTGGAGAGTTCAATTTAGGACTTATGTTTGAGAAGATATTGCCGATCCATAATCCAGCCAAAACAACGATTATCAATAATATTGTCAACGACCATTTCTGCCATGTTTTCAAGCCTTTCTTTGCAAATGGGTCATTAAGTTTCATCTTCGGATACTTGGCGATATCAGTCAATGTCTCACCAAAAGGAATGCTGATTTTCGAGGTGGCGTTGACTGCCCAGCCGTTGGCATTTAATAATGGAGCAATATTTCTGCGGCGTAACTTCAACCATGCAATTACCATTGCCGGACCTGATATCAACAAAATGATTCCCACGAACAACATGATGAGCTGCCACCATTTAAGTGCGAACAAACCTTTAAAGATACTTGCCAAAGCTGTACCGATCATACCGAGTGCCATACCTATTGCGGCGAAGATACCAGCGAACTTAGCGATATCGAACGGTGGTGTTGCGGCAGCAGCCTTTGCCTGTTCCGGTGTCTTTGTAGGAGCAGCATTGATATTCGCTGTAGCATTTGCCATCATCTTGGCGTCTTTGTCGGCAGCACTCTTGTTGATGAGATTCTCAATAGCTGTTGCCATCCTGCGATATGGCGACCAGAATGATTGTGAAATATTTATCGGATTATCGATTATCTTAGTTACAACAGCATCCCATTCCAGACCGCTGTTGTCATAGAAGATACCATTTTTACCAACTGCCAATGCAGCAATATCGCCAACAGTGACGGCAGCGGCGATCTGTAGTTTACCAGGTTTCGTTTTTGTTGTACAATCACAATAGACAAGATACATTCCGCTTGATGCTGCCGAAGCACTATGTTTTGCAGTGTCAGCCACTTTCATACAGAATTTACAAGCTCTTTGGTCGATTATGAGAGTTCCGCATTGGAAGATAGCTTTTAAGTTTTTATCTTTATCATAGAAGTCGTTGAATGTGACAAAGTTCTTCAGAAGTTTATAGAAATCGCGATAGATATGCAAGAATTTATCTACCATTTCAATATTTTCCGACTCTTCTTTAAGAGCTGCATCTTGGGCAACTAAATCAAGGAGAGCAGACTTCTTATCTTGAGATATAAAATTCTTGATGGCATCTAAGCCGAGACTTTCCACTACAGCGCCAGTCTTTCCATTTTTCCATGCGTTATATGCAGCGAACTTCTCTCCTATTGAACTCCATAAATCTTCAGTAATTGCTGTAACAGAAGAATCTAATATAGACTTGATAATATTGAAGTTCTTATCCCAGACTGGATTTATAGCGGCATTTATTTCTATTTCAGATTTTCCTGTAATATGAGTAAGAGGATAAGCTGCGATTTCATCATTTTTGGTAGAGAGATTTTCTGCGCTTATAGCATCTATCCTTGAAGTCTGTATATCGAGAGATGCAGTACTACTTGGAGAGAACGCTGCGAGTTTAGAGCGCATGAAGAAGTCTTTAACTTTAGAATCAAGGGCGTTATAAGCAGCGATAACAGCATCCGTTTTATCACCATAAGGAGCCTCGACTTTAGCATCTGTCCAAGAAACATAATCGTTGAGGTTTTTGTAGAATGTTTCTATGAGGTCAGCGTTTATGCCAGGAGCGCCGCTTCTGTCGGTCACATTACCCACTGTTGAGATTGCAGCTGCAATAGTAGTCTTGAGATCTGCGTCATCGGAAGATGCTTCTGTTATGATACCGTCGCCATTGAAGCGAGTCTTGGCGAAGATAGCTGTGATATCGGCAGTATCCGCCAAAGATATTTGTGAACCTTCTTTACCTAAATTCTCCAATATTTGTTTAGCGGAAGAATATAGTTTCTTACCGTTAGCGTCTTCGGTGTTGATATAGTTTATGTCAATAGTGTCGGCACCTTTTAATATAAGATCATTGTCTTTCAATACAGAAGTAATCCATTGAGAGACGGCAATCACATCATTGATACGAAGTTTGCCATCGCCATCGCAGTCCATATATTTAAGACTTTTATCATCAATTTCCAAACCTGTTGTAGGACATGAAAGTACAGTCCACATTTTAGGGTCAAGTTCTGCGAGATGAGCGATGTCGTCACCTGAATTAATTCTTACACGTGCTGAACCTCCGATATTTACGAAGTGCCATTTGTATTTTTTCTCTTTATTTATTAGTGCCATAATTTTATGATTTTATTGGCACAAATATAAGAAAAAGTCGACATTCAACAAAGAACAAACTATAGTTTTTTTTATATGAAATATAAGGTCTGAAAGATAGAGATCACAGTAAGTTACATGTAATCCACTCAAATATTTTCAATCAATCCTCTCAGCTATTCCGTATTGTTTTTTATTGCCTGAATTTGTTTGTATCAACTCAGCGAGGAAACCCGTCAAGAACAATTGTGTTCCGATAATCATACAGATAAGAGCAAGATAGAACAATGGTCTGTCGGTCATTCCATAGACAGAGTTGAACACCTTTTGGAATACGAGATATATTCCCATTATGAAACCTGCCAAGAACAAAATTGTTCCAAGTCCTCCGAAAAGATGCATAGGACGTTTGCCGAATTTAGAGATGAATGTTATTGTCAATAAATCGAGGTAACCTCTAATGAAGCGGCTCATTCCGAATTTGGTGGTTCCGTATTTTCTCTTCTGATGCTGAACGACTTTTTCACCAATATGATTGAAGCCTGCTGCTTTCGCCATTACAGGAATATAACGATGCATCTCACCATATACTTCAATATTCTTAATCACATCATTACGATATGCCTTAAGTCCGCAATTGAAATCGTGAAGTTTGATTCCTGTCATCAGACGAGTTGTGAAGTTAAAGAATTTAGATGGAATATTCTTAGCGAATTTTGAATCATAACGTACTTTTTTCCAACCTGAGACGAGGTCGTAACCTTTATTTTTAATCATGTCGAAAAGTTCTGGAATCTCATCAGGACTATCTTGAAGGTCAGCATCCATTGTTATCACGACATCTCCTTGTGCAATTTTAAACCCCTCGTTAAGAGCAGGCGACTTTCCATAGTTTCTTCTAAAACGTAAAGCTTTGATATTTTGATTATTGGCAGAAAGAATCTTGATAATATGCCATGAAGCATCCGTTGAGCCGTCATCAACGAAGATTATTTCGTATGAAAACTTATGTTCTTCCATTACTCGTCTGATCCAAGATTCCAATTCCGGCAATGATTCCTCTTCGTTCAAGAGTGGTATTATGACTGAAATATCCATTATTCTTTAATTTTTCTTTTTTGCAAATATAGCAAATATCAATGAGTAAAATAAAGACAAAACAACATTTATATAAAACATCGATGAAGACACAGCCCAAGGCGACATCAATCTTCGTAATGTTTCATTTCCAATATTTTCATATAAATCTATCCTTGATTCCAAGAAAAAACTATATGCTATAAAAAGTACTGCACTCAATATCAATGCGGAAATAGTTCCTGTCATAAACAACATTTTAAAAGCAGCTCCATAAGAAAACTCTTTCCAAACAAACTTATGTTTAAAAAATAAAACAGTGATTGTTGACCCTAATAATGGTATTAAGTAAATAAGTGAAAATAAAAATGAATGTTGTACGTAAAGAAACCAATATAACGACAAATAAAGAGCAGACGACAAGACACCTAAAATGAATCCTGCGGAAAGTATTGTAAACCAATACTGTTTTGTGGTATATGTAGGTTCTAATAACATAGCAGGTACAAAAAAAGGTAAGTTTGTATCGCACCGCTCAACCATCTACCCTTGCTACCTTCCGGTCCTGGGGGATTCGACAGGAGCTGGTCGTATAAACTTACCCAGTGCAAAAATACAATTTTTTCTTATATATCAACATCTTGTTCATTATTTTTTATAATAATTTCAATTAACTATTATTCAATATTTTATATTCACAAAATCACAAAACAACAATAAAGATAATACTTATAGTCATAATTATCCCGATAAAAATATCATTTCAAGTCAATATAAACTGGTAAATGATCGCTAAATCCGCCCTGATATTTTGGACCTATATAAGTCCTGAAAAGTTTTTTCCCACCATAAGTAGCGTCATCAATAAAAAGGAAATCTTTATGAAATATCGTCGCCGATTTCCTGACATAATGCAATGACTTAGAATCATACAACGACTTACTTATGATTATCTGGTCAAAGATTTGCCATCTGTATTGATGCTTAAGTGTTCCTTCAAAACCTAATTTTTTATTATCATTAGCAAAAAGATTTACTAATGTATCCTCATTCGTAAACTCTTCAGGAGGTTTCGCTTTCAACAAATTTAATATACTTTTATCGAAAGGTGTATCGTTAAAATCACCCATGATTATTATCTTGGGTAAATAATTACAACTAACCACAAGAGAATCAACTTTAGACTTTAAATGTCGTGCTGCGATTTCGCGTAAATAAATTGTTTCCTTCTCACCACCATATCGCGACGGCCAGTGATTGACGAAACAATGCAAGGTATCCCCCACCCTATCATAAAACTTAGCATATAAAATGTCACGAGTTTTTATTCTCTTATTGTTCGGTCCTCTTATCTTTATCGCCTCACTACAGATAAGCTGCAATTTATCAATAGAATAAACCATAGCGACATCAATACCTCTCCTGTCGTCACCTTCATAATGAATCACCTTATAATTATGTTTTTTCAGTGGCGTCTCATGAAAAAGCATCATCGTAACAAAGGTATTTTCAACCTCACACAAACCTATTATCGCCAAAGGATTACCTTCAGAAAGAGACAAAATGGTTTTATACAGATTATTTCGTTTCTTGTAAAATCGAGACATAGTCCAATGCTGAACGCCATCTTCCGTATATTCATTATAACTTCTGGTAGAATCAACGAAAGGGTCAAAGAAATTCTCCAAATTCCAGAATGCCACTCTCAAATTATCACGATTCTGAGAATACACGTTGTCTATCGTAAACAGATGTAATATAACAGATAAGAATAATATTAGAAATATTCTTTTCATAAATTTAGGTTTTATTTTAGTTTTCTGATGCAAAAGTAAATAATAATTTTTGACAAAAAAAATTTTATGACTATCTTTGTTCGATTTTTAGCTATTATTTTTTATGAAGCGTATTTTTAACAAGATTTTATTCATAGTTTTATTAACATTTGTACCTTTTAATCTAATTTCGCAGGTTAAGATAAAAGTAAAAGTTGAAAATCATCAGGATAGTATATATTACCTTCTTAAATATAAAAGCGATAAGACGTACATAATTCTAGATACAAGTTCTGTTTCCGATGATTATAAAACATTCACAAATGACATCAATTATAATGAAGGCATTTACGTTTTGGCGGACAGCGAACAAAATCCACTATTCGAAATATTATTAGGTAAAGATCAGAGGTTTTCCATTCATGTTGAGGAACTTATGGATTTAGAAAGCTATAAGGTAAAAGGATGTAAAGAAACATCAGCATATTTCGACATTTATTCAAAAACGACTCACAACAAACTTCATATCAAAGCATTAGAAAGCGAAATGGAATATTTCCCGGATAATGCAAGAAAAATAGATTCCATAAAATTAAAACATAACGAATATCTTGAATCAATAAGAATTAAGAACCTTAACTCATTTCTTGATACATATATATGTTTCAACAAAGAAATTATTGTGCCTCAAGAATATAAAGGTGATAAAGAACAATACATCGTTGAACATTATTTTGACAATATAAGTTTTTGCGATGCTCGTATTTTAAATACACGTCTGTTAAAGAATAAGTTGGAATATTATTTCGATAATTATATGTCTAAGCAAACTCCTATAATTATTTGTAAAAAAATAGATGATTTGATTAATATGATAAATGGTTCAGAGTTCAGAGTTCAGAGTTCAGAGTCATCAATAAGAGATTACGTCTTATGGTATTTATACTCAAAATATTTCAATCCGGAAAATATTGAAAACGAATTGGTTTACATACATTTGGTCGACAATTATTTTTCAAAATTAGAAATTGAAAATCTTACTGATAACATCAGAAAAGAAATAATTAAACGAGCCGATATTTTAAGAGACATCACAATTGAGAAAACAGCGCCATCTTTCTCATTTACAGACGATAATGGCGATACAATCTGTTTAGATAATATCAAATCAAAATATACTGTTCTATTCTTCTATAAACCTGATTGTCAGAAATGTATAAGAGATAAAAGAATATTAGGATTGATCAAGAAAAGAAGAAACGATTTAACTGTTTTAGAGATTAATATAAGCGAAGACAATTATAATAATGTAAGTCATGATATTATCAAGAAATATGATGTTATGACAACACCGACAATATACCTTCTTAATAAAAATAAAGAAATTATTGCAAAGCATATAAAAGCAGAAGAAATTGAATTTCATATAATTAAAAGATAAGATATGAGTTATTTGAGTAATGACACTATTTGTGCAATAGCTACAGCATCGGGAACGGCTGCGATTTCTGTAATTAGAATGTCGGGAGACAAATCTCACGAGATTGCACTTTCAAGATATATAAGAAAAGGCAAAAAACTGACTTTAGAAAACATCGCACCAAACAGGATGTATTACGGAGAATTTGTAGACAACGACAATAAAATTATTGACGATGTTATGGTTACGTTTTTCAAGGCACCACATTCCTACACAGGAGAAGATTCAGTTGAGATTGTCTGTCATGGTTCGGTTTTCATTCAGAATAAGATTTTAGAGATTCTCATCGACAATGGTGCTCGTTTGGCGGAAGCAGGAGAATACACAATGCGTGCATTTGTAAACGGCAAGATGGATCTCACTCAGGCAGAAGCCGTAGCCGACATCATATCTTCAAAGAATGAGGCAGAACATCGTGTTGCGATGAACCAGTTAAAAGGCGGATTCTCGAAAGAATTGCAAGAACTTAGAAGAAATCTCGTTGACCTCACATCATTGATGGAATTAGAGCTCGACTTCAGCGAAGAAGACGTAGAGTTCGCCGACAGAACAAGACTCAACAATATTGTAGATGATGCGATAACTCATTTCACTAAACTAACCGATACTTTCAAATTAGGGAACGCTATTAAAAGAGGTATTCCTGTCGCTATCGTCGGCGACACCAATGCAGGTAAGAGTACGATTCTCAATGCTTTACTCGGTGAAGAAAGAGCTATCGTCTCCGACATTGCAGGTACGACGCGCGACACGATTGAAGAGACACTGAATATCAAAGGCAAGACATTCAGATTTATCGACACCGCAGGTATCAGAGAGACCGATGACACTATAGAAAAGATCGGTATAGAAAGAGCCTTTAAAAAGATTGAAGAAGCCGACATCGTCTTAGGAATCTTGGATTTAAGTAAAAGCAGTTCCGAGTATTTCAACTCAGCACGACTCATCATCTCTAACGTCAATCTACTGACACAAAGACTGATACTTGTATTCAACAAAGTAGACACGAACCAACTCGCCTTATGGACTGACAACGAACAGATTTTATGCGAGTTACGTCATTCAATAGAGAGAAACATCGAGAGAATCGGCGGTTATATGCTTGACGAATATAAATACAGCATCACAGGACAAGACTGCCACGACATCAGGAATCTCTTGAAATACACATTCATCTCCGCAAAGAAAAACTCAGATATCGAGAATTTAAAAGACGACATTTACTTCAACGGCAGCAATGTGAATGTTGGTGAAAACGAAGTGCTCGTCACGAATTTAAGACATTACGAGGCATTGGTAAACGCCCGCAGTGCATTATTGAAAGTCAAGGAAGGACTGCTTTCTGGACTCTCCACCGAGTTTGTAGCGCAAGATTTGAAAGACGTCTTATATCATTTGGGTAGCATAACGGGAGAAATCACCAGCGGAGAAATTTTAAACAACGTATTCGGCAGATTCTGCATCGGAAAGTAAACACATTAAAAGATAATAAAACATCGTAACTAATCATAATATTACCAATTAAATAAAAATATTATTTTACGATGTTTTACTTTTTTTTCTTGTTTTTTTGTTGTTATTTTGTTGCTTGAAAAATATGAGCAACAATTGAGCAACAAAAATGAAAGAATCAATACAACTTAGAAAAAGAAAGATGCCTACAGGTAATATCTCTCTTTACCTTGACATCTACAGAAATGGTAAACGTGAGTATGAATATCTGAAATTATATCTTATTCCGGAGCACTCAAAAGCTGACAGAGATAAAAACAAGGAAACGTTAAAGTATGCCGAAGCAGTAAAGGCTAAACGTATCGTTGAACTTATGAACGGGGAATTCGGCTTCAAATCAGAGTACAAGACAGATACGCTATTCTTCGATTACTATAGAAACATGTGCGAAAAAAGGCTTGGGACCGAAAGCAGGGGTAACTGGGGCAATTGGTATTCTTGCCTTCATCATCTACGCATTTATGAGAAACATGAAAATATAACCTTCGCTGATATAACGCCTGAATGGGTACAAGGATTTAAAGATTATCTTGAAACAAAAGCTATTGCATGGGCCAATGACAAACGTCAAAGAGTTAAGGATCAACTTTTATCTCGTAATTCTAAAGTGTCGTATTTCGCAAAATTGAAAGCTTGTCTTAACCAGGCGTTCGACGAACGTATTATCCCCACCAACCCATGTCGTGGCATTGAGAATTTTAAGGCTGAAGAAGGAACGAGAATGTATCTGACCGTCGATGAACTTAAAAAACTCGTAGATACGCCATGCGAATATTCAGGAGTAAAAACGACTTTTCTGTTTTCATGCCTTACAGGATTACGCAGAAGCGATATTCTGAAATTGACATGGGGAGAAGTTCATCAGCAAGGAAATTTCACAAGACTTATATTCAAGCAGAAAAAGACAGGTGGGCAAGAGTATCTCGACATAAACCAGCAAGCTGCAGATCTGATGGGTGAACGACGTTCTCCAGATGATTTTGTTTTCTATGATTGCATACCTTCCATTGATTGTGCCAATAAAGCGATTCAGGCATGGGTGCTACGTGCGGGGATTGATAAGAAGATAACTTTCCATTGCGGACGTCATACCTTTGCGGTGATGATGCTGGATCTCGGCGCTGACATATACACCGTGAGCAAGCTGCTCGGTCACAGAATGCTGAATACAACACAGATTTATGCCAAGGTTCTTGATAAGAGCAAACAGGAGGCAGTCTCTAAGATACCTGATATCATTTAGAACCCTTATATATTTTACCAGTACCAAGAAGCAACCAATTTGCTGATACCTTATGATATTTGACTAAGGGTATCAGCCATGCGACCTCAAAATAACCTCTGCCATTGTCTTTACGCTGAACGTACCAATGACGACGGTCAATGTTGCTGACTTCACATAAGCCTGCGATGCCTCCAGGTATTCTATCAGCGTCTAATAGTTCCTGAACTATATTGAAATACCTCTGCTGGATATCCAACGTCTCTTGCTTATATGCTCTCGTTCTGCTCATCAGTTTTATTTGTTGCTTTATTTAATGCTTTCTTGAGTTGTGAACCATCTGGAATTGTAAACTTATATTCAGAAACAGCATAATTTGATGTGGTTTTCGCTATGAATTTTATCATCTTACTTTTGTCAATATACTCAATGAGTTTATCAAGTGCAATGTAACCTCTCGTATTGTTAAAGAAACCATCATAAGTATTATTTCCTGAATCATCATTATTTGTTTCAAAAGCAACAAGTTCACCATTAATGTTTTTAGCTTTAAATTCTAAAAAACCTTCTCCTTTTATTGGATGATTACCACCATACTCATACAACTGTATTCTCATACTGCTTTCGTCAATCAAGAATTTTACTCTCAATTTAGAATCAGTAGTTACAGAGTTGCTAAACGTACCATATACTTCAGCATATACATAACCATGTTTTGTTGGTTCTCCAAAATCATCTACATAGTTCCCTACATTCCACATACCATAAGAACCTTCTTCATAGTTAAAATCTGGTAATTCTCCATACAACTTTTTATACTTGTTGTTTTCTTCTCTTAATTCTGTATTTTCTATTATTAAATCTCTAATCAATGACGATTTTTCATCATTCTCATTTTCACAACTTATGAGACTTAAGGTTAGAAGTAAAAACAATATCTTTTTCATAATTACAGGTATTTCTGAATAGCCTTTCTTAACTCTTCCTGATAATTATATATCTCGTCGAGTGTGTCAAGTTTATGCTTTACCTCGTTTTTATCTGCGTCAAATATTCCTATTGATTTCACAGCTGTATTAAAGTACAAACGGCAGACAGGTTTACGATTATTATCATCTACAAAGATTGCGAAATAACTTTGTGCATCTCTATATGTTATTCGCTCTGACGGTATATTGTTTCTCAATATAGATTTAACAATATAAAATGCTTCAAGTTCTTCTACTGTCGTAACTATCTTACTTTCCTGAAGCTCTTCCTCAATCGTCTCCACAGGTGCTTGAACAACTTCTTCGGTACTCTTTATCGCTACGTTTAATCTTTCAGACATCACGTCGTTGATATGATTTGCAAATGTACGCCTTACTAAGTCTGTAAATTGTTCTAATACCTTCTGAGTAATAACACCATCATAAACCCTTTTGGTTAAAAGTTTTACAAGTTCTGGTGATGGAACTGCAAATTCCGACTTTATAACATTCCTAAGTTCAGACATATATTTCAATTCGCTTGCTGTACTTAGAATATTATCTATATCAAAATACGACTTATGGAATTTTTTCAATTCCTCAATCTGGTTATCTTTGATGTTTTCAAAATTTATCTCTAAAAATGGAGTTGTATCCATTATATTTGGCTTAATTAAATCAGTATAGAATCTATAAACTATACCATTTGTAAGTAAGCCGAATTTAGCTTTTGAAGCTACAAAATATTTTTGTAATTGGTTATCGTGAAGATTGAGATCTTGCTTCCAATGCTTGCATTCAATCAGTAATATAGGTTCACCGTCTTTCATGATTGCATAGTCTATCTTCTCCCCTTTCTTTTTTATCAGATCACAATCCATTTCTGGAACGACCTCTAACGGATTAAACACATCATATCCTAACATTTGAATGAAAGGCATTATAAAGGCATTCTTGGTAGCCTCTTCTGTGGCTATCTGTTCTTTTAAATTAACCACCCTATCCGCAAGCTGTTTGCAATAATCTTTGAAATCCATATTAGTTTGTTTTATTTAGTTAATTTTTCTATAACACTCATCAGTCTATTGAACTGTTCTTGATTCTGTTGAAGCAATTCATCAATTTGCTCTTGGGATTTAGACAATTGATTAGACTGAGCTTTTATAATTTCAATATAATCAACCTCCATTTTATTAACGGTCACAGAATGACCATTGATATTATCACCATTTTGGTTATGCTGAGTAATATTATCACCACAAATATTTCCTTCTCCAGTAAGCAAATAATTTACCGATATACCGAATAATTTATTCCATTTTTCGGCTTGTTTCTTACCAAAATGTTTATCTTCATTATTTAGCAATGCATTAACATAAGATTGTGATACTCCGAGTTTTTCGGCAATTTCTTCTTGTGTTATTCCTTTTTCTTTAAAATAACTTTTTAGTTCTTCTCCAATTTTTTTCATATACAATTATTTATCAATCAATTTGTTATAAAAATTATTAAAAATAAAACCAAAAAAGTTATAATTTTTCTTGTTTATAACCAAAAAGGTTGTATCTTTGCAACTACAAAATTAAAAATTAAATAGACAATAAAAAAAGGAGAAAAAAATGGCGGAAAAAACATTCAAAGAAGAATTAGAAGAAATGAGCGTCGGGGAATCTAAGGAGTATCCAATTGATAATCTTATTTCCATCAGGAGCCAATGTTCGCAATACGGTTTGAGCTGGAACAGAATATTCAAATGTATCTCTAACAGAGCCAACAGAACATTAACAATCACAAGAACAAAATAACCAAGGAGGTATAACATGAAAAGATTTAAGAAGAATATCGGCCAGGCGATGACGGTGTTGGGTCTGTTTCTCGCCATCGGAACAGCAGACGGAAGCAATTATGAAATTATACTTCGTCTTACGGGGGTTGTAATGTTCGCCGTAGGCGGATACATGTCAGAGGCATTCTATTTTCAACAAGATAACAAACAATAAGTATTATGGCTGAGAATGAATATATAGAGATAATGAGCAGGCTTGATAAAATGGAGCAGCTAATCATAGGAATGAAGGAAAAGTTAGATAAAGGAAATCTTCCGATAAGGGACAGATTAAACCATAATGAAGCTGCGGCATGGTTAGATATATCATCGAGCCATCTGTACAATTTGGTCAGTGCAGGCAAGATTCCAGTCTTTAAGTCTGGCGATGGTAAGAATTGCACAAGCTATTATCTAATTGAGGACTTGGAGAAGTGGGCAAGAAAACATAAGAGATTTAGCGAAGATGAAATTACCTCTATGGCGACCACCTACTGCGCTACGAAACCGAGAAAAAGATACAAGAAAAAAATTGAATCATAAAGATATGGGTGTAACGGTTAGCGCATGCTCAAGAAAGGCTCTCAACCATTGATGTTAAATTTGTTATGACGTGTTTTTGAATTTTGTTGTTTTTGATTATCAATTTTTTAACGCGCTTAGGGGTTCGACTCCCCTTACACCCGCAAACTTAAATAAACCTATTGTTTAACAAATAAATTTTAAAATTATGGCACTCATAAAACAGCCAGGCGAAATTTTGCCTAAGACAACAATCGCAGCATTAATCTATGGTCAACCAGGTATCGGTAAGACAACACTTGCTTGCTCAGCTCCCAATCCAGTATTATTCGATTTTGATGGGGGAGTGACAAGAATTAACGGAGCTTTCCAAGTTCCTACCGTACAGGTAACGAAATGGGAAGATGTAAACGACGCCATTCAGGAAATGGGTACAATGTTCAACTCAATTATCATCGATACTGTAGGTAAAATGTTGACCTACATGGAAGATTTCATCAAACGCAATGACCCAAAGATGGCAGACAGAACAGGCAGTCTAACTCTTAAAGGATATGGCGTCCGCAAGAAAATGTTTAATGACTTCAAGAATGGATTGCTAACCAAAGGAATCAACGTAATATTCGTTGCTCACGATAACGAAACAAAACAAGGTGAAGAGATTAAAATAAGACCTCTTATCTCAGGGAGCAGCGCTAATGACCTTATGCAGGACATAGACTTGGTCGGATATATGGAGGCACAGGGAAGAGAGCGTACAATCAGCTTTGACAGTACCGACAGATATTACGGCAAGAACACATGCAATATGCCGTCAGTGACAAAGATAAGTCCTTTGATTGATTTAAATGGAAATGTCATAGGACAAAATAACTTCCTCACAAGAGTATTGCAACAATTCTTCAATCAACAAGAAGCACGCAATAAAATGATTCAGGAATATGAGGAGTTGACAGATGTAATTGACGCAAAGATTGATTTTATAGTTGATGCGGATAGCTGCAATGAGGTTGTACAGGAAGTGTTGTCCATGCAGCATATCTGGAATTCCAAAGCCATGGCAAGCACAAAAATCAGTGTCAAGGCCAAACAACTTGGTTTAACCCTTAAAAATGGCAGATATGAATGATACTTCATACAGAATCTATCCGTCTCTGCTGGACAGGTTTCAAAGGTTTCTCGACTCCGAACAGGAGTTCGAGAGCCATTGGAACGTGACCGACGAGGGAGAGTATCGCAAGACATTTGACGAGATAGCGGAAGCTAACGAGAAAGCATTACTTGATGCCATCAATAGAGTGCCGTTTGAGGGCGACACCACAGCTATGGATAAAGGCACTTGTTTCAATGAAATAATAGACTGTATAATTAACGGTAAATCTTTTATAAATCCAGATGTCGAATTAGAAAGCCGCAAGGATGAGAATATCATAATAGCGAGCAAACTTGAAGATGGTCAACCGGTAAAACAATTCATATTCGACCTCCAGATGTGCAAAGAAGTAGCTTCACGCTATCACGGTGCTCTGACACAATATTTCTGCAAAGGATATATAGATACATCATACGGTGTTGTCGAATTGTACGGATATGCTGATTTAATTCTACAAGATAAAGTCATAGACCTTAAGACATGTAAGAACTACACTTTCGGAGACTATGAAAACAAGTGGCAAAGATATGTCTATCCATATTGTCTGACGGAAGCCGGAAATCATATTAACTGGATGAATTTCGATATTGTAAAATGGACTGGAGGTGGTGTAAGAAACCCTATAATCGGAGGTGAATTCTATTGTGAAGATTACAGATATAACCACGATTTAGCGACATCAAAATTACGCTCTTTTCTTGAAAGATTCATAGAGTATCTTAATTGTAAGAAAGATTTGATAACAGATACCAAAATATTTGCGCAATGAACAAACGTAGAAACAAGAATAACATCGATATAAATATCCACGATCTTTTTCACGATATGCTTGGTGAAGCCGACAGGTTGGATTTCCTCATTGCCGAGGTATCTAACCTTGACATAAAAGATCAGGCACATATTGTAATAGAATCTTTTGGCGATTTGCAGAATTATTTCGATAAAAAGAAAATGTGCGCTGAGGTTCTGGACTATGGTGATGATGACAACTCCAGCGACGCAAACCCTGTTACCTAAAACTATGCGTCAGATACCAAACGACATATTAGAATCAATGATACGGCATTTACCGCTTATTCTCGACAATCTAAATGATGAGGCGGTGCGGAACAATACAAAACTCAACAATGCCGTCAGATTGTCTAAAATCAATGTAAAACGACTAAATAAAATATACAATGAGTATTCAATTAAAAAAAGAAAATGTTCTTAATGCTTACAAGAACGCAAATTATGAAGAAAAAAATCTATTGGAACAATTATTCGGAAAAGAAATATTCCGACCCACAGATGTCAGAGAAAGAATAAAGACATTTGAAGAAGCCCTGGATGAATTAGAACTACGCAGTGCTGATGGTGATGAATACGCAGAATCATTATGCGACGATTGGCACAATATAACTACCGACAGCAAAGATTTAATAGCTTTTCTAAAACTCCGAATCATTACTGAAGCACTTAATGAAGGCTGGAGACCGCAATTCGTCAAAGATGAGCGCAGATGGTATCCTTACTTTAGACTTTATACCAAAGAAGAGATTGAGAAGATGGATGATGAAATAAAAGCTCGTGTGGTCGCTCGCTCGTACTACTGTGCGTATGCGTATGGCGGCGTTTCGTATGCGCATGCGTATCACGATTCCGCTAACGTGGCCGCGTACTACGGGTCTCGTCTTGCCTTCAAAACTGCAGAGCTTGCAGAATATGCAGGAAAACAGTTCATTGAGATATATGCTGATTTCTGTTTCATTCCTAAAGAGTAATAGCAGCTATGCAAGGTTGGATTAAAATAAACAGAAGCATTGTCAATCACTGGCTTTGGCAAGACGCAGAGCGTCTCAAATGGTGGTTAGACTTATTGCTTATGGCATCATGGGAGGACAAGCAGGTCCTCCATGATTCTCATCTGTTCACCTTGCAGAGAGGTCAAATGATAGCGTCGATATCTTCTCTCGTTAACCGATGGGGAAAAAATCATAATGTAATAATTAAGTATCTAAAACAGCTTGAAGACGAAGGAATGATTACAAGAAAGGTAATGTACAGGCAAACATCTGTCTTAACTATCTGTAATTATGAACGTTATCAACTAAAGAGTGACACCATAGCGGACACCATAACGGACACCATACGTGACAGGCAAATTAACGAAAATTTAGGGTGTAACAGTGATAGGCAAAAAGAAACAATAAACATCAGTGAATCAATGAATTTATGGTATCATAAAAATAGTGATGCGGACAGCATAGCGGACACCATAACGGACACCATAGCGGACGACATTAATAAAGAAAATAAAGAATTAATTAATAACAACATTAATGCGCGTGCGCGCGAAGAAGATGATTTAAAAATTGAAAATTTAAAATCGCAACAAATCTGGCTTGAGGCTATGGCGATGCGCTACAATTTCAGCAACACCCAAGAAGTAATCAAATGGCTTGACATTTTCGCTCTCGATGTGCAATGTCGAGAGAACAAACACAACAACATGGGTGATATGAAACGTCACTTCTGCGATTGGCTCCGAATCCAATTAGACAAGCAAAATCAAAAAAATCAAAACAGAAATGGAAATGGAAATCAACGAAACAAATATGATCAACGTCGAGGCAGTGAAGTCACAGCTACTACTTCAAAAGACTTCGAAGGCTCGTTTTAAATGGCCACTAAGTCAGAAACAAGCAGAGGATTTACTGATAACCGCATATAAAGTGCAAGTCGAGAATCGTAATATGTCGTTCATCGATGACCACAAAACTAATGACAATATCTCTAAAGTCGCAAAACATCTTGTTAATCCTAAGAAATTCGGTCTAATGCTCTGCGGAACATGCGGGAACGGAAAGACAACACTTATGTACGCCATACAGTCAGCCACTGCTATGCTATCTAAAGCAGGTGCATTCAACGTGAAAATATTAGAAAAACAAAAGACGATGTCGGGTGAATATGTTGACAGATGGAATGAGTATGAGAATAAGATTAGTATCAATATCATTCATGTTAAGGAAATCATCGCCAAGAGTAAGGATTTTCGTGAAATGGAAAATCTTAAAAACAAACCATATCTCGGCATTGACGATATGGGTGTAGAACCCAAGGAGGTCCTTGACTACGGCAATGTATGTAATCCAGTCTTAGAACTGCTGGAGTATCGTTACGACAGACAGCTTACAACTTTCATAACAACAAACCTTACTCCAAGAGAGATTGAAGAACATTACGGCGTGAGACTCGCTGACAGGCTTAGAGAAATGATTGAGAAAGTAGTTTTCTCAGATGGAAGTTATAGAAAATAAACATTAATAACGCAATACGATATGAGTAAAGGAATGAATTCAGTAAAGCAGGCAATCAAAAACTACCTCGATGAAAGAGCAAAGACAGATGAATTGTTTGCAGTGGCTTATGCAAAGCCAAATAAGAACATTGATGAGTGTTTCAACTACATTTTAGGAGAAGCCAAGAAACAAGGTAATGCGGTGTATCTCTCCGATGATGTGGTATTCGGATGGGCCGTGCACTATTACGATGAAGACGACATCAAAATAAATAAGTTACCTGCCAATACCAGAGTGGCAGCCAAGGCTTCGGTAGAACTTACCGAAGAGGAAAAAGAAAAGGCAAGAAAGCAGGCTATGAATGATTACAAGAATCGTTGCATAGCAGAAATCAAAGCAGCTGAAGAAGCTAAGGCGAAGAAGGAGGCCGAAAAGAAGAAGGCAAAGAGAGAAGAGCTTCGCAAAATGGAACAATCAATGCCAACCTTATTTGAATTTGATGATTATGAGACCGAGAACTAAACTACAGAAGACAGTCGCAAATTTGAGCGAAAGGCTTCCTGATATAACAGAGAAACAGAAGCAATGGGCTTTCGAGCATTGCTTTGCTCCTATCGCCTACTATACCAAGAAATCTGTATGGTGCACATTATGCGGCGGTGCTTTCGATTGGATGGCTTCAGATCTTGCTGTTGCGTTAGAAATTGATGACAAGATCATTTGCCCTCATTGTGGCAAAGAGCTGAAATTAGAAAAAAGCAGAAAAATCAAAGACTACCAAGCATGGTATTATACCGTTTTGACAACCAAAAGCGGATTCCAAGTCTGCCGCAACTTCATAGTTGAAAAGACCGCAAGGAAATGTGGCAGAACATTCATGCAGATTAATGAAGCTTTTCAGAGTTGGATAAGAGACGACGGCAGAGAGACCATTATGGCAAGACCATGCGCTCAAGTGATGCAGTGCTACGACAAATGGATTTTCTATAGGCCTATGGAGATTAAGGAAAAAACAACCAATCCATACACGCCGGACAAATATGACGTTTTCGCCAACTTCATCTATCCTGGAGGGTCCATTATGCCAAAAATTAAAAAATTAGGCTATTCCAGACGAATAGAGACGATTTCTCCATGCCGGCTATTCAAACTATTACTCAGCAACAGAGAAGCGGAAATACTCGCTAAAAGCAAGCAATATTCACTTCTCACCTACAAAAGCGACAGAAGTTTTGAAGAGCTGCCGTTTAATCACGCTATAAGAATAGCGAACCGCAACAGGTATATAGTCAAAGACGCAGCGACATGGTACGACTATTTGAGATTACTGGAATATCATAATCTTGACACGCATAACGCACATTATGTCTGTCCTAAAAATCTCAATGCTGAACACGATAAATTGTTAGCAAGAAGAACGAGAATTGAAGAGAGAATCAGAAGAGAAAAACAGATCGCTGAAAGCATAAAATGGGAATCAGAATATAAGAAGAGTAAAGGAAAGTATTTCGGTATATGCTTCGGTAACAAGAATATAATTATCACCGTCATCAAGTCCGTAGAGGAAATGGCTGAGGAAGGGAAAGCCATGCACCACTGTGTACACCAGATGGGATATTACAAGAAGCCTAACAGCCTTATTCTTTCAGCAAAGGACAAAGCCGGAAAGCGTATTGAAACGATAGAAGTTGATTTGAAAACATACAAGGTCGTACAAAGTCGTGGTATCAACAATTCCAACACGCCAAAGCATGATGAAATTATTAGACTTGTCAATAACAATATGGATCTGATTAGAAAAGCAATATGAAAAGCATAAGAGAAATAATAAAGCAATACAATGAACTTCTACAAAATGTAGATAACAATGAATTTTACGCAAAAAAACGTATAGGTAGAGTGAATTGCTATATCTGCAGCAAGTGTGGTCACATCACAAAGACGAGAGACATCGATGCAGGAGTGACACCCTTTATGCATAATTGCGAAAAATGTGATTCGTTGGCAGAAAGCACATTCTACAATGATGTATTGATCGGTACTGCACCTACTCAAGAATGGTACAGACCATCGTTAAGAGAATGCTTTAAGATACGCAAAAATGAAGCATTACTTGAACATATTCTACGAGGAGGACTGATTGTAAGAACAATTAAAAAATAAAAGCTATGGAAAAAGAAATCATTATAACCATGAAACTTATGCGAGAGGCTCAGAAGGAGTATTTCCGCACGAGAAGTCATGACTCTTTAAGAAAAAGCAAGGCTTTGGAAAAACGAGTAGATGGTATGATAGAAGAATATTTTAACCCTAAACAACCAGGATTATTTTAATATGGCAAAAATCAAAGAAAACAAGAAAGGTTTCAAAATTATTGAAATCAGCAGAGCTGAACTTGTCGGAAAGCTTGCAGAATACGGATGTATAGGAATATGCGACAACTGCAATTCCACCAGTATCACAGGATATTATATTGCAGTTCTAAATCAATGGTTTTGTCAGAAGTGTTTCTATGAGTGGTACAACAAAGCCGTAAACTATCCTGAAGACAGAAATATTGAAGAAAAGAATTTTGAATTTTACAAAAAACTATTTGAATTATGATTGAAACAAGAAAAGACGAGGTCATCTTTGCCGCCAATGAACCGGCGTTGATGTTGAATTATTTTCTTTATGAAAATGTTTACAGGACATGGACCGAATCCTTCATCAACGAGGACACGGGTGAAGTTGTCGAGGTAGAAAGAAAAGAATTGGTAATGCCTAAAGGCACTCTGCTTGACAAGGACAACATCAGCGAATTGATGTTCTTTATCCAAAGTGGAGACATCGAGACTGTAACCGTATCAAATCAGAGGAGGAGAGCTCAAGAAGGTTCATCACGCATGAGCGTATGGCTTGCAGACTGCTTGATTGCCACAAAAAAGCGAAAGATAATATTACATGCCAATGGCATAGAAAATGCGCTTTTAATACTCAAGGACTATATAGAACTTAATTTTGAAGGTGTTTTTTTCATATTATCAGTTAAGGAACAATTGCCTGCCTTTATTTTGGAAGACAATCTTAGGAAGACAAGCGACACGAAAAAAGATGGCGAAGAGAGCAAAGATGAGAGAAAATACTTCCAGCTTGACCTGACCATAAGCTACGAATATGAATGCTCTTCCGACGAACCGCTTCCATTTCCTGCAAAATTCATAGTCAAGTCTTCCAGTGTTGAGAATTCATTTAACGCAATAACAAACTATCTCCATCTTTGTGAAGAGAATTCTGTCAAGGCAGACGTCACCCATAAAAGAAGAGTCAAGTTCAGTTATGAGATTGAGAAAATCAATCAGATACCCCTATCCTACTTCATTCCAAAAGAATTTTCATTAGCGTATGAGGGAACCATAATATGAGATACTTTATTGGAATAGATGCAGGTACCCATACAGGTGTTGCCGTATGGGATAAGTTAGAAAAAAGATTTGTTGAAATTCAAACTACGAGCATTTTGAAGGCAATGAATATAGTCAAGAAGTATGAGAAGAGCGACATTGTACAGGTACGCCTTGAAGACGCTCGCAAAAGGAAATGGTTCGGAGATTCAGGACGTGAGCGCCTGCAAGGAGCTGGAAGCGTCAAAAGAGATTGCGTAATATGGGAAGAGTTCCTCAATGACAGGAAAATCCCCTATATGCTTGTCGCTCCCAAGAACAACAGCACCAAGTTGAGCGCTGAAAGTTTCAAGAACATTACAGGTTATAAAGGCAGGACAAACGAACATACTCGTGACGCTGCCATGTTAGTGTATGGAATTTAATGAGGAAAAGAAAATGTTAGGAACGTTTTAACAATCAGAGTAATGGGAACACCAAAAGGAAACGGATTAGTTGAGATACGGGGCGAAAAGACCGTTGAACGGGGTTTCAACTGTATGAAGCTAATCGAGTTCTTGACCGAGGACGGAGTAAAGGACTGGGACAACTGGCACGGAGCGCACGAGCAAGCGAAACAAGGCAACTGCCCTTACAAGTGCCAGTGCCCAATCCACGAGAAAACGATAAATTCCAAGAATAATAAATAATAATATACAATTATGACAAACGCACAGAAGAAACTGATGGAACACCCCGATTTTGACAAGGTCAATATTTTTATGGGCGGGATATATCTTTTGACAAGTGTTCAGAACCTCTGGTGGGACGAGGTGGAAGATATATTGCGCAAACACGGCGCACTGACATTCGACTTCAAGCAGGCTTTTAACACCGCAAAAAACGCTACCGACAGGTTTGAGAGAAATATGAGAGATTTATTGGAAGCCGACAAAACACAACTCAACATCGAATTTGATTATATCGAGAATTTTTTAAGAGATTATTTATTTGAGGATAGGTAAAATAAATATTACGTATGAGTAGAATAATTTAAAAATTAAAAATATGGAAATAGTAACATTTGAAATCGCCAAAAAACTAAAGGGGAAGTCATTCCCACAAAAAACAGCGGGACGTTACAGCATGATTGATTGTTTTTATTATGAAAATGGGAAATTGTTTTTTCATGGAGGTGCGTGTGATGTTAATGAAGCCTACACTGCACCTACCATTTCACAAGTTCTTAAATGGTTAAGAGAAAAACATTCTATTCATGTAAATATCGGCATAAATAACGATGTTATTAAATATATAAATGGAAAAGTATTTGGACTACATCCTCTTTGGTATTACAAATTGCAAAACGCTCTTACAGGTGATGTTATTAGCTGCTTTAATTTCTCTCAACACATATCTTATGAAAAAGCAGCGATCGCGGGAATTGAGTATATTTTAGATAATTTAATATAGTTCAAAATTATGAAAAGAGAAATTAAATTTAGAGGAAGATCTAAACAGACTGGCAAATGGTTATATGGCGACCTTTTACGGATTGGAAAAGATGTATTTATCGTGCCGTACGATGGCGATTGGTTTGATTTCACATCTTTTGACAATGCCTTTCGTCTTCCTCCAGATGAATACGCTGTAATACCCGAAACGATTGGTCAATATATCGGAAAGAAAGACATGAATGGTAAGGAGATTTACGAGGGTGATATTATGCAATACAATTCATTACTAAGGCCAGAGAAATACTACAGATATGTGATTGCTTGGAATCCTATGGAAATGGCGTTCGGTTGCGCAAGTCTTGAGCACGCATTTTCCGATTGTCCTGACATTAGTGGCGGAGCACAAATAACTGACAGTATCATAGTTGGTAACATTCACGATAACAAAGAATTATTGGAAGGAGAATCAATATGATAACAAAACCTGCAACAATCGAATATAAATTAAGAAACATGAATCTGGTTCTTTCTGGAATGAAAGAAACTCAATTAAAAGTGAGATTCCGCAATAATTTAGATTGGGTAAAATTATCAATGAAAGAACAATGGCAACTGTTAGGGGAACTGAAAAAGGCAGGAACATTCTTGTTTGAAACATTTCCTAAAATCAATAAGATAAATACCCCTATGGGATATATCTTAAGAAATAAATAATTACAAACATTAAAAAAAGGAGGTACAAAATGACTGAAGATAAATTATATCAAATGGTTAAAGTGCATAAAGATATGCAAACAGCTCAACATTTATTGGATTCTTTTAGTGGAAATACAATTAAAAGAAATGGAAATTTAAGAATAGAAATAGATACTATTTACGGAGATTTTGGAAAAACAGATACTCGTGCTGTAATTATTGACAAAGAATTTGCTGAGATTATTTTCCAGAATATCATAACAACTGCAAAAGAATATTACAAAAGAAAACAATCAGAATTTGAAAATATGTAGGAGGTGCAGAATGAATGCAATCATTATGACAGAAGAGTATTGGGCAAACTCTCAATTTTCAGTAGCCCGTTATTATGGCGGCATCCAGATTGGTGGTAAAAGCTACAAGATTGTCAATAAGCAAGGTGCAACAATCTTTGAGCTGAGCGACCCCGATAGTCCTTACTATGTCGGCGATGGTGTCAAGAAAGCCATAGAACCAGGAGAACCTGCCGACCTCGTCCTTGAAGAATGGATACCAATATACAAGAAACTGGGGCGCGAAAGAACAATCGAATGTGTAAAACAGGGAATGTCTGTACATGAAGCGAGGGAACTATTTGAAGAACAATCCAGAGTTATTAACGAATAAAGAACAGATATGACACTACAAGAAAAAATAGACAAGTTGCCGTTGAGCATAAAGCATAATGGTAAACCATACCAAATAAACTTTATTATTTATCCTAAGTGTGTTAAACTTCAATATTGGTTTATGCCGAGTGACCCATACGACAATGTAGAAAAGTTATTCGGTTGTGAAAACACGAATACATTAGATGAATTATCAAATCGTATTGAAGATGTGATTGACCGAGCATTAACAATAATTGAAAATAAAGAATGGAAAAAGACAAATTACAGGAGTTAGAACAAAGGCTTTTCGAGCTCGAAAAAGCCTTTGACAAAAATCTGATAGACTTCGAGACCTATATAAGGCAGAGAAGCCTGCTGATTCACAAAAAAGAAGTTGTATTATCAAAATCTAAAATATCAAAAAAATGAAAAAAGTAACGATTTACAAGGGATTTCACCGTCCTTTCACCCTTATTCCTGCATGTTTCCGCAACATCAGCAGGATTAGAAGCTATAAAAAACAAATCATTGCAAAGACAATCACATTTACCGATTCGTGCAGATATTATCTTACTGGCAACGACCAGCATGATTGGAACAAACTGTTTGGAATATGTTTCGGATGGAACGGCATACACAAGAACTCAGCAAGATTTGTATGGAGATACAATCCAGGAACTGACAGAATAGAGATTACGACATACTATTACATCAATGGTCAGAGGGTATTTGAAAATCCATTTACCCTGCAAATTAACGAGCCAGTAAAACTTGTAATTGAAAGAGAAGATAACAAGATATGGTTTTATATTAATGACGAATTCTTTGATTATATTGAATTTGAAACGCAATGCAAATTTACATTCGGTTGTGGTCTTTACTTCGGCGGCAATCGCCGAGCACCTCAAGATATAACAATTTTAAAATAACTGATTTATGACAACACAAGAGAAAGAAAAAACAGTAGTGATAACACTTGCTAAGAAATTCTTTGCCAAACATATTTCCTCTGGAAAAAATACGAATTTTCGTAAACATTTGGAAGAAGGCAGAAAGATTCATACCATCAGAAGCAATTACGACATGTGGAGCCACGACATCAATAAAATTAACAATGGAGGTTATGTCTTATCAATAAGACAATGGCAGGATAAGCCGTATAGAAGCAGACAAGAGGAAATAAAGCGTCTTAGCAAGGTGGGGTATGAACGCATAACCATGGAGTATAACCCAGATACCAAAGAAATCAAAGCCATCATCAACGGCAGGCAATATCTTGATGTAAGGAAAATAGCAGAGAATGATGGTCTAAGATGGGAAGATTTTACCGATTGGTTTTTCGGACAGGGAATGAAGAAGACATTATTTCAAGGCATAATTATTCATTTCACCGATTTCAGATATCAGCGATAGAATCTACTTTAATATGGGGTATGTATGTATTAATATTAAATAATTATCTATTTTTAAATAACGACAAATCAAATAATATAAAATCATGTTAAACAAGGCACAGATAATAGGCAATATAGGCAACAAACCTAAAATTTCAATCATAAACAATAATCAAACAAAAGTGGCAAACTTTACCGTAGCAACGACTGAAAGAGGATATACGTCGCAAGACGGAATTTATGTACAAGGCAAGACAGAATGGCATAATATAGTCTGTTTCGGCAAGTTAGCAGATGTCATCAGCAGATACACAAAGAAAGGGTCAAGGATTTTCATTGAGGGTAAGATGAGAACTCGCAGTTATGTTGACAATAACGGTATCAAGCGCAACATTATGGAAATCAATGCAGAAAACGTAGTTTTGTTGGATAATCGTAATATGCAGCAACAGTAATCATTTTTTATAATCAAAAGTGTGCTTGATAAGCACTTTTGATTAAATTTGCAAAGTTCAAAATGTTACAAATGTTACAATATTTAAAAATCTCAGAAAAATGAATGTATTAACACAGGGTGAAGGTCTGATGCTAATCATAATATTCTTTATGATTATGACTATTGCATTGCTATTTATCAAGGGCAAAAAACAGACAAAGGAAGAGTTTTTGGTCGCAGGTCATTCTGCACCATGGTTACTAACAGCATTTTCTATGGCTGCAACATGGGTATGGGCTCCGTCAATGTTCACAGCAGCAGAGAAAGCCTATACACAAGGTTTCGCAGGTGTATTTTGGTTCGTTGTTCCGAATGTACTAACATTTGTGCTGTTTGCCTTTTTTGCAGATAAAATGAGAACGCTCCGTCCTAATGGATGGACGTTCTCTGACTATATAAGAGAACAATATAGCGACAGAGCGCACAATATGTTCCTGATAGAAAGTTTCGGATTACAGATTTGCTCACTTGCGGTCCAGCTGCTTGCAGGAGCAACAATTTTTCATAAGGTTACTGGTTTGCCATTCTTTTGGGTGACTGTGATATTTGCTTTAATACCTCTACTTTACTCCATGACCAAAGGCATAAGAGGGAATATTATCACAGATATGGTTAAGATGGGACTAATACTTATAGTTCTCGTTGTCGGACTGCCTATTATGACATATAATGCAGGTTTAGAATCATTAGTGAATGGCTTCGGTGGTATAAGTGGGGACTACCGACACTTATTCGATGGTCAAGGTATTTCCGTAATGCTATCATTTGGTATTCCTACAACAATCGGACTCTTATCTGGCACTTTCGGAGATCAGATGTTTTGGCAGAGGACTTTCAGTGTTGAACGAAAACAGATCAAACGAACCATGATAACGGCTTCGCTGATTTTTGCTGTAGTACCCATTTCTTTGTCCTGCTTTGGTTTTTTTGCCGCAGGTGCTGGTTTAGATATATCCGACACACAACTCGTCAATGTAGGGGCTGTAATAGCTTTTGCGCCAAAATGGTTCTTGTATCTATTCTTCTTGCTTATCCTTTCGGGACTTATCTCAACAGTCGATAGTATTCTTTGCGCTGTATCATCAGTAGCCGGACACGACATCGTGATGCGTATATCGGAAATGTACGGTCCCAAAAGTATTGGCGCAATCAAAATTGGGAGACGAATACTTAGTTCGGTGGATATAGCACGTATCGCAATGGTGATTATCGCTATCCTTGCTATCGGTGTGGCAAACATTCCAGGCATACAAATAACATATCTATTTCTATTCTACGGCACATTACGCAGTTCGGTAATGCTTCCTACAATTTTCGCTATTAAAGGCTATAAGATGAGCGAAAGCGGATTGTATTATGGCATTATAGCAAGCTTATGTATTGGTCTCCCAATATTTGCCATCGGCAACCTTAACGGTTGGGTACCTCTGATTGTAGCCGGCTCATTACTCACTATAGGATTATCGGGCATCATATCAATAACAAAAAAAGATTATTAACCTTTAAAATTCATTAAAATGAAAAGAAAACTAAAAGCTTTAATGCTCCTCACAATGACAATTTTTGCGTTATGCGCAAATGCTCAGGTCTATGACGGAATCACTCAACCTACACGCTACCGTGTATGGGTGCCAATTACGACATCGCTTCACGATGGCGATGCTACAGCAGTCGCTCCATTCATCGGCTATAAGCAGGATATTTGCGAGTTGCTGTCTGTAACGCCAGTGTTGCAGTATAACATCAATTCGGAAACGTTCATTTCTCAGGTGTGGCTCAACTTCAATGTGAAGCAGAAGTTTTATATATTGTCTCGATCTATCTATGACACACGAGCGAATGAGTACAGACATACATTATCATCTACCTATAAACTGCCTTTCGGTTTTATGATTGACGCAACTTGGGAAAATCTGTATAATGGCAAGAATCTATGCGATACTGACAGGCTACAATTCCTTGCAGGGTACGGCTGTAAATGGCTTATTGGAAATATAGGATATTCCTGCAGGAATAATCCTGGACTAATCGCTAATCTCAGATTTAAGGTAACGGATTACAATTGGCTGCAGCTGAAATATGATGGCGGTACCGAATGCTTGCAGTTAAGTTGCGCACTACAATTCAACTGACATGAAAGCATTAGGCAGAAAGCAGATGTCAAGAAACGAGGACTTTGTAAAAGTCTGGAACAATATCGAGCAACTAATCTCTTTCGAAGAAGCAGAGAGATTAGTTGCTTCTGCCGTTAATGACATCAAACAGAAGACCGCCGGAAAGAATGTAGCATACGCATGGAGCGGAGGAAAGGACAGTCTTGCGCTTCAAGTAGTGTGCGAACGTGCAGGAATAAACAAGAGCGTTCTCTGCACCGCTTCAAAAATAGAATATCCTGGCTTCATTGAATGGTGCAAGTCTCACGCACCTAAAGGACTTGCTATCATCGACAACAACAAGCTTGATATTAAATGGGTATCAGAACACCCTGAAATGCTTTTTCCGCAAAACTCGAAGTATGCAGCGCAATGGTTCCATAATATCCAGCACCGAGGACAGGCGATTTATTTCAAGGAGCAGCATCTTGACATCATCATTCTTGGCCGCAGATGGCAGGACGGCAATTATACAGGCGGAAAAGGACAGAACATTTATACCAATGCACAAGGAGTAACAAGATACTCCCCTATTGCACATTGGAGACACGAGGAGGTATTGGCTGTAATCCACTACTTCCTTAACAGACAGATTCCACCACTCTACAGTTGGAATAACGGCTGGATTGTCGGCACAGGAGTATGGCCAGCACGACAATGGGTCAAATCTCATCGGGAAGGATGGCGAGAGTTATGGGATATCGATCCTCAAATGGTGTATGACGCTGCACCATATATAGCGTCGGCACAAGAATTCATTAACAGTCAAAACATCTAAACATGGCAATCACCCACGAAACTAAGGTTGTTGAGCTTGCGAAGCTCATTCCTTACGAAAATAATCCTAATATTCACCCAACTGAGCAAATAGAAGCATTATCAGATAGTATTGAATGCTACGGTCAGTACTACCCTATCCTCGTGGATGAAAATATGAGAATCCTTTGCGGTCACGGAAAGAAACTCGCTTTAGAACGCCTGGGATGTACTGAGGGCGAGGTTAAAATTCTCAAAGGTCTAACCGAAAAACAGAAACTCAAAATCATTCTCGAGGACAACAAGATTCAATCGATGAGTTATGTCAATTTCAATAAAATTGAGGAAATCATCAAAGAGATTGGCGACACTGACATAATCGGATTTAATATTGATTATCTTGAGACTATCATCAATGAGAACGTGAAGGATAATATGGGTATCGACTTCTCTAAACCGATAGAACATAAATCCAATGAAAAGCAAATTGATGACATACCGCAAGAGCGTCAGGACGAGCAAGACGAGGAAAGAAACGATTTCGAGGATGGTATGCAGAATGCCAGAACAATCATCTGTCCCCATTGCGGTAAGGAAATAGTTCTCTAATATTAAACACATTTAGTTATGAGCAAAAAAGATAAAGACTTGTTTGCACCTTTGAAGAATCTACAGTTCGTAGATCGTGATTTGGTAAAGCCTAACGATTACAACCCAAACAAGGTGCTTGAAAAGAACCTACAGCTCCTGATGGAAAGCATACTAAACAACGGATTCTGTTTTCCAATCGTAATCAGACCTGACTACACTATCATAGACGGATTTCACCGTTGGTGCGTCAGTGGCAGAGAACCGCTAAAGACTATGCTTGGGAATAAAATCCCAGTTGTTATAGTAAACCACGAGAACGCAAGTGATGATATGGCGGGAACAATCACATTCAATAGGGCTCGTGGCACTCACTTGCTCGAACCAATGGAAAAGATTGTTCAGAAACTATTGAACGAGGGACTTTCTGTAGATGAAATCAGCAAGAAGATAGGAATGAGCAGGGAAGAGATTTTTCGTCTTTCTAAAATAGACAGGGATACTTTTTTGGATATCATAAATCAGAGAAATTCGCAGCAGTTCAGCAAAGCCCAATCGGTCAGAAAATGTCAGTAAGTTATGTTAACCAAAGAAATAAATATCAATGTCGTTGATGCGGCAGAAAGACGCATTTATGAGGCGTTCTTGAAAAACAAGACGATTACCATGTCCTTTTCCGGTGGTAAAGACAGCATTTGCATGTCTGATATCGTTGTCAGGACAATGCAGAAATACGGCATATCATTCTCAAGACTTATAGTGCTGTTTTTCGATGAGGAAGCCATATATCCAGACATTGAAAAAATCACCATGGAATGGCGCAGCAGGTTCTTATCGCTCGGTGCTAAATTCTATTGGTTTTGCCTGCCTATTAAGCATTACAATTGCTGTAATAAACTGGAGAATGACGAGAGTTTTATTTGTTGGGAACCAGGAAAGGAAAGCGTCTGGGTGCGTCAGATGCCGAAGTTTGCCATTAGAAACCATAAGGATTTTGTTATGGGCATGAGTTACCAGACATTCGCCAAACGAGTTTTCAAGAACATTCCTCAGATGGTTGGATTACGAATGAGTGAATCTATACAAAGACGTTCCGCAATAGGTTCAATGGTCAAATCTACGTTCCTCTACCCTATTTACGATTGGAGAGATAGTGATGTGTGGCTATATCTCAAACGTATGAATTTGGTATTTCCAGTAACCTACATCTACCTATACAAGGTAGGTGTACCTCTGAACAAACTGCGTATATCACAATTCTTCTCTATCGACACCATCAAGAGCCTGCCAAAGGTTCTTGAATTCTACCCTGATTTATACCAAAGGATAATCAGAAGAGAGCCAAATGCAGATCTCGTTATGCTCTATTGGGATACCGACATGTTCCGTTCGTCGCAACAGGACAGAAAGTTTGACCATAAAGACAAGAACTATAAAAAGATGTTCATAGAAGAAATGCAGAAGGCCGCTATAAATCCCAATGACTATCCTGGATATGAATCAGCTAAAAAGCTATATGCGAGGGTCAATGGCACAACTTCTAACAAGACGTATCAGAAGATGTACCAGCTTTTGGTGGCGGGAGATCCCAAAAGAAGGGCATATAGAGTAATACTTGGAGATATTAATCGCGATAACCTTAAATAACTGAAATATGGAACGAGACAAAGAAGCGTTGCTTGAAGCGTTACATAATACAAGTGGAATTATATCATCTGCTTGTCGCGCTGCAGGTGTATCTCGTATGACTTACTACAGATACTATAATGAAGATCCAGAATTTAGAGAAAGAGCTGATGACATTAAAGAACTTCAAAAAGATTTTGCTGAAAGCCTTATCCTCAAAAAGATGAAGGAAGGCGATACTACAATGCTCATTTTCTACGCCAAAACTCAAATGAAAGACAGAGGATACAGCGAAAGAAAAGAGATAACAGGCTCTGACGGTGAAGATTTATTTCATAAAGATATTGATTTAAGCAAATTGACAGATGAACAGAAAAGGGTCTTACTGTCTATCGGTGAAGAAATATTAAATACCAAAGACTAATGTATTCTATAGATTATAAGGAACTTGCATTAAAAGTTGTGGCCGAGCGATGCGTTAAGGATTTCTTTTATTTCGTCCAGACATTTTGGGACGTTATAATTCAAGAAGAGCCTACGTATAATTGGCATATACCTTTTCTATGCAGGGAATTGCAGGAGTTATCCGTTTCGATAGTCGCGAGACAGCCTAAACCTTATGATCTTATAATAAATATTCCACCAGGTACGACAAAATCCACGATTGTAACCATAATGTGGCCAGTTTGGTTATGGACACAGGATGCAACAATCAGAATAATAACAAACTCTTATTCTGGCGGCTTATCAATAGAACATGCTATGAAAAGCAAAGATATTTTACAGTCTGACAAGTTTAAAAGACTGTTTCCCGACATAGTCATAAGAAAAGATAAATCAGGAAAACAGAATTATGAGAATACTAAATTAGGATTTAGATATGCCACATCTACAGGAGCAACAATTACAGGTTTTCACGCTCACGTAATCATCAACGATGACCCCGTTAATCCGAAGCAGGCTGAATCTGAACCTATGCGTATCCAAGCAAATGAACATACGAAAACTCTATCGTCTCGTAAGGTCAATAAGGCAAATACGCCGACTGTAACGATTATGCAGCGTCTTCACGAAGAAGATGTAACAGGTTATCTCCTAAAAAAGAAAGGAGATAATATCCGTCATATCTGCTTACCAGCAGAAGACTGTGAAAACGTCAAACCTGCAGAATTAAGAAAATACTACATAAACGGACTTCTTGACCCAAATCGTTTAGGGAGGAGCGTGCTTGATGAAGCCAAAACCGATTTAGGTTCTCGTGGCTATGCGGGACAATATTCACAAGCTCCGAGTGTAGATGGGGGAAATATAATTAAAGAAAATTGGTTTAGAAGAATATCTTTTGCCGACTTTCGGGCATTACGTTTCAAAGAGCCTATACATTTCTTTCTTGATACTGCTTATGACAGTAGAAATCGGAAAACAGACAACGATCCTTCGGGTATCATTGCAGCCTGCAAAATCAAGAACAATATTTATATAACACACGCAAATAAAGTGTGGAAAACTTTTCCCGAACTGCTACGATTCTTGCCAGAATACATGTATGCTAATGATTACGACCAATATCAAAGCACACTAAGAATAGAACCTAAAGCAAACGGCAAAAGTGTTTGTCAACAATTAGAAGAAAGCACATCACTCAATGTCACGTACACACCTACCCCAACAGACGGTAAAGACGTAAGACTTCACGCTATCGCTCCGAAAGTAGAGTGTGGACGTGTATATCTTGTAGATGGCGAATGGAATGAAGAATTTATAGACGAGGTTTGCGGTTTCCCAACTAAAGTGCACGACGAGTATGTGGATTTGTTAGGGTATGCCGTCAACTACTTTATGGACGAAGATATAGTAATACCAGACAACGTCGGTGCCATGTTCGCACGTTAATCATTAACTTAATTTATAAACTATGGGACTTATCAGAATGTTTACGAACTACTTAAACTCGGTAGTAGGAAGAAATCAAGAGTTTGAAGAACTTATTAAGAATAAGGATATTTCAAAAGTCAAGGAATTGTTCACCTCCCGTGATAATCTTGTTGCGGAAGCAATGAGGGAATACGATCCTCAACAACATGACATCATGAATCGAGAAGACAAGATTCTCATAAACCCAAAAGGCAAAAGGAAAGGAACATTAGAACGTTGGAAATTGCCAATCAACTACCCTCAGTATATCAATGAGATTTCGGTAGTGTTCATATATGGTCGCCCCGTAAAATGGACCAACCTAAGCGAGGGTACAGATAACGCATTCAAAGAATTTCAAAATCTTATAAAGAAAACAAGGTTTGACAGCAAAATACGTCAATGTAAGCGTCTCGCCGGCGCTGAAACACAGTCTGCCATGCTATTCAGAGTGTTCAGGAACAAAGAGAACAAACCTGATTGTCAAATTCGAGTATTGGCAAAGAGTAAGGGTGATGAGATATACGCTCGTTGGGACATGTACGAAAACCTTGTTTCATTTGCATGGGGCTATTACGTCAAGGATAGCAGCACGGAAACATCATACCATTTCGACATCTTCACTCCTGATGTTACTTATCGTTGCAAGCGGAAGCTAACAGGTTGGGAGGTTATCGAGGAACTGAACCCGTCAGGTAAGATACCAATTATTCTGTTCCAGCAAGATAAGGAGTGGAAAGGCTCTGAACGGCTAATTGCACGCGAGGAATATATAGGTTCAAAGACAGCAGACACCAATGATTATTTCGCCGATCCTATCTTAGCATTAAGTACAGACGTATTAGTTCAAATGCCAGAAAAAGACGATGATGGTAAGACAATGATTGTGAAAGGTCTTGATGATGTCTCAAAGGCCGCTTCTTATCTCACGTGGGATAATGCGTCAGAAAGTAAACAAAAGGAAATTGAGTGGTTACAGAAGCATATCCTTACCAAGACATTTACGCCAAACATAGACTTTGAGAGCATGAAAGGGCTCTCAAATGTATCAGGTAAGGCATTGAAGCAGATGATGCTGCTTGCAGACATTAAAGCATCAAAGCATAAGGAGACTCACGATGAGCTTCTCGATCGTACTGCCAATCTTCTCGTTGCAATTATTGGGAATGTGCTGAATGTCGCTCTGAAAGGTGAATGTAATAATCTTGTTGTAGGACATGAGTTCCAAGAACCATTCGGAGAGGACATCAAAGAGACTATCGAGAATATAGTTAAGGCGAAAGATGCCGATATGCTTTCAACGGAAGGTGCTGTTGAGCTCAACCCGCTTATCAAGGATAAGCAACAAGAGTTAAAACGAATTGAGAAAGAAAGCGCAGATGCAGCACAGAAGCAGCGAGACCTTTTCGGTGTTAACCAAAATCAAGATGACATTTTTGGAGGGGCTGAATAATGGCGAAGAAAAAAATTGTCGTCAACAACAATTATCGGTGTAAAGATTGTGCACATTCATACGATTATCACGAGAAAGGCGCTGATGGCAATCCCTTTCTCTGCCGTTGTCAATTTCACCAGTTCTCAAAGTTCCTTAATTTAGATTGCTGTAACCACTTCAAGAAAAAGATTTGAAATGACCAAAAAGAAAATCGACTTTAACAAATACGCATCAGGATTATTCATCAGAACAGAGCAATATGCAGATCGTGTAAGACAACATTACGCTTCCGCTGTTAATGAACTACTCAAAATATCCGCTAACGCCCAAATAAGCCCAGAAGAGACATTTTCTTTTGCCAACAATAAAAGAATATCTAACAAGGCTAATGAGATACTGAGAAGTCTTTATTCTGCCGTTTACCACGAAATCAAAAACGGAGTGTTATCGGAATGGGAATACGCCAACCTTTCATGTGATGCTTTGATAGAGTCGATTTTCGGCAAGGGATTGAACGAAGACAACCATTTTGCACGCTGGTTCAGCAGAAATCAAGAAGCGATTGACGCTTTTTTTAAGCGCAAATCTGCCTATGGAGGAATGAACCTATCGCAGAAGGTATGGAAATACACAGGCGACCTTAAAACAGAAATGGAGCTTGCTTTGTCACTATCTTTGGGGCAGGGCGATTCGGCTTCTAAGGTATCAAGAGAGGTTAGGAAATATCTTCAGGAGCCTGAAAGACTGTTCAGACGTATCAAGACAGGCGTTGACACCAACGGAAAACCGATATATAAACTTTCAAAAGCCGCCAAGGCATACCACCCAGGACGTGGCGTTTATCGATCATCTTACAAGAATGCTATGCGTCTAACCAGAACAGAGACTAATATGGCTTATAAAACCGCTGAACAGGACAGATGGCAAAGATTGGATTTTGTGGTAGGATACGAAATAAAGACAAGCAACAACCATCCTGAGCAAGACATTTGCGATGAATTGAAAGGCAAATATCCAAAAGATTTTGTATTCAAAGGCTGGCATCCGCAATGCAGGTGCTATGTTGTTCCTATACTCGCTAAAGAAAATGAATTTGTTGAAATGCAGAAACAGATTCTTGCAGGTGAAGATCCGACAGTTAAAAGCGTGAATATTATTCGCAGACCAGGACAAAAATTCTATGATTGGTGGGATAACAATAAAGAGCGTGTTGAAACGGCTTCATCAATGCCATATTGGGTACAGGATAATCAGGACTACATCAACAAGAAACGTAAAATCCGCATAAAGACTGATGAGGAACGAGAAGCAATCCGCAAAAAGTGGGCTGAACGCGCGAAAAAATATCAGCTTATTACGAAGATGGCTAATAATGTTCTCAAAGTGGCGCAGGAATACCCAGAAATTAACCTCACTGCTCTTCAATCATTCATCGACAAGAGGAACATCGGCCAGATGAACATCGAAGCTCGTACGGTCGCTAAACAGATTGCAGAGATACGCAAGGACGAGCAGATGTTGTCGGTTCTTATTCCAGATGTACACGAGTGGAAAAAGCAGTTTACATCAGCAGAACTACATAAAGTATATGATGCTGTGGAAAAAACTATTGAAAAGATTGAAAACACTTCGCTTGACACATATAAATACAAATCGTTGTTAGAACAAAAGAAGGCGTTATATAACAAGGAAATCAAATACGTCTCTGATCCTAACTATCTAAAACCACATACACTATATCCTACATGGATGGTTTCTGAAGCCGCATATGCCCAACAATTGAATAAAGTTATTGACGCAATCGAATGGGAGAATATCAATAAATCTTTAACAACAATAACTGAATTTAAAACCAAGAGTAAACCATATCTTAATTTAGTTGATATACTTAAAAATGCCGTTCAAAACCATGACAAGAGTCTTGCTCAGCAAACCATAGCTAAGATTAACATCAAACGTGCAGAACTTGATAAAGCTGCGTTATTAAGACAGCGTAAGAAAATGGGAGCGACCAGTTTATCTGACATAGACGAAAAGGAAATGGATAGAATCCTCAATATATTCAATACAGAGACTGTGGAAACCGCAGATAAAAGATTAAGGTCACAAACCGAGGAAATTTGGGCAACACTCTCAGATGAAGAAAAGAGGATATTAACGAAATACACCCAAACGTATTCGTATTTGAACGAACCATTACGAGGATTGCCTTATTATGGTTCATATACTCCAAACGCAGACCATATCCATGACTTACCGATACTGACATCTGTACTGGATAAATTTAAAATGCAACAAAATACAGTTGTAAGAAGAGGTGTCAACGACTACGCAATTAAAGAATTGGGGTATAACTTGAGCAACGTAAAAGCTGGAGATATCTTTGTTGATAAAGGATTCCTTTCAACAGCAGTACACAGAGAAAGAGGGTTTCACATGACTTATGAACTGATCATTTACGTTCCAAAAGGTGCTAAAGGATTTTATGTTGAACCATTATCACATTATACAGACCAATTAAAATTTGATTACGAAACCAACTTATGGGATGGCAAAAGCGTTGAGACACTTGGAAAGGAAGCGGAATGGATAGGACAACGAGGTTGCCAATTTAAGGTAGTCAAAAAAGTGGGAAAAACAATATATCTACAGATGATAGGCCAATTACAATAAAAAGGGAGCTATTATTATTCTCCCTTTTTGGTATAATATTCAATATAAAATGTCTTAAATGGTTCTACCGCTTCTGCCATTGATTGGAACGTTCGTGCAAATCTATTGAATAATAATGCTTTTAATGTAAGCGGAATATTATTAAACGGCTCAAATGTTCTAAGTCCGTGACGTATATATTCTTCAATATATATAGACAAGTCTTTGCTATCATTAGACATTTCATAGACCCATGCTCTCTCATAAAACCAAAGCATTGATTTATTCTGTTCTTTGAAATGGCAATCATCCTCGCCCTTATAATATCGGCAGAATTTCAAAAGTTCTTTCTTATCCATTTTGTTTATCATTTAAAATTTGAAAAAAATTGCCTATTACCGTTTTCATTATCGCTGGCAAATATTCTAATGATTGTTTATAGATGTGTTTGGGGATACCCCATATCGCTTCGGCTATTGAACCGACAATCGCCCCGATTGTATCACTGTCCCCTCCTACTGCAACAGCATAACGGATTGCTTCCTCAAAACTGTTTGCCTTGTTGATGATACCAAAGACAACTGGCATTGTGCCTTGACACGTTTCATCGAAGCGGTTCTGCCCCAGCATAGGTTCTACCCAAGTCGGATAGTATTTAGTCATTGCCTTAAGCATTTTCCGTTTACCATACTTGCGAGCCAGAAATATTGATTCGGCTGTTGCCACCGCTCCCTTGATACCCTCAGGGTGGTTATGTGTTGGTAATGCTGTCTTTTCAGCTTCAGCTCTCACTTCTTCTATTGTGTCAAACCACCATGCTACTGGAGATACACGCATTGCGGAGCCATTGCCGAAAGAATTATACGGTTGTGGATTATTTGACCAAACCCAACAGGCGAATGAGCCACCATATCCTCCCATAGGCTGACTGATTTGTCTGCACCAACAGCGAAGCCAATCTTGATAGTCCTTACTTCCATCCGTCAACGCATTTGCAATAGCTATCGTACAGATAGTATCATCTGTAAAACTACACTCTGGGGTAAATAGTTCAAAATTATAATCATTTGTATTGTTAAACTCAAATCTTGAACCGATTATGTCTCCTATTATTGCTCCTAACATTTTTACTCTTCCTCTCTTTTTTGTGATGCGATAAGTTCCCCTTCTCTTATCGTACATAATTTGTTAATGTATGGTTTCTCTTTAATGTTACCGATATTTCTTAATGAAGAATATGTAATACCTATTTCCTGAGCCGTAAATCTTTGAAATATGGCAGTCTTAGAACCGAAATAATAGTGTCTCTTGCCATCTATAGGATCTCTGAATTCAACGTGAACAACTTTTCTAATTTGTGCCATGACTACTTTTTGTTACGACTACAAAGATACGACAAATATTTAATAATCGTCGTATCTTTGTATATTTAGGTATTTTTTTTATTTATATTTCTATTCCCAATATTCTGCCGACAGCATATTTAGCGTTTTGAGTCAACTGTCGCTGCCATGCCTGATTCTTTGGAGACCATTTGAAAGCCGACTTTTTAAGTCTGTTTCTCATTTCCTCATCAGGTATTGTGTTAAAATATATCCTTATTCGCTCATCAGAGTTGCTGATCTCGACAGTTCCACCTTCAAATGGTATTTCTTTGTCTTCACTCTGCGCCATCGCTGTATGACGTTTAATCGCTTCCTCCGTTGCTTTAATTCGCGCGAGATTATTGCTCAACTGAAATGTTTGAAAACCTTTTTTCTGGAATGAATACATAGGTTCCGCCATCGCTTCCGTTATCTGATGCTGTACCAATCCTAACGCTTCTAATTCCTCGTATTGCTCAACATCTGACAGTTTAGTGTTTCTGACGATTTTATTTACCGATTTCATCATTTCCTGCAATTCATTCAACTTATCGAGCTTGTTCTGCAGTCTCTCAACTTCTTCCCAACCGACTAATCTATGTTGTCGGTTCAGTCTCTTGATGACAGCGTCTCTCCAACTTGAGAGACGCTCTAATGCGGAACGCTCATAATTATTCATCTTCTCGTGTCTGCGTGTATTGAAATTGGCAGGTCCGGTTATCATTACAGAGAATGTCCGACTAAGAGCACGTAACCAATCGCAATATTTTTCTATGTATCTTTTCTCGTACTCCTCGTGGAATTGTTCAGGTATCTTCTGAAGAAATTCGTTCAATTCATATTCAAGGTCTTTCATCAACCCCTCTCCAAATCTTTCAGGGTCAAAACTTATGTTTCTGCCTGCTCTATAGGCAAGTTCTTTGATAGCTAAAACTGATGTTCTCATATTGTATTGCGTTTTAATGTTTATAATTTAGCCCATAATTAATCTATTTTTTTGATGTCATACCATTCTATGTCTGGTTCATTCAAACCGTAATGTTTAATCAATTGCGCTTCATCGACATCACCAATATACTCTGATACGATGATATTACTTCTACCTATCTCTTTCATTGTTATTTTATACCTTGCCATAATCAAAAATTTGCTTTTAATTTTAATTGTTTCAACACTTCTTTTAATTCACTATCTGTGTAAAGTTCTGCTATCTCTCTCGATATGCAGTTATGATTCATCACTATTTCCACAGCTTTTTCTTTTGATACTTTAAATACCGTTCTTTTCATTATTTAATTCTGTTTATAAATTTAAATTCTGAGGTTGTTAAATCGAATTGAATACAATTCCAAAGAAAATACATGCAATTACCACCGCCAGAAATGTGCTTATATTCTAACATCGGTATAAAATTGATTATCTCATGTCCGTTTTCATCAACGTAGATAGAATCTCCACCCCATGTAGTCATATTTATTGTTGTGAACATTTCATTCACTAAGGTGTCGCCAAGTAATTGCTTCAAGTCATCCGAAACAATTGTTATTTTACCATTCTTTCCATTTTGATAAACTTTGATAATAAAGGAAAAATTATCAATATCTATCTCCTTTACAATTGAACTTCTTAAGTCAGAAAGATTATTAGCAATATTGATTAAATCTCTCTTTTCAGGAAATCTTCTTAATGTTTTCATATCTGTATTATTTTTAAATTACCATTCACAATACGGTGATTTGTGTCTTGTGTAAACCAGCTAAATTGTCCCATAACTATATTATTTAAGGTTCATACTTATGTAATCCATGTCTTCATCCCAGAGTGGCAAAGCCATCTTTATTTTGCGAAGAGTTACCTCCCTTTGCCCTACCATTCTAATAGCTTGTTTGTAGAAATCAGTATCTTCGTAAGTACAAGCCTTTCCGATAAGGAAATCTACAAGGTCTGATATTTCAATATTTTTCTCTTCTAAACCGAGTTTAAAATTGACTGCCACTGCATGAACTTCTCTCATTATTGAGCTTGCTCCGTGCTTCTTAAAGTCCTTGCAGAACTCGTCTTTATCCAATGCTGTGTTCATATACAAAGCGTGTATGTAGTTAAACTCTTCTTGTGTTGGCGTTAACCCTGTTCTGTTTTTAAATTCTTGTTGTGTCATTTCTGTGCTTATTAAATGTTAATTAATTTCACTGCAAAAGTATGACATTTATTTAACATACACAAGAAAAATAATACAAATATTTAATAAATGCAATTTATAATATCTTAATTCATTGTCTATCACTTTATTATTTTACAAAAAAATTATGCGCTTAATAGGCACTATGATATTTTATTTTATATTTTTGCTAAATAATTTCTAAAAAAGCATTTTCAAAAATGATCAAGAAACTTTTAACAGTATTGCAAGCCAAATGCAAAGATTTTGGATTGTCGGAGAAAGCCATCGAGGACTTGGCAACGTCAGGTAGCGAGGGCTTAACAGATGAAACCTCTGATGAGGACATCGAGAAAAAGGCGGATTCGTTGGTGCCATTCGCAAAGCTGATGCAAGCGGAGGTAACACGCAAGGCGCAAAACAAAAAGCCAGTGGAGAAACCTGCAGAAGCTCCAAAAGGCGGAAACAGCGAGGAAGAACCCGAATGGTTCAAGACTTACAAAGCAGAGCAGGAAAAGCAGTTGAAGGAGTTGAAAGACGAGAACGCTGTAATGAAGCTCGAAAAGAGTAAGGCTGAACGTGGTGCTGCCATTGCTGCAAAGGCAAAGGAACTGGGTATCCCCGATTTCCTTATGAAGCATATATCACTTGCTGATGATGCGGATATCGAAAAGGAATTGACGGAGTATAAACAGGAACTTGTCACCAACAGTTTGATGCCTGCTGATAAAGCGGACATCATATCATCGTCTGACGAAGCAGCTAAGGACGACGCCAAACGATGGGCGAACCAGCTGCCTGATTATTAACCTCAAAATTAAAAAGAAATGGCAATCGATTTCAAAAAAACAACCTATCCAGGTTCGATGGATCCATTTTGGCGAAAAGAAGCTAAGATTCTTCCTGGTGGTTTCAAATTGAAGCAAACCACATTCAGCGCCGGCGATGTCATTCGTAAAGGTTCTTTCGTTTATGCAGACATCGATAAGATGGAAGCCGCTATCATCAAGATCGGAATGGTTCTCGATGGTAGCACGACATCAAAGATACGTGTCAGCAAGAAGAACAACTTCTGCAACGGTGATACCGTGATGAAAGTCGGAAGTTCGAGCACTACCACTGTAAAATCCATCGATCGCTCCAATCCTGACTACGATGTGGTTGAAGTGGCAACAGCCATAGACGGCATCGTCAAAAACGACTTCCTCCAAGAGGCGGACGCCTCGACTAAAAATCCGAAGTATGTAGCCAATGCTGCGTTGGGTGCAGATCTCGAAATCAAGAATAGCGGACTTCCGACAATAGATGCGGCTTACGATGCAATTCTGTTGAAGTCTGTTATCACTCCTTTCCCAGCCGAATGGCTTGTTAGCGATGGATTCTGCCTTAAAGCTAATCCTAACATTATCATTATTAACCAGTAAATCACTAATCAGTTATGCCAAATCCAGTATTATTAAGTTCAATGTTCGGTGAACTGACCAAAAACGTACAGGCACGCATAGATGCAGGTTCTGAACTTAAAAAACGCATCTTCGACAATGTGATTTACCGCAACTACATGCCATGGGATATGCCTACTGTAGGTCTCGATTTCGAGGAACTCATGGGTAGATACAACATCACGGTAGCGGCAGCCACCATAGGAGAAAACTCCAAAGAGCCTATCTTAGGGTCCTACGGTCTCGAAACCGTTAAGGAACGTGTGTTGAACCATGCGGTAACACTCCCAATGTCTGTACAAGATTACCGCAAAATCTTACAGTTACTCGACAGCAAATCCATTTCTGACGAGCAGAAGAAAAAGCAGCTCGTTGACTTGATGTGGGGCGGTGTCCAGAGAGTAGTCAACGGCGTTGAAGCCAAGTTAGATATGATCTTCTTAGGATCACTCTCTAATCTCTGCAAATACACCCTTGATGCGACCAACAATCCAGAAGGCGGTGTCAGAGGCGAAATAAACTTCAATATGCCAGAAACTAACATCGCAACTTCTAAAACACTATGGACAGAAGCTAACATAGAGACTGTTGACTGTATGGAAGACATTCAGGCAATGCTTGACGCTGCGGAAGATAGAACAGTATTGAAAAAGATTCTTCTGTCACCTTCAAAGGCAGCATACATGTGTCGCTCCAAGAAGATGAGACAAATGATTTGGGGTACTGACAAATCCTCTAAAATCGTTCAGTTGAAAGATATTAACGATTACATGGAAAGTAACGGTTATCCAACCTTTGAGAAAATCAGACGTCAATGTATGATTCAGAACGGAAACAAGCTCACACCTCACACTCCATGGAACGCCAAAAACATCGTTTTCATTCCAGATGGAAATCTCGGCATCGTCAAAAACGCATACGCAAATAATGAGTTGAAGCCTGAAAATGATGTGGCCTATAGCAACTACGGTCGTATCCGTGTGTCTCAGTGGCACGTTGGCGAGACCAAGGGTGCTAATCAAGGCGAATTTACAAAGGCGGAAGTCCTTGCATTGCCAGTTATTACCGAAGTGAACAGTATTTACACTCTCAAAACCGAAGAATAAATGGTTATGACTAATTTGGAAGCGTTGAAAGCCCAATGCAAGCTAATTTGCAACACTTGTTACGTTGATGACGATGTAGCACGTTTATCACTTTTCAATGCTGGAATTGAAGAAGAAGCGAATGCGACAGCAAATAATCCCGACATTATCCGCTGCGCTATTCTAATTGTCAAAGGCTGGGTGGAGACAAGCCGTTCAGAAAATGGCATTTCTGTTTCTGCAGATGAAGAGAGCGTTAGAAATAGCATAATCTTCTGGTGTAATAAGTCTGGACTTGACGCTTCCGAATATGTTGATGATATTGTTGTTATTGATAACGGCTCTAACTTGTGGTAAGATGAGAACTAACGGTGTATTAAGGTATCAGATCATTTCAAGAAATGGATTTAATGACGATGGAGAACCTATCGCATCTGATTCATGGAGTGAAGCTATACCATGCTCGATTAAGACTGTCACTAACAATTCCAAAGGAAGATATGAAGATGGAAAATTCAACCAGGCATCATACGAGATATTGGTTGAAAACATTCCTATTTATATCAGACGAATAAAATTAGAACGTGGCGGAATCGCATTGGGCGAATATCCCGTACAAGGTTTGCCGACTCCTACGACAATGGGACGTGTTAAAATCATAGTGTGATGCCCGGCAAGATGATTACACCTATCAAAGTCATTGGAGACCATATCAAGGCAAGCGTAGAAGCCAAAATGAGGGTCATTGTTAACACTTTCTGCTATGTTGGCGAACAGTGTATTATCGAAGCCCGCAACAACGGCGACTACACAGACCAGACAGGTAACCTAAGAAGTTCAATTGGATACGCAGTAATATGGAACGGTAAGGTCATACAAAAAGAGCTCGCCGATAAAGTCAAAAAAGGCGATGAAGGCGCCTCTAATGGCGAGGAATTTCTATCGAAACGAATCGCCAAGGCTCAGAAGAAAGGCATCGTCCTCATAGTGACAGCAGGCATGAACTATGCCGAATATGTGGAAGCCAAAGGTTACAACGTACTTTCATCAGCCGAGCTAAAAGCTGGACCGCTAATCAAAAGCATATTAACACAAATAGGATTTAAAGTGAAGTGATGGAAAAGACCGAAAAGCAAATCGAAAAGGATGTATTTCGCATTGTTAAGGATAGCGAATTAAAGAATGTCATCGGCGGCAGTTTCTATCGTGCAGGTATGAGACCAAAAAACGCAATGACAGAGGACGTAGTTGTTAAGTTTTTGACAGGGATTGACGGCCAAGAACAATCCGGCATTGTCCTCATCCATATTTATGTCTCAGACATTCCAGCATCCAATGATGGCGAATTGGTTGAAAACATCACACGCATTGATAATCTCGAGAAGTTATTGAACAATATTATGTCGGATATAGAAAACGACGAATATCTATTTGTAAAAGATGGAACACCTAAAAGTTTTCCAGTTGAAGGCATAGCACAGCATTACATCAATTTGCGATTACATTACAGACGTAAAACATTTTAAAATTATTAACTATGGCAAAGAAAACAATGTCTTGGTCCAAATGCCAGATAGAAATTGGCAAGACTGGAGAAAATGACGTTATGGCGACTTCATTAAAATCTGTAGGTGTAATAAAAGACAAATCATCTACACTTGAAGCATCAGAAGGTGAAGCACTCGAAGCCAAGGCGACAGGAGGAGAGCTTGTCGCTAAAGAAGTCTCAGAGGGAGGTTACCAGCTCAAGACAAGAGTAATCGAACCTACCGAAGATTTACTCACAGAGCTTGGTTTGGGTGCAACATCAAATGGAGATTTCAATGTCAAGACACACGTCGTTGAAGGAAACTTCTCAGTCAAACTCACGCCAAAGAATGTCGGTGGCAAAGGAATAAAAGCTCCTAAATGTAGCGTCACATACGCGCCAGGTTGGAGTGAAGAAGAAGGTGCTTACGCTGATCTCACATTTGACATCCTCAAAGGAGAAGGCGATTATTGGTACAGCATCTTCACCAAATCCACAAGCGCAAGCGCAAGCTCGTAATAAATTCCCTGCATAGCTTAAAGGTAGAGCATTTTCGTGAACACACGAAAAAGATACGGGTTCGATCCCCGTTGCAGGCCTATTATTTTTAAATAATCATTATGAAAAGTCTCGAAAGCAAAACGGCGGATTGTATCCTCGAAATATCGCAGGACTGCATTACAATAGCAGGAGAGAAATATGATATCGCCCCTCCTACTCCAGCTACACTTATACTGATATCAAAATACATATCTGAACTGCCTGAAGTTGACGGCAATGCTAAAAACATTGTTAATGAGGTCCTTGGCAAAGCTAAGGATTTATCGATTATAGGCAAGATAGCCGCCACTCTCATTTTAGGAGCTAAAAGAGTCAAGGAACGTAGATATGTAGCAGTAAGACTTAAACCATGGCGTATTAAGAGAATGCCAGAACTTGACTATCTCGCCGACAAGATACTTGATGAGGTATCTAACGCCGATTTGTTCAGACTCATTTCTGATAGGCTCAACAATCTGCAGATCGGTGATTTTTTCGTGCTTACCACTTCCCTATCCGCAGCAAATCTGCTAAGAAGGACAAAGGAAGTGGAGACAGCATCTGGGGAATGATATACAGCTGGGCAAAGAACCTTAACACTACGCCTGAGCATATATTATATGAAATGAGCTATGAAAACCTTCTGATGTACAATGCGGCGACACCGCATTATAACGATGAAAAAGATGATTGGGACGCTTCCATCGACGCTAACAATCCAAATAATTTCAAAAATAGTAACGAAGAGGAAATATTTGTAAGATGAATAACGACGCAGGTAAGATAAGTTTTGAATCAGGTCTCGACCTTACGGGTCTTGACAGAGACATCAAAGCAGCACAAGACAGATTCAGAGAACTGAACGGCAATGTCCAAAAGGAATGTACGGGCATTGACGGTTCTATCAGAAATATCGGAGCTTCCATAGCAGCGGTGTTTACGGTTCAAAAAGCAGGCGAATTTGTCAAGAAGATGGTTGCCGTCCGTGGTGAGATTGAAAGCCTTGAAAAGTCTTTCGGAATACTTGCAGGCACAGTTCAAGGCAAGAAATTATTTGAAGAAATAAAGGATTTCGCTGTCAAAACGCCTATGACAATGCCCGCTCTCGCTAAAGGCGCTCAGACGCTGTTAGCTTTCAATTATGAAGCGGAAAAAGTTATGCCAATACTAAGAGCCATTGGAGACATCTCAATGGGCAACGAGCAGAAATTTAACTCTCTCGTCCTCGCATTCTCCCAAATGTCATCTACAGGCAAACTTATGGGTCAAGATCTCTTGCAAATGATTAACGCCGGCTTCAACCCATTAGCGGTCATATCAGAACAGACAGGTAAATCAATCGGCGAATTGAAAGAAGAAATGGCAGCTGGAGCCATTTCATCAGAAATGATTACAAAGGCTTTCATGGACGCTACATCAGAAGGTGGCAAGTTCAACGGAATGCTGGAACAACAAAGTAAAGGCATCGAAGGCTCATTATCCAACCTCGAGGGAGCAATACAAGATATGTTTAACGAGTTAGGACAAAAGTCACAGGGCGTCATAACAAATTCAATTCAGAACGTGACGGCGTTAGTACAGAACTACGACAAAGTGGGCAGGGTGATTGTTGAACTTATAGCAATATACGGCACATACAAAGCTGCTGTCATTACTCTTTCCACAATAGAGAATCTACGTTACCAAGCCACACTTGCTCAGATGGCAGGTATGACAAAAATGCAAGCAATTACAGATATTTTGCGAACAAAAACAGAAGCATTAAATATAGCAATGGCAAAGAATCCATACGTACTTGTTGCTGCTGGAGTTGCTGCATTAGGCTTTGCTATATACAAATTAGCCACACATCAGAGTGAGGCTGAAAAGGCACAATCGAGACTTAACAAGGCGTTCAAAGAAGCCGACAAGAACATCATTTCGGAAAGAACCCAAATTGATTACCTATTTGGAAAATTAAAAGCCGCCAAAGAAGGCACAGAGGAGTACGAAGCTGCCAAGAAACAAATTATCAACCAATACGGGAGCTATCTTTCTGGATTATCAGACGAAATACAGTCTTTAAAAGATGTGGAGGGAGCTTATAAGGCAATAACAGAGGCGGCCAAAGAATCCGCCATGGCAAGAGCGAGCGAGGCATATATCAAAGAAGAAGCCGATAACTATGCAAGTCAGATATCAGACATCAGAGATGAGGTGAAAAAGATGATGGAAGAAAAGTTCGGCACAGAGAAAGGCTACGAATACTTCTGGAAGATAGTCCCGGTTCTTGAAGGCGGAGAGATGACCGATGAGATAAGAGATATTATCAGTCAGTTTGATGAAAAAAAACTTAGAATGGTTGGTAGTGGTATGAGTGCATCTTATGACGAAATGACGACAAATGACCTGAAATCACAACTTACAAATGCGGCCAAAGTAAGAAAAGTGCTGAATAATGCCATTGAGAAAGCTAATGCAATGTTCGGCACTACACCTCAAGAGAGCAAAAAAGAAGATGAAGGGAACAGTGAGGATACTGTTAAAGTCCCTATCTATGGTGTAGATTATGAAGAAGCACGTAAGGAATGGGAGACTGCCAAGAAAGAGCTTCAGGCAATTGAAAAGGATAAGGACAACTTCACCACCAAGCAGTATGAAGATGCCAAAAGCAGAGAGGAAAACGCCAAAAAAAGATACAGCGAATTAGGAGGCGATGTTTCCGAGAAGACCAAAAGTACAAGCGAAGACAGGACCGCTGAAGAAATGAAAAATGCCGCTCGTGAAAGAATGGCGCTTGAAAAAAACTTGTATTTTCAGGAACAACAGAACCACATCAATCTTGAAAAAGACGAGCGCAAGCGCAGATTCGAACAAATGTCATTAGACCATGAGAAAGAGTTATATAATCTCGAGCAACAGAAACAACAGTCTATTGATGCGGAAATAGACAGACAAAAAGCCATATTTGAAGCTAAAGAAAATGCCAGAGCGGCAAATGATGATGGCTATGTTAAAAAGGTATTTTCAGAAGATGATATTGACACCTCACTAATTTCTACTATCGAAAACCAATATGCGACACTCGAAGAGCAGACTAAAAAACTACATCGTCAAAGTGAAGCTGAAATGTGGCGCTCTGAATTTGAATCGATGCGTGATTATCTGAAAGATTACGGAACATTCCAACAACAGAAACTTGCAATCGCAGAGGAGTACGCAGAAAAGATACGTAATGCTTCATCAGAGGGAGAAAAGTTGTCGCTCGAACATGAACGAGATAGCAAACTGTCGAGCATTGAAGCAAACGCATTAAAAGCAAACATCGATTGGACCGCTGTATTTGGAGAATTTGGTGGTATGTTTACAGAAATTACTCGTCCAATTCTCGAAGATGCAAAAAAATACATTGGGACAAAAGAGTTCAAGAATGCGGACCACGCAAGCCAGCAAGCCCTCATCAATGCTATACAGTCGATAGGTGGTGTTGAGAAAGTTGATTTTGAAAAACTTGGTGAAGATATCAAGACTTATCAAAAAGCGATGCAAAATCTTCGTAGAGCGCAAAATGAATACGAGAGTACATTTAATGAACTTACACAAGCTCAAAAAGATTACGAAGAAGCTATAAGTACTGGAACAAAAGAGGAGCAAGAAGCAGCAGCTATAGCTCTACGCACAGCGCAAACAAATGAAGCAGCCGCATCACAGAATATCCAGACATTACAGGATTATGCAACCGAAGCGCAAAACACAATGGTCCAAACAGCTAACACACTAAAACAGAGTATGGACGGTGTTGTTAGCGGTTTACAGAAGATGGCTTCGGGGAGTTTGAGCGGAGCGTATGTGGGATTCAAAGAACTTTCGGATAGCGCAAGAGATATCAGCGGAAAAATAGGTGAAGCATTTGAGAAGGTTTCTGACAAACTCGAATCAGTACCTATCATTGGCTGGATAATATCCATCATTGACATTTTCAAAGATGGATTGAGTATTGTGGTAGGTGGTTTGCTTGACGCAATATTTAACGCTGTTACTGGTATCCTTGACGACATACTTTCAGGGGAATTCTTTATAACGCTGGGTGAAAGTCTCTTCAATGGTATAAAGGGGATACTTAAGAGTATCACCACAATGGGAGGATTATTCGACTGGTGGGGAGATGGTGATAAAATTGACGAGATTATAGATAGTTATGAAGAGTTAAACCGTAGTGTTGATGAATACGGCAAGAAAGCAAATGAGTCCTTTGGCGCCGGCAAAAAGGCAGCTATAGAACAGCAGATAGCATTAAAACAGCTACAAATAGAACTGCTTAAGACTGCCGTTGCACAGGAGAAGCAAAAGAAAAACCCTGATGATGACAAAATAAAAGAATGGGAGGATGAAATTTACGTTCTTGAAGGAGAAATTGATGATTTAGGTGATGCTGCTGTTGATGCCATTTTCGGAGAAAGCATATCAACAGCAATTGAAAACTTTACAAGTGCCATTACCGACGCATGGGCCAACGCAGGAAATGCATCACAGAAAGCCAAAGATGTAGTCAAAAACATGCTAAAGCAGATGATAAGCGAAAGCATAAAGGCAATGATTCAGTCGTCTGGCGCATTAGAACAAATCCGTACCAAGATGGAAGAGTTCTTTTTGGATGGAATTATATCAGCCTCAGAACAAGCTATACTTGAAGGAATGGCAGAAGATCTCGCCAATGAAATTGAAAACAAATATGGTTGGGCAGATGATTTATTTGCTAATGATTCAGAATTTTCACAAGACAGCACCAAAAAAGGATTTCAGGCGATGTCTCAAGAATCCGCCGACGAGCTCAACGGCAGATTCACGGCAATACAGATAGACACAAGCAACATAAAATCTTTGTGTGACTCTATTCTTATCAATACTCAATTTATAACCAATACAATAGTAGCTATGCGGCAAAATATTGATGAGATAAAGAATCTTTCCTTATTAGCATTGGATTACCTTGAAGCTATTTCCAAAAACACTTATGAATTATACGAAATGAACGATCGTTTAGGCAAAATAGAACAAAATACTCGTAATCTATGACAGAGAGAGAAATTATAAAAGAAGTGTGCGATAGTGCACGTAATCTCGGTGCTTGTAAACTTATAGATGGCATCAGAGACATAGAAGAATTATCAAAATACATCTTCACCCCTCAAGGTTTGGAGTTTTGTATTATACATGAATTTCCGGCACTATCAGTATTGCAGCGACATAAGGATACAATCGAAAAATACGGTTATTTCGTCGATTGTGGGCATATATCCCGTAACAATGACACTAATATAGTCTTGGCTGGTGACACAGTCGGAGAACTGAGTTATGACAACCCTACATGTCTTCATAAGATTATACTGATGCATGGAGCAAGCGTTAAAATCAATGCCAGCAATTATGTCGTATTACAGGTATATCAGATAGGCAAATGTCATTTGGAAATTAACAAAGACCAAACCGCAATAATATTATGAACAACGTAAAAGTATATATCAATTCAAACACTCAGACAACTGAGCAGAAATGGGGCATAACTTTCACAGATATCGCAATCTCTGCGCTGATGACACCTGCACCCAAGAAGGAATATCTAAAAAACAAAAGTCCTCTGAAACACGGAGCGCAGGTTCTTGCCAACAGCGACACACTGCCTAAGTCTGACGAGCGTACAATACAGCTTACATTTCACCTTAAAGCCACTACCCTTGCGCAATTCTTAATGAGATACAGAGCCTTCTGCAATGAATTGGATAAAGGCACCCTACGACTTACATTGCATGTATATGAAGGTAATACTTTTTTTAGGGAAACATATAATCTTAAGTATATGTCATGTCCTCAATTTGCCGAATTTAACAACAGATTGGCAAAGTTCGTTCTTAAAGTGAGTGAACCTAATCCAAAAAATAGAGAATTACTGCACTCACCAGATATAACACTTAATGAATAAATGTTATGAACGTAAAGGATAAAAATGGTATATTAAAAATATCAATAGACGAAAACGACAAGTGTGTCTATCATAAGGCGTTGATGGAAGAGGAATATATCCTGCTCAACTTTGAAAGCGATATTCTTATTCCTTTCGCCAAAGGTGATTATATTGACACCGAGTTCGGAAGATTCTACATCGTTCATTTAGAGAAACCGAAATTTTCCAAAGCAGGCGGTTATACATACGACCAGAAATTTCACTCAGAATGGGAAAGATGGAGGAACAGAATATTATTCTACAACAGACAGAGTGGCTTTGAGAAGTCATGGAAAATGACTCATCGTCCAGAAGTGTTTCTTGACATAATAGTCGATAACATCATGAAAGCGGGATTTGGCGAATACGCATACGCTGTAGATCCCGAACTTAGTGAAATGAAGTTCATTGAGTTCGAGTCCGTTAATATCATTGATGGTCTAACTCTCATTGCTGAGGCATGGGAAACGGAATGGTATCTCAGAAACGGCATAATATACCTTGGCAAATGTGAACACGGCTCGACGATAGAATTGAAAACTGGCGACGCCATCAGTGAAGATATAGGCGTAAGCGTCAGCAATTCGGAATACTGCACAAGACTTTACGCTTTCGGTTCAACCAAAAATCTTCCACAGAACTACAGAAAGGAAGAAGAAACCGATGAAGTTATAGAAGGGATCGTTGAAAAAAGATTGAAACTTCCTAAAGGCATTCCGTATGTTGATGCATGGGCAAATATGGCAGAGGAAGATGTCGTGGAAGGTTCTGCGACGTTTGATTATGTTTTTCCTCATTTCATCGGAAAGATTAAAACCATAAGCTCCAAAACATATACTGAAATTATAGAAAATGAAGACGGCTCGACAACCGAAAACGAATGGGACGCATATAGGTTTACCGATGACAGCTTCGTTTTCGACAAGGATTATATGATAGAAGGTCAGGAATTGAGATTGATTTTCCAGTCGGGCAAATTGGCTGGCATGGATTTCGCCTTGATTTTCGAACCCGACAATCTTAGTCAGGTATTCGAGATAATCAGAAATGAGGATTACGGAATGCCTTTGCCAACTGATGTCGGCGAACGTTTCACACCACAAGTAGGTGATACGTATATTCTATACGGTTACGATACTAAATTTGTATCTGATAATCTTGTCGAAAATGCAGAATATGACTTATATGACGAAGCCTTGAAATGTATCGCACAAAGGTCAAAACGCAATGCCGTCTATTCCTGCAAGACAAACCCGATAAGATGTGCAGGATATGTGGAGTTTTCAAACGGAGAACTCGTTTTCAGCAATTACAATATCATCGACCTTGATGTCGGTCAATCGGTAAGAATTAACAGCGAGAATCTGGGTATTATTGTTTCGCGTGTTCGTTCATTTGAGAAGAAATTGTATAACAAGTACATCTGTGATTACGAAATAGGCGATGAAGAGAGATATTCCAAGACAGGTTCAATGCAAGATGAGATTGATACGATAAGAAAAAATCTCGGAGAAAACACATCGGACGAACGTCTGTCACTCGTCAGGCTTCTTGATACCAAAATACCTACAGACAACAATGTTTTCTCATCATTGAGGGCAAGGAAAGAATTTCTGAGAAAGGATGTCATTGACAGAACATCACAGCGTATAATCTTTGAGGACGGGGTACAACTCGGCAAAAGATATCTATCTGGTGAAATGGGCGGTCGTATCGACGGAGACGGCAACGCAGAACTCCTCACCATGGTAGTGCGTCATCTTTTGCGTTCTGCCGAATTCCGAAATGGATTCACAGGCGAAGGCTGGCAGCTTTGGGTTGATGATTGGGGACTTTCCAACCTCGAGATAGACAGATTGACCGTCCGTCAGATTATGACTGTCTTCGAGCTTCTCATAGAGCGTATAAGAGCCGTTGGCGGTCAGATTATAGTCTCCGCTGCCAACGGAAAGATAAAGACCGTGGAGGACGCTGGAGAGACTTATAAGATTACTTTCGAGGGTGAGAACTATTTCATGGCTCACGACCTTATAAGATGCCAGGTGTTTAGTGGTGTGGAGAATAATGGACAAAGTCCAGTCAGAGGATACTGGGTGGAAGTGCAAAGCGTTGAAAACGGAAAGGTCGTAATTCCTAAACCAGAGTTCGCCGAATGGAGTACTGCCCCAATGGAAGGTGACGAATGCGTCCTGATGGGCAATACTGAAAATCCATATCGTCAAAGTCTCATATCTATAGCAGCTACGGAAGACGGACAACCACGCATTGATATCATGGACGGCGTGAAAGAAAAGAACTTTGTCGGATGTCTTCGCGCTCGTCTCGGCAACCTCGACGGCATAGGCGACAGCAACTTCCCTCTCGACAAGCAACCTCAAGGTAACGGTTTATATGCCGATAACGCCTATTTACGTGGAACATTCCTACTTACAACGGGAGAGGACATCAAAACCAAGTTTGAGGTCATGGAGGGTAAGATTGAATCCATGGTAGAGGGATTAAGAGAAGACTTTATGCAAGATAAAGGTTTTCTCGCAAATCCTAACTTCTATAACGGCATGCTGAATTGGCATACCAACAATGATGTCGTCTTTTATAAAGTTGGTTCTAAATGGATCTGGACTGATAATATTATCTCCCTCAAGAAGAACTTCGCTTTGACGGAATGGGACGGCGAAAGAACGATATGCCGTATCAGAAGCAATTATATCAGACAGAACCATAGCGATTATCTGTCATTGCCAGAATTTGTAATTAATGGAGACGGATTAAAAGAACCTGCAAGCATATATGTTTCATTCTTTTATAAAGTAGTTACGCCAGGTAATCTTAGTATCTGGTTTGCTAATGTTGATGATGAAGGCTTTGTGAATTATGAACATTTCGGGAAAAGCGAATACCTTGATTCTACCAACGGCAAATACCAACAGTTCAATGCTTCTGGATTATGGAACGGCACAGGTGATTTTACGCTTACTTTTACTGGCGAAATCCATCTGTATATGCTGATACTGACGACTGACAGGTTGGAATCGCTGAAATATATGTACAGAACATTATTTGAGCAATCAGCGAACCTCGTTAAAATATCAGCTGCCGTCTTCGACCAGGACGAACAGGCTCTTCAAGAAACAGGACTTGTCATCAAGCCGGAAGGTGGCGGTATTTATTGCCAAGACGCCAACGGAAATATGGCATTGATAGGCGCGATGGTTACTGAGAATGGCAAATCTAAGATAGTGCTTCAAGCTGAGGATATAGATATTGTTGGCTCTATGTTCCTATCTGGATACTTACATAAATCCAAAACAATCATTGATGATGATAATTGGAGCATATATGTGAATGACGATTGGGGGTTTCAGACGTTAGATGTTAAAAAAGCAGGTACATATATCATTGTCAAAACTACTACTAATGATGAGGTCTCAAATATTATGTATATGCCATCAATAACTCCAACAGTTGATAATAATCCGTTATATTCCCAATCGATGTTGGATTACGTCCGTGGCTTTGTGGGTAATACAGTAATAATCTATTGCGATACAGACAGCGGATTTAGCGTGTCAGGACGGACGACAGAGGAAGGAAAATCAATCAGCTTTGTCTCTAATAATTTATATAGAGGAGACTATCTCTCTCTTAAATGTGTCTGTAAAAGTATTGATGGATATGAGAGTATCTATTGGGAATTTAATAGAGGTACCGCTGCTACCGTTCAGCCAGATAATAATATTGATGACAATTACCAAGATAATAATGACAATAACCTAACATAAAATATATGGCAACACAAACAGAATTACAAGTTTTAGCGCAGGAGCTAATCCAATCAGGAGGATTGGTTGAAGCTGTTCTCAATGAGATAGAATCACGCTCGCACAGTATTGACGAACTGCCAGTCGTCAATACTATCAATGAGGTGACATCATTGCCTGGAAAGAAAGGTAACGATATGGTTCTCGTGCCTATTGAGGAATTAAAAAAACCTGCTATAGCGGCAGCACAGACCGCACAGACCGCAGCACAGGCAGCTAATACGGCAGCAGATACCGCCAATCAAGCGGCTCAGAACGCTAATCAGGCAACGCAGACCGCCAATACCGCTGCACAGACGGCTAATACGGCAGCAGATACCGCCAATGCTGCAGCACAAACTATTGCGCAACAACAGAATAAAATCAATTTGTCGCTGTATGGCGCATCAGCCAGATTTGCAGAAATAATCGACAATGCAACAATCCTCAATAAAGGCACGGAAGAACCAGGCGACATTGTCTATGTCGTGTCACAGCAAACATTCGCATACAGGGTGTCCGGGCAATATTTCAATTGGTGGAATAGTGTAGATGCCTATATTGATGGCGAAACATCATCTGTTTTCAAAGACAAGGTATATCTCTGCGGTGCTTCTCTATACGTATGGAGTGATGAAGAAAATAACCTCGTTGAGGTCAGCGGTTCTGGTTCCGGAAGCGGTTTCTACAACGTTACCAACGAACAGCCATTGGCAAGCGGTTACTACACACTTGAAACAGCCGTTGCTGCTCTTGTGAACGCAAAAATCAAGGATGAAAATAAACCAGGAATGATAATGTCATTCGAACTCTCTGCAGGCAAATGGGTTGATTATCGTTTCTCTGCTACCGATATCGCGAACTTCCTCACTCCTGCAAGCTGGGAGGAATATGGTAGCGGAAAAATCAAGTCAATCACATTGAACGGACAGACCGTCAATCCAGATAACAATGGCAATGTTGCTATTGTTTTCGACCAAATCAACGTGGACGCAAGTTTGGATGCAGAGAGTTCGAATCCAGTTCAAAACTCAGCGATAACCGCCAAAGTCAGAGACCTTGAAAGTAAAGCTGTAAGCGGTGTTGAAGTAGTCGAAGAAGACGACAAGAATATCCTTACAATCTACGGTACTACAGGTAACGTCATTGCCTCAGCTGAGTTTACAGGCGGTGGCGGTGGTGGCGGAGGTTCTACAGCGAGCCGTATCGTCATTACAGCAAGCCTTGACAAGGCGCAGGTCAAAGAAGGTGGCAACGCTGAACTTACTTATTCATACAACCACGTGAACGCTGACGGAGAATCTGATGGTATCAAAGCAGATATTACCGTAACTATCAAACGTGGCACAACACAAACGTTTGAGCAGACTTATAAGAATGTATCTGCAGGTACTTACACCCTCGATATTTCCGATTATTTGTTGGCTGGTACAATCGACGTATATGTCAAAGCAGTCGCCGTTACAGCAGAAGGAACACAACAGACCAAACAGGCATACACAAGTATCAGCGTCATCACATTGCTTCTTGCAAGTTCTTACAATCTCGGTTCGACCATTGCCGATGGCGGTTATAAGAATACCGATACAATAGAGATTCCTTTCACGATTACCGGAAGCGGTACAAAGGACGTATCGATGTATATTGATGGTTCATCAACACCATCCACACAGACTATCAACAAATCGGGTACGGTTAACGGTTCATTCATTATTCAAGCATCTACGCTGACAAGCGGACGTCACACCGTCCAGCTCGTGGCAGAACGCAACGGACTTCTATCAGATAGTATTTATATCGACATTCTAAAGGCAGGATTGAACACTCCTTTTATCGGTATCAAGTACACCAACAAGAACGGGACAATCCTTTTCAGCGACCACCTTACGCCTACCCTTGAAGTAGGACAGTACGAGGAAATGAAGTTTGACTATATCGCTTACGATCCGAACACAACGCCTGCAAGCGTTCAAGAATTGCAGAATGGAACAGTTATCCGTACGTTGAGCGTACCACGTTCAATGCAAACTTATGTAAACCGTTTCACAACACAAGGAACGGTTCAAGTGCAGTTCGTTTGTCGCTCGACAAAGTACAATTTCAAGGTAGATGTAACAGAAAGCGATGTTGCAGTAGGAGAAGCAACGCAGGGACTTGTTTTGCGCCTTTCGGCAGCAGGACGAAGCAATGACGAGGAAAATCCTGCAAACTGGAGCTACGGAGACATCAAGACCACTTTTGAAAATGTGGACTGGAAATCGAGCGGTTGGTTTGGAGACGTTTTGCGCTTGCGTAATGGAGCAAAGGCTATCATCGATTACAAACCGTTTGAGACCGATGTCGCAAAAGACGGTTGTACTATCGAAATGGAGTTTACAATCTCTAACGTGATGGATAGAAATGCAGATGTTATTACCTGCATGAACGGTACCAAAGGATTCCAGATAACCGCTGAGGAGGCTTCCATGTACACAGGTTCAGTCAAGGAAGTTGAAGATGATGATGGAAATATTGTAGTTACCAATGTTGGTGTAGGCTCGAAGTTTGCTTCTGATATGTTGCTCAAAGTCGCTTTCGTTATCGGAAAGAGAACGGAAGGACGCTTGATTGAGTTGTATGTTAATGGTATCCGTAGCAAAGCAGACATCTACGCAGAAGGTGACAACTTCCAGCAAGACGTAGCACAAGGCATTACCCTTGATAGCTCGTTTGCGGATATTGACGCCCGTATCGTGCGTGTATATAACCGTGCTATTACAGACGATGAAGAATTGGGCAACTACATTGTGGATCGTCCTACAAGTACGGAAATGAGCGATTTGTTCCTATCAAATGAAGTTCTTGATGAAGATGGCAGTAATATTGACATTGATAAATTAAGAGCTAAAGGTAAAGGTGTGTTGCTGTTTATACGTGAAGGCGGTCTTGATCCCATTAATGCCGAGAACAATAAGGATACAGATTTTCCTTCTGACGTTTATTTCTATTCACTTTTCGGAAAGGAATACGATTTTGTCCTTAAAGATTGCTATATCCGTATTCAAGGAACGTCATCGACTAAATATCCTCGCAAGAACTATCGTATATACTTCGCGAAAGGAACTAATCCGACACTCTTTATCAATGGTGTTGAACAAACAGACGTAGATTCCAAAGGCAAGAGAAAAAACAAATATCCAATGAGACCAGGTTCTATACCGATGAATCTATTCTGTATGAAATGTGACTTCTCGGATAGTTCCATGACACATAATACTGCTGGTGCAAAATTATTTAACTCCTTATATAAGGAGTTGGGATTACTGACGCCAGCACAGGTTGAAGACAGCAATATCAGAAGTTCCATTGACGGTTTCCCTATTGATATATTCGCAGCGGAAACAATTGATGAGGTACCTCAGTATTACGGACAATATAACTTCAATAATGAAAAGTCAAATAGCGGACCGTTATTTGGCATGGAAGATGTCATTGGTTTTGACGGTTCAGAGATTGAATGGGATTGTCCTATCACATTTGAGTTCTTGAACAATACGCAGAAGCTGTGCTTGTTCCAGGTTGACAATGATTTGGATGCTCAGCTTGAAAACGAATTTGATGACGCTTTAGAGTTTAATTACCCTAAAGACTTATATTGGTCACAATCTAAAGCGATAGAGGAAGATGGTGATGTATGCGAAGATAAGCATAAAACAGCGGTTAAACGTCTCTTCTCATGGGTCAAATCGTGTATTCCTGCAGGTGCTGACACTGTCAATTACAAAGACATATCCTCATTCACGAGCTCCAAATTTAAGAATGAAGTCTCGCAATACTTCGATGTCAACTATTTGCTAACATACTATCTCTTTACAGACTACTTCGCACTTGTTGATCAGAGAGCGAAGAATATGCTTATGAGAACATGGGACGGTATGAAATGGTATATCACATATTATGATGGAGATACCGCCTTATTAGGGCGTAACGACAGCTTCCTTGCCTATCTCTACACATTAAACAGGGAAACTTGGGACGCCGAGAAAAGCAAATATGCATTCGAAGGTCATAATTCATGGTTATGGTGTCTTGTACTCGCAAACCTTGAAAGCGAGCTGAAAGCCTGCGCTGCTTCTCTTCGTGAAAAGCTCACTGTTGAGCGTGCTTTGGCGATGTTCAACGATGAACAGGCCGGCAACTGGTCTGAACGTCAATACAACAAGTCGGGACATTTTAAATATATCGTTCCACAGATTGAAGGTGTGGACGTGCAAGGAACACTTACCAAATACCCTTATATCTACGCATTACAAGGTAGCAGGGAGGCGCACCGCACACATACCATCATTAATAGATTCGCCTTGCTTGACGCTAAGTATGAGACGGGAGCCTACAGATCAGACAACATCGACATGTACATGAGTAGAGAAGCTGCAACACCAGCCAATACTATTGTGGTCACTTCGATAGAGGATTACTACTATGGTTATGGCACGAATAATCAACCTACACTTCAAGCATCACAAGCGGCAGGAGAAGATGAAACGGTGACATTGACATTCAACAATGCATTCACTGTAAATGACCCTATACGTGTATATGGTGCAAGCAGAATGAAAGAACTCGACATGAGAGGTGCTGCTGACAATCTTACAGGCGACTTGAATCTTAACAAATGCAAGGTGCTCCAGAAACTAAACATCAGCACTTATAACAACGGGTCTTCAGGATGGTGTCTTGTACTCGACAAGTGCAGTCAGTTAAAAGACATCAATCTCAATGGACAGAATAGCGCACGCACAGGAACACTATCATCGACTGAGCTCAATTTCGCAAATCAGACTAAACTTGAAAGATTGGATGCCGGAGGCGTAAATGTTCAAGGTGTAGTATTCGCAGAGGGCGCACCATTAAATTATGCACGTATTCCTGGTTCAATCAAAACATTAAGATTAGAATATCTGCCTAACTTGAGCATGAACAACCTTATCATTGATAATTATTCTAACATAGAGACATTCAGATTTTCATCGTGTCCTAACCTTAACTGGGAGACATTACTGTCAAGATGCAGCAACGTAAAACGTATCCGTGTTACGGGCATAGATATGGAAGGCGATGGTTCTTTGCTCGAGCAATATATGACAAAAGGCGGTATCGACGGAGACGGCAATGCAACAGATACATGTGCGTTGGTTGGAACTTACAGATTGACACAATATCTTGAAGATGACATTTATCAAGTCTTTTCTACTCATTATCCTGAGTTAAACATCATTCAGCCTGATTATACAACAATCATGTTCGATGATACTGTCGCTGATAGCGCCAACATTACTAACCTCGATAACAGAACTGGATATTATTACAGCAAGAAATATGTACCGAGCGGACATATCAATAAGATACTTAAGCAAAGACATCGTGTGTTAGCTAAGAAGACAGCAGCTGGAGAAGTGACCATCTGCCAATTGCATGATGAAAATTCCAATTATTACGCCGATAATGATAATTTTAACAATGCTACACCAGCTGACCTTAAAGGCAGTGAGGGTAACGTAATGATATATGAACCACATTATTGGTATAAGGGCATAAATGACCTTCTTAATAAGAAGAAATATTCTTTATACTCTTCCAATGAAGAATGTCCTTCTTCAACAGGTGATTATGTCAAAAAAACATTAGATGTGTTGGATAAGAAAAGCGGCTATGCTGTCAGATCTGCTGTAGATTACACAACTCTTGAAAGTGCTGAAACAGCAGTAAGTGCTAACAGCATAGTATATGTTGATGTGACAGGAGGTTATAAGCAGGTGCGTTATCCTGGAATGTCATCAGCCTTGTACGGAGCTATCTTCTTAGATGCTAATAACAATGTTGTAAAGAGAATGCGCGCAACCTCCGAAAATGGAATAATCAATGGAATGTACTGCTTTACTGATATTCCAGTCAACGCTGTCAAACTTGCATTCACAATCGTCACCAACGCTGATTTCGATTATGTGTTATTGACTAAATCCGATAAGATTGAAGCTATTGAACCAGATTGGGTGGAAGCTCAAGAATGTTTGGTCGGTGTTTACGAAGCTGTGCTAAAAGATGACTTGCTTCATTCTATCAGTGGCTCTGTTTCAACGGGAAGCGTGTCGCAAGCAGACTTCAAGGTATATGCCAAAAATGTCGGCAATGGTTTCCAACTTATAGATTGGGAAATGCACAAGAATGTGGGCAATCTGTTCTTCGCTAAATATGGAGAGAGAGACTCGCAAGGCATCTGTGGTTACGGCACTGAAACATATACAAGAACTAATGGCAATACTAATATTTGTGGCATGAATGATACTTTTTCCAATCCTGAGGACCCAACAGCAAAGTCCGCATACACATGGAATGATAAAGAAGCTGGCACAATTAAAAATATATCATCGCCATCTGTTATGGGTTACGAAAATTGGCAGGGCAATAAATTAGAATGGCTTGAAAAAATAGATTTCTGTAAAAAATCTGTAGATTACAAATATGTCATAGAACTTCCTGATGGAAGTACGAGAAGCATTCAAGGACTTAAGATATCTGGTTCTTATCTGTATTCTATAAGTGTTGTTCATGGTAGATATATGGATACTATATGTGCACGTGAAGGTGCTTCAAGTACATCACATTATCATGATGCTACTTATCAGAATGGTACTACAGCTCGTGTGGTCGCTCGCTCGTACTGCTTTGCGATTGCGTATGGCGGCGTTTCGTATGCGAATGCGAATTACGGTTCCGCTTACGTGAGCGCGTACTACGGGTCTCGTCTTGCCTTCCGTGGTAATATAAAATGGGCTTCATCAGTGAATAATTTTAGGTCGATAAGCGTTTAACAGCGAAGTGCGGGGGCGACTGCCCCTGCACCTAAAACATAAAGATATGAAAGGTGGATTTCTCAGGCTTGGGCTCGTGTGGTCGCTCGCTCGAACTACTATGCGAATGCGTATGGCGGCGTTTCGTATGCGAATGCGAATAACGATTCCGCTAACGTGAACGCGAACTACGGGTCTCGTCTTGCGTACAATAATATGCAAATGGCGTACAGCATCGATGACGTGTCATCATTGCAGTGCCAATGGGAATGAGCCTCAGTAACAGCAATTATTGGAAAACTGAAAAACAGATAACGGAGGTAGAGTTTAGTAGGGATGAGAGTCAGCCGAAAAAGTCAGACCTCGTAATTGAAGGAAACATGAAAAGAATCGGAAAAACAAGCGGAATAATTGATAAGATATGCGAGTATAGCAATATCAGCCAATCTATTGATGTTGTATTGCGTGGCAGAAAACGTAAGAATCAACGAGCAGGACGTTATATCCTTAAGCATAGGGACGAAATCATTGAAAAGTTACAAAATGAAATCAGAACTGGGACATTTACTATTACAGGCTATCGTGAATATGAAGTGAATGACGGTCCTAAAATCAGACGTGTTCAGTCAATAAATTTATATGAACGTATCGGATGTAATGCGATTATGCATGTCGTTGAAAAACTTGTATTCAGGAAATACATTCGTACAACAGGTGCGAGTATTAGAAGAAGAGGAATGCACGATCTGAAATCGTTGATTCAAAGAGACCTCCTAAAAGATCCCAAAGGTACTAAATTCTGTTACAAATTCGACATTAAAAAGTTTTATGAAAGTATCAATCAAGAAATTATGCTTAATACTCTCAGAAAGATGTTCAAGGATAAAATCCTCATGACAATTTTTGAAAGATTTGTTGAAATGATGCCTTCCGGACTAAGCATAGGCTTACGGTCGTCACAAGGTTTTGGCAATATATTATTATCTTCATATATTGACCATTACATAAAGGATCATTGTGGAGTAAAGTATTATTATAGATACTGTGATGATGGCGTAATTTTCGGAAGTTCCAAGTCTGAACTATGGAAAATTCGCGACATAATTCACGAAAGAACCTCTCTGATGGGATTATCCATCAAAGAGAATGAAAGGGTCTTCCCTACCCGATTAGGAATTGATTTTCTTGGCTACGTTATTTACGGGCATGATAACGTAAGATTGAGGAAACGTAATAAGAAGAATGCAGCACGGAAACTGCATAAAATCAAAAGTAAACGTAGAAGACAGGAGGTAATTGCTTCACTATACGGGCAATGTAAGCATGCCAACTGCATTAATTTATTTAAAACATTAACAGGTATGAGTATAACAGAATTTAAAAGACTTAGCGATACGGGCATTAAAGCTAAATATCAAGACGGAAAGAAACGTTTTGAAGGTAATGAGATAAATATATCAGAACTCGTTGGCGAAGAATTTCTGATTATGGACTTCGAGACAAATATCGTCACGAAACCACAACGCAGAGAATATGAGGAAAAAGTTGCTCAGCAACGTAGAGAGCTTGAGAACTATACCAATCATGGAATCACTCCACCTGACGGGTTCTTATATCCGGAGAGAGTACCTATGCCGATAGGAAAATATCTGGTATCGGTAAAACGTAATATAGATAAACCAAACGAAACCATTCAGAAGCTCTTTACTGGAGACGGAGAAAACAAATCCATTCTCGACCAAATGAAAGAACAAGACTTACTGGGTAAGGTTTTGTGCAGCGTTAAATCTGTTAGATGCAAAGGTTTCAACAGATACATTTTTGTTTAACTTAAAAAAATCGATCATGAGAAAATCATCAGGTAATGCTGCAAAGCATATAGAATGTATCAATCCAAAGAAAAACAAATGGAGAATCCGTTGGGATTTCCAAGAGAAAGATGAGGGCATCATCGAGTATATGGAAGAGGATTTCGACCATCAGCCTACGGAAGAAGAAATCAGAAATGTTATTATTTCCTATTATAACGCTGAAATAGACCAGGAAATAATATCAGGCTTTTCGTGGAATGGCTTACATGTGTGGCTGAGTATGGAAAACCAATTCAATTATAAGGCGGCGTTTGATGCTGCGGTAATGAGCAACGGTACAACATTACCCGTTAAGTTTAAGTTTGGAACAGACGATGAGCCGGTATATCACGAATTCACGACCATTGAGGAGTTGAGTAACTTTTACTATGCTTCTATAGCCTACGTTCAATCTATCCTCACTAAAGGATGGGCAAAGAAAGATATGTTTAACATTAAAAACTATGAATTATGAACTTGCATTTCAACACAACACAGGATATAGGTCATGGCATTACAATAATATTCATGTGTTTTGTAATTGTGGCAATAGCTGTCATCCTCGACCTTTACACAGGAATCAGAGCAGCAAAAAAGATTGGCGAACCAATCAGAAGTCATATTCTGAGAAAGACAATCAATAAGATTACCGATTACTATGTTGCCGTTATAATCGGCATCCTGATTGACTGGTTAGGTTTATGTTTTCCATGGTATTCAATTCCGTATGCTGCCATTATCAGCACTTTGGCTGTTATTATAATAGAAGGCAGGAGCGTCCTCGAGAATCTTTCGCGTGCTAAATCTCATGCAGCAGAAGTTGATGATGTAGTCTTAAAGTCTCTTCCAATACTAAAGGAGATGATAGACTGCAAGTCTATAAAGACAGCGATTAAATTATATGAAGAAATAAGGAAGGGAAAAGACGATGAACAGAGATGAAATTATTGAAGAATTGAAGAAATACTTCAACATCAAAGAACTTGTTTGTCCTCACGTCTTCAAAAAGCACGGCGAGCGTTCGTGGATGTTTCTATCGACACTATATCTCCATACATTGCTTGTGTTACGAACAAAGATTCTGAAAGTGCCATTGGTATGCAATACTAAGATGCTTACACAGCGTGGACTTAGATGCAATCTTTGTGAAATTGTCAAGGCGAAGACAGATGCCGACATTGTATATCTCTCGGCACACCATCTCGGAATAGGTGGAGATCTGAGCAGTCCTCAGATGACAGCACAAGAAATGAGAAGAAAAATTCAAATGAATGAAGACTTGCTTCCTTACCCAATCAGATTGGAAGATGATGTCAATTGGCTACACATTGATTGTTATGATGAGGATAATTCACACAAAGTTACATTATTCGGAACATGAAAAAAAGAATTGTAATTACAGCAATAGTATTTCTATCAGCTATTATCATTCTGCATTCGGTTGTCCGCTATGATAACGGAAGAACTGAAAGCAAAATAAGTATCAGAGATACCACAATATATAATATTAACTACCGTGATACAATAATATATAATATACAAAAGAAAGATAGCGTAATTACCGATTACACACTTATCCCTGCGCATGATACAGTAACGCTGAATGATACAGTGTATGTGATTCTTCCATTATCTTCTTATCATTTTGGTGATAGTCTGGCCGACATTTATGTATCAGGATACAATGTTACGCTCGACAGCTTTCTTATCCATCGTAAAGAGATATTTGTTACGATGCAAAAAGATATTATCATACCGCCTAAAAGATTAACCGCTAACATAGGTGTCTCTCTGCTTAATTGTGATGGTTGGAATATTCTACTTGACGGAAATGCAAATTTTAGAATCAATGAAAAATGGAGCATAAATGCAGATGTTGGGATAGTAGCAACAGGCAACAAGTTATTACCATTTGCAAAAGGAGGATTTAGATATCAATTAAGGTAGTCTGTAACAGAAAAATGTTTATTTTTGCACGACTGATTACATATCGGTATTGCGATTTAGCCCCGATTATTATAATAATAAAAGGGGCTTTTTTTAATAATTTGTTGCTATTTTGTTGCTCGAAATATTTAAAATATACATTAAACAACATAAAATCAATATTATAAATATAATAAAAAAGTTTCTGCATCGGAAAATAGCGATTAGTTAGCATGTTGATAATCAATCTATTAGCAAATATAATACAAATCGATAATTTTAAGCACAAATCATCTGCTAACACATTGAATAACAACCAAATAGAATAGATTTGCGATTAATATAAGCAAAGCGCAAAAAATCAATTTTGTCCCTCGTTTGTGCCCCAGGCACTCGAGGGACGTATTTTTTTGTCCTTTTTTTTGTCCCTCGGGCACTTCGGGGGACAAAAATGCCTGTTTTTGAGGTAAAAAGTGATGAAATACAAACATCTGCAAATATGAATTAGCAAAAAAGCTCGCTCAAAACCCAATGTATTTGTATTTAGTATGCCTTTATTTGCAAAATCTATGTCCCCTGACAATATATTCTGAATTGTCCTACTCAACATTTTATCGGTAGAAATTTATAAGAAATGTTTCTCCTAATTATATTCTAATTTTATTGATTTCTGATTGAATTCTATCTAAAAACATCGACGCATGCGCTCCGTCCATCTGTGTATGATGAAATTGGAACGAAACAGTAAGTGTTGTTTTGAATAAAAGGCGTTTGTATTTACCCCAAATCATAAAAGGATTGTTGAATATCCCGCTATACATACCTACTGCACCATCTATTTCGTATTTAGCCAATGCAGATGTGCCAATCACCATACTCTTATGAAGATCGTGATGAATGCAACTATCCGCGACTTGAGTGGTCAGATGTATATAATTTTGATTAAATTCAAACAAATCATCAGTAAATGGAATATCGCACGAACTCACTTCTCCATCTCTGTTAGCAACGATGGTGTTAACGGCAATGGTGTCATATTGCATCAACTTATCTCCTACAGGCAATAAATAGAATTCCTTTATTTTACTGGCAGCCCGCCCAATGCAATAACACATCAGCATATTGAATTTCAGTCTTTTCTTTCTGCTGATTTTTACAAGATTTGACACGTCAAGTGTTTTGAAGAATGTCACCATCGGCATGGGTGCATTCATCCACATTTCAAAGGCATATGCCCGACTTGTTTCCTTGGGATTAACTTCTCTCATACTTTTACAAATTTAAATTCAAATTGCAAAAGTATAGGAACGCATTGTTTGAAAATAGAACAAACGAGACATTCAGACGGGTATGGTAAACAAATCAGAATAAGGTTCTGATATTTTGAGCAATGATTGTGGCGTATATCTTGATAGCCTTTTGAATTCCCGTATGTAATGAGATTGGTCGGCATAACCGCTTGCATAAGCTATTTTTGCATGATTAATGTCATTCCTTTTCTGCTGCAATAGTGCCAATGCTTTTTGGAAACGGACAATGCGAATGTATTCCTTTGGATTCATACCAACCAATGTATTGAATTCTCGCTCAAACTGTTTCTTACTCAAACAACAAGTGTAGGACAATTCCTCGACAGTGTTGTGAGTATGTATGCAGATTTCTTTGATTGCCGCATGAATACGATTTATCCCGTAATCAGTATGGTCAAAATTACAAGCCAGTCGAGCCAACAACCATTCTTCTATCCTATTTACACATACATTATTGTCTTCACATTCAAAAACCTGTTCGGCCAAGACATTCAATCCTTTGTCTTCAATATCATAACCCGAGATTTCCTGATTGTAAAAAAGTGATACCGGTAAATGAAGAAACATATTCATCGTATGTGGATAGAATACGACAACAATCATTTCTATTTTCCCATTGGCACACAGATGTGAAGAGAAATTAACCTGTCCGCTGATGGTCAGTTTATTTTGTACCGTATCCAGCTCAGGAATAGACAACGGCTCTTGTTTGTGAAAAATGATTTGAGGACAGCCAATAGGAAAGGTATAGGTCTTCAAAGATTGCTCGCTTTTGAATACCCAATAATACCTGACGTAAGGCCGTAACAGCTCACATGGTTTGTAAAACTTAAAATTCTCTTGAATCATATTGCAAAATTACAAAGAAGTCGTGACAATAAGCATTCTATGGACGAATTATTACGACTTTGAACTTACAGTCAAATAAAACTTTGAAAATTTTCGACTTTTTCTTGACTCGTACCCAAGGGCATACACTAACTTTGCCACAGATTTCGAAATCAGACTAAAAATCGTGCGATTATGAGAGGAAAAACAAAGTTAAAAATCGGAGAGTTCTCACAGATGATGCAAGTGACAGTGAAGACCCTGCGCCACTACGAACAAAAAGGGTTATTGTTTCCCTGCGAAGTGGATGAGTGGACGGGCTATCGTTATTATAGCGTTGAACAGATGCAAAGGCTCAACACTATCCGCCAATTGCAAAGTCTCGGTTTCTCGCTTGACGAAATCAAGGAGTTGTACGAAGAAGGGGCACACGCCCCAAGTGTCGAGCAACTGAACGAGAA
>JAZUSL010000064.1:0-7791 GCA_045606705.1 Bacteroidales bacterium
TGAAGATGAGGATATTTGTTACAATGCTAAAACAGCTGAAGTTGTAGCTGTTTATGAAGACGGAAAGACATCGGTTGGTGTAGCTATGATTATTGTTCGCGATACGAATGTTGAAGAAACGACGTGCGGAAACATCTCTGTCTATCCTAATCCAGCGAAAGACGTTGTTAGATTGTCAACAGTCAACAGACAACAGACAACAGTCAGAATCTACAATATCTTAGGTATGTTGGTTGAAGAAATCGAAATCAATTCTAACGAAACTGAAATCAATGTTTCAGACTACAATCCTGGAATCTATTTCTTCAATATTCAGACTGAGAATGGAAATGTGACTAAGAAGATAGTCGTTGAATAATAATTGGTTTAAGGCTTAAGGTTTAAGGTTTAAGGTCGGGTGATCTTTACATTAAGCTTTGAACTTTGAGTCAAGACTTATAGTTCGCAGTTTATAAGGTCGCAAGGTCTTAAGCAATTTTCTAATTATTTCTCGCAAAGACGCAAAGGAACGCAGAGTTCAAAAAGCTAACAGTCAAAAGTCTTAGTTCAACGTTCAAAAAAAAATCCGTTGTCCGTTGTCTGTTATTCATTGACTTTTATTATATTTGCGCATAAATAATTTTAAAATCTATGCCTATGAAAAAAACATTACTTTTCGTATTAGCATTATTGCTATCTACAGCGATGTTCGCTCAGAACAGAGCAAGCTTATTACATGAAACATTCGACGGAACAGACATGCCTGAAGGATGGACAATCAACGGTCTTGGTACCAGCAACTGGTCTATCGTACATAGCAACAAGGCTGGCGGCGACGCCAACGAATTAAAAATCAACTACTATCCTTCTTTCAACGGAATAAGTCGCGTCGTAATGACACCTGTTAATCTTACAGATGTAGAAAGTGTCGTAGTATCTTTCAAACATTATTTAGACAATTTTTCAGGTGCACACAATATCGGTATCGCAACATCATCTGACGGATCCACATGGAACACAGGATGGTCGCAGACATACAACTCAACAGGTGGCGGTTCAGTGAGCGAACTAATCTCGACACCGGATATGGGCAAGGAAAATGTCTATTTCTGCATCTACTACGAAGGCTATTCATATAACATCAACGACTGGTATTTCGATGATATTGAAATTTTCACGCAAGAAAACTTAGATCTCAAACTCGTCAGTATCGATGTTCCTAACATCGTCAACGCCGGCGTGACAGAAGTGTCGTTCACTGTACAAAATATGGGTGCAACCACCATAGAATCATTTACCATAGAAACTGTTGACATATCAGCAGGTTATTGTGGAACGACAGCTCCACAGACTTTTGAGACTAACCTCGCTCCGTTTGAAATAGCACAGTTTACATTGCAGATAAGTTTCGACCTAAACCCTGGAACATATAACATTCCTATCGATATCACTGATGTTAACGGAACAGTAGACGATGACACCAACAACAACGGAATGGACAAAACATTTAACGTTTCAGCTGGTATCGCTCAGAGAATACCTATGATAGAACACTTCTCAAGTTCGACATGTCCTCCATGCGTAAATGTCAATTATGCTATGGCAAACCTCACAGCTGCCAACCCAGGCAAATACACATATACAAAATATCCATGCTACTGGCCTGGCTCTGGCGACCCTTATTGCAATGACGATGTAAGAACAAGAGTGGCGTTCTACGCTTGCAACGCAGCACCTCAGACTTTCTTGGATGGTATCGACCAAGGATTTACAAGTGTCACTCAGGGTGCATTAGACGAGCATTACGCAACACCAGCTTTCGCCGACGTGAGAGGCGCTTTCAACGTGCAAGGTAACACCATCAATGTCACCGCCGACTTCATGTCTTATTTCAATATGAGTGGCATCAACGCATACATCTCTATCAATGAAAAGACAACAACAGGTAACGTAGGCACAAACGGCGAGACAGAATTCCACCATATCTTAATGAAGATGTTAGAAGACGGAAACGGAAATCCATTGGAGTTGAATATCGGTGAATATAAACGCTTCGAATATTCTTTCGATATGTCGTCAACATTCGTCGAAGAAATGAACGACCTTGAAGTATCATTGTGGATACAAGACCCCGTCTCGAGAGAAATATTCAACAGCCGTTTCGCTTACGAATATACAGAACATTGCTACCCGGTTCAGAATTTGACAGCAGATTTCAGCGAAGATGGCTCAGCGATAAATGTAGCTTGGGAAGCACCTGAAACTGGCACTCCAACAGGATATAACATCTATATCAACGGAGTTTTGATGGAGGAGAACTATACATCTACTTCATATACAAACAACGAATTGGCAACAGAATTATATAATATGCCTAAAAATCACTATGTTGAAGTCAGGACAATGTATGCCGACGATAAATCATCTGTCAGCCTTATAGATATATTCGCCTCAGGAGTGAATGTGAGTGAGATAAATGAAACTTCTTCATTTAATGTCTATCCTAATCCGGCATCTGACTTTGTTAAAGTGACAACAGACAATAGTCAACAGACAACAGTCAAGGTATATAATACTTTAGGTATGTTGGTTGAAGAAATCGAAATCAATTCTAACGAAACTGAAATCAATGTTTCAGACTACAATCCTGGAATCTATTTCTTCAACATTCAGACTGAGAATGGAAATGTGACTAAGAAGATAGTCGTTGAATAATAATTGGTTTAAGGCTTAAGGTTTAAGGTTTAAGGTCGGGTAATCTTTACCTTAAGCTTTAAACCTTAAACTTTAAACAAAACAGTCATGAAAAAATCATTACTCCTAACATTCGCGCTATTGTTTTCAATAGCGTCTTTTGCTCAGAACAGGGCGAGTCTCTTACATGAAACATTCGACGGCACCGACATGCCTGAAGGTTGGTATGTAGACAATCATGCCGCGAACTGGTCAATATCCACGAGCGCGAAGTCGGGCGGACTGCCTAACGAAATCTGCATGAACTGGGCACCGGAATTTAACGGAACATCACGTCTTGTCATGCCGGCATTCGACTTCACCGACGTATCGGAAGTCATGGTGTCGTTCAAACATTATCACGACAACTACATCGGAGAGAACACCATAGGCATCGCCACTTCATCAGACGGCGGCGCGACATGGAACACAGGATGGCAGCAGACTTATGTCGAGATTGCCGCCTTCAACGAGAATCACACCATCAGCACTCCCGACATGGGAAAACCTGATGTGCTGATGTGCATCTACTTCACAGGCAACTCATATCTCGTCAACAACTGGTACTTCGACGACATCGAAGTATTCAAACAAGAAGAATTAGATCTCGAACTCGTGAGCATCGACGTACCTAACATCATAGGAACAGACTATAACGACGGAATATCCTTTACTGTCAGAAACACTGGATTGACGACGGTGACAAGTTTCGACGTGGATCTGTCGCTCTATTATGAAGACGGCTACGAGACTTATAGCTTCGATACCAACTTGGCTCCTTTCGAAACAGCACAGTTTACCATAGAAAGCGCATTCCCTCAAACGATTTACTTCGGATATTCACACGCCATTGAGATAGGTGTTTCTAAGGTAAACGGAGAAAATTACAATGGCAGCAGCGGTTTCTTGTTGAAAGAAGTTCATCTCGCCATGAGAGAAAGTCAGAAAGTCGTTCTCTTGGAACACTTCACTGCTTCAACCTGCGACTATCCGTGCATTCCTATCAACCAGATCATGGACGGTCATGTTAGCACATACGCCGGAAAATGTTCTTACATAAAATATCCTATCGACCTTCCGCTTCTTGAAGACGGCACACCAGGCGGCGACCCATACTGGACAGAGGAAAGCATCTTGAGAAAAAATTATTACGCAGTGATGGGCGTGCCTGAGACATTCGTCGATGCGGTATCACAAGGTTATGCAGCAGCAACAGCAGAAGACATCGACTTGGCATTGCAAAATCCTGCTTACTTCGACATCAAAGGCAGCTTCACCGTTGAAGGCAATACCATCAACGTCATTGCCGATTTCATGGCTTACGCAAATATCGAAAACGTGAGAGCATTCGTGGCTGTAAGTGAGAAGACAACGACAAACAATCTCGGCAACGATGAAGAGACACAATATCATCACGTAATGATGAAGATGTTGGAAGACGCCGATGGCAACGAAATAACTTCCATCAATGCAGGAGAATATCACAGACTTGAATTATCATGCGATATGTCATCGACTTTCGTTGAAGATATGAACGATTTGGAGGTAGTTATGTGGTTGCAAAATTACGATACCAAAGAAGTATTCAACAGTAATTTCGCATACGGTTATACCGAACATTGCTATCCTGTGAGCAACCTCACCGCATCGATTGGCGGCGACAATGTTCAGAAGTTATATCTCAACTGGGACGCACCGGAAGAAAGAGAACCAGTAGCATATAACATCTATGTCAATGGTGAATTGATTGAAGAGAATTATAACTTAGACACTTTCTATTCTAATGAAGAGATAGTTGAAAGCATAATACCACTCGACTATCAAGGTCACACCGCTGAAGTGGTTGCTGTTTATGAAGACGGAATTACATCAGTAGGAACGATTAAATTAATCGACGAGAACTGGGATGACGTTGAAGAAATTGAGAGCGTTGTCAATTGCAGCATCTATCCAAATCCGGCGAAGGACTTTGTTAAGCTATCAGCTAATAGCTGTCAGCTGTCAGCAGTTAGAGTTTATAATTATTTAGGAATTTTGATTGAAGAAATAACTATAGGGACGCAGCCTGCCACGTCCGCAGCTAAAGACGAAATTGAAATCAATGTTTCAGATTATATTCCAGGTATTTATTTCATCAACATTGAAACAGAAAACGGCAGCGTGACGAAGAAGATGATTGTGGAATAACGGTCGTAAGGTTGCAGAGTCACAAGGTTTTGAGGCGCATCAATGATATTTTTTATCAATGATGCGCCTCAATTGCGTATGCACTCGCTTGATGAATTTCCATCACAACACCTTTAATGGAATCAATCGAATGAGGTCTTGAAGAATGGGTCTTGACACCGTTTTTATAATGATAGGTGTAATATTCGGTATTAGATTCTGTTGCATATCCTAATTCTCTGATCTTATATCCTCTAAAATGCTCATCATCAAGGAATATCAACAACATGTCACCAGGTTTATATAATAACGAATCTTTATCTTTCTCATCAAACATTTTAACACCTACAATGTCACCATCATATACTCCTTTATATTCCATACAATTATTTTCTACAACAAAATATTGAAGGTCAGGATTCATTGAAATACTTTCACTATCAACATCCACCAATGACATCATATCTGTCTTTTTCCTAAAGAAATACTTTGTTGGTCCGGCCTCTGCTACATATAACTGCACAATATTCTCAGATTTAATTCTACTGACTTTCTTCTTTGTATTAAATATTATATAAGGCAAGAAAATAAAAGTAGAAATTAATATCAATAACAATGTTGTCATACTATTTTCCTTTCTTTCTAAATGTTATACGAACTATATATTCCTTTTGCATAGATATTAAAAATATCAATATTACAAAGATCAGTTGCAAAACTACAGACAAAATAGGATGTTCCAACCATCTAACTACTAATGATATTGTATTTTCTGTCATGCATCTTGCTTGCGAGTATATTGTTATTATTACAACAAAAGAAATCAAACACAACCAATACACCACCTTATGGACAAATTCTTCATTTGCGAATTTAGAATAAGAAACGCTAATCATCGCAAACAAATTCACATATAATCCACCAATAGATGATTCGTATTGAAATAAATTATCTACAGCATTACCGCCATCTATAAATGACATAATAATGAAGGTAATATATATTCCGCCAAACGTAAAGACTGTTGTGAGGAAAGCCTCTTTATACCTTAGTTTACCAGTATGTTTTCTCATAAATATTAATTTTTAGTTCTTTGCAAAAATATAACAATAATAATCTTTTGTCAAGAAAAAAAATCATAAAAATCTTTAACATATTTTGCTCTATTTTAACTAAAAAATAATTCAAAAAAATCATATCTCTCATTTCAAAAAAACTTTTGTCTTTTGCCATAAGTCATTTGTCAATTTTGCTATCTTTGCTTTCTCATTTAATAAATTTATTTCAATGAAAAAATCATTACTTTTAGCTTTCGCTTTTTTATTCAGCATCACTGTTTTTTCACAAGAAAACGTTTATATCATTAATCAGGCATTTGATGATGCGACATTGCCATCAGGTTGGACTCCAATGGGAAACGGAACCTATAATTGGTACATCTCAACAAGTAACATCTCTGGTGGAAAACCCAACGAACTTCAACTTAAATGGACACCACCTTTCAATGGAATCGCTTATTTCGTGTCAACACCTGTCGACTTAAGTGATGTAACTTCAGCGGTTTTGTCGTTAAAACATTATCCTTCATTTTTTGGAAGCAACCATGCCATCGTTGGTGTCGCTACTTCTTCCGACAATGGAAACACATGGAATTCAGTTTGGTCGCAAGAATATAACGCCAACGGACAATTCACTATCTTAGAGACCATTGAAGGTCCGGATATGGGCAAGAATAATGTTTTGTTCAGCATCTATTTTGAAGGAAACTCCAATGCTATCAGCGACTGGTATTTCGACGATTTCCAAGTTTATATCGTAGAAAATCTCAGCGTTCAACTCACAAGCATCGATGTGCCTTCTATCATCAACAATGGCGAGCAAGCAATAAGTTTCACGGTAAGAAACACTGGAAGCACTACGATACAATCTCTTAAGGTAAGATACATCATTGACGGCGAGACTTACGAACAGACTTTCGAGACAAACATACAGTCGATGGAATATGAACAATTTACTTTCGATACCGAATTTGAATTCACACCAGACAAGACATACGACCTTCAAGTAAAGATTCAAACCGTCAATGGAGAATATGACGACGAGTCTGACAATAGTATGAACAAAAAAATCATCTCGGCATTAAGTTCAACACAGATGACACCTATGATTGAACATTTCTCAAGTTCAACATGCGGACCTTGCGTATCGGTGAACATCAAGATGGCGGAACTTACCGCTAATCATGAAGGTCAATACACCTACACAAAATATACTACTAACGGTCCTCAACTCGGTGACCCATACTATACAGCAGAAGGCGGAGCGAGAATGATATATTATAACGTTATGGGTGTTCCGCAGACTTTCCTCAACGGAGTAGACCAAGGCAACGCCGCTGTCACTGAAGAGAATTTCGTAAATGCTTTAGAAACACCTGCTTTCGCCAACATAAGAGGCGCTTATACAATAGACGGTAACACCATCAACATCACAGCCGACTTCATGTCATATTTCGATGTTGAAGGCATCAGAGCGTTCGTATCTATTAACGAAAAAACAACAACAGAAAACGCCGCCAGCAACGGAGAGACAGAATTCCATCATGTGATGATGAAGATGCTTGACAGTTCCGATGGCAACGTAATGAACATCAAAGCCGGCGAATATCAACGCGTCGAATTCTCATACGATATGTCGGAAACATTTGTTGAAGAAATGAGTGACTTGGAAGTAGCCTTATGGTTACAAAATATCGAGACAAAAGAAATCTTCAACAGTCATTACGCATACGAGAACTCAGAGCACTGTCATCCAGTGAAGGACCTATTAGCTATGGTTGATGGTGATGCTCCTCCTACGCTTTATTTAAGTTGGAATAAACCCGAAAATGGAACACCTGTCGGATATGACGTC